>JBBRXM010000006.1:0-114902 GCA_038248405.1 Burkholderiales bacterium
ACTGTCGCTCAATACACGGCCCAGAGCGCGGCTCAATTATGAATCGCCGCTCGTCGTTTATACTCAGCACATAGCACTACTACAACATCCGACCGACACTGTTAATTAACCCAGTGTTGCGCTTGGTATTTGAAACCGCCCTTTAACAGGATTATTAAAAAACCAGCTCCGGGTCCGGAGCTTTTTTTTCGCTCGCCGTTTAATTCATGCTAAATTCCGCCCCACAATTGAGCATCGAGGAATGAACCATCCATGTCGTATCCCTATTTGAGTGATGTCATCAAGGCCCTGACCGGGGTCGATTTCCCGCTGCCGATCGCGATGTTCGGCCTGTTCGTCGCCCTGGCCGGCTGGGCTGCAGCGGCCTGCCTGAGCGCCCAGCTGCGCCGCATGCATGGCGCCGGACAGCTCGCCAATGCCAGGCGGCAGGTGAAAGGCAAGGACGGCGCCCTCACCGAGGTCGAGATGGCGCCGCAAGACATCGTGCCCAACTTCACCATCACCGTCATGGTGGCCGGCGTCGTCGGCGCGCGCGTGTTCCACATCCTCGAGCACCTGGACAGCTTTACCGCCGACCCGTGGCCGATGATCTTCAGCCGCTCCGGGCTCAGCGTGTTCGGCGGCCTGATTTTCGGCGCCATTGCCGGCGTCGTCTTCGTCAGGCGCTGGCGCCTGCCGGCGCTGCCGGTGCTCGATGCGATCGCGCCGGCCCTGATGCTGGGATACGCGATCGGCCGCATCGGCTGCCAGGTGTCCGGCGACGGCGACTGGGGCATCGCGGCGAACATGGCGCTCAAGCCGGCGTGGCTGCCGACCTGGGCGTGGGCGCAAACCTACACGAATAATATTTACGGCGAAGTCATCGCTGCGCCCGGCGTCTATCCCACGCCGATGTACGAAACGCTGATGGGGCTGGCCTGCTTCGCGCTGCTGTGGGCGCTGCGCAAACATCCCTTCAAGACCGGGTGGCTGTTTTCGGTGTACCTGGTGCTGGCCGGCGCGGAACGGCTGCTGATCGAACAGATCCGCGTCAATCCGGTGTTCGACTTTGCCGGCGTGCACGCGACGCAGTCGGAGATGATCGCCGCGGTGATGGTGCTGGCCGGCGTCGCCGGCATCGCCGCACTGAGCCGGCGCCGCGCCGCAGATGGCTGGCCCCGCAAGGACGCAGCGGCATAGCGTGAACGGAACCGCCGACATCGCACCGTTCGGATTTCGCCGCGACCTGCAGCGCTGGCGCCAGCTGGTGACGCCCGGCTGGGTTGCGGCGCTGGTGGCGGGCGCGCCGCTGTTGGCGGCGCCGGCGAACGACTGGCGCCTGTTCGAGGTCGGGTTCGGCGCGGCCGACGCGTTCGCCGACGGCCATATCGGTGGCGCCGGCTACATCGATACCGCGCAGCTCGAACACGGGCCGCTGTGGAACAAGGTGCCGGACGAAGCGCTCGAACGATTGCTGCTGGCGCACGGCATCCGCCACGACGTTACCGTGATCCTGTACGGACGCAACCAGCTGGCGGCAGCGCGCGCGGCGCACCTGATGCTGTATGCCGGCGTGGCCGATGTGCGCCTGCTCGACGGCGGCCTCGATGCCTGGAACGGCGCCGGCCTGCCGCTGGCGCAGGGGCGGGGGCATCGCTACCGGCCGGCGGGCGAATTCGGCGCCGCCTTTCCGGCCCATCCCGAGTACCTGTTCGACATGCCGGCCACGCGCAGCCTGCTGAACCAGCCGGACGGGGCGCTGGTCAGCACGCGCACCTGGAACGAATTCATCGGCGCAATCTCCGGCTACAGCTACATCGCGGCGAAGGGCGATATCGCCGGCGCCCGCTGGGGACGCAGCGGCGGCGACGACGACGTCAACAGCATGACCGAATTCCACCTGGGCGGGCGGATGAAGGCGGCGGCCGACATCGCCCGCATGTGGGGCGCGGCCGGCATCCGCTCCGACCAGCACACGGTGTTCTATTGCGGCACCGGCTGGCGCGCTTCGCTGGCCTTCTTCTACGCCTGGCTGATGGACTGGCCGCGCATCGGCGTCTACGACGGCGGCTGGTGCGAATGGAGCACGGACCCGGGCAATCCGGTGATTTGCCGGGCCGGCGCGGCCGATCGCCAGGCGCTCGGTTCATAAGCTGCTGCGCCAATTCCCCTTTTTCGCGCGCCCGTCGCGATTCCACCTTCATCCGTCGCATCATGCCGGCAGGCGCAAGCCCGGTGCCGCAGAATGTGCGCGTTTATACCATGCGGAGTCCAGAATGAAACTGAATGCGTCCAGCGGCGACACCGTCAAACCGATCGACCTGTTATTGATGGTCCCCGTCGGTATCGCCACCGGTATCGCATTTTCCTATGCCTTCGGCCAGATACCGACATTCCAGTGGCTGGCGGCGGCGGGAATCTACGAGCTCGCTTACCTGTGGTGGGCGTCGACCCGCTTTCCCGCATCGGCGCCGGCCGGAACGGGCCTCGCCTTCGCGTTGGAAATCCAGGCCCAGGCGGTCATTCAGCTTGCCACCATCTTTTGCTATGTGACGCTGGCCGCCTTGGCGTGCGACGCGCTGTCCGGGCTCTCGGTGTGGCAACTCGCCAAGGCGCTGGGGGAGGGCGACAAACTGTCCTTGCTGCTGCTCGGCTTGGCCAAGAGCATTGCCGCCATGTCCATCGGCCTGTCCTGGTCGCGCGTGTACACCTTCGGCCGCAAGCGGCTCGACCTGGTCGCGCTGGCCGACGGCAGCTATTACCGCAAGACGGTGCCGCTGGCGGCGTCTAGCGAGCCGGCGACGCGCGCGCTGGTGCGCTATCTCGAGCGCCTGACCCACGCGGCGACGACGCGCTATCGTCGCTCCTTCTACGACGCGCACGCCACCGTCACCTCGCACGACGTCGACGGCCACCTGTTCTACACGCTGCGCTGGACCCTGTGCCCGGTGCTGGTGCGCATTGCCGTCGTCGCGACGTCGCCGGCCTCGGCGCAGCTGCAAGTGACGTGCGAACTGCGGGCCGGCCATTACCGCACCGAGCTGTTTCCCAGCCCGCTGGAAGTGCAGGCTATCTACACTTATCTGCAAACGCACCTGTTCAACCCGATGACCAGCGAATTTGCGCTGTCGACGGCGGTGACGCGGCAGGATGAATTGCGCCACCAGGCGATCGAATCGCAATTGCGGATCTTGCAGGCGCAGATCGAGCCGCATTTCCTGTTCAATACGCTGGCGAACGTGCGCCACCTGTATCGTTCAAGCGTCGACGCGGGGGAAGAGATGATGGACCACCTGATCGTCTATTTGCGCAGCACGCTCGAAGAGCTGCGCTCGGACGGGTCGACCGTCGGCAAGGAAATGGACCTGATCCTGCACTACCTGGCGATCATGAAAATCCGCATGGGCGATCGCCTGTCGTATGGCTTCGTGGTGCCGGACGCGCTGTCGCAGCATGCCTTTCCGCCGGCGATGCTCATTTCGCTGGTGGAGAACTCGATCAAGCACGGCCTGCACGACCGGCCGGACGGCAAGCTGTCGATCAGCTGCCAGCGCGAAGGCGCCCACCTGCGCGTGACGGTGGCCGACAACGGCGCCGGATTTTCCAGCGTGGAGGGCACCGGCGTCGGCCTCTCCAACATCCGCCAGCGGCTGGAGGCGATGTACGGCAACCGCGCCTGGCTCGAAGTGGGCGCGCTGGCCGAGGGCGGCTTCATCTCGAGCGTGATGGTGCCTTACGAAGGGCGGGAGTAACCCCTCACCCGGCTCATCAACACTGAGCCCCCTGTAGCAACCAGCACGTTCAGCATGCGGCTGCCGCCGGCGCGTGGGCGCGGGTTGACTGAAACTTGCGCGGATAGTTCTGCCGAGCAATAATGTCGCGTGCCCCTTTCGCGAACCCGTCCGCGGCTCGCCTTCGCCGGGCGCCGCCCCATTCCCCATTTTCCCCTTGTTATCGGGCATCGCCCGGCATCCATCGCACGCTTGCGGCGGTTGTGGTTGCAGTTGAGCAAAATGGCATCCGTCGTACAACCACGGAGGATGCAATGAAAATCAATACTGGCGCCGGCACGACCTCGCTGGCGGACCTGGCCCTGCTGACCCTGATCGGCATTCCCGCCGCGCTGGGGTTTGCCTCTGCCGCCAAGCCCGATTTCGTCTGGCATTGGCTGGCCATGTCGGCGCTGCTGTTTACGCTGTACCTGTGCTGGCTCGGCCGCGGCCAGCCGGCCGCCGTCCGCGGCAAAGTGCTCCGCTTCGGCCTGCGGATGCAGGCGCAGGCGTTCTCCCAGCTGCTCTCGATGGTGGCCGTGATCGTCGCCATGCTGGCCGTGTTCGGCAGCATCGGCGCCCCTCTCGACCCGGGCGACCCGATCTGGCGCCTGGTGTCGATGCCCAGGCTGCTGGTGCTGGCGGTGGCGCTCGCCAAGGTGGCGCTGGTGGGGTCGATCTGCCTGGCGTGGGCGCGTTTCCACTTTTTTCGCAGCAGCGGCGCCAAGCTCGCCGGCCTCGCCGACAAGCGTTTCAACCGCCGCGTGATCGCCTTGCCGGCCGCGCCGGCGGCAGTCATCGAGTCGCTGCTGCGCCACGTCGAGCGGCTGGGCCACCAGGGGACGCCGCGCTACACCCGCATGTTCGTCGAGTCCGCCGTCAGCGTGGCGACCTTCCAGGCGAACGGGCGCACCGCGTTCGCGCTGACGTGGCAGGGTTCGTCCGTGCTGGTCAAGCTCATTCCGGTCGAGGTGGCGAAAGGGGCCACCGACCTGCAGGTCGACTTCGAACTGCGCGGCGGGGTGCACAAGCTGCAGCTGTTCGCCAATCCGGTCGACGTCCACCTGCTGATGAATTTCCTGCAGACGCAGGTGTTCCAGCCGATGTCGAGCGAACTGATCCTTTCGAATGCCATGACCCGGCAGAGCGTGCTGCGGGCCCAGGCGGTCGAGTCGCAGCTGCGCATCTTGCAGGCGCAGATCGAGCCGCATTTCCTGTTCAACACGCTGGCCAACGTGCGCCACCTGTATCGCTCCAGCGTCGACGCCGGCGAAGAGATGATGGACCACCTGATCGTCTACCTGCGCAGCACGCTCGAAGAGCTGCGCTCGGACGTGTCGACCGTCGGCAAGGAGATGGACCTGATCCTGCATTACCTGGCCATCATGAAGATCCGCATGGGCGATCGCCTGGCGTACGGCTTCGTGGTGCCGGACGCGCTGTCGCAGCATGCCTTTCCGCCGGCGATGCTCATTTCGCTGGTGGAAAACTCGATCAAGCACGGCCTGCACGACAAGCCGCACGGCAGGCTCGCCATCAGCTGCGAACGCGAAGGCGCGCAGCTGCGCGTCTCGGTTGCCGACAACGGCGCCGGCTTCTCGAGCGTCGGCGGCACCGGGGTAGGCCTCTCCAATATCCGCCAGCGGCTCGAAGCGATGTATGGCAACCGCGCCTGGCTCGAAGTGGGCGCGCTGGCCGACGGCGGTTTCATCGCGACCGTGACTGTGCCTTACGAAGGAAACGAATGAACATGATGACTGCCATCCTGGCCGAAGACGAACCCATCTTGCGCGACGAGTTGCGCGAGGCGCTGGCCGCACTGTGGCCGGAACTGAAGGTACTGGCCGAGACCGGGGACGGCGTGAGCACGCTGCGCGCGATCCAGGCGCACAAGCCGGACGTCGCCTTCCTCGACATAAATATGCCGCAGCTAAACGGACTGGAAGTGGCCAAGGCGGTGCGCGATACGACGACGGTGGTGTTTCTCACTGCCTACAACGAGCACGCGCTGGAGGCGTTCGAACTGGGCGCCGTCGACTACCTGGTCAAGCCGCTGCAGCGCGGCCGGCTGCTGGCCACCATCGAGCGCTTGCAGTCGCGCGCGGCCCGGGAGCGCAGGGCAGTGCCGGACGCGGTGTTCGACAAGCTGCTGCCGACGAAACCGGAACGCAAGTTCCTGCGCTGGATCCAGGCCTCGGTCGGCACGTCGCTGCGCCTGATTACCATCGACGAGGTGCATTTCTTCCAGTCGGATGCGAAATACACCAGGGTCGTCACCGGCCACAGCGAAGCGCTGATCCGCCGGCCGATCAAGGAACTGGTCGAGGAGCTCGATCCGGACGACTTCCTGCAGGTCAGCCGCGGCGCCATCGTCAACCTGCGCCGCGTCGAATCGATCTACCGCGACGATGGCCACATGGAAATCCGCCTGAAAGACAGCGGCACCCGCCTGTCCGTCAGCGTCGGCTTCCAGGCCGCCTTCCGGCAAATGTAATCCACCACGATATCGAGGTGAAGGCTGTCGCCCGCGGGCGCCCGCCGGCATCGTCACGTCCCGCACAAACGACAAGGGCTATTCTCATGAACCATTTCGCAGCTGTACTTCTCACTTTCCTGTTTGCCTCGGCCAGCCATGCCGCCACCTCGGTCGCCTACGTCGACGGCAAGAGCGTGCGATCGATCTACGTCGCCTGGAACCACCCGACCCAGGCGGCGGCCGATTCGCTGGCGCTGCGAGGCTGCCGCGATGCGGCGAAAAAAGCGGGCATCGCCGCAGCGGAGAAATGCGTGGTGCGCGCCCGCTACACCGATCCCGGTGCCGGCGCCCTCGTCTGCGGCCAGGCAGGCTGCGCGTGGGTGGTCGGCCAGCCCGGCGAGCAGGCGGCGGCCGACCAGGCCTACCGCGATTGCGTTGCCGCCGACAATGGCAACTGCAACGCCACCAACATCACGACCTGGACCGACAAGGCCGGCGGCGCCAGACCGGCCAAGGCGCGCGCGGCGCCAACCAGGCAGTGCAGCCCGCCGGCCGGCAGGGTGGTGCGCTCGCAGACGCGCTGCAACAACGGCGCCTGCACGCGGACGTTCGAAAACGGCTGCACGGTGCAGTTCGAGGCGCCGTATTGCCACGATCCGTTCAGCGGCCAGTGGACGTGGAAGCCGGACGGCTGCTGACAGGCGACGGCCAGCGACGCCGGCCGCCGGCGGATTCCACCAAAACCCGCGTTCATTCCTGAAAATACTTGCCTCATCGCAAGCTTGTGGTGAGCCGGCCGGCGCCTCCCTACACTCGGGTCTGTGTCGCAATCAAGCGATCAACGCCACCCAATGGAGCTGCACAATGAAGAAAAATATCCTGATGCTCGTCCCGGCGCTGGCCCTGCTGGCCGGTTGCGGCAGCGCCAACAGCTATCTCGCCAACAAGACGTCGACCGTCGAGATGTATCACATCTTCGACATCCGCACCGCGGCCGGCACCGCCACGGTGGCCAAGGCGGCGGCCGAAGGGCTGGCCCAGAACACCAACGACGTCAATTCGAGCACGCCGCTGCAGATGGGGGTGGCGGTGCCGGCCACGCCGGGGCGCTTCACGCTGGTCGACATGGGCGCCAGGTTCGGCGGCACCGGGCTGGGCGCGATGATGCAGATGGCGTCGATGCAGAACGGCGGCGCCGGCATGAAGACGGCCAACTGCGACGGCGCCGTGTGGACCGCGCGCGCGGTGCGCACCATTTCCGGCTCGAGCAACCTGACCCTGCACGGCTGCCTGTACCGCTACCAGAAGGGCTACCACCTCGATGCCTACGCGGTGTTCCAGAAAGTGGAGGGCGGCCTGTACCAGGTCTCGCGCGATATCGCCTTCAAGATGGTGGGCACGCCGGAAGAATGGGTCACCAAGACCATCCTCGACATGGTGCGTTCGATCGAAAAGGGCGCCAACGCCAAGGTCACCCACCTGGAAGGCCAGCCGGAACTGGGCGACGAGCCGGCAATCGGCAAGCTCGGCCAGCACTAAGGTTTCCGGATGCAATGGTCGACAGAGGCACCAAAGCGGCGCCTTGTCGGACCAGGCCGACAAAAATGCGGGAAATGTTGAGCCTGCTATGTGGGCTAGCCGACAGAACGGCAGACAATAAAGGCGGATAACGTCAATATCAGGCAACGTCGCCTGCTTTGGAGTCCGCCATGAAACCATCTGCCTTTGTTTTCGCCCTGCTTGGCGCAAGCGTTGGCAGCGCTTTTGCGCAAAGTTCGTCCACCGTCTACGGCGTGCTCGACGCCGGCGTGGTGAGCGAACGCGGCTGCAACGGCTGCACCACCCGCATCGACAGCGGCGTCGCCTCCGAATCGCGCATCGGCGTGCGCGGCAGCGAAGCGCTCGGCGACAGCGTGTCGGCGGTCTACGCGCTGGAAGCGGGCGTGCAGCTCGATACCGGCCGCGGCGACCAGGACGGCCGCCTGTTCGGGCGCGAAGCGTTTGTCGGCGTCAAGGGCAAGGGCGGCACCGTCACCGTCGGGCGCCACCAGAACCTCGAGTACGTGGCCCTGACCGACGTCGGCGACCCGTTCAAGGGCGGCACCGCCGGCAGCGCCACCAACCTGATCGGCAGCGGCGGGCGCCGGGTCGACAACAGCATCCAGTATTACAGCGCCGAAGTGCAGGGCGTCTCGGCCGCCGCCTCGTATGGCCTGGGCGAAGTGGCGGGCGAGCGCTCCGCCAACCGCGTCTGGGGCGTATCGGTCGGCTTCGAGAACGGCCCGCTGACCATCCGCGCCGCCCACCAGAACCGCAACTTCGTGCGCGTCGCCCCGGCCACGGCAATGGGCAACAACCTTGAGGCCAAGAATTCCATCATCGCCGCCAACCTGCGGGTGGGCGCCGCCACTGCCTATGTTGCCTACAGCGCCAGCCGCGGCTGGGGCAGCTCGCCCTTGTGGAATCCGGACAATCCCTACGGCGCCGGCATGGCCAGCACGCCCTCGACCGACAGCCGCGACGTGCTGGTCGGCCTGGCGGTGCCGGTCGGCAACGCCACCTTGCTGGCCTCCTACGTGCGCAAGAACGACCGCGACCTGGCCAACCAGGACGCCAACCAGGTCGCCGTCGGCGCCAGCTACGCGATGTCGCGCCGCACCGATTTCTATGCGGCCTACTCGCGCATCACCAACCGCAACGGCGCCGGCTACCGTGTCGGCAACGCCTCCTCGCAAGGGCACGGCGACGCCGCCCTCAACATCGGCATGCGCCACGCGTTTTAACGCCATCGCCCTGCAATTCAATACCGGAGGCAGACCAGTTGGCCGCCCCTCCCATTTTCTGTGTTCGGTACCGCACGGATCGCGATTCCTAATCGCAATATAGTGGGGGTGCTGGCAGACTTGCGTGATACCCTGTCCGCCCCTACCATGGCTGTCCGCATCAGGACGCAGGAATACGTGATGTTATCCAAGCAAGATCCGAATCAGAATCACCTCATGGCAGCTTTGCTCGACGCCGAATTCGACCGTCTATCGCCCCACCTTGAATTGATCCCCATGAAGCTTGGCGACGTGTTGTACGAGTCGGGCGATAAGGTGCAGCATGTGTATTTCCCCACCACCGCGATCATCTCACTGCACTACCTGCTGGAAAACGGCGGCTCGTCCGAGATCGCCGGCGTCGGCAACGAGGGCGTGCTCGGCATTTCTTCCTTCATGGGCGGCGACAGCACGCCCAGCCGCGCCGTGGTGCAGACCGGCGGCTTCGGCTATCGCCTGCCGGCCCATGTGCTCATGGAAGAATTCAACCGGGCCGGCCCGGTGATGCGCCTGCTGCTGCGCTACACCCAGGCCCTGCTGACCCAGATGTCGCAGACGGCCGTCTGCAACCGCCACCATACCGTCGAGCAGCAACTGTGCCGCTGGCTGCTGCTCACGCTGGACCGCCTGTCGACCAACGAACTGACGATGACCCAGGAACTGATCGCCAACATGCTCGGCGTGCGGCGCGAAGGCGTCACCGAGGCGGCCGGCCGGCTGCAGGGCTACGGCTACATCAGCTACCGGCGCGGCCACATTACCGTGCTCGACCGTAAAGGCCTGGAGCAGGACGTCTGCGAGTGCTACGGCGTCGTCAAGAAGGAGTTTGCGCGGCTGCTGTCGGATGTGCGCCACCGCCAGCCGGCGGCTAATCGTGCTTGACGACCAGCATTGCCGTCACCTTGTGGAGCCGAGGCTAGCGCTCTTTGTCAGGACACTGGATCTATTTTTATGCGTGCTACTTTAAGAAACCCATCGGTCGAGCGGCTGATGGCCACCGGCCTCGGGGCCACTTTCCTGGTACTGTTGTTCGTCGGCGCCATCGCGCTCAGCTATGCGGTCGAGTCGCCCGGCGCCGTCAACCTGATCCAGGCCAGCATCATCCTGCTGTCGCTGTTCCTGGCACTGTTGTTCGTCAAGGTGCAGCGCGCCATCCGCGCGCGCTCGGCGAAGCACCAGGCGGCGATGGAAGTGCCGCTGCGCAAGGCCGGCGCGCTGCAGGACGCCATTTTCGACAGTCCCAGTTTCTCCAGCATCGCCACCGACGCGTCCGGCGTCATCCAGATCTTCAATGTCGGCGCCGAACGCATGCTCGGCTACATGGCCGAGGACGTCATCGACCAGCTCACGCCCGCGCACATCTCCGACCAGCACGAACTGGTCGCGCGCGCCGCCGCGCTGTCGGCCGAATTCGGCACGCCGATCCGTCCCGGCTTCGAGGCGCTGATCTACAAGGCCACGCGCGGCATCGAAGACGTCTATGAACTGACCTACATCCGCGCCGACCAGACCCGCTTCCCGGCGCTGGTGTCGGTGTCGGCGCTGCGCGACGCGGTCGGCAAGGTGATCGGCTTTCTGCTGATCGGCACCGACAATACCGCCCGCAAGCAGGTCGAAGCCGAGCAGGCCCTGCTCGACCAGCGGCTGCGCGACCAGCAGTTCTACACCCGCTCGCTGATCGAATCGAACATCGATCCCCTGATCACCACCGACCAGCGCGGCATCATCAGCGACGTCAACAGCCAGATGGAGAAGCTGACCGGGCGTACCCGCGACGAACTGATCGGGGCGCCGTTCAAGAACTACTTCACCGAGCCGGAGCGCGCCGACGAGGCCATCGCCCGCGCGCTGCGCGAGAGCAAGGTGACCAATTACGAACTGACGGCGCTGGCGATCGACGGCAAGCAGACCGTGGTGTCGTACAACGCCACCACCTTCCATGACCGCGACCGCAAGCTGCAGGGCGTGTTCGCGGCGGCGCGCGACGTCACCGAGCGCAAGCAGTTCGAGCATGCGCTGCAGGAAACCAATGCCGCGCTGGAAGCGGCCAAGGCCGGCGCCGAAAAAGCCAACCGCGCCAAGTCGGAATTTTTGTCGAGCATGAGCCATGAACTGCGCACCCCGCTCAACGCCGTGCTCGGGTTTGCCCAGCTGATGGCGTCGGAAGTGCCGCCGCCGGCCATCCACCAGCAGCGCTCGATCGACCAGATCCTCAAGGGCGGCTGGTACCTGCTGCGCCTGATTAACGAGATCCTCGACCTGTCGATGATCGAATCGGGCAAGGTCACCATGTCGCAGGAAGCGATGTCGCTCACCGACGTGCTGCAAGACTGCAAGGGCATGATCGAGCCGCAGGCGGCCAAGCGCGGCATCTCGCTGACGTTCCCGTCGTTCGACCACGCGTTCTACGTCCACGCCGACCGCACCCGCGTCAAGCAGGTGATGATCAACCTGCTGTCGAACGCGATCAAGTACAACACCAACGGCGGCTCGGTGATGGTGCAGTGCGTCGCCATCGGCGAGCACCGCGTGCGCATCAGCGTCAAGGACACCGGCATCGGCCTCGCGCCCGACCAGCTCGACCAGCTGTTCCAGCCATTTAACCGTATCGGCCAGCAGGACAGCGCCGAAGAGGGCACCGGCATCGGCCTGGTGGTCACCAAGCAGCTGGTCGAACTGATGAATGGCAAGATCGGCGTCGACAGCACGGTCGGCATCGGCACCGTCTTCTGGGTCGAGCTGGAAGCGGCGGCCGCGCCGACGCTCGAACTGGCCAATATCGAAGAGGGCTTGCTGGAGCGTCGCACGCCGGCGCGCCTGGCCGGCCAGCAGCCGACCTTGCTGTACGTGGAAGACAACCCGGCCAACCTGGCGCTGGTCGAGCAGCTGATCGCGCGCCGCGGCGACCTCAAGCTCCTGACCGCGATCGACGGCCACCTCGGCATCGAGCTGGCGCGCGCCTACCAGCCCGACGTCATCCTGATGGACATCAACCTGCCCGGCATCAGCGGCTTTGGCGCACTCAAGATCCTCAGCGAGGACCCGGCCACCGCCCACATTCCGGTGCTGGCGCTGTCGGCCAACGCGGTGCCGCGCGACATCGAGAAAGGCCTGGAGGCCGGCTTCTTCCGCTACCTGACCAAGCCGATCCGGGTGCGCGAGTTCATGGATGCGCTCGACGTCACCCTGCAGCATGCTGCCAAGCACGGCCTGGTCGAACCCGTCCAGCCCGGCGCGTAAGCCAAGTTACTGAAATATCTGGGAAAACCTTATGCTTGAAGTCACCGAAATCCTCAACGCCAGCGTCCTCATCGTGGACGACATGGAAGCGAACGTCATGCTGCTCGACCAGGTGCTGCGCAATGCCGGCTACACCAACATCACCAGCACCCAAAACCCGCGCGAGGTCGTCGACCTGCACCGCGCGCAGCGCTTCGACCTGATCCTGCTCGACCTGCAGATGCCGGAGATGGACGGCTTCCAGGTCATCGAGGCGCTCAAGGACATCGAAACGGGCGGCTACCTGCCGGTGCTGGTCATCACCGCCCAGCCCGGCCACAAGCTGCGCGCGCTCAAGGCCGGCGCCAAGGACTTCGTCAGCAAGCCGTTCGACCTGGTCGAAGTGCAGACGCGCATCCACAACATGCTGGAAGTGCGGCTGCTGTACCGCAAACTCGACAATTACAACAAGGTGCTCGAGCAGACCGTGCTCGAGCGCACCGTGCAGCTGCGCGAGAGCGAGGCGCGCTTCCAGCGCTTCACCGAACTGTCGTCCGACTGGTACTGGGAGCAGGACGCCGACGGCAAGCTGACCCAGTGCTCGGGACCGGTGCGCGAGATGCTCGGCATCGGCGACGACGGCGCCGATGCCAGCGGCGGCTGGAACCCGCAGGAGCGCGCCGTACTCGACGACAACATCGCCAACCGCCGGCCCTTCCTCGACCTGATCTACAGCCGCACCCACACCGACGGCCGCGTGCAGTACCTGCAGGTCAGCGGCGAGCCGATGTTCGACAGCAGCAGCCGCTTCACCGGTTTTCGCGGGGTCGGCATGGACGTCACGGAGCGCATGCGGCGCGACGCCTAAAAAGGAAAGTCGTTATGCTCCGAACATGTTCTAACCAACCATGTGGAGAGAAATATGAGCGGCAGCAGCACTCTTGATCCGGACAATTTCCCGGAAGCACCTGACCGCAGCGTCGGCAAAGGCCACGGCATCGACGCCCTCGGGCCGAGCGACAATTCCGACAGCGGCAGCGACGTCGTCGGCGGGCCCGGCCTGTCGGCCGACGAAGACGGCATGCTCGACCTCGGCCAGGGCACCACCTCCGACTTCGAGTCGAGCCGCGGCGGCATCGGCGCCGGCCCGGATGTCGGCGACGCCAACCTCGACAGCGACAGCGACTCCGGCGGCACCGGCGAGCGCGCCAGCGCCGGCCGCGACACCGCGGTGCGCGACGGCGCCGACATCGACACCGACCAGATCCAGTCGCTGCCCGACCTGCCGCTCGACGACGACGATGTCGACTTCCTGTCGACCCTGCCGCCGGAAAAACCTACGCGCCGAGGCGGCTCTTGAAGAAATCGACGGTGCGCTGCCAGGCCAGTCTGGCGGCGGCCTCGTCGTAGCGCGGCGTGGTGTCGTTGTTGAAGCCGTGCTCGGTGCCGGGATAGACGAAGTACTGGTAACTGACGCTGGCCGCCTTCAGCGCGGCCTCGTAGGCGGGCCAGCCGGCACGGATGCGCTCGTCCTTCTCGGCATCGTGGATCATCATCGGCGTGCGGATCTTCGCCACTTCCGCCGCCGGCGGCTGCGCGCCATAGAACGCCACTGCCGCCGCCAGGTCGGGAATGACCGTCGGCAGGTAGTTGGCGATGCCGCCGCCATAGCAGAAGCCCACCACGCCGACCTTGCCGTTGCCCTTCGGTAGCGCCTTCAGGTAATGCGCCGCGGCGACGAAATCGGCGCGCGTCTTGGGCTGGTCGAGCTTGCCGAACAGCGCGCGCGCCTTGTCTTCGTCGCCCGGATAGCCGCCCAGCGGGAACAGCGCGTCGGGGGCGAAGGCGATGAAGCCGTCGAGTGCGAGGCGGCGGGCGATGTCTTCGATGTGCGGATTGAGGCCGCGGTTTTCATGCACCACCAGCACCGTCGGCAGCTTGCCCTTGGCGTTGGCCGGCTGCACCAGGTAGCCGCGCGCGCTGCCGTAGCCCTGCGGCGAGGCGAATTCGACGAAGGTGGCGCTGATGCGCGGATCGGTGGGCGCCACCACCTGCGCGGCGAAACTCGGCGACAGCGCGCCGAGCATGCTGGCGGCGGTGGCGCCGCCGACGGCGTAGCGGCCGGCCTGGCTGAGGAAGCCGCGGCGGTCGAGCTGGCCATGCACGTACTGGTCGAACAATTTCATTACTTCCGGATCAAAGTCATTGGCGGTCAGTCGTGTCATTACGTGGTTCTCCTGGGCGGATGCGGCGTTTTGATTGGATGCGCGCCAACGGTGGCGCGGTGCCATGATGATAACCCCAATGCGGGCTGATCGAGCGTGCTGAAGCGGGTCAACCGCCGGGCGCGTGCTGCTTGACGAATTCCGGCGTTCAGCCGAATCTACTCCGATGGAAGAACGGATCGCAGTCCTCGAACAGGATGTCGAAGTTATCAAGGCCGAATTGATCGAGATACGGCGTGACTGCATGCGCGCGGAAGAACTGATTGCCCGGGTAACCCGCATCGAACTCGATCTCGTGGTCATCAGGGGCGACACCGGTCGGCTGCGCAAGGACGGAGCCCGTCTGGCTGCGGACGTGTCCGCCTGGCGGCGGACGTGTCGCAGCTGGCGGCGGACGTGCCGCAGCTGGCGGTGGACGTCTCCCAGCTGGGAGGAGCCCTCTCGCAATTGCAGAAAGACGGGGAACAGTTGCAAATGGACGTCTCGCAGCAGGGGGTGGCCATCGCGCAATTGCAGAAAGACGGCGAACAGTTGCACATGGATGTGGCGCAATTGCTGAAGGACATGGCGGGATCGAAGAACAACGATGCCAAGGTCGCTGAGGAACTGGTGCGTATCCGGGTGGCGATGACCCGGCTCGCCACCGAACAGCTTCGCTTCGCTACCCGGGAGGAAATGGCCGCCATGAAGGGCGAACTCCGCAGCGACATCAGGTCGGTGGAGTCCAACTTGAAAGGCTGGAAGCTGGGGATCGCATTGACGCTGGTGACGATGACCTCAGCGATGTTCTACTCGCTGCACAGCACCTTGAAGGCGGTGCCGGGCTGGACCGCACAGCAAGTGTCGCAGCAAGTCGCGCCACCAGGGAAGCAGGTCCACCGGCGACGCCGCGCTGACGCTTACTTCTTGCCTGGCTGATAGATCTGGTCAAACACGCCGCCGTCGGCAAAGTGGGCCTTCTGCGCCTTGGCCCAGCCGCCTGCCACTTCCTCGATCGTGAACAGCTTGATCTTCGGGAACTGGTCGGCGTATTTCTTGGCGAACTTGTCGACCGCGGGACGATAGGAATGTTTGGCGGCGATCTGCTGGCCTTCGTCGCTGTACAGGTATTGCAGGTAGGCTTCGGCGACCTTGCGCGTGCCGCGCTTGTCGGCCACCTTGTCGACCAACGCCACCGGCGGCTCGGCCAGGATGCTGACCGACGGCGCCACGATCTCGACCTTGCCGGGCCCCAGTTCCTTGATCGCCAACAGCGCTTCGTTCTCCCAGGCGATCAGCACGTCGCCGATGCCGCGCTCGACGAAGGTGGTGGTGGCGCCGCGCGCGCCCGAGTCGAGCACCGGCACGTTGCGGTACAGCTTGCCGATGAACTCGCGCGCGCTCGCCTCGGTCGCGCCCGGCTGGCGCAGCGCATAGCCCCACGCCGCCAGGTGGTTCCAGCGCGCGCCGCCCGAGGTCTTCGGGTTCGGCGTGATCACCGCCACGCCGGGCTTGACCAGGTCGTTCCAGTCCTTGATGGCTTTCGGATTGCCCTTGCGGACGAGGAAGACGATGGTCGAGGTGTACGGCGTGCTGTTATGCTGCAGGCGCTTTTGCCAGTCGTGCGCGAGCAGGCCACGTTCGCTGATAGCATCGATGTCATAGCCGAGCGCGAGAGTGACGACGTCCGCCTCCAGGCCGTCGATGACCGAGCGCGCCTGCTTGCCCGAGCCGCCGTGCGATTGCCTGACGGTGACGGTGTCCCCGGTCTTCGCTTTCCATTGACGGGCGAAGGCGGCGTTGAAGTCCTGGTACAGCTCGCGGGTCGGATCGTACGACACGTTGAGCAAGGTGACATCGGCGGCCGATGCAGCCTGCGCCGCCAGCATCAGCACCAGCACTGTCTGGCATATTTTTTTAAAGAGCATCTGATTTCTTTCGGTGAGAGGGAACCCCAGCGTAAAACCATGCTGTCCGAAAGGGAACGAATGAAATCAGTTGTCGATATCTGTTTTTTGTACTGCTTGTGGAATTCAACCGGTGCGGCTCAGTGCGCCTTGGACAGGATCAGCAGCCAGCGGCGCATCAGCAGCACTTCGACATGGCCAGGTTCGACGCCGGTATCGCATTCGATGACCGGGTTGACGGCGTAGTAGCGCTTGCGGAAATCGCGCGTGACCAGCACTTCGCGGCGGCCAAAGCGCAGCATGAAGGGTGTTGGTGCGTATTCCATGCCGAAATTGCTGTTCAATGTGGTCATGACGATTTCCTTGTTGTTGTGTTGGTCCAGAGAATTCAGAATAGCATAACTACTGTATGAATCCACAGCTACTGTATGAATAAACAGTAAAATTTTGCATGTGTGGTATTTTCGCCAAGGACCCCAATTGCTGTCTTTTTTGCCCCTGCGCGTGCGCAGTTTCATCGCCGCGCGCCTGTCGCCGGAAGAGGCGACCGGCCTGCACCTGACCGTCGGCGTGGCGCTGATGCTGGTGGCCGCCTGGCTGTTCGGCGGCATCGCCGAAGACGTCGTCACCGGCGACGAGATCACCTTGCTCGACGTGCGGCTGGCGAACTGGCTGCACGCCCACGCCAGCGCCGGCCTGACCGCCTGCATGCTGTTCGTCACCCACTGGCACGGCATGGTCGGCGCCGCCGTGATGGGCCTGCTGCTGGCGGCCTGGTTCTACCGGCGCCAGGAGCATTACTGGCTGCTCGCCGCCGGCTTCGTCGTGCTGGGCGGCATGTTGTTAAATGTGCTGCTAAAGTACGTTTTTCAGCGCGCGCGGCCCAGCTTCGACGATCCGCTGCTGACGCTGGCGACCTACAGTTTTCCGAGCGGGCACACGGCGAACGCGGCCTTGCTGTACGGCCTGGCGGGATGCTGGCTGTGGCAGCGATACCGCGGCGCCGGCGCGCGCGCGGCAGTGGTGGCCGGCTGCTGCGCGATGGTCGTGCTGGTAGGCTTCAGCCGCATGTACCTGGGCGTGCACTACCTGAGCGACGTGCTGGCGGCGGCGACCGAAGGCGTGGCCTGGCTGGCCATCTGCATCACCGCCGTGTCGACATTGCGGCGGCGCCGCGCCGCGCGGCCACCAATCAATCCAGGGAGATCGAACTGAACCGCAACGAAGCGACCCATATCGCAGTCATCATCAACGGCGGCGCCGGCGCCGGCCACGACCAGGGCAAGGCCGGCGAGCTGCGCGCCAAATTCGGCGCCCATGGCTTCGACGCCGCCGTCACCCTCGCCAAGAGCGGCGAGCAGATGATCGGCACCGCCCGCAAGGCGGTGGAGGAGGGCGTGAAGCTGGTCGTCGCCGGCGGCGGCGACGGCACCATCAATGCGGTGGCGTCGGTGCTGGCCGGCACCGACACGGCGCTGGGGGTGCTGCCGATGGGTACGCTGAACCATTTCGCCAAGGACCTCGGCATTCCGCAGGTGCTCGACGAGGCGATCGCCAATATCGCCGCGGGCACCCGCATCCGGGTCGACGTCGGCGCCGTCAACGACCGCATCTTCCTGAACAATTCGAGCCTGGGCCTGTACCCGGACATCGTGCGCCACCGCGAAAAACAGCAGCACCGGCTGGGCCGCGGCAAGTGGCCGGCGGCGGCGTGGGCGACCATTGCCGCGCTGCGCCGCTACCCTTTTCTCAACGTCAAGCTGATCGTCGATGGCGCCCCGCACCAGCGCAGCACGCCGTTCGTCTTTATCGGCAACAACGAGTATTCGATGCAGGGGCTGGCGATCGGCGAGCGCGAGCGGCTCGACGGCGGCAAGCTGAGCCTGTACGTGGCGCAGCGTCCGGGGCGTCTCGGGCTGCTGCGCTTCGCCTTCCGCGCGCTGTGCGGCAGGCTCTCCGAGGACCGCGACTTCGACGTGATGCTCTCGGAAAAACTCGACATCGCCACCCGCCATCGGCACCTGCGGGTGGCAACCGACGGCGAAGTGACGGTCATGACCACGCCGCTGCACTACCGGATCATGCCGGCCGTGCTGACGGTGATCGTTCCCAAACATTAAGGAGTCAGCATGCGTACCATCGTTCATTTGTCCGACCTGCATTTCGGCAGGATCGACGAGGAGTTGCTCGAGCCGCTGCGCGAGCTCGTCACGCGCCTGGCGCCGCACGTGGTCGTCGTTTCCGGCGACCTGACCCAGCGCGCCAAGAGCGAAGAATTCGAGGCGGCACGGGCCTACCTCGACACCTTGCCCGGGCCCCAGGTGATCGTCCCCGGCAACCACGACATCTCGCTGTACAACGTCTTTCGCCGCTTCCTGCAGCCGCTCGCGCGCTACAAGCGCTTCATCACCACCGACTTGTCGCCGATCCATATCGACGACGAGATCGCCGTGCTGGGCATTAACACGGCGCGTTCGCTGACATTCAAGGACGGCCGCGTGAACGAGGAGCAGGTCGCCGAGGTGCGCGCCGCACTGGCCGGGCTCGACAAGAGCATCGCGCGCGTCGTCGTCACCCACCATCCGTTCGACCTGCCGAAGTCGGCCGAAGAGGGCGACCTGGTCGACCGCGCGCCGATGGCGATGAAGGCGTTCGCCGAGAGCGGCGTCGACGTCTTGCTGTCGGGGCACCTGCACCTGATGCACGCCAGCAGTACCGCCGAGCGCTATCCGATCAGCGAGTATGCCGCGCTGGTGGTGCAGGCCGGCACCGCCACCTCCACCCGCGGGCGCGGCGAAGTCAATTCCTTCAACCTGTTGCGCATCGAGGCGGACCGGGTCGAAGTGGACCGCTATGGCTGGGACATGCTGAGCAAGCAGTTTTCGCTGGTGAAGACCGAGAAATACCTGCGCAGCGGCGAGATCTGGGCCGCGCACAGCGACGGCCTGCTGGCCGCCGGGATTTGAGGACGACACGTCGCTCCCGCGCAGTAGGCGGGAGCGAGCGCTGACGTGCTCAGATCCAGTATTCGGTCAGGCGGGCGGCGAATTCCTTGATGCGGTCGGACAAGGGCCGGCGGCTCCACTCTTCGCGGGTGACCGGCCGGGAGTCGCGCAGGTCTTCGTTGAAGGCGTGTTCCATGTCCTGGCCGAAGGCCGGATCGAGCACGATCACGTTCAGTTCATAGTTGTGGATGAAGCTGCGGCGGTCGATGTTGGCCGAGCCGATGGTCGACCAGGTGCCGTCGATGACGGCCGTCTTGGCGTGCAGCACCGCCCCCTGCAGGTGGAAGATCTTGACGCCGCCGGCCAGCAGCTGGTCGTAGAAGGCGCGTCCGGCGTGCAGCACCAGGCCGTGGTCGGTCACGCCCGGCAGCACCAGGCGCACGTCGACGCCGCGCCTGGCCGCGGCAATGAGCGCATCGACGATCTGCTGGTCCGGCACGAAATAGGCCGACGTGATGTGGATCGACTTCTTCGCTTCCTGGATTGCCAGCACCAGCGACTTGTAGATCTCGAAGCCCTTGTCCGGATCGCTCGCCAGCACCCGCACGACCTTGTCGCCGGCCGGCGCCAGCGCCGGGAAGTAGGGCGCCTCGGGCAGTTCGCCCGCTTCC
This sequence comes from Burkholderiales bacterium, assembly GCA_038248405.1. GTDB lineage: Bacteria > Pseudomonadota > Gammaproteobacteria > Burkholderiales > Burkholderiaceae_D > JAFCUW01. The sequence goes on from JBBRXM010000006.1 coordinate 19,994, forward strand.
TGGCGCACCCAGTTGTTGACGAACGACCATTGCAGCGCGGCCACGGCCGGTCCCTCGATCTTGATGTGGGTGTCGCGCCAGCCGACCTTCCTGCCGTCGTCCCTGGTGGGCGTGCGGCGCGAGCCGAAAAAGGAGCTGTTGGCGTAGGTGCTGCTGATGTTGATGCCGCCGGTAAAAGCGGTCTTGCCGTCGACTACCATCAGCTTGCGGTGGTCGCGGTTGTTGATTTCCCAAAACTTGGCCTTGCGCGCGGCCGGGTTGACGGGGTTGAAGGCGATCAGCGTGATGCCGGCTGCCTTCATGCGGTCGAAAAAGGCCTGCGGCGTGCCGAAGGTGCCGACGGCGTCGTACAGCACGTTGACCACCACGCCCTGGCCGCGCTTTTCGATCAAGAGGTCGGCGAACTGCAAGCCGATCGGATCCTGGTCGAAGATGTAGGTCTCCAGGTTGATGCTCGACTTGGCGCCCTGGGCCGCCGCCATCATCTCTTTCATGGTGGCCGGACCGTCGAACAGCAGGGTCACTTTATTGCCGGCGATCAGGGGCACGCCGGTCGCTTCCTCTTCCAGCACCGCCAGCGCCTTCATGTCGGGGGTGGCGCGGGCCCAGCGCTTGGCCAGCAGGGCCGACGCCTTCCTGGTCTGCAGCATGCCGCCGGCGGTGGCCACGGTGGGGTTGGCCTTGGCGGCGGCGCGGCTGTCGATGTCGACCTCGGGCAGCGTGGCGCAAGAGGCCACCGCCGACGCCATGGTGATCAGGAGTATCCATTTACCGCTGCGCGTACTGCTCATGTCGATCCCTTGGTTGTGTCGGCAATGGGCTGGGGGGACGGAATGTCCTTGGGCCCGATAAAAAAGTCGAGCGGGGCGGCGATGAAACGCCGTCCCAGCGCCCTCAGCAGGCGGAGGCCATGCTCAAAGCGAATATTACGTGCACGCAGCGCCACCCACAGGGCCAGCGAAAAGCTGACCAAGAGGTTGACGGCGCCGATCGCCAGAAATCCTGCTATGGATGTGATCGCCTGTTCCAAGCTTACCCGATGATCGAGCCCGACCAGCGCCGTGGAGAAATTTGCGGCCGAAAAGGTCACATGGCGGATGTCGAGCGGCAGCCCGAGCAGGTAGCCGAGGGTGCCCATGGTGCCCAGCAGGATGCCGAAATAGAAGTTACCCATCAGGCCGCCGAGGTTGTTTTCGACGTACACCGACAGCCGTGCCAGCCGCGCCTGGCCAAGCAGGCGGCCGAGGCCGCGCAGCTGGCCCACCCGCTGCGCCATGCGCGTGTACAACGCCTTGTTGTCGTAGTAGCCGGAGATGAGGCCGGCGACGAACAGGCAGACGCCGGCGATGGCGGCGTACCACAGCGCCGGGCTGTGGATCGGGTCGATGTCGTGCAGCATGTGCAGCGCCTTGTCGGCTGTCACCAGGTGGCTGCCGGTGACCTGTTTCCACAAGGTGGCGATGAGCCAGGCACCGGGAATCACGGTGGCCAGGTTGCCCAGCACGGCGATGCACTGGGTGCGGAACACCTTGTTGACCAGTTCGGCCATGTTGTCGAGGTCGATGTGGCGGCCGTCCTTGCTCGACAGCGCGGCGGCGATGCGCGCCGCCGTCATCGCCGGCTGCTTGGTGGCGATGGTCAGGTGCATCACGTGGATCAGCATGAAGCCGAGCGAATAGTTCATGCTGAACAGGAAGGCCTCGACCAGCGGCGCCGTGCGCAGGTAGGACAGCAGCGTCTTGAACAGGGCCATGAACGCGACCACCACGCCGGCGCCGGCCGAGGACAGGAACATGGTGCGCAGTTCGGCGCGCGTCTCGGCGATGTAGTGCTCGCCGGTGCGGCTGGCGTTTTCGGTGACGTTACGGGCCAGCAGGTCGACGGTGTCGGCGAGCAGGCCGCGCACTTCGTACTTGGCGTTGTGCGCTTCGACCAGTTCCTGCACCAGCGCGATGGCGCCGGCGCGGCGCAGGCTGGTCGGCGGGGCGGCGGCCGGGGTGGCGTCGTTGGCGACGGCGACCAGGTCGAGCGTCGGCGCGCTCGGCAGGTCGCCGCTGACGTCGACCAGGAACAGCAGCTTGCGCAGGCGATCGATGCTCTGCGACAGCGCCACCAGCAGGTAGCTGAGCGCCACGCTGGTGCCTTGCGCGGTGGCGTTCTTGCGGATCTTGGCCAGCGCGCCGTCGCACTGGTCGAGCATGACGAGCAGGTGGCGGGCGTCTTCGGGCGCGCCGTCGCCGTCGGCGAGCATGCGGGCGTAGCCGTCGAGATAGTGGTTGACCTCGATGTTTTGCATCAGGAACGGCGAATCGAAGGTCTCGATGTCGGGATTGCTGCGGATCAGGCGCGGCTCGAGGCCGAGCGCGCAGACGCGGCACGACAGCGTGCGGATGGCGTCGAGCATGCCGAGCACGACGGTGTGCTGGGCGGCGGCGCGGCGCTCGCGCGGGGTGGCGGCGGCGACGACGTCGAACAGTTCGAGCCAGTCGGCGGTCGGCACCGCGTTGACCCAGCGGTAGTCGGTGTCGACATACAGCAGCTGGTCGATGGCGTCGCTGAGGTAGGCGTCGTCGAGCGCCGGCGGCAGCAGGCGGTAAGCGATGCGGCGCTTGAGCTCGACGACGAAGCCGTCGTTGGAGAGGATGCCGATGTCCGTGTAGAGGCTGGCGTGGCGGCGCTGCTCGAGCAAGGTGCACAGCGAGGCGCCCAGGCGCGCAGCCTGCTCCGGATTGCCCCTTAACAGTTGGGTGAGGGTACGGACGTTGGCGGCGGTGATGTCGGCCTGGCTGGCATGGCGCGGGCGCAATTTCTCGACCAGCTCGACGAGCAGGTCGATGCGGCCGGCGTCGGGAGCGATGCGCTCTAGCGTGGAAAGCATGGAAGTCTGATGGTGCTTATGCGAAAGTAAACAGTGTACGGCGCTTACCCCCGGGAACTTTGTACGCTACCGTACGCAGGACTCCCGCCGCCACAGCTGGCGAGCAAGTTCGGTTAAACTTCGGGGCTCCCCTATAAGGATAGACCATGCACCTGACTTACTTCAACGATCAATGGACGGAGGGCAATACGCCCCTGTTTGGCGCGATGGACCACAGCGTCTGGCTCGGTTCTTCGGTGTTCGACGGCGCGCGCTCGGTGCGCGGCCACATGCCGGACCTGCGCCTGCACCTGGAGCGGGTGGTACGCTCGGCCGAGCGGCTCGGCCTGCGCTGCCCGCTGTCGGTGGAGCGGATGGAGGCGCTGGTGCGCGAAGGGGTGGCGAAGTTCCCGGCCGACGCCGAGCTGTACGTGCGCCCGCTGGTGTTCGGCTCGGAAGGCTTCCTGGTGCCGGTGGCCGAAAAGAGCTGCTTTGCGCTGACCCTGTTCGACGCGCCGATCCCGCCGTTCAGCGGTTTTTCGGCCTGCCTGTCGACGCTGCGCCGGCCCGACGCCAGCATGGCGCCGACCGACGCCAAGGCCTCCGCCCTGTACGCCAACTCGAGCCGCGCGATGCGCGACGCCCAGCAGCGCGGCTTCGACAATGCGGTCATGCTCGACAGCGAGGGCAATGTCACCGAGTTCGCCACCGCCAACCTGTTCCTGGTGACGGCCGACGGCAGCGTGGTGACGCCGGCGGCGAACGGCACTTTTCTTGCCGGCATCACGCGTGCGCGGGTGATCGCGCTGCTGGCCGAAGCCGGCGTCACGGTGCAGGAGCGCAGCGTCGCGCCGGACGAGCTGCTGAGCGCGCGCGAGATTTTCAATACCGGCAACTTCGGCAAGGTGACGCCGTGCGTGCGCTACGAAACGCGCACGCTGGAGGTAGGCCCGGTGGCGACGCTGGCGCGCGACCGCTACTTTGCCTACCTGGAACAACACTGACTAGTTCGACATCGCCGGCGCTTTGACGCTGCCGCAGTCGGCGCCCAGCCAGCGCGCGGTCGATTCGATGTTGACCGTTTCGCTGGTACCGGTCGCGGTGGTGGTGACGCGGGTGCTGGAGGTGTAGGCAGTCGGGCTGAGGAAGGTCGCGGTGCCTTCGCCGCTGGCCTGCGGGCTGGTGCACGAGAACGAGTATTGCATCGTGTTGCCCACCACCGCCGCGTGCCGGTAGCTGCAATTGCCGTTGCTGCCTTGCTGGACGGGCAATTGCTGTTTGGCTGCCATCGCCGGCGTGATGCACACCTTGGCGACGACGCCGTCGTTGCTGAGGACCACTCCCTGGTTCGCCATCGCCCCTTCGATCCTGGCGCGCTGCTCGGCGCTCATGCCGGCGATCTGCTGCTGCACCATGGCCATCGCCTGCTGCAGCTTGCCGCCGCCGGCGCCCATCTTGTTATTGGTCTCCCATACGCCGGCTTTGAGTTTCTGGGCCATGGCGGGCTGGGCCGCGAGGGCGAGGAGGACGACGGTCAGGGTGGCGCGGCGGATGTTCATGATTGCTCCTGCATAGAATGAGAGAGCGAGCATAGCCGAAAACGGCGCCGGCGGCCGTTTGCCTCAGGTCGCCGCCACCAGCAGCATGGTCAGCAAGCTGCTGGTGAAGGTGTAGGTGGCGCCGGCCATGACGGCGGCCAGCAGCACGCTGTCCCAGCGCTTGCGCCGATAGCCGGGTCCGAAGCGCGCCTTCATCAGCAGCGCCTGCTGGCGGGCGGCGCTGAAATACCAGGCCAGCAGGAACAGCAGGCCGAGCGGATGGAGCAGCATCGGCTCGCTGCCGAGCCGGGCGTTGAGCGCGCGCGTACATATCTGCAGCGCCAGCAATGCCAGGCTGGCGTAGAACCAGCGGCGCGCCGCCGCCGCCTGCTGCGGCTGGCCCAGCGCGTGCCAGTTGAGCATGTGGATGAAGGTGCCGAAAGCGGGCGTGAAGACCAGGCTCCAGGTGGCCGCCGCCGACGGGTTCCAAAGGGCGCAGGCGGATTGCTCGGGGCGGGGCGCGGCGGCGTCGACAGTCATGGATACCTCCGGATCGTCAGGGCAAACTTGCCCATGAGCACATCAATATGCGCTCGCGGCAGTTGCCCGCCTTGATCTGTCCCAGGGTTTTTTAGCTCAGCAGAAACGAAACAAGCCGTCCGCCAGGTGGCTGGCGGCTCGTGAGGGCGCGCCGGTCAGCCGCGCGGAGCGGGCTCGGCGACGTAGATCTCGACGCGGCGGTTGCGGGCGCGGCCGCCGGGATCGTCGTTCGAGGCGATCGGCTCGCGTTCGCCGCGGCCGTCGATGACGATGCGGCTGGGCGAGACGCCGCGCATGGCCAGGTAGTCGCGGGTGTGGGCGGCGCGCTCGATCGACAGCGGCTGGTTCACCGCCGGGCCGCCGGTGCTGTCGGTGTGGCCGATGATGGTGACCATGGTGGCCGGGTTGTCGTTGAGGGTGCCGGCGAAGCGCTCGAGCACGGGGCGGAAGTTCGGCTTGATGTCGGCGCGGCCGGTGTCGAACGAGACGTCGCTGGGAATTTCCAGCTTGAGCCGGTTGTCCGCCGTCTGGCTGACCTGCACGCCGGTGCCGCGGGTGGCCTGTTCCATCTGCTGCTTCTGCTGCTCCATGCGCTTGGACCAGACGTTGCCGATCAGCGCGCCGGCGGCGCCGCCGATGACGGCGCCCTTGACGGCGCGGTCGCCGCCGCCGCCGCCGGTGGCGCTGCCGAGCAGGGCGCCGAGGCCGGCGCCGATGCCGGCGCCGGTGGCGGTGCCGCGCTGGGTTTCGCTCATGTCGGCGCAGCCGCCGGCGGCCAGTGCCAGCACGGTCGCGCCGGCGATGGCGCGGCTGCGGGCGCGGGTGAGAGTGAGGGCAGGATTGAAGCGCGTATTCATGTTGTCTCCCCAAAAAGAAAAAATCCGTTTCGTAGGCGTGTCCGTCAGAAACGGGCGCGACCGCGAAACGGATCGGGCATCGGCAGCGATGTCCGCGGTCGGTGCGCTAAATGCCGCGACCGCTGATCAGGCGAACCAGAATCATGATGACTGCTACGACCAGCAGGATGTGGATGAAGCCGCCCACGGTGTAGGAGGTGACCAAGCCGAGAATCCACAGGATCAGAAGGATGATTGCGATTGTGTAGAGCATGATGTGTCCTCGTTAGATGGAATAACGACTATATCGTCGTGAAACCAGTATCGCGATTTCGCGGCAGTCGATCCGTACGCTGCCGTACATTAAGAATAACTTTTTTGCTCAGTTCGCATACCCGGCACCCATCCCATGAAGCCGAGCAGGCCGACGGCGCCGATCAGGCAGGTGACGGCGCCGCCGGCGATCAGCAGCACCACGTCCTGCGGCTGGACGCCGCCGTTGCCGGCAACGGCCCCGACACCCGTTAGACCGAAAACGGTGACGAAAAGTCCCCATGCGATCACGCCAATCCAGGTCAGTTTGTTCATGTTGGTTCCTTCGGGGTCAAGAGAGGCCGTGTTGCTGGTATGAAAATGATTCTAAACATAGCCTGGCGGCAACTCTGTTCGTTGTCACACATTGCAACAAAAGAAAAAAACGCCATGCGCAAACAGCCGCATGGCGTTGTTTTTTCAGCGGCGGCAGCGCCGCCGGGATCAGCGCACCGAGTGCAGCACGCCCTTGACCACGCGGACGCGGTCGCCGTTGTGCCAGCCTGGCGCATGCTGCTGGTGGAAGGTGCGGGTGCTGCCGTCATCGAGGCGCACGCGGATTTCGTAGCTGTGGGTCGCCTTCATGTTGCCCTCGACCTGGTTGCCGACCACGGCACCGCCAACGGCGCCGGCGACGGTTGCCAGCTGACGGCCGTGACCGCCGCCGACCTGGTTGCCGAGCAGGCCGCCAAGGATGGCGCCGCCGGCGGCGCCGACGCCGCTACCCTGGGCGCGGGTGGTGATTTCGCGGACCGACTCGACGTTGCCGCAGTTCGAGCACCAGTTCTTGGCGGGCGCCGCAGCGGCAAGCTGGACCGGGCGGCGAGCTGGCGGCGCGGCCGGCTCGGGCGCATAGTTCGAAGCCGGCGCATAGTTTTGCGGGGTCGGCGCGGGGGCGCGCTGGAACTGCTGGACCGGTTCAGCCGGCAGCTGCTGTGGCAATGCGGCCAGCGGCGCCGGCGCCTGCATCTGCGAGGCGAGGGCGAGGCGGTCCGATTCGGTCAGGTCGCCGCGATTGGACGGCGTGCCGCCGATCGAAGACGGGATCCAGCCCATGATGGCGGCAGTGCCGGCCAGGCAGAACAGGATGATGGCGACGGCCGCGATGATCATCATCGGGTGATGCCTGGACGTGGCCTGGTGGGTGAGGGGAGTGTTCATACGGTGTTCCTTTTGGTTTGTGTTTGTTGTCGTCGCCGGGCAATCCCGGCGCCAGGCAGACCTGCCACTCGGTCCGCTGATGGCGCCATTCTCCCTGTGAACATGGCAGTGTTCCGTGCGTCACCGTACATACTTTCACGTTTATAGCCGTTACGCTGATTCAAATTGTTTGTAAATGTAATCGCGTTCCATTTGACAAATGGTTTCTCCCAACGATCGCCACCCGACGAGAAATATGTTTCAACACACGCAACCGAGCCGCGCCGGCCCCGTGAGGTTCGCCGCTGCCGACGAGGCCGCCGAGAAGCACCGCAACTGGCTGTTGGGCGCACTGCCCGACAACGACTTTGCCCGCATCGCTGCCTTGCTCGAGCAGGTGCAGGTCGAGGTCGGCGAGGTGTTGTGCGAGCCGGGCGATCCGATCCGGCATATCTATTTCCCGCATGACAGCCTGGTATCGCTGCTCGGCGTGGCCGAAGGGCGCATGACGCTGGAGGTGGGCCTGGTCGGGCGCGAAGGCGTGCTCGGCGCCACCGTCGCCCTCGGCCACGAAGTGGCGCAGGTGCGCGCGGTGGTGCAGCGCGCCGGCAGTGCCAGCCGCATGGACAGCGCCGCCTTCCGCGCCGAATTCTCGCGCAACCCGTCGTTGCAGCGGGTGCTGTACCGCTATACGGATACCTTGCTGGCGCAGGCGGTGCAGATCGCCGTGTGCAGCCGCTTCCACGTGCTCGAGGCGCGGCTGGCGCGCTCGCTGTTGATCACGCGCGACCGCCTGCAGTCCGACAAATTCCACCTGACCCACGAATTTCTGGCGCATGCGCTGGGCGTGCGGCGGGTCGGCGTGACCAAGGCGGCCAGCGCGCTGCAACAGCAGGGGCTGATCATCTACAGCCGCGGCAACATCGAGATCCTCGATCTGGCCGGGCTGGCCGCGGCGTCCTGCAAGTGCTACGAGATCGTCAAGGAAGCGGGCGAAGTCGCGCTGTCGACCGCCTTCGTCTGAGCACCCGCGCGCCGGCCGCGAGGCGCCCGGGCGCAGGCTCGCTTTTCAGGCCAGCGTCGGGCTGCCGGCCAGGATGCCCTGGTAGGCGCCGAGGCCTTCGCCGATGCGGATGCCGCGTTCGTTGATGTCGTAGAAGCGGAACTCGTCGCTGTGGGCGCTGCCGCGCACTTTCACCACCGAGGTCACGCGCCGCAGCTTGCCGTTCAGTTCGATGTAGCGCTGCATGACGATGGCGTCGGTCAGGAAGGCGTTGCCGTAGGAGCTGAAACGCAGTTCCGAGTAGCGGTCTTCGACTTCGGCCGTCAGGATCACGGTGACCCCCATTTCGGTGAGCGTGGCCACCAGCCGGTACAGCGACTCGCGGAAATCCTCGCGGAACATCGACGCCAGCGCCATCTCGAAACCGGACACCGAATCGATCACCACCCGACGCGCCTTCATGCGCTTGATCATCGCTACCATGTCGTGCAGGATTTCGTCGAGCGACAGGTCGAGCGTGCGGGTGTTGATGACGCCGACCTGGCCGCCGGCAATGAGCGCGTTGAGATGGTGGCTCATCAACTGGTTCGGGCTTTTTTCGAATGCGGCCACCACGCCCGGTTCGCCCAGCCGCACGCCTTCGGCCAGGAACTGCGTCGCCAGCACGGTCTTGCCGGATCCGGACGGGCCTACCAGCAGCATCGAGTAGCCAACCGGCAAGCCGCCGCCCATCATCTGGTCGAGCTCCGGCACGCCCAGCGACAGGCGCGCGTTCGGCGCGATCTGGTGTTGTGCCGCCACCGGCTTGAGCACCGCGCGCGGGAATATTTCCAGGCCGCTGTCGCAGATGCGGAAAGTGTGGACACCCAGGCTTTGCGCCTGGCCGCGCATCTTGACGACCTGGATCTTGCGCACCAGCGCGTCGCGGTGGATCTGCTGCGACAGCCACACGATGCCGTCGGCGACGGTAAACACCGGGCTCGACTCGGCTTCCGGCGCCAGGTATTCGCCGATCAGGAAGGTGGTGGCCAGCCAGCTGGTCATCTGCATGCCGAGCTGCTGGACGAAATGCTGCAGGCCGCTGGCGGCGGCGTCCATCACCTTGGCCGACTGCACCACCGAACGGAACGAGTCGACGAACACGAGGCTGGGCGCGAACGCCTGCACTTCCTCCTCGATGCGCGCCAGCACCCGGTTGAAGTCGCCGTCGAGCAGGTCGGCGGCGAGGTTGACGAAGCGGATCGAGTCGTTGATCTTGCTGGCGTCGAAAAACGGGAACTGCTGCTGGTAGCGCAGCATCTTCAGCGGCGGTTCGCCCAGCACGGTGAAAAACAGCGCGCGCCGCTGCGGGTTGGCCAGCGAAAACATGATCTGGTGCGCCATCGTGGTCTTGCCGCTGCCGGGCGTGCCGGCCAGCAGGTTGAACGAAAACTCGGGCACGCCGCCGCCGAGCAGTTCGTCCAGCCCGGGGACGCCGGTGGCCAATCGTTGGATACTCACTTTGTTCATGTTCGGTGCTCCTGTCCAGCTTGATTCACGACGTCGTCACCCCATGCCTTGCGCAGGATGCTGTCAGTCAAGAGTTCGCCAATTAGTATGATCAGTGTGTCGATGAAGATGTTCAGCAGCGCCGCGCTGGCGGCCTCGGCCTCGGCTGGCGGCTGCCCCTTCAGCTGCAGCGTCAGCAGCTGGAAAGCGGTACCGCCGGCCTGCGCCTGCGGCGCCAGCCAGGGATAGTCGGCGCCGGCGCGGTGCAGGCTGCGCGCGTACAGCGAGTCGAAGCCGCGCTCGCCGATGATGGTGCGCAGCGTGCTGGCCAGGCTTTCCCACAGCCGCAGGTCGGTATCGGCGTCGGCGTCGGGCAGGCGCCGCACGGCATGCCCGATCATGGTGTGTCGCTGTTGGTCGGTGGTGGCCATCGTTCAGTATTTCTTGGGTGACTGGGCGCGATCGCCCCGCCGCAGCGACGGAATGCGCAGCTGCGTCGAATGGGCGGCAATGATAGCGGTGAGCGCCGGCAAGCTGACCGGCTTGACCAGGTAGTGGTCGAACCCGGCCTCGCTGGCGCGGTCGGGCTGGTCGGAGCCGCTGTAGCCGGTGGTGGCGATGAAGCACGGCAGCGGCGTCTCGAGCGCGGCGCGCAGCGCCGACACCACCTGGTAGCCGTCCATGCCGGGCAGGCCGATGTCGCACAGCACTACGTCGTACGACTGCGACAGGCCGGCGCGCAAGCCGCTGGGGCCGTCGAAACAGCTGGTCACGCTGTGGCCGTCGCGTTCGAGCACCATGGTCAGCACGTCGTTGCCGTCCAGGTTGTCCTCGATCAGCAGGATCTTGCACGGGGTGGCGGGCGCGGCCGCGGTGGCCGCGCTGTTGCGCTGCTCGCTGCGGTGCGACAAGGGCAGGGTGACGGTGAAGGTGCTGCCCTGGGCGCTGCCGGCACTGCTGACGCTGACGCTGCCGCCATGCATCTGGCTGATGGTGCGCACCAGCGACAGGCCGATGCCCAGGCCTCCCTGGGCCCGTTCGAGCGAGCGGAAGCCTTGCGTAAACAGGTCGAAGATGAAGGGCTGCAGCTCGGGCTGGATACCGGCGCCGTCGTCGCTGATGGCCACTTCGACCGTGTTGCCGACGCGCTTGGCATCGATTTGCAGGTGGCCGTATTCGTGCGTGAACTTGCTGGCATTGATGAGCAGGTTGGAAAATACCTGCGCCAGCCTGACCAGGTCGCCCTCGATGACGAGCGGGGCGGCGGGCAGGCGCACCTGCAGCTGCTGGAAGCGGCGCTCGATGCCCGGACGGCTGGTTTCGACGGCGTCATCGATGATGTCCGACAGCAGCACCGGCGCCAGCTGCAAGGTAATCTTGCCGGAACTGACCCGCGACGCATCGAGCAGGTCGTCGACCAGCCGCACCATGTGGCTCACCTGGCGGCTGTAGACCCCGTGCACGCTGGCGATGGTGGGATGCAGGTCGGTAATGCTGGCGAGCAGGTCGTTGGCCATGGCCATCGGCTGCAGGGGATTGCGCAACTCGTGCGCCAGCATCGAAAGAAATTCGGTCTGGCGCAGGTTGGCCGCTTCGGCCGCTGCCTGGCGGTCCTGGGCGCCGAAGGTGGCCAGCACCAGGTGTTGGTTCGCTTCCTGCAGCTGCTCGACCAGCGTGGCGAAGCCGACCGATTTCTCACTCTCGGTGGCGTGGGCGTCGAGCATGGCCTGCAACTGGCGGACGGTGGCGCGCAACACCGCCACTTCCTGTTCGTGCAGCGCTTGCAGCGCCGGCAGCGCTTGCAGCGCCGGCAGCGCTGGTGCGTTGACAGGCTGGCTTGCAGCACCCTTGGCGTCGTTTGGCATGTGCTTTTGACCTTGCCCGGGAGTTCCCCGGTCTACTTTACGCCCATCGGCGCCGCTTGGGCGCGTGGCAGGTCGCCAGCTCAGTTGCTGCAAACAGGAGAAACAATGTAAAAAATGTTCACGAAAATATGTACTATCGCCACAATACTACGGTTTGCCCGCACAGGGGTGTCTTATTGGGCGCCAACGCAAAACGCCCCGTCGAGCGGGGCGTTCGCACAGCATGCTGCGGGGATTACTTGGTGGTCTTGATCTGGTTGCCGATCACGCCGCCGACTGCTGCGCCGCCAACGGTGCCGACCGGGCTGCCGCCGGTCAGCACGCCGCCGACAACCGCACCGGCGCCAGCGCCGATGGCGGTGTTCTTGTCCTGGTTCGACATGCCGGCGCAGCCAGCCAGGCCGAGGGCCATGGTGATCAGCGAAGCGCTTACGACGAATTGTTTGATGGTTTTCATGTGTATCTCCTTGGGTGGGGGGTAACTGCTATTGCTTTTTGAATTACTTCAGGCGCAGGTCGTTCTTGACCGATTTCACGCCTTTAACCGAACGCGCTACCGAAGCGGCGGTCGCGATGTTTTCTGCCGAGCTGACGAAGCCGCTCAGCTGGACGACGCCCTTGTAGGTTTCGACGTTGACTTCGGAAACTTTCAGCGATGGCGCATTCAGGATGGCTGCCTTGACGCCGGTGGTGATGGCGGCGTCGTCGATGTACTGGCCTGGGGTCTCGTGTTTTTCGGTCGAGGTCGACGCGCAGCCGACGACGGTCGACAGCATCAGTGCGGCGATCAGGGTGCTGGCGATTTTCAGGTTTTTCATGTGAGGTCCTTAGTAAGGGATTGTTGTTCTTGGTTGCGGCTGGGCGTGCTTCGCCTGTGCCGATAGACCATAGAGTAGAGCCTGCCTGGGGGGCGGTCTGTTCGGCAACGCACACAGTGTTGCGAACGAGACAGTCCCCCGGGGAACGACGCCTAGCGCCTGGCGTGCGCGGCGGGAGGGGGCGCCACCGGCTTGACGCGGGCGGCCGCCAGCAGGCTGCCGCAGGCGCTGTTTTCGCCGGGCCCGGTATTGATCAGCGGCAGCAGGGCGGCGATCGGCGCCGCCACCGTCGCCAGCGCCACCGCGCCGCCGGCCTTCAGCGCCAGCACGCCCTTGTCGACGCTGACGTCGGGATTGCTGAAGGTGCCGCGCAGGTGCAGCGGCGCGCGCAGCGAGAAGATGCGCAGGCTCTTGGTCTGCGGGCGCATCGTCAGGGCCAGCTGTTCGTTCGACAGGTTGACGGTGCCATCGGCGGTGATCACCGCTTCGTCGGTGTCGACGACAAATACGCGCGTTTGCATCAGGCCGTTGGTGACGGCGAAGTCGGTGGCCATGCAGTTGAGCTGCACCGGCTTGTCGCCGAACAGCTTGGTGAGCACGATGTTGCCGATGTTCAGACCCATCTCTTCGAGCAGCAACTTGCTCACCGAGCCCTCGTTGATCAGCGTCTTGACTTCGCCGTTGGCGCCGGCCAGCAAGGTCGCCACCGAATTGCCGGTGGCCGAGAGCTGGGCGTCGCCGTTGACTTCACCCACCGTCGCCTGCATCTTGTCGATGGTCGGGAACAGTTCCTTGAGCTTCAGGTGGCGCGCGGTGACCTTGGCGGTGGCCTTGATGGCGTCTTTGCCCTCGCGGCCACTGCCGTCGAGCTTGATGTTGGACACCATGTTGCCGCCAGCCATGGTGAAATTCAGCGGATTGAGGGTCATCACGCCGGCCTTCAGGACCAGATGGGTGGACAGCTTGCTGATCGGCAATTGTTTCTCGCGCACGATGCGGTCGGCGCTGTACCTGACGTCGGCGTCGACCGTCTTCCAGCGCTCGGTGCGGAAGGTTTCCACCGGCAGCATTTTGCCGGCCGGCTGCACTTGGGCGACGCCGCGCGCGGCCTTGCTGGCGTTGCTGTCGGCGCCGATGAGGGGCCCCAGGTCGGCGAAATTGAGCTGGTGCGACACCACCGCGCCGCTTAACATGCCGCGCGGCTCGCCGCTCTGGAATTCGAGCCGCCCGTTCAGGTCGCTGCTGCCGACCTTGCCCTTGAACTTGTCGTAGGTCCAGCGGCTGCTCTTGTCGTCGAGCGTGCCGATCAGCCGGCCTTCGGTGCTGAAGGCGGGCGTTTCCGGCAGCAGCACGCCGGTCACTTCGTACAGGCGCGCCATGCTGGCGCCGGCCAGCTTGAGCTTGACGTCGACCGCCGCCAGCCTGGCCGGCCGGGTGACGGTCCCTTCCAGGCTGACGCGGGTGGCGCCCTGGCGGAAATCGGCCTGCACCGGGTAGGGCGTGCTCTGGTCCTTCAGCGACAGCACCGCGCCGGCCTTGCCGCCGCCGCTGACCGGAGCGCCGTTGTAGCTGCCGTGCAGTTTCCAGCTGATGCCGTAGGTGCGATCGGTATCGAGCGTGTCGACGTCGACGGTGACGTCGGCCTTCTGGACGGCGTCGGCGACGTGGATCACGCCCTTGGTAAATACCACCCGCTCCAGGTCGAGCTTCCATGGCGACTTTTTCTCGTCGCGCTGGAACGTCCAGTTGTTGGCGCCGTCGGCATTGCGCAGCAGGTCGACCTTGGGCGCGGCGAAGCGCAGCACCGGAATGGCAATGGTCTTGTGCAGCAGCGAAAACGGATTGAGCGAAAACGACAGCTGGCTGACGCTGGCGGTGTCGCGCGCCGGCATGCCGGCCGGGTTGCTGACGTGGACGTCGTTGGCGATCAGGTGCGGCCACGGGATGTGGTCGCGCCAGGTGGCGTCGCGCCCGGCGATGACGGCGGCCGGTTTTTCCCACTTCAGCGAGAGGTCGCCGTTGATGGCGAACGGCCGCCCCATCGCTTCGCTGGCCTTGGCGTTAAGCCAGGGGCGCGCCTTGTTCCAGTCGTAGTTGAGGACGATGACGAGGGCGATCGCCGGGATCGCCACGAGCAGGCCGATCACCGTCAGCACGACCTTCGTCGTGCGCGAGGGAGGGCGCGTGGCGGGCGGGACGCTGCTGGGCTCTGGGCGGTCGGGCATGACGATCCTTTTATAGTATTCGGGGTAGAAGGGCGTACAGTAGCGCAAAAGACAACGCGATGATGTGCGGTGCCGCACCCAGTCTCCGGCAGCCGGAAACATTACTATGTGCGTCAGCGAACTGAGCTTGACAAAGAATCAGCATATAACGTTAGCACGAGATCAATTATTACCCAACGGAGAGACCCCAATGACCGAGCAAACCAAGACCAACCAGCTGTTCAAAGTGTTATGCGCAGGTGCGCTGCTGTCGCTGGCGGCCTGCGGCACCTCGCAGAAGGCGCCGGCCACCGCCGACGTCGCCGTTTCCCGCAATGCCGTCGACAACGCCGTCAGTGCCGGCGCGGCCGACCTGGCACCGGCCGAGATCACCGCTGCGCGCGCCAAGATGATGCGCGCCAACGAAGCGCTCGCCGCCAAGGACTACACGCTGGCCCGCACGCTGGCCACCGAAGCCCAGGCCGATGCCAAGCTGGCACAGAGCAAGGCCAATTCGGCCAAGGCGAACGCCGCCGCCAACGCCCTCGACGCCGACCTGCGCGTGCTGCGCGATGAAGTCGAGCGCGCCAAATAAACCGTTCGCCACAGCGGACGTCGACACCGGGCGCGCAGCGCCGATAAAAAAGGAAGCATACAAATGAACGCAAAATTTCTCAAAGCCACCGTCCTCGCCAGCGCCGTGATGCTGGCCGCCTGCAGCAGCACGCCGACCACCACCTCGACGCTGGAGCAGGCGCGCGGTGAATTCATCGCCGCCAACAACAATCCGCAGGTGTCGAGCTTTGCGCCGCTCGAATTCAAGCAGGCCAGCGATGCGCTCGACGCCGCCAACGCCGCCGCCGCCAAGCGCGAGAGCCTGACCCGCGTCGACCAGCTGGCCTACCTGGCCAAGCAGAAGATCGCCACCGCCCAGCAGGTCGCCAGCCAGAAGGCGGCCGAAGCGGACATCGCCAATGCCGGCCGCCAGCGCGACCAGCTGCGCCTGCAGGCGCGCACCGCCGAGGCCGACCGCGCCAAGATGGACGCCGACCGTGCCCGCATGGAAGCCGAACGCGCCAAGATGGATGCGCAATCGGCCCAGGCCCAGGCCAACGACGCCACCCGCGCCGCCCAGAGCGCCGAAGCGCAGACCCGCGAAGCCCAGGCGCGCGCGGCCCAGCTCGAAGCGCAGATGGCCGACCTGCAGGCCAAGAAGACCGAACGCGGCATGATCATCACGATCGGCGACGTGCTGTTCGGCACCAACCAGGCCAACCTGACGCCGGAAGGCATGAACACCGTGCGCAAGCTGGCCGACGTCCTCAATCAGAACCCGAACCGCACCGTGCTGGTCGAAGGGTTTACCGACAGTACCGGCACCGCCGCCCACAACCAGGAGCTGTCCGAGCGGCGCGCCGCGGCGGTGGCCAGTGCGCTGACCGGCATGGGCATTGCGCGCGAACGCGTGGCGATGCGCGGTTATGGCGAGGCCTATCCGGTGGCCGGCAACGTGTCAGCGGGCGATCGCCAGCTGAACCGTCGCGTCGAGATCGTGCTGTCGAACGAAGGCGTGGCGATCCCGCCGCGCCGTTAATGTCATCGAATCACTGTAATTGAACGAGGAAATTATTATGGAAGATAAGAAAACGCCCCTGGCCCACGGCTTCGACGTGGCGGCCATCCGCGCAGCGGCAGCCAACCTGGACGACGGCGCCGTCACCGACGGCTACCAGGCCGACCGCGAGGCGGTCATTGCCATGCTCAACGACGCGCTCGCGACCGAGCTGGTGTGCATCCTGCGCTACAAGCGCCACTACTACACCGTCAGCGGCCCCGGCAACGGCCAGGCCAAGGCCGAGTTCCTCGAGCACGCGCAGCAGGAACAAGAGCATGCCGACTGGCTGGCCGAGCGCATCGTCCAGCTCAACGGCTCGCCGAACTTCAATCCGGCCACGCTGACCGCCCGCAGCCACGCCGAATACGACGACTCCGACAATGTCGGGGCGATGGTGCGCGCCAACCTGATCGCCGAGCGCGTGGCGATCGAATCGTACCGTCAGATGATCGCGGCGATCGGCGACAAGGATCCGACCACGCGCGACCTGCTGGCGCGCATCATGGCGGTCGAAGAAGAGCACGCCGACGACATGCACGACCTGCTGCCGCAATAACACCGTTTTTTTGACCTATTTTTCACCCACCAACAGGAGTTCATCATGTTAGACAATACCCGCAATGCAGCTGCCGACACCGTCAACGGCGCCTTCAACAATGCCCAGGCCGACGTCAAGACGCTGGTCAAGGATGCCCAGACCCTGCTGACGGCAGCGGCCGCCCTGACGGGCGAAAAAGCCGACGAACTGCGCGGGCGCGGCATGGCGCTGCTCGACACCGCAATGGGCAAGGCCAGCCAGGTGCAAGGCCAGGCGCTCGTCAAGGGCAAGGAACTGGCCCAGAGCGCCGATGTCTATGTCAAGGACAACCCATGGCGCACGATCGCCGCTGCGGCGAGCGTCGGCCTGCTGCTTGGCGTGATCCTGGGCCGCAAGTAACCACAGCCGGGGATAGCCATGGAAAAAGCTGAAACTGTTGTGCATGGCCCCGGCCTGATGAGTGGTGTGGCCGGCCTGGCGAAGAACGTGCTGGGCCTGGTCGTTTCGCGCGTGGAGCTGGCAGCCATCGAGCTGTCGGAAGTACGCAACCACGCCATCGAGCTGGTCGGGCTGTTCGCCGGCGCGGTGCTGGCCATCTGGTTCGCCATCGCCTACGGCACCGCCATGGTGGTGGCGCTGGCCTGGGAATCGATGGGCTGGAAGATCCTGCTGGTGATGTTCCTCGTGTTCCTCGCCATTACGGCGATCCTCGTGTCCAAGGGCCTGGCCATGCTCAAGCAGGGCAAGCTGGCTTTCCCCGAGACGATGAAAGAACTCAAGAACGACCGCGACATGCTGCTGTAAGCGGCAACGACATCGGAGGGTGCATGGAATCACAAACTGTAGAAGTGACGGAGTCGAAAGACTCCCGGCAGCAGCGCAAGGCCGAGCTGATCCGCGAAGGCGAGTTCTACCGCGTCGGCGTGGTGCACGCCAAGGCGCAGGTCAAGCAGGCGGCGCGGCCCGAAGCGCTGTTCCATTCGGCGGTCGACCACGCCACCTGGGCGATCCGCTCGCGCGTCGACGGCCTGCTGCAGCCGACCGGGGCCAGCGTGGCGACGCTGGCGCCGATCGTCATGACGCTCGTCCGCATCCTGCGCAACCGCAAGGCAGGCACGGCCGGCCTGGCGTCGGCGGTGATCATTAGCGGCATCGGCTGGTACCTGCAGCAGCGCCGCCGGCGGCCGGCTGCGTACTGATCAATGCGGCCAGCGGCAACGCGGTCCGCGGCAATCGCGCCCGGCAAACGACCGGGGGCAGCAAATATGGTGGGGCTTGAGCGGCGTCGCAATCGCAAGATTCGGCGCCGTTTTTTTTAACCAGCGCGGCGCCCTGCCGTGCCGTGAACGGGATGCCATGAAAGCGCGTAATGCACTCAATCCGGAAAAGTTGCCCATCGTGCTGGTGCTGCAGGGCGGCGGCGCGCTCGGCGCCTACCAGGCCGGCGTCTACCAGGCGCTGCACGAGCACGACCTGGTGCCGGACTGGATCGTCGGCACCTCGATCGGCGCCATCAATGCCGCCCTGATCGCCGGCAACCGCGAGGGCAACCGGCTGCAGCGCGTCAAGGCGTTCTGGGACCGGGTCGCCCATCCCGACAGCGTCGACATGGCGCACGTCACCGACGAGCAGCGCCGCAGCAATATCATGATGAACACGATGGACACCATCGCGCGCGGGGTGCCGGGTTTTTTCAGTCCCCGCTACGGCAGCATGTTCCCGCTGGGGATGCGGGTGCCGTCCGAGCATGCCTCGTTCTACGACACCACGCCGCTGCGCAGCACGCTCGAGCAACTGGTCGATTTCCCCTATCTGAACGAGCAGGGCGGGATCCGCCTGACCGTCAACGCCATCAAGGTCACCACCGGCGAACTGGTGCACTTCGACAGCGCCAACGGCGACCTTTGCGCCGACCATGTGCGTGCCAGCGGCAGCCTGCCGCCGGCGTTCGCGCCGGTGCGCATCGACGGCGAGCTGTACTGGGACGGCGGGCTTTACTCGAACACGCCGCTCGAGTCGGTGCTGAAGGAACTGCCGCAGGGCGACACCCTGTGCTTCATGGTCGACCTGTGGAGCGCCCACGGCGAAGAACCGGTGACGATGGATGAAGTGAGCACGCGCCAGAAGGACGTCACCTACGCGTCGCGTTCGCAGCGCCATATCGACGACTACATCATGTTCCACGGCATGCAGCAAAGGCTGCGCGACTTGTACGCGCGCCTGCCGCCGGGCGAGCAGGGCGAGGATGACCGCGCCCGCATCGCCGCGCTGGGCGGCGAGTCGACGCTGCACATCGTGCGCCTGCCGTACGCCGGGCGCGACTGGCACATGGCGGCCAAGGACGTCAATTTTTCAAAGGGCTCGATCGAGTGGCGCTGGGACCAGGGCTACCGCGACGCGCTGCGCGCACTCAAGCATGCCGGCTGGCTCAATATCTACGCCGAGGATACCGCCGTCGTTGTGCACGAATTGCCCAGCCACGACGAAGGCAGCCGCCAGGCCGACTAGCGTTCGTTCATCACCTGGGCGCGGGCGCCGGCCATTTCCTGCTGGTAGGTGGCGCGCGCTTCCTTCATGCAGCCGGCACGTTCGGCGGCGGCCAGCTTGCGGCAGGCGCCCTGGGCTTCCTGCAGGCCGGCGGCAATTTCCTTTTGCAGGGTGCGCAGGCGCTGGGCGGCGGTAGCGTCCTCGCGGAACCAGCGCGCCGGGTCGCCGCGGGCGATCTCGCGCGCCTGCTTCTGGGCAGTGGCGGGCGGCACGTTGGCGTCGCTCGACTCGGGGGCCGACTGGGCGTGGGCGCCGACGGCGGCGAGCAGGGCGCAGGCGCCGGCGAGGGCGCGCAAGGAAGGATGTACGGGCAGAATCATGTCAGCTCCTGTTGTTGTTATTAAGCGAATGAAATGGGTGCGGCGTGCTGGATGAAAAAAGCCGGCGCATGGCCGGCTCTGGTTGTTACAGTCGACCGGTGATGAGCATGATGATCAGCACCAGCACGATCAGGCCGGTGATGCCGGTCGGGCCGTAGCCCCAGTTGCGGCTGTGGCCCCAGGTTGGCAGGACGCCGATCAGGATCAGGACGAGTACGACTAACAGTATGGTTCCCATGGGGAGCTCCTCTTTTAAGATTTGTAATTTTCCCGGGCGGGAACTGGCGCACCCCTTGGGCGCGCCCGATACGTAACAACTAACTACGAACTACGCACTGCGATTAATAGCGATACACGCGGCCGTCAACCATGCGCACGCGGTTGCCCACGCGCAGGTCATAGACGCTGTCCTGGGTGATGCTGCGGTATTCGCCGTTGTCCATGCGGATATTGATCTGGTACATGTCCTGGCCATTGGCATTGCGGTTCGCTTCGACGCTGTTGCCGACGACGGCGCCGCCGACTGCACCGGCGACGGTAGCGGCGGTACGGCCCGAGCCGCTGCCGACCTGGTTACCGACCAGCGCGCCGACCAGGCCGCCGACGACGGCGCCGCTACCGCTGGTGCCGCCCGAGCCGCGTACGACCTGGATCGAGTCGATGGTGCCGTAGCCGGAAGCGACGTTGTTGTTGTAGCCGGCGTTGTTGTTGTAGCCGTAAGGGGTCGAGGTGGTGGTGCTGGCGCAGCCACTGAGCAGTGCGGTGCTGGCGACGATCAGTGCGGCAATGGTTTGGGTCGATTTCATGTTGTTCTCCTGGCAAATGTGTAGGGTTAGGATAGTCAGCAACATTTTCCGGGTCTGTGCGGTGCCGCACTCAAAAGTAGGGATTTGGATGTTCCCCCGGTGACGGTGCCGTTGTAAAAAGGGAGCGATGGTAAAATAAAAATAGCTGTGTTCGCCAGCGTACAGAAGGGTGCAGGCAATCCACGTAAAACGGTAATCAACCGTATTTTCCACCTGGAGAGCCTGATATGAAACAACGCCTCAACATCCGCCACGCCGTCGTGCTCGCTACCGTCGCCCTTGCCTGCAGCGCCAGCGCCGGCGCCGCCACTGCCGAAGCGAAAGCGGCATACACCCAGGCCAAGGACAGCGCCACCGCCGCCTACAAGGCGGCGCGCGCCCAGTGCGATGCGATCACCGGCAATCCGAAGGATGTCTGCGTGGCCGAAGCGAAGGCGGTGCGCGTGCGTGCCGAGGAAGAGGCGGGCGCCTATTACAAGAACACGCTGAAGGCGTACACCTCGTCGCGCGTGCACATCGCCTCGGCCAATTACGACCTCGACCGCGCCAAGTGCGGCGCCGTCACCGGCAACGACCGCGATGTCTGCCTCAGCCAGGCCAAGGCCACGCTGATCGCCGCCAAGGCCGACGCCAAGGCCGACAAGCGCGCCATCGAAGCGCGCACCGATGCGCGCGACGACAAACGCGCCGCCCAATACAAGGTCGAACTGGAAAGGTGCGATGCGTTCGCCGGCGCGGCCAAGGACAGCTGTGTCGCGTCCGCCAAGACCCAGTTCGGCAAATAAGCAAGATCCCCCGATTTTTTTCACCCACCAAGGAGTCCATCATGAAATTCCCACGCCGCTTCGCCAGCATGCTGTTTGCCGCTTCCCTCGTCGCCACCCTGGCCGGTTGCGCCTCGACCCCGAACAAGGAAGGCACCGGCGAATTCATCGACGATACCGTCATCACCGCCAAGGTGAAAGCGTCGATCTTCAATGAGCCGACTCTGAAAGCGACCGAGATCAACGTCGAGACCTTCAAGGGCGACGTTCAGCTGTCCGGCTTCGTGGCCCAGCCACAGGATGCCCAGCGCGCCGCCGAAATCGCCCGCGGTGTCAAGGGTGTAGTATCGGTCAAGAACGACGTCCGCGTTAAGTAACTGTCCGTCCGCGCCGGCCCCGTTGCGGGGCTGGCCATGTGGGCGGCGATTTTTTTGTAAAGTCTCCAATGAAGCTTGCAGATCCAACCCTGCCGCCTGCCACCGAACAAGCTGCCGCTGTTTCATCCGGCCCTCCGCTGGCCGACGGCGACACCGGCTCACCGGGTCATTCCTTCAAAATTCCCCTGCACGTGAACGCACGCGGCATGGCGCTGTCCGTGCTCGCCACGGTCGCCTTCGTGTGGGCGTTGCAGTGGTCCCAAAAATTTTTCGTGCCGCTGTTGCTGGGCGTCTTCATCGCCTACACGCTCAGTCCGGTCGTGCAGTGGCTCGAGCGCTGGCACATCAAGCGCGCCGTCGGCGCCACCCTCGTCACCGTCGCCATCCTGGCCGTGATGGCCGGCGTGCTGTACCGGGTGCAGGGCGAGATCCTCAACATTGTCGATGAACTGCCGGCGATCACGCACAAGATCACCAAGCTGATGACCGACAACGCCACCGGCCAGCCGAGCACGATCCAGCAGATGCAGGCCGCCGCCAGCGAGATCGAGCGCGCCACCGCCAACGTCGGCGACGCCTCGCGCGCCGCTGTGCGCCGGACGCTGCCGGCGGCTGCGGCCGCGGCCGGCAGCGGCTTCAAGGTGATGGACTGGGTGCTGGCCGGCTCGGTCGGCGTGGCAACCTTCGTCAGCCAGGCCACGATGGTGGTGTTCCTGGTGTTCTTCCTGCTGCTGGCCGGCGACACCTTCAAGCGCAAGCTGGTCAAGCTGACCGGGCCTTCGCTGACGCGCAAGAAAGTCACGGTGCACATCCTCGACGACATCAACACGTCGATCCAGGCCTATATGTTCATGCTGCTGGTCACCAACGTGCTGCTGGCCTTGCTGATGTGGCTGGCACTGTCGGCGATCGGGCTGGAAAACGCCGGCGCCTGGGCCATCTTTGCCGGCCTGATGCACATCATGCCGTACTTCGGGCCGCTGCTGATCACGGCCGCTACCGGCGCCGTCGCCTTCATGCAGTTCGAACAGCTGCGCATGGTGCTGCTGGTGGCCGGCGCTTCGCTGGCGATCGCCACGCTGGTCGGCACCGTTGTCGCCACCTGGATGACGGGGCGCATCGCGCGCATGAATCCGGCGGCTGTGTTCGTCAGCCTGCTGTTCTGGGGCTGGCTGTGGGGCGTCTGGGGCTTGCTGCTGGGCGTGCCGGTGGTGGTGATCGTCAAGGTCATCGCCGAGCGGGTCGAAGGCATGGAAGTGCTGGCCGAGCTGCTGGGCGAATAATTCTTCGGATGGTAGCCCATGGGCAAGGTAAAAAGGCGGCGCCGGAAACGGCGCCGCCTTTTTAACGCGGGTAACACTGGTGTCAGGTCTGACATTCGGACATTTCGCCAGCGTCAGTTCTGACGTTCGGGCAATTTCGCGGCGGTTTGTCCGAATGTCAGACCTGACACCAGCGGTGTGTTGTATGAATCCAGCGGCCGTGTTCGTCAGCGTGCTGTTCTGGGGCTGGCTGTGCGGCGTCTGGGCTTGCTGCCGGGCGTGCCGGTGGTGGTGATCGTCAAGGTAATCGCCGAACGGGTCGGAGGCATGGAAGTGCTAGCCGAGCTGCTGGGCGAATAATTCTTCGGGCGGTAGCCCTTGGGCAAGGTGAAAAGGCGGCTCCGGAAACGGCGCCGCCATTTAACGCGGCTAACACTGGTGTCATAACACTGGTGTCAGGTCTGACATTCGGACATTTCGCCGGCGTCAGTTCTGACTATCGGGCAATTTCGCAGTGGTTTGTCCGAATGTCAGACCTGACACCAGCGGTGTGTTGCAGGTGAGGTCGGGATCAGGCGGAGCCGGTGCGCACCGCGCCTTCGTTGCCGGCGCCGGTCTCTTCGGCCGGCTTGTGGCGCAGGCTGCCCAGCTGCAGCGCGTACTGGCGGGCGAATTCGGCGCCCAGGAAGAAAATCTGCGCCGAGTAGTACACCCACAGCAGCATCGCGATGGTCGAACCGGCCGCACCGAAACTGTTGGCCACGCCGCTGTTGCCGATATATAAGCCGATGATGTATTTGCCCAGCTCGAACATGGCCGCCGTGCCGAACGCGCCGATGGTGACGTCGCGCCATGACAGCTTGATCCGCGGCAGCAGCTTGTAGATGACGCCGAACAGCACCGCGATCACGCTGAAGCTGATCAGCCAGGCAATCCAGCCAAGCACCACCGTTGCATCCTTCCACAGCCCGCCGACATAGTTCTCCAGGATCGCCAGCGCCGCGCTGACCACCAGCGACACCATCAGCAGGAAGCCGAGCACCAAAATCAGGCCGAACGAGAGCAGGCGCGTGCGCACGATGTCCCACCAGGTCGAGCCGGTCGGCTTGGGCACGCCCCAGATTTCGTCGAGGCTGTCCTTGAGCTCGGCAAAGACGCTGGTGGCGCCGAACAGCAGCAGCACGGTGGCGATGATGGTGGCGCGCAACCCACTGTCGTGATTGCGCGCACCGGCCAGCACCAGCTGGATCGCTTCGGCGCCTTTTTCGCCCATCAGCCCGCGCAACTGGCCCAGCAGCTGGCCCTGGGCGGCGTCGGCACCATAAAAGAAACCGGCCACCGCGATCACCAGCACCAGGATCGGCGCCATCGAGAACAGCGTGTAGAACGCCAGCGCCGCGCCGCGGCTGGCGTCGCGATGATCGAACCATTCAGTCACCGCGCAGCGCAATACGTGCAGCACACGTCCCGAAAAAGGGACCCATTGTTTGATATCCATTGCGCTCTCCAAATGCGAATGGGCCCCGCAGGGCCCATGTCCGGTCAAGTTGCCAACATTGCGCTTATTGTACGCGCTTCTCGACGGTGATCTGTTCCACTTCGACACGCCGGTTCGGCTCCAGGCACTTGATCAGCTCCGCCCGCTTTTTCTGGTGGCATTCGACCACCGGATTGGCGCTGCCTTTGCCATACGCCTTCAGGCGCTTGCCGTCGACGCCTTTCGAGACGAGGTAGTCGCGTACCGCATTGGCGCGCCGCTCCGACAGCCGCTGGTTGTATTTTTTCGCCCCCAGGCGATCGGCGTAGCCGACCACGTCGACGTCGGTAATGGTGGGGTCGGCCTGCAGCGCGGCGGCGATGTCGTCGAGCTTGGGCTGCGGCATGGTCAGCGTGGCGCTGTCGAAGCCGAACAGCTCGGTCGCCGACAGCGTCACTTTTTCGAAGCGCGGCGGCGGCGGTGGCGGCGGTGCCGGTGGCTCCGGTGGCGGCGCCGGCTGCTCGACAACCGGCGGCGGCGCGGGCTGCGGTGGCGGTGGCGGCGGCGCCGGCTTGTTGAAGGCGTAATTGAAGCCGATCATCAGGTACTTGTTGTTGCTGCGCCGGAAACCGAAATCGTCGGTGTCGAGACGCCCGCGCACCGTGCGGATGTCGGCTTGCATCGCCCACTGCTCGGACAGGCCGAGCTGGAAACCGAGGCCGGCGGTGAGATAGGGCGAGGTCGCGCTGCGGTGGCGCAGCGGGTTGTCCACCTTGTCGCGCTCGGCGCCGACGCCGAACAGCACGTAAGGACGGAAGTTTTTGCGCGACAGCATCAGCAGGGCATCGACGCCAAGAAGGGTCTGCTTGTAATTGTTGGCGCCGCTTTCGGCGCGCACGTGGGTGGCGCCGATCTGCACGTCCCACAGCGGCGAAATCGGCTTGCCGAACTTCAGGCCGCCGCCCCAGTCACGATCGTCGACCCCGAAATCGCGGTCGGGCTTGACGCCGACCACGCTGGGCTGGATGTACCAGGAGGGATTGATTTCTTGTGCCAGGCTTATGCCGGCATAGCAGAGCATCGCGGCTGCCAGGGCCACTTTTTTTGAATTGTTCACAGAAAACTCCCGTAACGTTAAATAGAGAAATTGTGCTTCGGCCATCGGAGATGTTGGACGAAGATTAAGATCACTAGTTCCGCGCGTCGGTGAGTTGAACCCCGGTGGGCTGGCATGTCGCGTCGTCGCCACGACATGCGTGAAAAGGACTAGATTTTCGACTCGAGATAGGCATATAGATAGTTCGAGCCACCGTTGATGTTGCCCAGGATCTGGGAGGCGCCGAAAATGCCGGAGCGGTGCGAGATGCCGATGCCGAGGTAGGTTTCGCGCAGCCGCTTCGAACCGACCAGGTCGCCCACGCTGACGTCGAGCGAAGGATCGAGGTAATTGAGGAAGCGCGAGGTGTCGCGTCCGCGCCGCGCCTGGTCCTGCAGTTCCACCAGCGGCACCCGCTGCGCCATCGAGAAACCGGCGCCGAAGCCGACCCGGGTGCGCACCGCCGCGCTCCACGGAAAGCCGTAATAGTATGCCTTGATCTGGGCATTGAGCTGCAGGCCGTCGGGCGCGCGCCCGCGTTCGTCATGCAGCTGCAGGCCGAGATAGGCGACGAAGTCGAGCGGCCAGCCGTTGACGCGCTCGACGAGCGGCCGGCCGACGTCGACGCCCCAGATGCGGGTGTCGTCCGGCGTGCGGGTCGAGCCGCAGCGGAAGGTCGCCGCCGGCAGGAAATTGCATTCGGTGGCCCGGCCGCCGTAGATCTTCAGGTGCAGCGGCAGGCCCGGTTCCGAATACGGCTTGTGGCTGCCGAAATCGTAGGCCGCGCCCACCATCGCGTTCGGCTGCAGCTTGTCGTCGACGATCGGGCTGTTGCGCACGGCCCCGGCGAGGCGGGTGACGCCGACGCCGCCCAGCAGGCGCCAGCGCTGGCTCACTTCATAGTAGCCGAACAGGCTGGCGGTCCAGTCGTAGCCGCTGCCGGGCAGGTAGGCGGGGCGGTCGGCACGCGCCTCGCTGGCGCGCACGCCGTAGTAATAGTTGTTCAGGTTGGCGTTGCGGCGCGCCACCGCCACGCTCGGGCGCAGGTGCAATCTGCCGTTCTGCAGGTCGACACTGTAGCCGAGCCGCGCCTCGGTGCCATGGCTGGCATTGTTGGCATCGTGCAATATCTCGACGTCGAGGTTGCCCCAGCTCTTGCGCTTGCGGTAGGCGATGCCGATGTCGATCCCGGAGGTGCGCCTGGCCATGCCCTGCAGGATGGCCGGCGGCTGTTCGACCGGGAAGCCTTCGAAGCGGTAATCGACGAATACCTCGAGGTCATGCTCGGCGCGTTCGCTCAGTTTCCAGCCGGCACGGGTGGCGTGCAGGTAGACCTGCTTGCCTTCATACATGTAGAGGGGCACCAGGTCGCGCCGGACGGCGCCGTCGCGGTAGGGCGAATAGGCCAGCCGCTCGATGGCGCCCAAGCCCGCGCTGCCGGGAATGGCGAGGAAGTCGACCAGCACGTCGGAGCCGGCCGGGCCGGCGCTGGCGCACAGCGGCAACAAGGACAGCAGCGGGGAGAGCAGGAGCAGGCGTTTGCGCATTGAGTTAAATAGAAGCAATGATTCAAAGGCACAAGTCTAATCCAATTGCGGCGCGGGCGAGAAAAATGCCGATGGGCGCGTGAAGTCGGGGATGTCCGATTGCGCGGCGGCGACCCCCACTTAACGATGGCATAGCCCCAACAAAAAGCGCCCCGGCGAAACCTTGCGGTTCGCCGGGGCGCGATCTGTTCGTACAGGCCGGGACGCAAGCGTCCCGATCCAGACTTGATTTAGTGCTTTTCTGGCACGACGATCACGGTGTCGCCGGTCTTGCCGGTGTCGCCTTTGGCGCCATCGGTGCCAGGGGCGCCGGTAGTGCCGGTTGCGCCGGTAGTGCCGGTTGCGCCGTCGGTGCCGGTTGCACCGGTTGCGCCAGGCGCGCCGGCTGGGCCAGGAACGGCAACTGGGGTTTCAACGGTCGGGGTGACGACGGTGGTCGTTGCCGGTGGGTTGACGGTGGTTTTTTCGCATGCGGTCAGGCCGATGATGGCGAGCATTGCTACGAGCAGGGTGGTTTTCATGGTGGATCCTTTAGGAGTGATGACATCTGTTTTAATGCGCGCGCATTCTGACGCGAACGGACCCAGCATATTGAAGTATTTACCGGCGATCTGTACGGCAACGCACAGTAGAGTCGCCGATTCGCGTTGTTTTTCGCCTTTGCAAAATGAATGACAGGAAATGTTCGATGGCGCACAGACCACTGTCCATGGCACAGGCAATCTGGTTGCAAGCTAAGGGGAACCGCAATGTTGTTGTGCTGGTCAAACTACACAAACGACGCGATCCGGACCAAATGACTATCTCTTTTCCATGGAGTACTCGAAAATGCATGCACCGACACACCACAACGCAGCGCAAGGCGACCTGGGCGCAATGCACAATTCCGGCAATTCGGCACTGATCGAGCGCGTTGCGCCACAGCCGGCCGAACGCGCCCCGATCTCGATGGCGCCGATCGAGCGCGTGCGCTCGACCTCGGCCACCCAGCGGCGCATCGAAAACATGCAGAAACTGATCGGCGAACTGTCGACCCACGAGATGCTGGCCGACGAAATCGCCTGGTTCCTGAAGTTTTCGCCGTCCGGCGCCCGCAAATATATCCGCGACCTGCGTGAAGCGGGCGTCATCGAACTGGCGCGCTATATCGAAGGCACCGCTACTTACCTCGGCAAGGCGGTTTACCAGATTTCGCCCGACCCTGACCGCGTCAAGGCGTTCCTGGCCGCCATCGTGCAGCCGAAGCGCGAAGGCGCCGCCCCGCGCAAGGAGCGTCCGGGCCTGCGCGAGCAGAGCATGGCGGGCACCGGCCGCCATTTCCACATCCTCGCCGACGATACCCATTACGCGATCCGCGTCAACCGCAGCCCGGTGGCGCGCGACCCGCTGGTAGCGGCCCTGTTCGGCGCGGCGCCGTCGGCCAACAAGGACCACGCTTAAGTCGCTTCCCCCGGACCGGCCCTGTCCGGCCCGACGCTGCAATGCTTCGCCGCACCCCAGGGTGCGGCGTTGACGTTTGCGCGTTCCGATTGCCGCTGCGGATTGAAAATAGCATAACGATCCCCACTTGCTGCGAGTGTGGCGGGCCGCGGCCTGCCGCGTGTAACGTTCACGTATTGCTCACAGAAAGGCAAGCCATGTCACCGACCGCGCCCGCGCGCCCCAGCAGTCCATGCAAGCGCTGATCGTCAGCATCGTCATCGTGCTGGCCGTGGTAGCGGCGCTGCTGGCGCCGCGCTGGCGGCTGCAGCGCGTGCTGCGGCGCGGCCTGCCGGCGCACCTGGTCGACATCTTGCGGCGCAACATCCCCGTCTACGAGCGCATGCAGGCATCGCTACAGGACCAGTTGCGGCAGCGGGTGCTGCAGTTCCTGCACCAGAAGAAGTTTGTCGGCTGCGAAGGCCTGGAGGTCGACGACGACATGCGCGTGACCATCGCCGGCCAGGCCTGCCTGCTGCTGCTGAACCGGCCCAGCCGGGTCTACCCGGGACTCGACACGGTGCTGGTCTATCCGAGCGCCTTCCTGGTGCCGCGCAAGGAAATCGACGAAGCGGGGGTGGTGACGGAAACGCGCCAGGATCTGCTGGGCGAATCGTGGGGCGACGGCCGCGTGGTGCTGGCGTGGGACCATGTGCGGCGCGGCGCCGATGACTGGACCGACGGCCAGAACGTCGTGCTGCACGAGTTCGCGCACCAGCTCGACAGCGAGTCGGGCAGCACCAACGGCGCTCCCTACCTCGGCAGCGTGGCGCGCTACCGCCAGTGGGCGGAGGTGCTCTCGCGCGATTTCGCCGACCTGCGCAACGACGCCATCTACCGCCAGCACAGCGTGCTCGACCATTACGGCGCGACCAGCCCGGCCGAGTTCTTTGCCGTCGCCACCGAGACCTTCTTCGAGCAGCCGTATCAGCTCGCCGAGCGCCATCCGGCCCTGTTCGCCGAGTTCGGCAAATACTACCGGGTCGACCCGCGCGAGTGGCAGGACGGCCCCGCGCCGGCCACGGAGGCACACTATGGGCAGTGGCGTTGAGACGATCGGCGCGCTAGGTACGCTGGCGTACAGAGGGGCGCGCCGGAGTGGCGCATGCTTGCCTTACCATTAATGCAGGAGGAATACAGCATGTCGACGATCATTGCAGGCCATTTTCAACTCCAGGAAGAAATCGATCGCGCGCGCAGCGAGCTGGTCGGCGCGGGCTTTCGCGACGAGCGCATCAGCGCTTTCTTCGTCAACCAGCCCGGTCAGCATGACATGACGCCCATCGGCGGCGACAACATCCAGTCGCCCGGCGCCAAGGAAACCCCGGTCGGCGTGCTCGAAGGCACCGCCGCCGGCGGCGCGCTGGGCCTGGCGATCGGCGCGGCCACTTCGATGGTGACGGGACCGGTCGGCCCGATCGTCGGCGGCCTGGTCGGCGCCCACGTCGGTTCGCTGTACAGTTTCCACAAGATGAAGGAAACGGGCGAGTCGGAAGAGGGCGGCGAGAACTACGCCGAGCCGAGAAAGCCGGGCATGCTGCTGGCTGTCGCCATCGATGAAGCCGGCCAGGAACAGCGCGTGCTCGAAGTGCTGCGCGACCTCGGCGCCCACCACATCGAGCGCGCCGAAGGCAGCATCGTCGACGGCGACTGGGTCGATTTCGACCCGCTGAGCACGCCGGCCATCATCGCCTGACCGCAGGCCGGCCGCCGCGCCGGCTGCACAATTTACTTCTTAGCATCGCCCTTGATCTGTATCAAGGTTGCCATGCATGAGCCTCCTAGACTTGTCCGTTCACGCCGGCCGCGGTGTGAACGGACAACTATTGGGGGCGGACAATGGACAAGCTCAGGGTAGCACTGGTGACAGGGGGCATGGGCGGGCTCGGCACGGCCTTGTGCCGGCGCCTCGACGGGGCCGGCTTTCGGGTGGCGACGACTTACTCGCCGGGCAATCCGAGTCCGGAAGGCTGGCTCGCCGCCCAGCGCGACGAAGGCTGCCGCGTCACCGCCTACAAGGTCGACGTCGCCGACGGTGGCGCCACCGAGGCGATGATGGGCGCGCTGCTGGCCGACATGGGCCGGCTCGACCTGCTGGTCAATAACGCCGGCATCACCCGCGATGCCAGCCTGCGCAAGATGACGCCGGCCGACTGGCACAGCGTGCTGAGCACCAACCTCGACAGTGTTTTCAACATCAGCCGCCACGCGGTGGCGCCGATGATGGCGCAGCGCTGGGGCCGCATCATCAACATTTCGTCGGTCAACGCGCAGCAGGGCGCCTTCGGCCAGGCCAACTACGCCGCCGCCAAGGCCGGCATGCACGGTTTTACCAAGGCGCTGGCGCTGGAGGTTGCGCGCCATGGCATCACGGTCAACTCGGTCTCGCCCGGTTACCTGCGCACGAAGATGGTGATGAAGGTGCCGGCCGAGATACTGGCATCGAAAGTGCTGCCGCAGATCCCGGTCGGCCGGCTCGGCGAACCGGACGAGGTCGCGGCGCTGGTGGCTTACCTGGCGTCGGAGGAGGCGGCGTTCATTACCGGCGCCAACATCGCCATCAACGGCGGCCAGCACATGAGCTGAGGCGCCCGCTACGGCGCCGCGTGGCGCTTTTCGGCGCGCGTCTGGCAGGTGATGCACAGGCGCGCTTCGGGCCTTGCCTGCAGGCGAGAAAAACCGATCGGGTTGCCGCATTCCTCGCATTCGCCATAGCTGCCGTCGTCGAACTTGGCGAGCGCGCGCTTGAGGATCAGCATTTGCGCGGCATTGTGGCCGGCGGCCTCGAGCGCGAGGTCGTTGAGCAGCCGCACCGTCGCCTTGTCGGCGGGGGAGGTTTCCACTTCCTGTACCGCGAGGTCGCGCGCGCCCGGATGGTCGGCCAGCGCGTGGCCGGACAAGGCCGTCAGGCGCTGTTCGAGCATCGATTTCAGGAGCGCGAGTTGCCCCTGTTCAAGGCCGTTCATCGGGGGTGCCTCTCCGGCGGTGACTGTGCTGTCACAAGTGTAGCGCGATCGCGGGCGGATGACCATGGGCGCACGCTACGGCGCGGCGGGCGGGCTCAGGCGGGCTTGGCGGGCGGCTTTTTCGGCAGTTCGGCCTGCACCTTCCTGACCTGGGTGTGGATCTTGTCGAGCGCGGCGAGGATAGGCGCGGCCTGGCCGGTGGCGGCGGCGCCGGCCAGCGACAGCAGGCCGCCGACCAGGCCGACGACGTCGCCGATCAGCGCGATCTTGCGGATTTTCTCGGCCGCCTGCACCGTCAGTTCGATCACGTGCTGCTGCGGCCTGCCGAGCGTCTTGACGACGAAGGTGGCGGCATCGGCGTACAGGCTGTTGGCGCGCTGGCGCAGCAGCAACTCGTCGTCGAGCAGCGCGCGCGCGGTGGCCTGCTGCTCGTCGGTGAAGGGGCCGGTGTGCGCCTTAATGTCCTTCATCACGCGCGCATGGATCTGGTCGGCGCAGGCCGACAGCTGGTCCGCCAGCGCCTCGACCTGTCCCACGCTGGCCAGGCCGTTTTGCTCGGTGTCGTTGCCCATCGCCCGTCTCCGTCAGTGTGAACTCAGTGTAAATTAATTGCTGGCCAGGCCGCTGCGGATCATCTGCAGGTCGCGCACGTAGCTGGCGAGGATGTTGCGGATCTCGCCGCCGTGCAGCGCCGACAGATTCTCGCGCATCTTCCGGTGGCCCTGGGCGACCTTGGTCAGTCCTTGCACCGCCAGTTCGTAACGCTTGTCCATGATCTTGTATTCGGACGCCTTGTTGAGGTAATGCACCTTGGCCAGCGTCACCAGCATGCGGTCCTTGGGCTGGGTGGCGAACGGAATTTCGATGTCGAAGATGCCGAGGATGGTTTTTTTCTCGTTCTCGTGGGTCTTGGCATAGAAGCGCGTCAGCGTCAGCATGGCGTCGAGCAGCGTCTGCAGGTCGCGGTCGCCGTCGCGCACCATCGTCTCGACGCTGCGGCCCTGGTAGCCGGAGGCGATGGCGCGCGTCAACAGGCGCGTCAGGCCGGTGTAGGCGGTCGCGTGGCGCTGGTCGAGGGGGCTGTCGGCGTTGGCCTTGATGCCGTTGCCGAGGTCGTCGAGCTTGTCGCTGAGGTCGTAGCGGGCGTCGCCCGCCAGCAAGCTCAGCGTCTGCATGTAGAGCACCACCGCTTTTTGCGCGCTGACGAAGTCGTCGTACACGGCGCGCCGCTTGGCGTCGGTTTCGCGGCCCAGCTTTTCGGCCGCCGGCGGCAAGTACAGCTGCTCGCGCGCGTAGGTGTCGCGAAAGCGCGTCGACAGCTCGGCGTAGGCGCCCAGCTTGGCCGACTGGTCGGCAAATTCGCGCACTTCCTGCAAGCTGACGTTGGTGGTGGCGCAGCCGCCCAGCAGCAGGCACCAGGCGAGGAACAAGCAGGAGATCAGGCGGTGACGGGCAGTCATGGGACCCTTTCTGAACGCGCGCGAGGGCGAGCCGGAAGGAGACATCTTGCCTGTCTATCCCCAGTGCATCTTGCTTGATGTCAAGTTCAGCGGACCTTGGTGTGGTCGAAGTGCGGGTTTTCGATGACGCCGAACTGGTTGCCGTACGGGTCGAGCAGGGTGGCGGTGCGGATGCCGCCGCCGACGTCGGCCACCGCGCTGTCGATGCTGGCGCCGAGGGCGACGATGCGGGCCACTTCAGCGACGATATCGGGCGTGCCCCAGTAAGCGGTGGCGCCGGCCGCGCCGGGGGCGCCGTCCGGGATCAGGCCCAGCTCGAAGCCGCCGACCTCGAAGCCGACGTAGAACGGCTCTTG
The DNA here is from genome assembly GCA_038248405.1 of Burkholderiales bacterium. Taxonomy (GTDB): domain Bacteria; phylum Pseudomonadota; class Gammaproteobacteria; order Burkholderiales; family Burkholderiaceae_D; genus JAFCUW01. Next base: position 53,205 of record JBBRXM010000006.1, read on the forward strand.
GAAATACGGCTCGCGCTCGAGCACGCGCTTGTACCAGGCGGTGGCGTCGGCGATGTCGGCGACGGGATAAACGACGGTGCGCAGGCCTTCGATCATGGTGTGTCTCTTATTGTTGTGATGTTGGTTGCCATGGTTGGCGCCAATCCAGGCTGGCGCCGGTCTCGCCGGTAGGGATGTACTCGCAGCCGACCCAGCCTGGGTAGCCGAGCTCATCAAGGAGCCCGAAGAGGAAATGATAATTGATTTCGCCGGTGCCGGGTTGGTGGCGGCCGGGATTGTCGGCGACCTGGATATGGCCGATGCGCGCCAGGTTGGCGCGGATGGTGTTGGCCAGCTCGCCCTCCATGCGCTGCATGTGATAAACGTCATACTGCAACAGCAGGTTGTCGGCGCCGACCTCGTCGATGATGGCCAGCGCCTGCGCGCTGCCGGTGAGGAAGTAGCCGGGCATGTCGTAGGTGTTGATCGGCTCGATCAGCAGGCGCAGGTCTTGCGCGCGGCAGGCGCCGGCGGCAAACTTCAGGTTGGCCGTGTAGACCTCGTGGGCGCGTTCGCGCGGCACGTTGGGCGGGATCTTGCCGGCCATGCAATGGAGCTGGCGCACTCCGAGCTCGTCGGCATAATCGAGCGCCTGCGCGACGCTGTCCTCGAATTCGGCGATGCGGCGCGGATCGCAGGCGATGCCGCGCTCGCCGGCGGCCCAGTCGCCGGCCGGCAGGTTGAACTGCACCAGGTGCAACTGGTGGCGGGCGAGCCGCTTGGCGATCTGCTCCGGCTCGAAGGCATACGGGAACAGGAACTCGACCGCGTCGAAGCCGGCCGCGCGGGCGCCGGCGAAGCGGTCGAGAAAGCTGGTTTCGCCAAACATCATGGAGAGGTTGGCTGCAAATTTCGGCATGATGATGTCAAGGGGGAGGCGGAGAACCCGGTATCGTAGCCGATTTCGGATCGTTCATCACGCGCATCGGCGTGAGCGCGAACGCCAGCGCGGCGCCTGCCAGCAGGAATGCGCCGGCACCGGCGAACAGCTGCGCCAGCGTCACGTGCTGCATGATCCAGCCGGTCAGCGAGGCCGCCAGCGGCGCCAGTCCCAGCAGGATGAACATGAAGATGCTCATCGTGCGGCCCAGCATCTCGCGCGGCACGCGGCGCTGGATCCAGGTCAGCACCGCCACCTGCATGAAACCCGACAGCAGGCCGAGCGCGAGCATCAGCGCGGCTGCCTGCCAGGCGGCGCCGACGCCTTGCATCAGCATCAGCAGCACCCCGGCCAGCGCGTCCGAGGCCAGCAAGGTGGTGCCGAGCGTGCCGATGCGCAGGTCGCTCCTGATCGAGGAGGCCGTCATGCCCAGCAGGGCGCCGGCGCCATGGGCGGCCATGATCAGCCCGAGCGCGTCGGCGCCGCCCAGGCGCGTGTTGACCAGCACCGGCATGGCCACCTGCATGGCGCCGCCGACCACCAGCGAAATCACGCCCCAGTAAATGAAGCAGGCGCGCATCTCGGCGTCGCGCCAGACCATGGCGATGCCGCCGGCGACGGCTTTCAAGACCGGCTGCGCCGCCGAGCGCACGGCGCCGGCGTGCAGGCGCACCATCTGCAGCGTCCAGATGGTGACGGCGAAGCTGGCGGCGTCGAAAGCGAAGGCGATGCCCAGGCCGCGCATGTCGGCCGCGGCGCCGGCGCCGTGGCCGGCAAAGGCGATCAGCAGGCCGGCCAGCAAGGGCCCGGCCAGCGAGGTCAGCACCCGGGTGCTCATCATCATGCCGTTGGCCATCTGCAGGTGCTCGGGGGCGACGACGTTGGGCAGCATCGACGAACCGGAGGGAATGCTGAAGGCCGAGGCCAGGCCGATACCCAGCGCCAGGGCATACACCAGCGGCATCGTCACCTGGTGGCTGAGCACCAGTGCGGCGAGCACGGCGAGCAGGATGGCGTTGGCGTATTTGGTGAGCATCAGCACGTTTTTCGGCGAATAGCGGTCCACCAGGGCGCCGCCGACCAGGATGAAGATGGCGCGCGGCACGCCCATCACGGCGATGACCAGGCCCAGCGTGAGCGGATCGTGGGTCATCTGCAACACCAGCCAGGGCAGGGCGATGATGGTGAACTGGTCGCCCAGCATCGAGATGACGCCGCCGGCCATCATCCAGCGGAAGTTGGTGTTGCGCAGCAGGGCGGCGCGGGCCGGGGTGGCGGTGTTCATGCAGGCTCCTTGATGGTCAGGATGCGGTGCCGCCGGCCAGCTGGCCGAGGACGGTGGACAGGTTCTGCAGCGACTCGGCGGCGACGCCCTGCAGCAGTTCGCCGCTGACGTGGTCGACGGTGACGGTGGCGTCGGCCAGCAGCGTCTTGCCGGCCGGCGTGATGGCGGCGTAGCCGACGCGGGCGTCGCGCGGATCGGCTTCGCGCGCGACCAGGCCGATTTTTTCCAGCGGCAGCAGGGCGCGGGTGACGCCGGACGCGGTCACGCCGAGGCAGTCGGCCAGGTCGACGCGGCGCAGGCGGCCGTCGGCGGCGCAGCTTAGCTGGTCGAGCAGCTGGAAGTCGCCGAAGCTGATGCCGTGCACGCTGCCGAGGGCGCTGTCGAAGCGGCGAATCAGCGTCGCGTGGGCACGCGCCATGCGCAGGCAAAAGTCGGTGGCGGGAGTGGGGGATGAAGTAATCATTGCGGCGGTCCTCGATAAAAATGCTTGATGAAGCAAGTATCTATCGAAGTGCTTGCGTAGTCAAGTAATTTGTTCACCCCTTCAAAATCGCGCACGCGGGGCCCCCATTTGCATGCGTTGTGTTGGAGATAGCATAGGTCGCGTCTGTTCAGCAGAATTGGGTCCCCGCATTCGCGACGACGACCGCTACCCTGGAGACGCGGGCGAAAAAAACCGGGCGAACCCGGTTTTTCCTGTGTTTATAAGCCCGGGGTCAACGCTCCATGCGCGACACCCGTAGCCGACGAAACGTCGACATCTTCTTGTTCTGATGGGCCTGCATGCGATGGAGTACACCCCCGAGGAAAGACAGCGCTTCGCGAATAAATGGCCCCTTGTTGAGCATCACACATTCGGCTCGACCAGCCATGGCTGCATCAGTCACTTCTGCACGCGAGGACATTCCTTCCTGGGCCAGCGATTCGAGCACCTGAGTGGCCCAAATTACTGGGACATGGGCGGCTTCACACAGCCACAGGATTTCTTCCTGAACTTCAGACAGGCGCTCGAAACCAACCTCGACGCCAAGGTCGCCGCGTGCCACCATGACCGCGACCAAGGGATGACGCATGGCGGCCAGGAGCAGGCTCGGCAAGTGACTGAAACCCCGCTTGGTCTCGATCTTGAGAACGATGCCAATGTGTAGCGCAAGGCGTCTTTCCAGTTCAGAGATCAGATCTTCGACGTCGCTGGCGCGTTGGACAAACGACAGTGCGATCATGTCCGCGTGCTGCACCACGAAATCGAGATCATCGCGATCCTTGGCGGTCAACGCAGGCAGGCGCAAGTCGGTATCGGGAAGGTTGATGCCTTTTTCGCTTCCTAGTTTGGCCGCGCCTCCGATCGCGCTGACAATTTCAACGCGCATGCGACCGTGGCCGACGTGACCTATCACGCCGCCAATTCGACCGTCATCGAAGAAAATGCGTTCGCCCGCCTTTACTCGGTTGAATACCTCGGGCAGCATGCAGCTGACGGTCGCGCGTTCCAGCAAAGTCCCGGATTTATCGAACCGTGCGGGGCGGCCGGGACAATTATCGCCGGCAACTTCAATCCGATCGCCGGGTTTGAGCAATATCGTTTGCGGGCGCGGCGGCAAATTCCCCACTCTCATCCTTGCCATCACGCTTGCCACGGCGCAGCAGTAGTTCGATGCCAGTGGTCACATACGCGGTTGTATCGGCATGGCAGGTGCACGCATCGGCTGAAACCTGGACGATCTTGAGCCGTCGGTGTTTGCCACGCGCGTCGACAAGCTCCACAGCGTCACCGATCCGCGCCGTTGCGGTCAATGCACCGGCGCCGGCAATTGACCATTGCCCTGGCAGTTGTCCGATGGTTGCCGTCGTCAACTGTACCACTGCCGGCTCGATCACCCGTCCAAGCAGATCTCGGCGCGGTTTCCACTTGATGACGCCGATACCGGGTTCGATCGGACCGGTCCGCAATTTGGGGCCAGCCACATCAAAACACACCTTGCAGCGGCGGCCCAAGCGTTTTTCGGCACGGCGCAAATGCAGCACCATACGCGCCCACGCTTCGCGATTGTCATGAGCGCAATTGATGCGCATGATTTGCATACCCTGCGCCAGAAGGTCGCGAATCACGCCGGGATCATCCGCCGCTTCCGAGGGCATGGTTACCATGATGCGGGTCTTGTGCTCACCCGGCGCGGGGCCAAGGATCGCAGCGGAGTGCCGTGCAAGCATGGCAGTGCCGCTGTTCATGCTTGCCGGGGCCAGTGCCGGCGGCTCAGCGGGCGCAAGGCCGCGTATCATGGAAAGCAATTCGGTAACCATGTCGAGCGAGGCCATGGCATGGGCCTCCATGCGCCCGAGCGAACTGAGGCCAAGTCGCGCCAAGTCGGATTGCAGGCCGCGAATATCATGGGCACGGACCGCAAGATAGTGAACCAGATTGCGCGCGCTCTTGTTCATCGCCGGCGCTGTCGCGGCAAGTGCTTCCGCATGACGCGCTTCGAGTTCGAGCGCGGCGGTTCGCAGCTTCTCGATACGACGCGCTGCACGAGCTGCCAGCGCGGCGCGCGTTGTCACGCGTGCTTGTAGTATCTTCTGGTTCGCCATATCAACGAATTGGCGGGCAAAATGATGCCCGCCGGACCCTGGAGCCTGCTGCCGCAATTACTGTTCAGGAAATTTTGTTCCCGGCGTGCCAAAAAGAGCGGGCAATCCGGTTGATTCAAAACCCGGTGGGGAATGGGATTACGCAGTCTTGGACAACGCGCTCACTCGCACCGTTCGCGCCAAGCGAAAAAATCGTACGTCGAAAATAGGAATAAAACGCCGAAATGAGCCTGCCTGCTATTTCTTGGATTTTTTGCTCTTCGCAACTTCTCTGTCGGATCTTAAGCACGGCAAGACTGACGCTTCCAAGGCGGTATCCTGCAAACCTTTAAGCAATTGCAGGCCAGCGGCAATCAGTTCGCTCTTCTTGGGATTGATGCCAAAGTTCGCGCAGCGCGCCTTTAGTTCTGCCAGTAACGAAAATTGGCTTTCGGACAAGCTGAAACTGGAGCGGACGCGCTTCTCCTTTTTCCGGACCTTTTCAGTCGTCGTGACGACCGCTGCCTGCTTTTCCTTGAGTGCGGCAGAGGCAGCGCTCGCCGTGCGTCGCCGAACGGGCGCCGCCGTTTTGCTTGCAGCAGAGGGCTTCGCCGCAACAGGAGGTATATTTTTTGAAAGAGCCATCTCTTCCCCGCAATAAAATGAGTGTATCGACCATAGTAATCTCCTCAACGGATGAACGCAACGTCGCCAGTACCGCAGTGGTGTCGATCACAGGACAGTCGGATGCACATGTTGACAAGCTGGGACCGCACCGAGAAACCAACAGCCTCCCACTGCGTTGCTGTCGAAGGCCTGCTGAATCGCAAGTTGCCGTTGAACTTGATACGTTGGCGAGGCAAGACCTGTTGATAAAACGCAATGCCAACATTACAGCAGCCCGCGAAAGGACTCTCAGGACCGTCGGAACATTCTGCAATTAAAGTCTATCGATTGGTGGTCGCAGTGCCACGTTTTGCTTTTTTTCTCCCCGCCCGCTAACGTGAACTTCACCCGCGCTTTGACTCGACCAAGTAGTGGTTTTCGGTCTTAAAACCGATTGGACGTTTTTTTGAGGGTACTTTCTATTGAAAGGGCGTAAAAATGAAAATACTGGATATATTGTGGCAGCGACTTGTCACACCTGAGGGGGGAACTTACGAGCGCTGTGGGCGCACGAATCGGTGAAAGTACGATCTGTCTACTGATCCATTCTGTAAGAGGGGAGAACAAAAATTCAAATTCTGACGGACCAGCCTACGTTGCTAGGTCTCAGCGTCGCACTTGGTATTGGCCTTCTGGTCGGTGCGGAGCGTGAACGCCGCAAAGATACGAGTCCGTCGCGAAATGCGGCTGGCATTCGAACCTTTTCCGTCTCGGCCATGCTAGGTGCGGTCAGCGTCTTGCTCGGAGGTGGATTGGTAACGGCGGTGACAGCGCTAATTGTCGGAGCAGGTGCACTGGTCGCGTACCATCGAACACACGATCGGGATCCTGGGCTGACGACAGAGTTTGCACTGCTCCTGACGTGCTTGCTGGGCGGTTTTGCGATCCACACGCCTGTCTTGGCCGCCGCTGTGGGCGTTACACTTGCCCTGCTGCTGGCAGAGCGGAATGCGATCCATCATTTCGTGCGCAACGTCCTCACGGCGCAAGAATTGAGCGACATTATCTTGTTCTCGGCCATGGCCTTGATCGTGCTGCCATTGGCTCCAGACCGTTACATGGGGCCGCTCGATGCACTCAATCCTCACTCGCTTGTACGCCTGGTTGTCCTGGTGATGGCGATCAGTGCCTTCGGTTACGTCGCCATGCGCTCTTTGGGGCCGCGCTATGGACTGCCGCTTGCTGGCTTCGCTTCGGGTTTTGTTTCCAGCACTGCCACCATTTATTCGATGGGCGAGCGCGCTTCACGAGAAGAATCCGTCATCAGTGGCGCCGTCGCCGGGGCATTGTTCTCGTCGATTGCAACGATGATTCAGATGGCAGTTGTCATTGGGATGGTGCAACCCTCGCTATTGCTTGCGCTGATGCTGCCGTTGATCTTCGGCGGCGTGGCGGCGGGCGGATATGGACTACTCTTCTTTATAACAAAGGTGCCAACCAGCGGCGGCAAGCATCGGGAAGACAAGGTAGGTCGCGCCTTCGATCTCAAAACGGCCGCGCTGTTTGCCGCCCTGATTGGCCTGATAGTGCTTGTGACCGCAGGATTGAACGCCTGGTTGGGCGCGCGCGGCATGTTGCTCGGTGCTGCAGTGACCGGATTGATCGATGCTCATGCGACTGCAGCATCGGCCGCTTCGCTGACGGCTGCAAATAAAATTTCAATCGACCAGGCAATAGGTCCGGTTCTCGTGGGCCTCACTACCAATACGCTGATGAAAGCGGTCGTTGCCTTCAAATCGGGAGGGACCCCTTATGCAGCGCACATCGTACCTGGGCTCGCGCTGACGATCATCGCAGTCTGGGCGGGAGCATGGATCGGCACTTAAGGAAGCGCTCCGGAAATTGGCGTCTGGACGAGACTCTTTTATATCGCACGGAAACCAATCCGCGATCACGACTCTCCATGCTTTGACAGCGTTGCGCGGAGCCTTCGTGCGACGAATACCGGCAGGTAATCGGTCACCTGGGCGTGCGACTTCAAGTCGGCGTGAACGCTGGCATACAGTTCCGCGATCTCGGAAACCGGTCGGTTCAACTGACGCGCCATCGATTCGATTTCGAGGCGATTCCTCATTTGTTCCATGGCATTCGGGTCGTGCGGAGCAAGTCCGGAATGGCTGCGTTCAACGGGGCCCGGCGTCGTGGTCATTGCGCTCGCTTCCATAGTGTTGATCGTCCAGCCTTCATTTCGTCACCCTCAAGTGCGCTAGCGCGGCACGCGGACCCGCGCGAATTTCTTCCACGGGTGTGTGCGCAAGCTGGACTTCCATCGAAACGCTGTGTTGGACCATTCGATTGGGCCAAAGTGCGGTTTGCCGACGTTGGCGACGCGTAAAAAAACAAACCGATGCTGGTCTTGAAGCGGGCCCGGCAGCAGGAAAGTTTTCTCGGGTCAAGTTCTACATGATTGGGTACGGACGAAAAAAAACCGGGCGAACCCGGTTTTTGTGTTGCTTAGCGGCCGCGGCCGCCCGAGCGGTGTGGCGCCGCCGGACGTGGTCCGCGCGCGCCGCCACCGCCGCCTGGCGCGGCCGGACCGCCGGCACTGCGCGGCTTGGCCGTGCTGCGCCCGCCGCCGCCACCGACCTTGACGACCTGGCCGCCGGAGCGCCCGCCGCGCCCGCCATGCCCAGGCGCGCCGCTGCGCAGCTGGATCGCCTGCGCGCGCGCCGTCGGATCCGGCTCGAAGCCGGCAATGACTTCGCGCGGCAAGGTCTGCTTGATCAGCTTTTCGATGTCTTTCAACATTTCATGCTCGTCCACGCAGACCAGCGACACCGCTTCGCCGGTGGCGCCGGCGCGGCCGGTACGGCCGATCCGGTGCACATAGTCTTCCGGAATGTTCGGCAGGTCGTAGTTGACCACGTGCGGCAACTGGTCGATGTCGATACCGCGCGCGGCGATGTCGGTGGCCACCAGCACTTGCAGGGCGCCATCCTTGAACTCGGACAGCGCCTTGGTGCGCGCCGACTGGCTCTTGTTGCCGTGGATCGCCATCGCGCCGATGCCGTCGCCGTTGAGCTGTTCGACCAGCTTGTTGGCGCCGTGCTTGGTGCGCATGAACACCAGCACCTGGGTCCAGTTGTTGGTCTTGATCAGGTGCGCCAGCATCGCGTGCTTCTTGTCGCGGTCGACCGGGTGGATCTTTTGCAGGATCACTTCCACCGTCGAATTGCGGCGCGCCACTTCGATCATCGCCGGCTTGTTGAGCAGGCCGTCGGCGAGCGCCTTGATCTCTTCCGAGAAGGTGGCCGAGAACAGCAGGTTCTGGCGCTTCGGCGGCAGCACCGCCAGCACTTTCTTGATGTCGCGGATGAAACCCATGTCGAGCATGCGGTCCGCTTCGTCGAGGATCAGGATCTCGACCTTCGACAGATCGACGGTGCGCTGTTCCATGTGGTCGAGCAAGCGGCCCGGGGTGGCGACCAGGATGTCGACGCCGTGCTTGAGCTGCTTGATCTGCGGATTGATGCCGACACCGCCGAAGATGACGGTCGAATTGAGCTGGGTGTACTTGCCGTACGTGCGGACGCTTTCCTCGACCTGCGCGGCCAGTTCGCGCGTCGGCGTCAGGATCAGCGCGCGCACCACGCGCGGCGAGGTCTTGCTGGTCAGGGCGGCGCCGATCTTGTCGGTCGACAGGCGGTTCAGGATCGGCAGCGTGAAGCCGGCGGTCTTGCCGGTGCCGGTCTGGGCGCCGGCGAGCAGGTCGCCGCCGGCCAGCACAGCGGGAATGGCCTGGCTCTGGATCGGGGTCGGCACAGTGTAGCCGTGTTCGGTAACAGCGCGAACGATGGCATCGGACAAGCCGAGTTGGGAAAAGGACATGGTAACTTTATGGTGAGATCGGCCCGTCGCCACAACTTGGGGCGCCAGTGGCAGGCAATCGGATTAGAAAATCAAGGCGGCAAACACACTGGATACGGTGCCGCTTGATGTTGCAGTATAGCAATTTATGCGCGGCTTGTCGAGCCGGGCGGGGAGGGCAGCCGCGGCGCGCATGGGGTTCATGCGGTGCGCCGGCGGACCATGCTCAGGCCGTATTTTACGCCATTACGCGAAAGGCGACAGCAAGGTGATCATCTGGCCGAACACCTTCGGGCTGGCGGCGATGATGTCGCCCTTGTTCAGGTAGGCCGATTCGCCGGAAAATTCGCCGCAAATGCCGCCCGCTTCCGTCACCAGCAGCGAGCCGGCGGCGATGTCCCAGGTCTTCAGGCCTTTTTCATAGTAGCCGTCGCTGCGGCCGGCGGCCACGTTGGCCAGCTCCAGCGCGGCCGATCCGGCGCTGCGGATGCCCTGGCAGCGCTCGGCCACGACCTGGTACATGCGCAGGTATTCGTCGAGCGCGCGCGGGCCGGCGCCGTGGCCGGACGAAATGAGGGTGTTGGCCAGGCGGTCGTGCTTGGTGACGCGGATGCGCTTTTCGTTCAGAAAGGCGCCGGCACCCTTGCTGGCGGTATACAGGTCGTTGCGCACCGGGTCGTAGATGACGGCCTGGGTGATGATGCCGCGCTGCTGCAGCGCGATCGAGACACAATAGTTGGGGTAGCCGTGCATGAAGTTGGTGGTGCCATCGATCGGGTCGATGATCCACGCGAATTCACTCTCGTCGTTCATGTTGGCCGAAGCGCCGGACTCTTCGGCCAGGATCGCATGGTCCGGATAAGCCTTGAGCAGCGTTTCGACGATGGCCTGCTCGGCCGCCTGGTCGACGTCGGTGACGAAGTCGTTGTGTTGTTTTTCCGTAATGGCGATGCGATCGACGTCGAAAGCGGCGCGGTTGATCACGGTGGCGGCACGGCGAGCGGCTTTGATCGCCGTATTGAGCATTGGATGCATGATGAGTTTCCGTTGTAAGAACGCTAACGCCACCGCGCGAGTGGGCGCCGTGAACGATAATGAGCAAGAGTGAATTAAAGAGCGGGGCAGGGGCGAAAGTGGGTAAAATCGCGGGCCAAGTGGCCTGCTTGTCAACCTGATCGAACTGCGCGGTAGCGCTATTTTAAATGAACCAGCCCGAAACCAACATCTCTGTTTTCAATCGCCTCCGCTTCGTGCTGGTGGAAACTAGCCGTGCCGGCAACATCGGCGCAGTGGCGCGCGCCATCAAGACGATGGGTTTTTCCGACCTGGTGCTGGTCCGGCCGCGCTTTGCCGACGCCCTGGCCGACCCCGAAGCGATCGCCTTTGCCAGCGGCGCCCAGGATGTGCTGGAAGGGGCGCGCATCGTCGACGACATCGGCGCGGCGCTGGAAGGGTGCAACTTTGCCGCTGCGGTGTCGGCGCGGCTGCGCGAGTTTTCGCCGCCGGTGTGGACGCCGCGTGCGTTTGCCGGCCATGTCGCCGCGCATACGGCGGGCGAGGGCGCCCTGAGCACCGCCCTCATTTTCGGCAACGAGCGCTTCGGCCTGCCCAACCAGATCGTCGAGCAGTGCAATGTGCTGATCAACATCCCCGCCAACCCGGCCTACTCGTCGCTGAACCTGGCGCAGGCGGCGCAGGTGCTGGCCTACGAGTGCCGCGTGGCCGCCGAGCCCGATGCCGTTCCCGCCAGCCCGGTCGGCTTTCACGGCGACGCCGCCAGCCGCGCCCAGGTCGACGGCATGTACGTCCATCTCGAACAGGCGCTGGTGGCGATCGACTTCCTCGACGCCGACAACCCGAAAAAGCTGATGCCGCGCATCAAGCGCCTGTTCGCCCGCACCGAGCTGGAAACGGAGGAGGTGAATATCCTGCGCGGCATCGCCAGCCATATCCTCAAGCTGGCCAGACGGTAGACCCCGGCCTCTATTTTTGCCCTGACGCCGGCGTGCTGCTTTGGCGTACACTGGGAAAAAACAGCATGAGACGATCGACATGGCGTTATCACGCAGGGGATTTCTGAAAGCAGGTATCGTGGGCGCGCTGGCGCTGGCTGCCGGCGGCGGCATCTACCGCTTCGCGCGCGGCCCGGCCGCGCCCGGCCGCTTCGTGATGGACGGCGAGGCGCGCGCCGCCATCGACGCCATCGTGCCGGCGATGCTGGCCGGCGCCCTGCCGGCGGACGGCGCCGCGCGCCGCGCCGCCATCGAGCGCGCCACCGCCGGCGTGCAGCAGGCCATCCTCGGCCTGCCGCTGGCCACCCAAAAGGAGATCCAGGATTTGTTCGGCCTGCTGGCGCTGGCGCCGGCGCGGCGTTTTCTTGCCGGCGTGCCGCTCAGCTGGGCCGAGGCCAGCGCCGACCAGGTGGCCGCCTTCCTGCAAAGCTGGCGCCTGCACCGCCTCGGCATGCTGCAGGTGGCCTACCACGCGCTGCACGACCTGGTGCTCGGCGCCTGGTATGCCGACCCGTCGGCGTGGCCGGCCATCGGCTACCCCGGCCCGCTCAAGGAGTTAAGCACATGACCAGCCCGATCCCCGATCCCATCGACGCCGGCCTCGCGCGCGGCTGGGACGTCATCGACGGCGCCGCGCTGCAGGCGCCCCGCACCATCGAGGCCGACGTCGTCATCGTCGGCAGCGGCGCCGGCGGCGGCGTCACCGCCGAGATCCTGGCGCTGGCCGGTTTCAAGGTGGTGATCGTCGAAGAGGGCGCGCTGAAGTCGTCCAAGCACTTCAAGATGCGCGAGGCGGAGGCCTATCCCGCGCTGTACCAGGAGTCGGCGGCGCGCAAGACGGCCGACAAGGCGATCAACATCCTGCAGGGCCGTACCGTGGGCGGCTCGACCACCGTCAACTGGACGTCGAGCTTTCGCACGCCCGACGCCACGCTGGCCTACTGGCAGAAGCATTTTGGCCTGGCCGACTACACCAGCGCCGCGCTGGCGCCGTCGTTCGAACAGATGGAAGAGCGGCTCGGCATCGCGCCCTGGGCGACGCCGCCGAACGAGAACAACGACCTGCTGCGGCGCGGCGCCGAGCGGCTCGGCATCCCCACCGGCGCCATCCGCCGCAACGTGCGCGGCTGCTGGAACCTCGGCTATTGCGGCATGGGCTGCCCCACCAACGCCAAGCAATCGATGCTGGTGACGACGATCCCGTCGGCGCTGGACCACAAGGCGACCCTGATCACGCGCATGCGCGCCGACAAGCTGGTGTTCAAGGGCGACGCCGTCGACCACCTGCTGTGCAGCGCGCTCGACGCCGACGGCCTGGCGCCGACCGGTCAGCGCGTCACGCTGCGGGCAAAGCACTTCGTCGTCGCCGGCGGCGCCATCAATTCTCCGGCGCTGCTGCTGCGTTCCGGCGCGCCCGACCCGCACGGTCTGCTCGGCAAGCGCACCTTCCTGCACCCGACCCTGGTGTCGGGCGCGCTGTTCAAGGAACGCGTCGACGGCTACGCCGGCGCGCCGCAGTCGATCTATTCGGACCACTTCCTGCACACCGCGCCGATCGACGGCGCCATCGGCTACAAGCTCGAAGCGCCGCCGCTGCACCCGCTGCTGCTGGCGACCACGCTGGCCGGCTTCGGCGCGGCCCACACGCACATGATGCAGCAGTTCCCGCACGTGCACGCCCAGCTTGCACTGCTGCGCGACGGCTTTCACGCCGACTCGCCGGGCGGCAGCGTGGCCCTCGCGGCCGACGGCGCCCCCGTGCTCGACTATCCGATGTCGCCCTACATGTGGGACGGCGTGCGGCGCGCGCTGCTGTCGATGGCCGAGATCCAGTTCGCCGCCGGCGCGCAAGCGGTGCAGCCGATCCACGAACTGGCCGACCGCTACACCAGCTGGGCGGCGGCCAGGAAGGGCATCGAGGCACTGCCGTACAAGATCCACCTGACGCGCATCGTGTCGGCGCACGTGATGGGCGGTTGCGCGATGTCGCCCGACACGCGGCTCGGCGTTACCGGCGCCGACGGCCGCTACCACGGCGTGCGCAACCTGTCGGTGCACGACGGCTCGCTGTTCCCGACCTCGATCGGCGCCAATCCGCAGCTGTCGATCTACGGCGTCACCGCGCGCCTGGCGAACGCGCTGGCCAAGTCGCTGGCCTGACATGAGCGCGCGCCTGCTGCTGCGCCTGCTGCTGCTGGTGCAGGCGGCCGCGGTGCTGGCGATCGGCGGCGCGCTGTGGCGGCAGGGCACCAACCGCTGGGCGGCGCTGGCGGCCGGGCTGGGCGCGGTGCTGCTGGTGCGCCTGCTCATCAACGCCAACAACTTTCGCCTCAGCCGCCGTTCCGCCAGCGCCACGCCGCGGCGCTTCCGTCTCGGCTTCGGCGCCAGGGTGCACCTGTTCGCCGAGGAGTTCGGCGCGTCGATGCTGCAGTCGTCCTGGAGCATGCCGCGCGCGCTGGCCTGCCAGCAGGCGTTCCCCGGCTCGGCGGCCCCGCCGGTGCTGCTGCTGCACGGCTACGGCTGCAACAGCGGCTACTGGAACGCGCTGACGGCGCGCCTGTGCGCGCAGCGCATCAGTTACGCCACGCTCGACCTGGCGCCGATCACCGGCGACATCGACGGCTACGTGCCGCAGGTCGAGGCCGCGGTCGACGCGCTGTGCGCCCGCACGGGCGCGCCGCAGGTGGTGATCGTCGCCCACAGCATGGGCGGCCTGGTCGCGCGCGCGTGGCTGCGCGCGCATGGCCCGGCGCGGGTGGCGCGCGTGATCACGCTGGGCACCCCGCACCACGGTACTTGCCTGGCCAGCTTTGGCATGGGCAAGAACGCGGCGCAGATGCGGCGCAGCGCCGATGGCGCCGAAAGCGCCTGGCTGCGCGCGCTGGCCGCCGGCGAAACGGCCGCCACCCGCGCGCTGATCACCTCCCTCTACAGCCACCACGACAACATCATCTCGCCGCAGACGTCGAGCCACCTGGAAGGGGCCCGCAACATCGAGTTCGGCGGCGTCGGCCACGTCGCCATGGGGCGCAACCGGCGCGTGCTGGAGCAGGTGATGCAGGAGATCGCGGCGGCGTCGTGGACAAGGCAGGCCGCCGGCAGGTAAGCTTGGGCCTGTTCCTTCACCATCACGGCTTCCAGTGGCACGCATCCTCATCATCGAAGACAACCCGGCCAGCATGGAGTTGATGTCCTACCTGCTGACCGCGTTCGGGCACAGCGCGCTGTGCGCCTTCGACGGCGAGCGCGGCGTGGCGCTGGCGCGCAGCGAGCGGCCCGACCTGATCCTGTGCGACGCCCACCTGCCCAGGCTCGATGGCTGCGGCGTCGTCGGCCAGCTCAAGGCGGACCCGCAGCTGCGCGCCATCCCGGTGCTGGTGGTGACGGCGCTGGCGATGCTGGGCGACCGCGAGCGCTTGCTGGCGGCCGGCTTCGACGGCTATATCGCCAAGCCGATCGAGCCGGAGCAGTTCGTGGCAGGGCTCGAGCCCTTTCTGCCGCCGGCCGTTTTAGTACCCGATCTCTAGTTTTGCTATCTAAAATGGACGCAAGCGTCCTCGCGGACATCACGACAGGAGAACGGCATGGTCAGGAAAACGAAGGAGCCGCCGGTACAGGAAGCGGCGCCGCCAAAGCGCGGCCGCTCGCTGACCGAAGACCTGGCCAGGGTGGCCGACGGCGTCGGTCGCAAGGCTGTCGGCTCGTGGGACAAGCTCGAACAGGTGTTCGAGGACCGCGTCGCCCGCGCGCTGGCCGCCATCGGCGTGCCGACCCGGGGCGACCTCGACGCGCTGACCCGGCAGGTCGAACAGCTTAGCCGGAAAGTGGCCGAGCTGTCGGGCGCGCCGGCCGGCGCCGCGCGCGCACCGGCGAAGCGGCCGCTGACCGGGAAGGTGGCGCGTACGGCCGTGGCTAAGCCGGCGGCCAAGGCCGCGGCGAAGAAAGCGGCGCCGCGCAAGGCGGCCGCCCGCAAAACCGGCCCTGCCTGAAAGCGGCGGCGCCCGACGCCGCAGCCTTGAGGCAGGGCGATTCGGTGTTATGCTTGGGGCAGTAAAAACCCACCGCCCCAGCCATGCTCCAGAAAGCTCCACGCCGAACCCGCGAACGCATCCTTGAATTGTCTTTGCGGCTGTTTAATGAGTTTGGCGAGCCGAACATCACCACCACGGTGATCGCCGAAGAGATGAATATCTCGCCGGGCAACCTGTACTACCACTTCCGCAACAAGGACGACATCGTCAACTCGATCTTCGTCAAGTTCGAAGCCGAGATCGAACGCATTCTGACGGTGCCGGAAGGGCGCAGTTCCAACATCGAGGACGTCTGGCTGTACCTGCACCTGATGTTCGAGCTGATCTGGCGCTACCGCTTCTTCTACCGCGACCTCAACGACCTGTTGTCGCGCAACCGCAAGCTCGAACTGCACTTCAAGCTGATCCTGGCGCACAAGATCAAGGTCGCCAAGCAGCTGTGCCTGGACCTGCGCGAGGAGCGCTCGCTGGAAGCGTCCGACGCCCAGATCGACGCGATGGCGACCAACATGGTGGTGGTGGCGACCTACTGGCTGTCGTACGAATACGTGCGCAACCCGCGCAACTACACCGAGCAGCAGGCGATGGCCGACGCGCTTGCGCGCGGCTGCTTCCAGGTGCTCTCGCTGGTCGGCCCCTACCTGCGCGGCGACACCCACGAGCTGTTTGAAAAGCTGTCGCAGGAATACCTGAAAAAACTGAACTGACCCAAGGAGACCGCCATGGCCTGGACCGCATTCCCGTACCCGGACGACGCTTACGTCCACGACGCGGCCTCGCTGAAGGCGGCGTGGCCGCGCCTGCACGTCGGCGACGCCGAGCCGTTCCCCGTCAAGGCGCTGCTGGTCGACGCCTGGATCGCCTTTCATGCGGGCGACTTCGAACAGGCCATGCGTCTGGGACTGTCGAACGGCATCGACGGCTACGCGGTGGCGCACAAGGCCACCTGCACCTATGCCAACTACCTCGAGCCGAGCGAGAAGAAGCAGCTGGCGCTGTTCGAGGAAGTGGCCGAACGCTGCGAGCGCCACCAGGCCGAGCAGCCCGACAACCCGGCCGGCTGGTACTGGCAGGCGTACGCGATGGGCCGCTACTTCCAGCGCATCTCGGTGGTCAAGGCGCTCACCCACGGCATCGGCACCAAGGTGCGCGCCTGCCTGGACAAGACGATCGCGCTGGCGCCCACCCACGCCGACGCCCACACGGCGCTGGGCGCCTGGCACGCCGAGATCATCGGCAGCGTCGGCGCCATGATCGCCGGCCTGACCTACGGCGCCCGCAGGGACGAGTGCTACCGCGCGTTCGCGCGGGCGCTCGACCTTAATCCGGCGTCGGCCAGCGCGCGCAACGGCTACGCCAACGCACTGGTCATGCTGGAAGGACGCAAGAAGCTGGAGGAGGCGCTGGCGCTGTACCGGCAGGCCGCGGCGATCGTTCCGCAGGACGCCAAGGAGCGCCTCGAGGTCGAGGCGGCCAGCGCGCAACTGAAAGACGAATAGGGTCACGATGAAATCGATAGCAGTCTATTGCGGCGCCTCGGTCGGCGCCGACCCGGTCTACGCCGACGCCGCGCGCGCGCTGGCGCAGGTGCTGGTGGCGCACAACATCGCGCTGGTCTACGGCGGCGGCAAGGTCGGCCTGATGGGCGCCATCGCCGACGAGGTGCTGCGCCTGGGTGGCGAAGCGACCGGGGTGATCCCGCGCGCGCTGGTCGAGCGCGAGGTGGGCCACGCCGGCCTGACGCGCCTGTTCGTCGTCAAGGACATGCATGAACGCAAAGCGATGATGGCCGACCTGTCGGACGGCTTCATCGCCATGCCGGGCGGCATGGGGACGCTCGAAGAGCTGTTCGAGATGCTGACCTGGTCGCAGCTGGGCATCCACGCCAAGCCGGTCGGGCTGCTCAACGTGAACGGCTTCTACGACGGCCTGGTCAGCTTTGTCGGCCACCTGCACGCCGAAGGCTTCGTGCGCGCCGAGCATGCCGGCCTGATGATGGTCGAATCGACGCCGGCAGCGATCGTGCAGCGCCTGCAGGACTGGGGTCAGGTCAGCGGCGCCGCCACGACCTGGTTGCGGCCCGACGACTTGGCGACGTAGAGCGCGCGGTCGGCGCGCGAGATGGTGTCGGCAAACGGCTCCTGGCCGCAGCGCTGCGCCAGCCCCGCCGAAAACGTGATCGCCGGCGCGCCATCGAGATCGGCGATGCGCATCGCGCCGATCCGTTCAACCATCCGTTCCAGCACCAGCTTCGCCTCCGCCAGCGTCGCATTGGGCAGCATCAGCAGGAATTCCTCGCCGCCCCAGCGCGCCAGCACGTCGCCGCCGCGCAGCGCATCGCGGGCAGTGGCGGCGAAGCCGCGCAGCACGGCGTCGCCGCCGGCATGGCCGTAGCGGTCGTTGACGCTCTTGAAGAAATCGATGTCGAGCAGGGCGACGCACACCGGCGGCCCGCCGGCGTCGCTGCGGCGCTCTTCGGCGCCGAGCACCTCGTTCATGTGGCGACGGTTGGCCAGCGAGGTCAGTTCGTCCACCGTGGCAAGCGTGCGGATGGTCGCCACCGCGGCCAGCAGTTCCTCCTTCTGACGCTTCAGCCGCACCCGCAGCTTGCTCATCTCACCGGTCAGCAGCGACACCGTCAGCAGCGACGAGGCGACCAGCCCGAAGTGCACCGCTTCGACGTCGGCCGGAAAGCGCCGCGGATCGCGCGCGACCAGCGCGGCCATGGTGGCGCCGAACAGCGCAATGGTGGCCACGCTGAGCGCCAGCGTCTGCCGCGGGCGCAGCGAGAAGGTGCAAAAGACGATCACTACCAGCGGCAGCATCAGGGTGGCGCCGCGCAGCGGGCCGGAAATCGAATAGACGGCGGCGTTGCATCCAAGCGCAATCGACGCCTGCAGCACCGCCATCAGCGACGGCGCAATGCGCAAGGCCTTGCTGGCGCGGATCATCAGGTAGCAGCCGGCCAGGCATGACAGGCCGACGCGGATGATGAAGGTGCCGGCCGCGCGCTCGATGTGGCCGCTCTCGATCAGTGCAACCATCACCACCACGCTGCACAGGTACAGCAAGCCGGTCGCGGCCCAGTAACCGATCAGCCGGCGCAGGCGCGGATCGTCGCTGCCGAGCAGCCGCAGCAGCCTACGCCAGCGCGTCATCGTGATGCTCTTCGGCTGCTTGGCTGGCCTGCCCGCGCAGCATCGCCGCCACTTCGTCGGGCGGCAGCGGACGGCTGAACAGGTAGCCCTGCATCTCGTCGCAGTCGTTCTCGTGCAGGAAGCGGCGCTGCTGCTCGGTCTCGACGCCCTCGGCGATGACGCGCAGGTTCAGCTTGTGGCCGAGCGAGATGACCGCCATCGCGATGGCCTGGTCGTCGGGATTGTCGGCCAGGTCGCGGATGAACGACTTGTCGATCTTCAGGCTGCTGATCGGGAACGACTTGAGCGCCGACAGGCTCGAGTAACCGGTGCCGAAGTCGTCGATCGACAGCGCCACGCCCATCGCCTTCAGTTCGCGCATCTTGCCCACCGCCTGCGCCAGGTCGCGCATGATCAGCCCCTCCGTCACTTCCAGTTCCAGGCTGGCCGCATCGAGACCGCTGTCGGCCAGCGCGCGCGCCACCCGCTCGACCAGGCGCTTGTCTTCGAACTGGCGCGGCGAGACGTTCACCGAAATGCTGATCGGATCGAGGCCGGCGGCGCGCCAGGCCATGTTCTGGCGGCAGGCCGTCTGCAGCACCCAGTGGCCGATGTCGACGATCAGGCCCGATTCCTCGGCCAGGCCGATGAAGCGCAGCGGCGAGACCATGCCGTGCTCCGGATGGTGCCAGCGGATCAGCGCCTCGACGCCGAACATGCGGCCGCTGCGCAGGTCCACCTTCGGCTGGTAGAGCAGCGAGAACTGCTGCTCGTCGAGCGCACTGCGCAGCCCCTCGAGCAACACCAGCTTTTCCTCGACGCTGGCGTTCATTTCACGCGTGTAGAACTGGAAGTTGTTGCTGCCCATTTCCTTGGCGCGGTACATGGCGGCGTCGGCGTTCATCATCAGCGTATTCGGGTCGGCGCCGTCGCGCGGGTACATCACCACGCCCATGCTGCAGCTGACCTGCACCTCCTGGCCGTCGAGCAGCACCGGCTCCGTCACCGCCTGGCGGATGCGATCGAGCAGCGGCGTGATCTCGGCGGCACGCTCGGAAAGGTCGCCGAGGATGATGACGAATTCGTCGCCGCCGAAGCGGCCCAGCGTATCGTCGGCGCGCACGCACTGCTGCATGCGCGCGCCGACCACCCTGAGCAATTCGTCGCCGGCGTTGTGGCCAAGGCCGTCGTTGACCAGCTTGAAGCTGTCGAGGTCGATGAAGGCGACGGCGACGCAGCGGCCCTTGCGCTCGGCTTGCAGGATGGCGTGGTCGAGGCGGTCGCGGATCAGGCTGCGGTTGGGCAGGCCGGTGAGGTCGTCGTGGTGCGCCATGTGGTAGATGCGCTCTTCGGCCAGCTTGCGCTCGGTGATGTCGCGCACGATCGCCACCACGCCGTCTTCCACCGCCACCACCTGGCGGTGCAGCCACAGGTCGCGCGTGACCCTGGCGCCGCCGCGCCATTCGCCTTCGCGCATGCCGCCTTGCGTCGCCACCATCACCATGTCGTCGAAAATGCCGTTGTCGCGGTAGGCCGGGAAGATCGACAGGATGGTGCTGCCGACCAGCGCTTCGCGACCGAGGCCGGTGAGCTGCTGGGCGCGGCCGTTGGTGGCCTCGATGCGGAAGTCGGCGATGGCGCCGGCGCCGTCGACGACGGTGCGCATGACGAAAAAGGCGTCGAGGCTGGCCTCGGAGGCGGCAGCGAAGGTTTCGCGTGCGCGCCGGATGCCGCGCTGGGTGCGCGTGAGCTTCCACGACCAGATGGACACCAGCGTGACGATCGCCGCCAGCAGCAGGCTGGCGGTGGCCGCGGCCCACAGGTAGGTGCGGCGGTAGATGTCGAAGCCGGCCATCTGTTCGTCGCGATCGAGCGCCACCATGGCGCTGAGCGGAAAGCCGTGCAGCGCGCGCACGCTGGTGTAGCGCGCAACCCCGTCCCACGGGCTGGCGGCCGGCTCGCCGGAGTGTTCGCCCGGCGCCAGGCTTGCCCTGTTGCCCAGGCTGACGTGCTCCCCGGTGCGCATGGCGCGAAAGCGGCCGTCCGCGCCGAGCATGCCGAGCACGCCGCGCTCGCCCATCCGCGCGCGCTCGTAGCCGCTGGTGAAGTAGGCCGGATCGGCTTCGACGATGGCGACGCCGGCGAAGCGGCCGGCGGCGTCGTTGATGCGGCGCGTGAAGTACAGGTGCCAACCCGGGCTGGCGCCGTCGCGCAGCATTTCGCTGACGAAGGGGAGGTCGGCGGCGTTCTCGCGATGGAACTCGAAGTGCGGCTGGCCGGCCACGCTGCTGCGCGGGCCCGGTGGATTGCTGGCGACGATGGCGCCGTCGCGGTCGGCGATGCTGACGACTAACACCAGGGCGGGCGGCAGCAGGCCGTTGGCGTCGAGGTCGGGCAGGGCGGCGGCCGCGCCTTTCAGCTCGGCGGCGTACTTGACCACCTTCAGGGTCTGGTCGATGCCGCCCAGGCTGCGCGCCAGCTGCGCTTCATAGGTGTCGATCAGCTCATCGACCGAAGCGCGCACCTTCAGCTCGGTGGCGGCGCGCTCGCTGCGCACGAAGTGGCTGACCGCCATCCACAGCGCCGCCAGCAGCAGCAGCGCGAACAGCGGCAGCGAGATGTGGGTTTCCAGTCCGCGCCGCAGCCAGCGCGCGTGGCCGCCCTTGACGGGGGCGGCGGCGCCGGCGCGCGCGGTCATGCGCATGGAGTTGGCGTGTGCGGACATGGCGGCATCAGTGCAGGAGAAGCACCGGCTTGACCGACGGGTCGAGCGCGGCCCGGTCGATGTAGCCGATCAGGGCGGGATTGTCGGCGACCTGCTTGCGCACCGCGGCGCTGCCGGCCGCTTCCTTCGGCGGCTGGCCGCGGCCGGTGAAGATCATCTTGGTCCAGTAGGCTTTCATCAGCGCCGGGCTCTTGGCGGCGACCTTCCCGTAGAACTCGTCGCGCAGGGACGAGCCGATCGGCTGGTCGAGGGCGACGGCTTCGCCGCCGTCGGGGAAGCGGGCGGCCTGGCCCATGAAAATGTCGGCGACCTGGTCGGCGCGCAGGACCGTGACGACGCTTTTGGCCGAGACGATGACGACCAGTCCGGCGGCGCCGGCGCACGGCAGCAGCAACGCCAGCGCAACGGCGCCGATCCAGCGCCGCACTACCCGGGAGTCCATCGGCGCTCCCTAGAAAACGAAGTCGAGCACAACGCTCGCGACGTCGATGCTGCGCCCCGAGCGAAAGCTCGGCTGCACGTGCATGAAGGAGCCGTGCGAGCCGGCCAGCGGCTTGACGCGGTCGAACTGCAGTTTCAGCGCGAAGTCGGGCACGAAGTCCCAGCGCGCGCCGATGCTGACGGTGCGTTGGATCGGGATGGTGCTGAGCACCTCGCCGAGGTAACCGTTGAGCATGGCCGCGGTGGGCGCGGCGGCAGGCGGCAGGCGCGCCAGGTCCAGGCCAGGCTCGTCGGCGGAGCTGGCGGCCCGCACCCGCGCGTAGCCGAGGTAGGGGGTGAAGTTGCCGAAGCGGTAGCCGGTGCTGGCATACAGGCTGGTCGAGCGGCCGAGGAACGAACGGCTGCGGAACGTACCCATCTCGCCCATCGCGAACCAGTTGCCCGGATCGTAGCTGGCGCCGACGCGGATCTCGGTGGCGCGCTTGTGATCGACCTGGTAGCGCTCGGCCAGCGCGGCGCCCTGCGGGCCGAACTGGCGCAGGGTGTCGAACAGGGCGCCGCCCATGTCGACCGTCATCTCGGTCGAGAGCATGCTGATGCGGGCGCTGGCGGCGCGGTACTCGATGCTGTGGGAGAAACCTGCCAGCTTGCGCGCGTCGACGCGGGTGGTCGGCAGGTGCATCACGGAGCCGCCGTAGAACACCTGGGTGACGTTCTTGACGCCGAACAGGTTCCAGCGGTAGCTGGCGTCGACGCCGTCGCTGCTGGTGAGCGTCACCGCGCCATACACCTCGACCGGGGTGCGCGCCCACGGGTAGGCGTAGCCGATCCGGCGGTAGTCGGCGGCCAGGAACATCGGCAGGGCGATGCGGCCGAAGCGCAGCGACAGGTCGGGGCTGGCCTGGTACTTGATGTTGGCCCATTCGACGCTCGGGCTGAAGGAGTTGTCGAGCCGCTGTTCGGCGACCACCTGCACCACCGCCGACCAGCGCGCATCGAGCGTGGCGGTCAGCTGGGCGCCGAGCCGGCTGTCGAGGGCCGTGCTCCAGTGGCGGCTGTAGCCGACGCCATTGGCCTTCAGGATCGAAGAGGTGTAGTCGGCATCGTCGTGGTTCGAGTAGGCCACGCCGGCACTGCCGAAGCCGCGCAGCGACCAGTTCGGCGAGCCCGCGCCGTCTTCGGCGTGGACCGACAGTGCCAGGGTCATGCCAACCAATAATGCCGTTGCTTGCAAGGCCGGCGTACGGCCGACTTTGTTTCCGTGTCGAAAATGCATCCAATACTTTCATCATCAGGTACGCGGTGCCGGCTGCCGGCACCGCGTGCCTTTGGGGCGCGCTCTCTGCCGCCGTTGGCGTGCAACAGTGGCAAAAGATTGCATACAATTACTAACTGTAACTTGCCAGCAAGTCGTTGTCGATAACTTTCCGTATGGATACACTTTAAGTGTGTCACAGAGCAACATATTCGGCACGTGGCGAGGTCGGCCCGCAAGCCGCGCACTGGCGCGTTGGACTTCACGTCGAGACCGTCATGAACGGCCATTGGCAGGAAGGACGGCTTACGCCGGCGGCAGTCGCTTCAGGCCCAGACGGGCTCGCCGGAGATGTCGAGTTGGGTCAGCAGCAGACGCAGGTCGAATTCGTACTGGTGGTACTGCGGCTCCATGTAGCAGCACAGCTTGTAGAAGGCCTTGTCGTGCTGCTTTTCCTTCACGTGCGCCAGTTCGTGCACGGCGATCATGCGCAGCATCTCGAGCGGCACGTCCTTGAAGACGGTGGCGATGCGGATTTCGTGCTTGGCTTTGAGCTTGCCGCCCTGGACGCGCGAGATCGACGTGTGCAGGCCGAGCGCATGCTGGATCACCTGGATCTTGTTGTCGAAGGCGACTTTGCTGATCGGCTCGGCATGGCGCAGGAATTCGGTCTTCAGGTCCTGCACGTAGTCGTACAGCGCCTTGTCGGTGCGGATGCCGTGCGCGCGCGGATAGCGCTGGCGCAGCACGGTGGCAAGTTTGTCCTCTGCGATCAGCTGCGTCACCTGGGCGCGGGTCTGGTCGGAATAGGCACTGAGATATTTCAGGGGAATCATAGGAGCGCGAATGTATCACATCGCGGCGCGCCAGGTGGCGCGATGAAAAAAACCGGGCGGGGACCTGGTCCGCGCCCGCTGCAACACAAGTTGTTCAGGCTGGAAAAGCGAAATGCTGCCGCGGCGCCGGCCAGCAGCCGGTTCACGGTTCGTCCAGGGTTTGCCGGCGATGCGCCGACCGCGAGCCGGCCAGCGCCGCAAGACCAACACCAGCCAACTCCGGCGACATCTGCCAGGCACCAGCCAGCCCCGGAGAAGGCCAGCCGACGCCTGGAGGCGAGCCAAGCTCCGGCCCGACATCAGGCACCTGTCGGCGCGCAGCAAGCCTGGCCGATGCCACCGCGTGACGCTACTCCTCCTTGTTGCCCTGGCGGCTGCCTTTGTTTGCATTGCCCGCAGCAGCGGCAGCGGCGGCGGCGCGGTTGGCCGACTGCCGGCTTTCCCCGCCCTTGCGGCCGATATCGGCCATGTGTTCACGGTCGCGGCTGACCGCCTCGCCGCCCTTTTGTCCGGCGCGGCGTGCTTCCTCCGAATCGAATTCGTGTGCCGTGCCTTTTTGGTGTGCAGCCTGGCCGCCCTTGCTGGCGATTTCACGCTGCTGGTTCTGGTCCATCGCGGCAAAGCCGCGTTTTGCCGGGCCGCCCGCCTTCTGGGCATTGCCGGTCGAGGTGGCGCCTTTGCCACCGCTACTGTCTTTGCTTGTCGCCATGTCGATCTCCTTGTGTGCACGGTATGCTGAAATCCCGGGGGGTGGTGGTCCCGCGCCGGGCGGGCGCATTGATGCGCTCGTGGATTTAGAGGTAAGGGCAGGTCATTAGTTCCGCCCTAGTTCGGTGCGCGCGGCTGGCGGCGCGCGCCTTCGTGCGGCGCGATCGCGTCGAGGGTCGAAGGGGGCGAGGACAGGTCTTCCTCGAGTTCTTCCTTGCGCGCGGCGAGCTGCTCGCCCAGCTCGTCGAGGTCGACGCCGGCGCTGCGCGCCGCCTCGAACAACTCGCTCTCCTCCTTGTCGATGTGGTGTCCGACTTCCTCGCCGAGCACCGTCACGGTGGCGTCGTAATGGTCGTCGCCGGGCGTCATCACCTCGAGCTGGCCGATCAGCTCGCGGGCGCCGGCGTGTTCGATGTCGGCTTCATCGAGCAGCTCGTCGTCGTCGATCGCCCCGCGCAGCACGGGGTAGAAGATTTCTTCCTCGAGCATGGCGTGCAGCGTCAGTTCGTAGCAGATTTCGTCGACCAGTTCGCCCTTGCGGCGGTCTTCGTCGTTCTTGCCCTTGAGGGTGTCGAAGTCGCGGAACATCGCCTTGACCTTTTCGTGGTCGGCCCTGAGCAAGTCAAGTGCGTCGCTCGCTGCGCCGTTTTTTTGTTTGCCTGGTTTCATGATGGACTCCGTGGATGTGCGGCGGTTGGTCGGTTAATGGGGAGCGCCGGGCGGCTGATCGCCGGCGGGCCATCCCGCCGCCAGCGACGCGCTGTCGGCGGCGCCGCTGCGGCGGACCATGTCATCGGCGGCGGCGCTGGCGCTGCGGGCAGCGGCCGGAATGCGCTGTGTGGTATTGGCGAAGTCGGCCTGGGCGCCGGCGAGCACGTTCATCAGCTGCTGCTGGTAGTTGCGCCAGCGCTCGTTGGCAGGCTGCAGCTGCTTCATGGCGAGCTGCGCCATCTGCGCCGGGTCGCTGCAGTTGAGCAGTTCGCGGCTCGAATAGATGGCTGCCTCGGTAGTCTGGCGCGCCAGCTTCATGTTCAGCTCGCTCAGCTGGCGCACGGTGTCGACTGCCTTGCTGGTAAAGGCGGTCATGAAGTCGACCTGCGATTCGAGCTGCGAACGCAGGGCGGGGTTGTCGGTAAATAATTGCATGATGTCCTCGGCGTCAATCGATTCGAAACGGCGCCGCGCTGCCGCGGGGCGCATGCCCATGAATGGACTTCAGGTAGACGTCGTTTGAATCGCCAAGTTCAGGCTATTTGTACTGGGGGAGGGATGGGTCAAGCAGGGAGGCGGGAGCGGGGCGACGGCGGCGGAAAACTTCCAAAACCTGGGTCTGAGCCCGGTTTTGGAAGAGATGGAAGATGCGAGAGAAACGTGATCAGGCGTCGGCGACCTTGAGCACCAGCTTGCCGAAGTTCTTGCCTTCGAAAAGCATCAGCAGCGCTTCGGGGAATTTCTCGAGGCCGTCGACGACGTCTTCGCGGCTCTTGAAGCTGCCTTCCTTGATCCACTTGGCGATCGCCGCCACGCCCAGATGGTAACGGTCGGCGTAGTCGAACACGACGATGCCTTCCATGCGCGCGCGGTTGACCAGCAGCGACAGGTAGTTCGACGGTCCCTTGACCGGCGCGGTGTTGTTGTACTGCGAGATGGCGCCGCAGATGATGATGCGCGCGCGCATGTTGATCCGGGTGAGCACGGCGTCGAGGATGTCGCCGCCGACGTTGTCGAAGAAGACGTCGACGCCGTTCGGGCAATGCTCCTTCAGGCCGGCGCGCAGGTCGCCGCTCTTGTAGTCGATGCAGGCGTCGTAACCGAGTTCCTTGACGACGAAATCGCACTTGTCCTTGCCGCCGGCGATGCCGACCACGCGGCAGCCCATGTGCTTGGCGACCTGGCCGACGGTCTGGCCGACCGCGCCGGCCGCGCCCGACACCACCACCGTCTCGCCGGCCTTCGGCTGGCCGACTTCGAGCAGGCCGAAGTAGCCGGTCATGCCGGGCATGCCCAGCGTGTTGAGCCAGGTGGTCAGCGGCGCCACGGCGGGGTCGACCTTGACGAAACCGCCGTACTTGTCGTCGGCGGCGCCGACCCAGTAGCGCTGCACGCCGATGCTGCCGGAGACGAACTCGCCGACGGCAAATGTAGGCGACTTCGACGCCACCACCACGCCGACGCCGCCGGCGCGCATGACCTCGCCGATGCCGACCGGCTTGATGTACGACTTGCCCTCGTTCATCCAGCCGCGCATGGCCGGGTCGAGCGACAGGTAGAGCGCCTTGACCACGATCTCGCCGTCGGCGATGGCGCGCACCGGCTCGCTCGTCTGCTGCCAGTCGGTCGGTTTCGGCAGCCCGACCGGGCGGGCGGCGAGGCGGAACTGCTGGTTGAGCATGGTGGTCTCGGTCATGGCGCTTCCTTCGAATGGGGTGGAGCGGCAACTATACCGCAAATTGCACGGTCGTGCTATTTTTGGCATGATGGAAATTTGCCGGTCGCATGCGACAATGGCGGCCTTTGCCGACCGACATTTTCGACCGCCCTTCATGCCGCTGCCCGAATATATCCTGACCCTGTCCTGCCTCGACCAGCGCGGTATCGTCCAGCGCGTATCGGGCTTTCTCGCCGAACACGGCTGCAACATCATCGATTCGGCCCAGTTCGGCGACGCCGAGTCGAAGCTGTTCTTCATGCGCGTGCATTTCGCGGTGGAAGAGGAGCTCGGCGACGCCGCGCTGCGCGCCGGCTTCGCCGCCCTGTGCGCGCCGATGCAGATGAGCTGGCAGCTGCACGACGCCCGCGTCAAGCCGCGCGTGATGCTGATGGTGTCGAAGATCGGCCATTGCCTCAACGACCTGCTGTTTCGCTACAAGAGCGGCCTGTTGCCGGTGGAGATCCCGGCGATCGTGTCGAACCACATGGACTTCTACCAGCTCGCCGCCAGCTACAACATCCCGTTCCACCACCTGCCGCTGGCCGCCGGCGCCGACGAGGGCGCCAAGCTGGCGCAGGAGGCCAGGGTGCTCGAGCTGATGGCCACCCACCGCATCGACCTGGTGGTGCTGGCGCGCTACATGCAGATCCTGTCGCCCGGCTTGTGCGAGGCGATGGCCGGCCGCGCCATCAACATCCACCATTCCTTCCTGCCCAGTTTCAAGGGCGCCAAGCCATATGCGCAGGCGCATCAGCGCGGCGTCAAGCTGATCGGCGCCACCGCGCATTTCGTCACCGGCGACCTCGACGAAGGTCCGATCATCGAGCAGGACGTCGAGCGGGTCGACCATGCGATGACGGCCGAGACGCTCGCCGCCATCGGCCGCGACGTCGAGTGCGTGGTGCTGGCGCGCGCGGTCAAATGGTTCGTCGAACACCGCATCCTGCAAAACGGCGACAAGACTGTCGTCTTCAAATAACCTCTATTTCATCGAGCATCAATGGCCCTCAAAGCTACCATCTACAAAGCCGAACTGCAGATCGCGGACATGGACCGCAACTACTATCAGCAGCACCTGCTGACCCTGGCGCGCCATCCGTCCGAGACCGACGAGCGGATGATGATCCGGCTGCTCGCCTTCGCCATCCATGCCAGCGACTCGCTGACGTTTACCAAGGGCCTGTTCGACACCGACGAGCCGGACCTGTGGCAGAAGGACCTGACCGGCGCCATCGAGTTGTGGATCGAGGTCGGCCAGCCGGACGAGAAGCGCCTGATGAAGGCGTGCGGGCGCGCCGAAAAAGTGGTGGTGTACAGCTATGGCGCGACCAGCCACATCTGGTTCAAGCAGATCGCGGGCAAGCTCGAGCGGGCGAAGAACCTGTCGGTGGTAAACATTCCGTCGGAGGCGGCGGTGCAGCTGCAGAAAATGGCGAACCGCAACATGCAGCTGCAATGCACGATCCAGGATGGCCAGATCTGGCTGACCGACAGCGTCGACACGGTGCTGGTGGAGCGCGAGCCGTTCAAGGAAGAGCGCTAGCGCCTGTTTGCGGCGTCCCCCTCGCGGCAGGCGCCAGTGCTCTTTTGCAGAAATCGCGCTTTCTGCACCCGAGATAACACATATCGACGTCGTCCTCGCGAACGCGGGGACCCCATCGCGTCGCGTATCGTTGCCTTGCTTCGCGGCGGTGGCGACTCGTCGAAATTGGATCCCCGCGTTCGCGAGGATGACGTCAATTGCGGTCCGAGGGCTTTGGCAGCATGATTTCTTCGACATCGCCACCGGCCGCCTGCGATATAATCGATCCATGCAAAGCAAATCGACAAGCTGGCGCTGGATGATCTGGATCGCGTGTTTCGCGGTCCTGATGAACGCGCTCGCGCCGTCGATCTCGCACGCGATGGCTGCCGCCAGCGGCGTTCCCGGCACCTGGGAAATCTGCCGCGCCGACAGCTCCGCGCTGGCAGCAGCCGGCGGACCGGATCTGGTCGTCGTCGGCGAGCTGGCCAAAAAGATCGCGCAGGACAAAGCGGCGCCGATGACCGATTGCGGCTACTGCCTGCCGCACGCCGGCAGCTTCGCGCTGATGCCTTCGACCATTACCGGGCTTGGCCTGATGGGCGGGCACGCCCTGCGTCCTTTCCTGTTCTATCGCGCGCCGCAGCCACTGCTGGCGCTCGCCGCTGCACCGCCGCGCGGTCCTCCCGTCCGCGCCTGATCCCTCCCGACGGCCCTGCCGTCGACACCAGTTCGTCGTGTCCGCCCCGTGCGGAGCGATGTCCATCATTTCACCATCCAGGAACCATCATGAAAAAGCCATTTTTTGCGCTGATCGCATCGATCGCGCTCGTCTCGACCGCCTTCGCCCAGACCACTGTCACCGAGCCATGGGTGCGCGCCACCGTGCCGCAGCAAACCGCCAGCGGCGCCTTCATGCAGTTGCGCTCTCCCGACGCCGCGCGGCTGGTGTCGGCCACTTCGCCGGCCGCCAAATCGGTCGAAATCCACATGATGGAAATGGATGGCGACCGCATGAAGATGCGCCAGATCGACGGCCTCGACCTGCCGGCCGGCCAGAGCGTGAACCTGGCGTCGGGCGGCTACCACATCATGCTCGTCGGCCTGACCCGCCAGCTCAAGGAAGGCGAGACCGTGCCGCTGACGCTTGTCGTCGAGCGCAAGGCAGGCAAGCGCGAAACGGTCGCCATCGATGCGCCGGTTAAAGCGCTCACGTACACGGCGCCGAAAAGCGCCGCGCCGATGCATCACCACTGACACGGGAGATCGCGATGAATACCAGGATAGTCTTGCTGGCCTGCCTGGCGGCGCCATGCGCGCACGCCCACATCAGCCTCGAACAGGCCAGCGCACCCGCCGGCGCCTACCAGAAGCTGACCTTCCGGGTGGGCCACGGCTGCGAAGGCAGCGCCACCAACGGCGTCACGATCGTGCTGCCAGACGGCGTGACCGGCGCCAAGCCGATGCCCAAGGCCGGCTGGAGCATCACCGCCGTCGAAGGCAAATTGAACGCCCCCGTCATGTCGCATGGCCAGGCGGTCACCAGCGCCGTGCGCGAGGTGAGCTGGAAGGGCGGCCCGCTGGCCGATGCGCAGTACGACGAATTCAGCATGCAGGTCAAGCTGCCCGGCAGCGCGGGCAAGTACTACTTCAAGGTGATCCAGCAGTGCGAGAAGGGCCGCGCCGAATGGAGCGAGACGGCGGCGCCGGCCGGGGCGAAGATGAAGTTCCCGGCGCCGCTGCTGGAAGTGATGCCGGGCGCCGCCGGCGCCCACCAGCATTGAGGCGGGCGGTATGACTTCCTTCCGTATGCGGCGCACGCAGGCCACCGCGATGCTGCTGGCCGCCTTGCCGGCGTGCGCGCTGGCAGAGCACACGCCGCCCAAAAAGATCGACGCCGTCATCGTCAGCGGCGGCCGGCCGACGTCGCTGACGACGCAGATTCCGACCACCATCGAGGGCATCACCGGCGAGCAGGTCGAAGAGCGCATCAACGCCACCGACAGCGAGGACGCGCTGAAGTACTTCCCCAGCCTGAATGTGCGCAAGCGCTACATCGGCGACTACGACCACGCGGTGCTGGCCAGCCGCGCTTCGGGCACCGGCAACAGCGCCCGTTCGCTGGTGTACGCCGACGGCATCCTGCTGTCCAACCTGCTCGGCAACGGCGCCACCTTCACCCCGCGCTGGGGCCTCGTATCGCCGGAAGAAATCGAGCGTGTCGACGTGTTGTACGGTCCCTTTTCGGCCGCCTATCCGGGCGGTTCGGTCGGCGCCGTGGTCGACTTCCAGACCCGCATGCCGCAGAAATTCGAAGCGCACGTCAAGCTGTCGGCGTTCGGCCAGCAGTTCCGCCTGTACCGCAGCGACGGCCGTTTCGCCGGCCGCCAGGGCAGTGCATCGATCGGCGACCGCCAGGGCGCCTGGTCGTGGTGGGTCGACGTCTCGCGCCTCGACAACGCGGGCCAGCCGCTTACCTTTGCCAACAGGCTGGTGTCGTCCGGCGTGGCGGGGACTGCCGGGCTGCCAGTCACCGGCGCGGTGGCCGGCCGCAATCCGGCCAACAAGGACTGGCTCATCATCGGCAGCGGGGCGCAATCGGATACGGTGCAGGATCACGCCAAGCTCAAACTGGCACGCGACATCTCGCCGACGCTGCGCGCCAGCTACACCTTGGGCTGGTGGGGAAACGACGCCGTGCGCGGCGCGGACTCTTACCTGCGCGACGCCGCGGGGGCGCCGGTCAACCGCGGCACGGTCAACATCGGCGGCCGCAGCTACGAGCTGCGCGCGTCCGACTTCGCGCCCACCATTGGCGCGCTCGAACACCTGATGCAGGGCGTGTCGATCAAGCGTCATGCGCGCGGCGTGTGGGACTGGGAGGTCGCCGCCAGCAGTTACGACTACCGCAAGGACCTGGTGCGCACGCCGGCAGTGCCGGTGGCCGATGCCCGCACGAGTGGACGCGGCCTGCTTGCCGACATGGCCGGCAGCGGCTGGAATACGCTGGCCTTGAGGGGCGTGTGGCGCCCGAGTGCGGCCCACGTCGTGGAACTGGGCGCGCAGTCCGACACCGCAAAGCTGCGCACGCGGGTATCGGGCAGCGCCGACTGGATCGGCGGCGCTGCGACGGACGCCGTCTCCGCCTTCAACGGCAACACGCGCCTGAAAAGCCTGTACGCGCAGGACAGCTGGCGCCTGGCGCCGTCGTGGAAGACGACGCTCGGCGCGCGCGTGGAGCGCTGGCACGCCTATGGCGGCGAACTGGCCAACGCGCAGCGGGTGATCCCGCTGGCGTTCCCGGAGCGCAGCGAGACAAGCGTGTCGCCGAAGGCGGCGCTGTCGTTCCAGGCGGCGCCGGAATGGGCGTTGAAGGCGTCGCTGGGGCGCGCCGTGCGCTATCCCACCGCCGCTGAACTGTTCCAGGGATCGATCGTCGACAACGCCATCGTCAACAGCGATCCGCGGCTGCGGGCCGAGAAGTCGTGGACAGGAGAGCTGAGCGCCGAGCGGGCGGGTGAGGCGGGCACGCTGCGCGCCACCGTGTTCGCCGAGCGCACGCGCGACGCGCTGTATTCGCAGCCATTGACGGCGAGCGTGAACACGGTGCAGAACGTCGGCCGGATCCGTACCAACGGCCTTGAACTGGCTTGCCAGGCCGACCAGGTGATGGTGCACGGGCTGTCGGTGTCGAGCAGCGTGACGTATGCCGATTCGGTCATCACCGAGAACCGCGCGCTGCCGGCGAGCGTGGGCAAGCGGCAGCCGCGGGTGCCGGCGTGGCGGGCCAGCCTGCTGGCGTCGATGCACGTGGGTGCGCGCTGGACCGGCAGCATCGGGGTGCGCTACAGCGGGCGCCAGTTCGGCGCGCTGGACAACAGCGACACCAACAGCGACGCGTACACGGGGGTGTCGGATTACCTGGTGGCCGATGTGCGGGTGCGCTACCGCGTCAGTCGGCAGCTGAGCGCCGCGCTGGGGATCGACAATGCGGGCAACGCGAAGTATTGGGCGTTTCATCCGTATCCGCAGCGGACCGCGATGGCGGAGCTGCGGATGGATTGGTAGCGCAGGTCGCGGGCGACGCTACCGATGCAACCGGGGTCTGACCCCGCGGGGTCAGACCCCAGAACCGGACCCCAGAACCGGCCTTAGCGTGGCGAGGCGCCGATGCGGTTGGCCGAGCCGGATCCGAACGACGTCTTGCTCACCTTCGGGTCGCCATAGTACTCGACGTCGCCTGAACCGGCGATGGTCACGCTGAGCTGGTCGCGCACGGCGACCTTGGCGTTGCCGGAGCCGGCGATGTTGACGCTGGCGTCGGCGCTTTGCAGCCGGCCCAGGTCGACGTCGCCCGAGCCGGCGATCGACAGCGACAGCTTGCGCGCCGCGCCGCCGGCCACCTTCAGGTCGCCGCTGCCGCCCAGCACCACCGACAGCGCGTCGCTGTCGATGCTCTTGACGGCGACGTTGCCGGAGCCGCCGATGTCGATCCTGACCTTGGAGCCGCGCAGCGGATCCGATTCGATCGAGCCTGAGCCGCCCAGCGCCAGGTGGTCGACTGCCCTGGCCTGCACCACGATCTTCATGCGGCGCGTCTCGAGGTCGAGGTTGCGCCTGGCCGGGCGGATCTTGAGGGTGCCGTTTTCGACCACCGTCTCGATCAGCGGCAGCAGGTTGTCGTCCGTTTCGATCGTCACGCCTTCACTGCCGCCGATGCGCAGCTCCACGCTGCCCGGCAGCGACATGGCGACGCCGCTGAAGTGGCCGACGGCGCGCGCTTCGGTCGTGACGCGGCCGCTGCCTCTGACGTGCTCGCCGCCCCAGCCGGCGGCCAAGGCCGGCGCGGCGGGAACGGCGACGGCGAGGGCGGACAGGGCGAGCAGCAGGCCGCTCAGAGGGCGGGTCAGGCGTGGGGTCATGGCATTCTCCTTGTTTTCAATGGGCTGACGGTATAGTAGAAAAACCACGCGCAGCGCTCCCGGCGTTTGCGACAGACTGCGCTCGCGGGCGGCCAGAATGCAGTTTGGCCGGCGCGAGGCGGTATCATGGCGGGGCCGGGCACGCGCCCGGCCATTCATTCACTGGAAACTCATGCTTATTATTACCATCAAACAGGGCAAGGAAAAGAGCCTGCTGGCCGGCGAACCCTGGATATATGCCTCCGCCATCGAAAAAGTCGACGGCAAGCCGAACGAGAAGATGAAGCCGGGCTCGACCGCCACGGTGCAGTCGTCGGCGAAGAAATTCCTGGCGCGCGCGGCCTACAATTCAAAGTCCCAGATCCGCGCCCGCGTCTGGACCTTCGACGAAGCGCAGCCGGTCGACCACGCGCTGATCAAGGGCCGCGTGCAGGCGGCGCTGGCCAGGAGCGCGCCGGCGGCCAAGAAGGCCAGGCCCGACCAGGTGGTCAAGCTGGTCGACGCCGAAGCGGACGGCCTGCCGGGCCTGCTGGTGGAGTCGTTCGGCGGCAAGGACGGCTACCTGATCTGCCAGTTCCAGGCTGGCGGCGTCGAGGCGTGGAAGGTGCCGATCGTGCAGGCGCTGATCGCCGGCACCGGCTGCAAGAACGTCTACGAGCGCTGCGACGACCTGGTGCGCAAGGGCGAAGGCCTGCCGCTGGTGGCCGGCGCCCTGTCCGGCGAAGAGCCGCCCGACGACGTCACGGTCACCGAGGAAGGCGTCAAGTTCTCGCTCGACCTCAAGACCGGCCACCGCAACCGTTTCCGCTGAGCGCTCAGAAGCTGCTTCCCATCAGGTAGGTGATCTCGCCCTGGCACAGGTGCGACAGGCGCTCGTTTTCATCCGGGCTGTCGAGGGCGCGCTGCTGCTGCTCCACGGTCGCCAGTTCGGCGCGCAGCAGCGCCGGCAGCCAGCTGCCGATCTGCTCGTGCAGCGTCGCCACTCCCGTGTCCAGCGGCGCGTACAGCGGCCGTCCGCCGTAGCGCCGCTGCAGTTCCTCGCGCACGCGCTGTTCGATGCGCGGCAGCGTCTCGGCGTACAAGGCGACATGCAGCATCTCGTGCGCGAACACTTCGCGGTAGGAGCACGAGGCCGGATGGAATTCGCGCGCGATGAACACATCCATCGGCTGGTAGCTCAGTTCGACCATGATGCGCGGCGCCACGCATTCGCGGCCGTTGGCGCGGTCGACCAGCGCAGGGCCGCCGACGAAGGTGTCGGCGCGGGTGCGGCTGGCGGTCATGCCCAGCAGCGCGTTGCCGGAGCGGGCGTAGGTGCTGCGCGTGTTCAGCACCCGGCTCGACACGCCGTTGTTGACCACCACGCCCACCTGCCGGGTCTGCACCTCGATGACCGGGCGCATCTCGCTTTCGCAGCGCTGCTCGAAGGTTTGCGCGGCCGCCGGGGCGGCGGCCACCAGGGCCAGCGACAGCAGGGCCAGGCGGTGACGGCGGAGAACATTCACGGCAGCCTCCAGGGATGGGACCGGTATCGATATCCTGCTCCTGTCGGCCCCGTTTGGCTAGCGATATGGGCATCTAATTTAATTTCGATAATGCAATTTATTTATCCTCGCTGGTCTTATAATTGTGGCCATTCACACTCTTTTTGCCGAGACCGCCCTCGATGGAAAACCACCAGTCCTCCCAGATTCGCACCCTGTCGTATGTCGAAAATGAAGACCATCCGGTGTTCGGCACCCTGGTCGAGCAGATTTTGCACTTGCTCAATTCGCGCCTGATTTTCAGCGACATCATCATCCACCAGAACAGCCCGCTGATGCTGCGCCAGCCGAAGGGGCTGGTGGCGGTGACGGATTCGCCGATCACCAAGGAAGAGCTGGAAGAATTCTTCGAAGTCATAGAGCCGAACTGGGCCGAGCGGATCGCCGACCGCGCCTTCGACCGCTCGATCGACCTGCACACCGCCCGCATCCGCGCCAACTGCTTCACGTTCCAGGGCAAGAAGCGGCTCGGCTGCGTGATCCGGCGCTTCCCGAAGGAGCCGATCGCCCTTGCCGAGCTGGGCCTGCACCACGACGAGCAGCAGTTCGCCAGGCTCACCAGCGGGCTGGTCTTGATCATCGGCGACACCTGCCAGGGCAAGTCGACCACGATCGCCTCCATGCTCGACGAAATCAACAAGCAGCGCTCGGGCCACATCATCACCATCGAGGATCCCGTCGAGACCTTGATCCCGCAGCGCAAATGCATCGTCACCCAGCGCGAAGTGGGCGTCGACGGCGACGTCGAGAGCTACTACCTGGGCGCCCTCGACGCGCTGCGCGAGCGGCCGGACGTGATCGTCATCGGCGAAATCCGCGACGCCCAGACGGCGCAGGAAGCGCTGGCGCTGGCCGAATCGGGCCCGCTGGTGCTGGCCACGCTGCACGCGCGCTCGACCGAGCTGGGCCTGCAGAAGATGATGCGCCTGCTGGGCAACTCGGAAGCGCAGTCGCAGGCGCTGGCGCACGCCTTGCGCGGGGTGCTGTGCCAGGCGCTGCTGCCGTCGAGCGAAGGCAACCGCTACCACCTGGCCACCGAGTGCCTGACGACAGGGCCGGCCGTGACGCGCATCCTCGAGACGGGCAATATCTCCGGCATCCGCGAGCACATGAATACGACCGGCGACGCCGGCTGCCACACGATGAACGCCTCGCTCGAGGCGCTGCTGTCGAGCCACAAGATCAGCGTCGAGGATGCGCGCAATGCCACCACCGACCGCATCGGGTTTGCCGACATGGTATAGCCGCTGCATGTCGTTGGAGTCTAGATCGCCCCGGTTTAGTTGACGCCAACGACACCGGGGTCAGACCCTTTACAAGCAAAACCGGGTCTGACCCCTAGTCCAGCGGCGTGCTGCGGAACTTGTTCACTTCGGAGGCCAGCACCGGCGGCGCCGCGTTGCCCCAGCTTGCGCGGATGTACGTCACGACCGCCGCCACCTCGTGATCGTCGAGCACATGGCTGAACGGCTGCATGCCATACGGCCGCGGGTTGCCGGCGGTCCCGGGCGCAAAGCCGCCGTTGAGCACGATGCGCACCGCGTTGACCGAGTGGTCCATCGTGATGGCGCGGTTGCCCGCCAGCGGCGGATACGCCGGCGGCAGCCCCTGGCCGTCGGCGCCGTGGCAATCGATGCAGTGCGTCTCGTACAGCTGCTTGCCCTGCGCGACGACCTGGTCGACCAGCGCTCCCTTCGGATGCTCGCGTACCTCGGCCGGCGTGGCCGGCAGTGCTTTCAGATAGGTCGCCATCGCCACCACGTCCGCTTCGCTGACGTGCTGCAAGCTCTTTAACACCACTTCGGCC
The DNA here is from genome assembly GCA_038248405.1 of Burkholderiales bacterium. Lineage (GTDB taxonomy): Bacteria > Pseudomonadota > Gammaproteobacteria > Burkholderiales > Burkholderiaceae_D > JAFCUW01. The sequence goes on from JBBRXM010000006.1 coordinate 89,818, forward strand.
ATTGGCCCGAACACGGTCGCGCGCGGCGATACGCCCGTCTTGAGCAGTTGCACGATGTGCGGCACTTCCCACGAACCGAGGCCGGCCTCGGCGTCCGACGTCAACGACGGCGCGTACCAGCCGATGGTCGGAATCAGGCCGCCGCCGAGCCCGCCTTCGATGGCGCCGGCGGCATTGCGCGTGCTGTGGCAGCCGCTGCAGTGGCCCAGCCCCTCGACGAGGTAGGCGCCGCGGTTCCACGCCAGCGACTGCGCCGGCACCGGCTCGAATACGCCCGGCTTGAAGTACAGCAGCCGCCATCCCGCCAGCGCGATTTGCTGATTGTAGGGAAACTGCAGCGCGTGCGCCGTATTCGCCTGTTTCACTGCCGGCAAGCTGTGCAGGAAGGCGTACAGCGCGTCGGCGTCGGCCCGCGTCACCTTGGTGTAATTGGTGTACGGAAAAGCCGGATACAGCAGGCGGCCGTCGCGCGACTTGCCGTTGTGCAGTGCGCCCCAGAAGTCGTCCGCGCTCCAGGCGCCGATGCCGGTATCGCGGTCGGGGGTGATGTTGGGCACGCTGATGGCGCCGAACGGCGTTTGCATGGCGCGCCCGCCGGCGTAGGCGGCGCCGCCGCGCGCGGTGTGGCAGGCCATGCAGTCGCCGGCGCGCGCGAGATAGGCGCCGCGCGCGATGTTCTCCGGCGTCGCGGCGGTACTGGCCGGCGACGGCGACGGCACGAACTGCGCGCGCGGCCAGGCGATTGACACGGCCAGCAGGCAGATGGCGGCCAGCGCGGCCAGGGCGACAAGTATTTTCTTGGTCATCAGAAGCTCAATCCGGGAAGCTGCCGCAGCGGATCGGCAGCGGGCGGGCGATGGTGGCGGCAGGGGCGGGATCGGCCGGCAGCGGCCGCGCACCGAGCCAGCTGGAAATGGCGGCGACATCGGCCAGGCTCAGGCGGTTGGCGATCTCGGCCATGCAGTCGGGCGCATGGGCGCGGCGCGTCTTGTTGCGCCACGCACCGAACTGGGCGTTGACGTAATCGCGCGGCAAGCCGGCCAGGCCGGGGATGGCGGGCACGACGCCGGTCAGCTTTTCGCCGTGGCAGGCGATGCAGGCCGGCACCTTGATGGCGGCGTCGCCCTTGGTCACCAGCTGCTGGCCGCGCTCGAGCACTGCCTGCGATGCGGTGCTCGGCTGGATGGCCGGCGGCGCCAGGTGCTGCGACGAGAAATATTCGGCGATCTCGTGCAGGTAGGCATCCGGCAGGTAGTCGACCATGTAGGTCATCAGCGGATACTGGCGGCGGCCGTCGCGGAAATTGGTCAGCTGGTTGTACAGGTAGCCCGCAGGCTTGCCGGAGATGCGCGGGAAGAAGGCGTCGTTGCCCTGGTCCTTGGCGTGGCAGGAGGTGCAGGCGATGACGCGTTGGGCAATGGTGTCGGGCACTACCGCCGGGCGGTCGGCGGCGAAGGCGGGCAGGGCGGCCATGAGGGTGAACAGCAGGGCGGCGCCGCGGCTTGCGTGAAAGGGCATTGGCAAATTCGCTGAAGATGCGCGCCGGTTGGCGCGCCAGGGCTCAAGCATAGCGTGTTTGCCAATATCCGGGAGCGATCCACTTGCTCACCGGTCAATCGCAGCAAGCCCCGCAAAGCTAGCTGGGGGCATCTTGCTACCGATGCCGGTGGGCGAGTCAAGCGTGCTTGTGCTTGCGGCGGCGCATGAAGGCGACAGCGGCCAGGCCGAGACTGAAGAGACCAAGCGTTGCCGGCTCAGGCACGGCCTGGATCGCTGGCGCATTGCCAACAACGATCTGGATAAACCCGGTCTGTCCCAGGTCGGAGAAGGTCCAGTCGTTGTTTTGACGGTTCAGCAAGCCCGCGTTGCCGATACCGAACTCGGACAACGCGCCTGGGCTATTTCCCCCCCAGTCGTTCCACGCAAACAGCGTCTGCTGGGCGCCGAAATTGTGAACCTGGAACGAGCCATGGCCAGCTCCCGTATTAAAGCCGCTGTCGTTAAAGTCAAAAGCACTGTTGCTACCGCCGGGAACCGCGCCGGTCGTGTCAGGGGCGTAGTTTGACGACCACATTTCGAGGTTGACGGTGCTCACGCCGGTGCCGGTGAAGATCGAAGCATTGTTCGAATAGATGCTGGCGTTGTTGACGACGCTCTGGCGTGCAACCGCGTTATTGGTGTTGTGCGGCACGGCGAGGCGGGCCGGGTTGGCATCGAATGTATCCATAGATACATACACGTACTGCCCAGCTTGGGGGCCGCTCGTCACTTCGACGTAATAGCCGATGCGCGAATAGCTTGTCATGATCGAAGCGAGATTATTGATCGTGTATGGCACTGCATTGCCATTCCGGTAGGCAGGGTTGACGCCTGGGACTTGCACTTCGTAAAGCAGTTGCATGCCCGAGCCTGCGGCGGCGAGCGCGGCGTTGCTGTTGAAGAGCGGCGCTGCTTGGGCACTGGCGGACAATCCCGCCGCGAGCATCAGGGCAACACTTGATTTTTTTAGCATGATGGCAATCCGGATAAGGGTGAAATGTGAAAATCTGATATTCACGTTCATAGCAGCAATCATGCCAGCAGGGATTTGTTTATATAAATCAATTACTTGCGAAATTGTATTGTTTTGAGGGAACCGGAGTTGTAAGATTTACCGACAGGAATCTTAAATTTCTTGAGGGGAATTTGAAGGCGCCGACGGTTGCGCCGGCTTTACTGCGCTGCCTGGTCGATCCGCCAACGCCGGTAGATTTTCAGCGCCACATGCGCATCGTCCGCCGCGTACAGGATCTGCTTCTCGCTCAAGCGCGGCAAGGCCCAGTTGGTGGTGGTGATTTTTTTCGACTTTTGCAGCTTCTGGCCAAAAAAGCGCGCCACCGCGGTCTTGGCGCCGAGCGTGTTGCGCTCGTTCTTGCGCAGCGCGGTCGACAGGTCGAGCACGTTGCTGGTCTCGATGCCGAGCTTGGCGCGCAGCCGCTTGACGTCGTCCGACAGGCCGAAGCCGACCTTGAGGATGGTCTCCGACTCGAGCACCGCCTTGAGCACCTCCACCGCCGGCATGGCGCCGATCTGGAACAGGTAGGCGGCGCCGTCGGTGGCCAGTTGCACCAGGTGCGGACCGGTCGACACTTCGCCTTTCAGGAACGTCGGCTTCGATTCTGTATCGAAGCCGAGCACGTCCATCGTCAACAGCGCGGCCAGCGCTTCGGTCGCGTCCCTGTCGGTCTTGACCATGCGCACGTCGGCAAGCTTGATGCCGACGTAAGGCGGCAGCAATTCTTCCTGGTCGGTGAGCATCGAAACGGTCTAGTTGCGCGAGAACTTGGAGGCCAGCTGCAGCAGCTTATCCTGGCGCAGGCGGTTCGCTTCCTCGGCCTGGGCGGCGTCGCGCTCGGCCTTCTTGCGCTCGGCTTCCTTCTTGAAGCGCTGCTGCAGCACTTCCTTGGCGTGCAGGCGGTGGGTGTCGGTCACTTCCGCGCCGGCGGCGCCGTCGAGGTCGTAACGCACGGTCGCTTTTTCCATCGCCCGCAGGTAGCGCAGCGAACCGGGGTGGATGCCGAGCGCGGCGCGCATGGTCTTGCGGTCGAGGTCGGGCAGGCGCGCCAGCAATTGCTTGTCGATGCCGATGGCAAGCGGCAGGCAGTTGCGGAAAGCGGGGAATTGGTGCTGCAGTTGCTTGAGCAGGCTACGCGCGCTCATTGCCGCTGGCGCGGCCGCAGGAGTGGCCGCGGCCGGGGTATCGACGGCTTCGTCGACTGGGCTAGTTGGATTCATTGACTTCATTGTAAGAGCTGGAACCGGAAGGATAGCATGGGTACTTTCGTATGTGCTGCGGCAATTGGGCGACGTGTTGTTTTGCCACTGCCGAGGCCGGGACGGGACGTCGCCACCGAGCGGCGCCGGGCGAAATCGTGTATCATCCGCCCCTTGCTCTGCGAATGGCTTGAGACTGCGCAGACGAACCGGCTAGTCTGAATGGAAACAAGTGTTGCTACCAAGTATGCGTTTTGGTGATAAGGGATATTGGATCTTTCAATTATCGCGATGACTTGCCTTAAGGCATAATTACACCTGTCTCCTCTATTCTCTTCGGAAATAGATTCAAGCCCGGTTCCTGATCGGGCTTTTTTTTTTGCCATGCACAGCGCCACTTTGATCACAGCACAACCGATTCTGCCCCGGCCGACCCGCCGCCGACGTTTCCCGTCGTGCTTGATTTTAGGCCTCCTTGCCCACAGGTAGGGGTATTCCCGAACACCTTTCCATCGGACCCGAGCCCCGCGGGCCCCGGTGGATCATTGACTTCGCTGGCGCGCACCGCCGCGACTGGAGAGCTTTATGACCAAGAACACCGCCAAGACACTCACCCTGACCGCCAAGAAGGCGCCGCGCAAGGCCGCGCCGCTGGCGGTGCCGAAGACGGCGACCTCGTACTTCCTCGAGACCGAGGACGCCGCCCCGGTCACGGTGGTGAAGACGCGCTCGCGCCTGGCGGTGGTGGCGAGCTCTGCCGAGGCCCACACGCTGCCGGCCGACGCCGCGCCCGCGCCTGCAGGCGAGGCCGCCGAGGCGGTCGCCGCCCCGACCGTGGTGCGCAAGCGCGTCTCCAAGCTGGCCGCCATCAAGGAAGCCGACGCCGTTGTCGCCGAGCCGGCGCCGGTGGCGGTGCCGAAAGTGGCCAAGCTGCGCATCCGCAAGAGCGACGTCGAGCCGACCGTGATCATCACCGGCGGCCAGTCGGTCAGCCAGACCACCGACGCTGCCGCGCTGGCGGCGATCGACACCTCCGGCTACCTGCTGCCGTCGGTCAAGGTGCCTGGCCGCCGCGGCCGCAAGCCGAGCGAATTCACGCCCGAGAACGACGAAGTGGCGGCGCTTAACGCCGTCGAGCGCGCCGAACTCAAAGCCGTCTCGAAACTGAAGGAGCGCAAGGCCAAGGGCGGCCTGGCGGGCGCGCTGGCAGCCGATCCGAAGACCTCGGAAGCGGACCTGGAGCGCCGCCGCAACCAGATCAAGAACCTGATCAACATGGGCAAGGACCGCGGCTTCCTGACCCACGCCGAGATCAACGACCAGTTGCCTGAGAACATCATCGATCCGGAAGCGATCGAAGGCATCATCGCCACCTTCAACGACATGGGCATCGCCGTCTACGAGCGCGCGCCGGACGCCGACACCATGATGCTGAGCGACGCCGTGCCGACCGCGACCAGCGACGACGAAGTCGAGGCGGCCGCCGCCACCGCGCTGTCGACGGTCGACTCCGACTTCGGCCGCACCACCGACCCGGTCCGCATGTACATGCGTGAAATGGGCGCCGTGGCGCTGCTCACGCGCGAAGGCGAGATCGAAATCGCCAAGCGCATCGAAGGCGGCCTGAAGGACATGGTGCAGGCCATCTCGGCGTGCCCGACGACGATCGCCGAGATCATCGCGCTGGCGCACAAGATCGAGCGCGACGAAATCAAGGTCGATGAAGTGGTCGACGGTTTCGTCGACCTCAACGAACCGTCGACGCCGCAAACGCCGGCGCCGCACGTGGCCGCGTCGGACGACGACGAGGAAGAGGAAGAAGAAGTCGAGGAAGAAGACGGCGACGCCAACGGCGGCGCGGCCGGCTTCTCGGCCGAGCAGCTGAACCAGCTCAAGCGCGGCGCGCTGGAAAAATTCCACCTGATCGAAGCGCAATTCGAAAAGATGGCCAAGGCCTTCGAGAAGGAAGGCTACGGTTCCAAGCCGTACGTGAAAGCGCAGGAAATCATTTCCAACGAGCTGCTGGGGATCCGCTTCACCGCCAAGGTCGTCGAAAAGCTGTGCGACACCCTGCGTCACCAGATGGACGAAGTGCGTCACATCGAAAAAGCGGTACTGGCCATTTGCGTCGACCGCTGCGGCATGCCGCGCGCCCACTTCATCAAGGTCTTCCCGGGCAACGAAACCAACCTCGACTGGGTCGATGGCGAAGTCAACGCCAGCTATCCGTACAGCGCGGTACTGGGCCGTAACGTGCCGGCCATCAAGGAACACCAGAAGCGCATGATCGCACTGCAGGCGCGCGTGGCGCTGCCGCTGGCCGACCTGCGCAAGATCAACAAGCAGATGGCCGCCGGCGAAAAGCGTGCGCGCCACGCCAAGCGTGAAATGACGGTTGCCAACTTGCGCCTGGTGATTTCGATCGCCAAGAAGTACATCAACCGCGGCCTGCAGTTCCTCTACCTGATCCAGGAAGGCAACATCGGCCTCTTGAAGGCGGTCGACAAGTTCGAGTACCGCCGCGGCTACAAGTTCTCGACGTATGCGACCTGGTGGATCCGCCAGGCCATCACCCGTTCGATCGCCGACATGGCGCGCACCATCCGCGTGCCGGTGCACATGATCGAGACGATCAACAAGATGAACCGCATCTCGCGCCAGATCATGCAGGAAACCGGCAGCGAGCCGGACCTGGCGACCTTGGCGCTGAAGATGGAAATGCCGGAAAACAAGGTCCGCGAGATCATGAAGATCGCCAAGGAGCCGATCTCGATGGAAACGCCGATGGGCGAGGACGGCGATTCGCAGCTGGGCGACTTCATCGAGGACAACGCCACGCTGGCGCCGCTCGACGCCGCGCTGCACGCGTCGATGCGCAACGTCATCAAGGAAGTGCTCGATTCGCTGACCCCGCGCGAGGCAAAAGTGCTGCGCATGCGTTACGGCGTCGAGATGTCGAACGACCACACGCTGGAAGAAGTGGGCAAGCAGTTCGACGTCACCCGCGAGCGCATTCGCCAGATCGAGGCGAAGGCGATGAGCAAGCTGCGCCAGCCGTCGCGCTCGGACAAGCTCAAGAGCTTCCTGCATAACCACTAAGACGTGGTTGGCGCAGTGCGCCGATGAGCACACAAAAATGGGGTCCGACGCGGGCGCGAGGACGACGGTCTCACCTCCGTCGTCCTCGCGAACGCGTCGGACCCCATTCCGTTGAATCCCTGCCGGCGCGTGCCGCTAGTCGAGCGGCATGCGCCGCGTGAAAAAGATCATCGCCTTCGTCGCCGCGTCCGGGTCCAGGTTGGCCAGGCCGATGACGACGAAGCCGGCCTGCGGATAGATCCACAACGCCCCATTCATGCCAGGCGCGCCGCCGTTGTGCCCGTACATGCGCGACGCGCCGGCGCCGTCATGCATGAAGCCCAGGCCGAAGCCATCGCCCGCGCCGCCCGCATCGGTGGCCTGGTCCAGCATCGCCTTCGATATCAGCTTGCCGCCTTCGAGCGCCTGCGCGAACGCCAGCAGGTCGTGCGTCGTCGAATAGCCGCCGCCGGCGGCCGTGCCGCGGTAGGGCAGCGTGGCGGTGTTCGGCTGCCAGGCGCCGCCGCGCCGCATGTAACCTGTGGCGCGGTTCGGCACGTCCACGTCCTCCGGCAGCGAGCCGGTGTCCTTCATGCCGGCCGGCAGGTACACCCGCTGTTCGACGTAATCGTAATAGCGCGTGCCGGTCACGCGCTCGATGACGGCGCCAAGCAGCACGTAGCCGTAGTTGGAATACTGGAAGCGGGTGCCCGGCTCGCCCTGCAGCGCGCGCGTGCCGAACTGCCTGAGGTAGTCATCGTGGTCGCGCAGCGCCAGGCGATACGCCGCAAAGCCTGGTCCGAAGATGTCGCCGGTGCCGCCAGTGTGCCTGAGCAGGTGCGCAATGGTGACCTTGCGGGCCAGTTCCTGGTTGGGATAGTCCGGCAGGAAGCGCGCCAGCGGATCGGACAGGGCGATCTTGCCCGCTTCGACCAGCTGCAGGATCGCGACGGCGGTGAACATCTTGTTCATCGAGCCGATGCGAAAGCGTGTGTCCGACGTCACCGGCTTGCCGGCTTCGCGGTCGGCCAGGCCCCACGACCGGTCGAGCAGCACCTTGCCGCGGCGCGCGACCAGCAGCTGGCCGGAGAACTGGTCCTGGCCGGCCAGTCCGGCACTGCGTTCGCTGAGGGCGGCGATGGCTGCGGCTTCGGTGGTGCGCACCGGCGCCTGGGCGCCAGCGAGCGAGCAGGCGAGCAGGGCGAGCAGGGTCAATAATGTGCGCATGGGGATCATTCGTAAGCGTTGAGGGCAAACACGTCGGCGACCTTGCCGGCATCGTTGAACCACAGGTGCCACGCCAGGGCGCCGTGCTCGTACTGCACCTTGTACATGTCCCAGCCGACCCGGTTGACGCCGGTGAAGCGGATCGACCGCACCTTGCCGTAGGGCCGCATGCCGGATGCGATCTTTGGCACCAGGCGCTGCGCCACGGCGCCAAATTCGGGTGAGAAGTCGTCCAGCTGCAGCTGGCCGTCCATGTCGAGATTGCGGCGCAGGATCTGCTCGCCGCCGGGCACGGCCTGCTGCCGCGCGTAGCGCTCGGCCGCGAACGCATCCGCCGCTTCGACCGCAGCGGCGTCGGTGCGCGCCGCCGTCGGGTAGGTCACGCCGTGCTGGCGCAGCACCAGGCCGGTCGCCGGGCCACCCGTTGGCGGGCGCACGAAGCTGACCTGGATGTCGTCGCGCGGCGTGAAGAAGCGGCTGGCGCTCTCCGGCACCAGCTTCATGCGGCGCACCATGTTGAACGACGCCGACAGGTTTTCACCGGCCTGGGCGACGATGACCACCCGGTGCTCGTCGAGCTGGTAGTAGCCGGCATAGTTTTGCAGCACGGCGGCCGGCAGCTTGATGGCATGGTGGGCGAGTTCCGGCGGGCCGACGCGCGCCGCCACCGCCACCATGCACAGCGACAGCGCCGCCAGCGCCGGCGCCGCGCGCCGCTTCCAGCGCGCCGGCAGGCGCACCATCAGTGCGATGCGGTGCTCGAGCGACGAGCGCGACGCCGCCATCGCGACGACGCCGCCCGCAAAGCCGGCGTGGCGCGCGCCGGCGTCGACCAGCGCGGCGCCATACTGGCGCAGGTCGTGGCCGGATGCCAGCACGCGCGCGTCGCAATCGACTTCGACGGCCAGGCGCAGCCGCCGCCACTGCCACCACAACGGCAGGCTCCACGGCATTGCCACCCGCGCCACCAGGGCGAGCGTGAGCAGTTGGGGATCGGCGGCGGCAAGGTGCGCCTGTTCATGCGCGATGACCAGGCGCTGCTGCTGCGCCGGCGCGCGCAGCAGCCAGGCCGGCACCACGATGCGCGGGCGCAGCAGGCCCACCACCGCCGGGCCGGCGTCGGCGCTGACCAGTACCGCTGCACCGGCCAGCCGGCCCTCGGCCCAATGGCGCCGGCGCCGAACCAGGTGCAGCGCGCAGCCGCCCAGCGCGGCCAGCACGCAGGCCGATGCCGCCATCCATGCCAGTTCCAGCGCGCGGTCGGCGCCGACGCCGGCATCAGGGCGCTGGCGCGGCGCCCACGCGGCGGGCGTGAGCGCCGGCGCGGCCAGCTCGCGCAGCGCCACTGTCCTTGGCACTCTCGCCGGCGTGGCGGCGGCCGGCAGGTCGATCGACAGCGACGGCATCGCCGACGGCAGCGCCACCGACGCGGCCAGCGTCAGCGCCCAGATCCAGCGGGACGGTGAACGCCGCGCCCGCGCCACCTGCTCGGCGCCGAATGCGGCCAGCGACAGCAGCGTGCCGACCGTGACGGTGTAGGCCATCCAGGCGAGCATCATGGCTGCCCGCCGTCGTCGTGTTCGGCCAGCAGGGCGCGCATGCGGCGCAGTTCTTCGGCAGTGAGCTTGCGGTCGGAAACGAGCTGGGTCATGAGCAGCTCGGCCGAGCCTTTGAACAGCTTGCTCGTGAGGTGGCGCAAGGCGCTCTTGCGCGCCACCTGCTGCTCGACGACGGCGTGGTAGCGGTAGCTGCGCCCCTGCTCCTGGTGGCCGACGTAACCCTTGCTCTCGAGCGTGCGCAGCACCGTCAGCACGGTGGTGTAGGCCAGCCGGTCGCCCAGCCTGGCCTGCACCTCCGCCACCGCCGAGGGGCCACCGTCCCACAGCACCTGCATGACGTCGGCTTCCCGATCGGTCAAGGTAATCTCCATTCCCGCCTCCATCAACTATAAGTGTAGTTGATGGTAGCAGGCTGGCCGCCGTTGTCAACTAAAGATGTAGTTGCACGGTGCGGGGCCGGCGATTCAGGCGGGCGCCAGCGGCGCCGACGCCTGCTTCTTTTGCTTGTACATGGCGTCGTCGGCATGCTTGAGCAGCTGCTGCGCGCTGGCGCCGTGCTGCGGGTAGACCGCGATGCCCACGGAGAGCCGCGGCTGCAGGCTGAAGCCGCCCACCTTGACCGGAGCCGCCATCGCCTGCTCGATCTTGGCGGCCACCACCGCCGCGTCCTCCGACTCGGCGGCGCTCTCGATCAGGACGACGAACTCGTCGCCGCCGATGCGCGCCACCGTGTCCTCGGCGCGCAGGCATTGCTTGATGCGCTGCGCCACCTGCTGCAGCAGCGCGTCGCCGGCGGCGTGGCCGTAGGTGTCGTTGACCATCTTGAACTTGTCGAGGTCGAGGTAGAGCAGCGAAAAGCCGGTGCAGGCGCGGGCGGCGCGCGCCAGCGCCGAATCGAGCCGGTCGTGAAACAGCTGGCGGTTGGGCAGCCGCGTGAGAGCGTCGTACTGCGCCATGTACTGCAGCTGCTCATGCAGGCGCAGGCGCTCGATGGCGGCGGCCACCTGGCCCGACACGAACTGCAGCAGGTCCTGGTCCTGCTCGGTGAAGCGGGCCGACTCCGGCGTTCCCTTCACCACCAGCGCGCCGATCGCGCCGCGCTGCGACGCCAGCGGCACCCCCAGCCAGTACGGCGCGGCGCCGGCGGCGGCCTCGCGCAGGCTGGCCGGCAGCGACGGCAGCGTCGCCGGCGTCAGCAGCAAGGGTTCGCCGTGGCGCGCCACGTGGGCGCACAGCGCGCCGGCGCGCGGCAGCGGCGAGTCCGGCTGGCCTTCTTCGTCGACATTGTAGGCAAAGCTCAACTGCTCGAGCGCATCGTCGTACAGCGCGATGGCGAAGCCAGGCGCCGGCAGCAGTTCGTTGACGATCCGGTGCACCAGCTGGCACAGCGACAGCAGGTCCTTGGCGGCGTGGGCCGCCTCGGAGATCGCGTACATCGCCGCCCGCATCGACTCTTCGCGCTTGCGCTCGGTGACGTCGCGCGCCACCGCGATGCGCAGGCTGTCGCTTTCCGACCAGCGCGCCGACCACATGATGTGCACCCGCCGGCCATCCTTGCGCAGGTAGCAGTTCTCGAAATTGTGCTGGGCCGCGCCGGCCATGACGGCGACGGCGGCGGCCCGTGTGCGGGCGCGGTCCTCCGGCGCCACCAGGTCGATCATGGCCGTGCCGACCATCTCTTCAGGCGTGTAGCCGAAGATCCGCTCGCATGCCGCGCTGACGTAGACGAAGCGGCCGGCCGCGTCGACGGCGCAGACGGCGTCGTTGAGCAGGTCGATAAGGGCTGCCGGCGGTGTGTATACTGTGATTCCCATACGCAAGAAGTGTAGCTGAATTCCATGCGCATTGCATGAGCTGTCGATGCATCCCGGGTTCCGTGTGCAGATGTGATGTATTGCGCAACACATTGACGGACAAGGAGATTTCATGGCGCGGTTGCGCAATCTGAACAACGTGATTGCAGGCCTGCCCGGCACCTCATGAGCCGCGCCTTGCTCCCCGCCGATATCGTCATCGGGTTCGACGCTGCCGTGCAGATTCCCCGGTGGCGTTCGGTGTCGTACGGGGTACCCGTGTACGCTTTGCCGCGGCCGCCATCGGCTTAAGAAACCGGCTGCGCCGCGCCGGCCGCTGCGACCGTTGCGGCCGCCGCCGGCATGGCGATCGACACGCAGGTGCCGGCGCCGGCCGCGCGCGGCTCGACCAGCATCTGCCCGCCGAACATCTCGACGCGCTCGCGCACGCCGCGCAGGCCGAAGCCGCGGCCCGCGCCCAGTTCGCGCTCGGCGCAGGCGACGCCGTCGTCGGCGACGGTGATCGACTCCTGCGCCGCGCCGAACGCCAGCGTCACCTCCACCTGCATCGCCCGGGCATGGCGCACGATATCGACCAGCGTCTCCTGCACGATGCGAAACAGCGCCGCCGTGCGGCGCGCGTCGTGCGCGCCCGGTTCGGCCCCCGTCACGCTCAGCGTCGCGGCAATGCCGCTGCGCGTTTCGAACTGGCGCACCAGCCACTCGAGCGCGGCCGCCAGTCCCAGTTCGAGGATGCTCGGGTGCAGCTCGTTGATGATCGCCCGCACCGAGCCGATGCTGGCCTCGAGCGTGCCGAGCGCATGTCCGGCCTTGCGCCGCAGGTTCGGGTGGCGCTCGCCGGCGCGGGTGTGCAGCATTTCGATGTCGATCTTCAGCGCCAGCAGGTTCTGCCCCAGCTGGTCGTGGATCTGCGCCGCCAGGCGCCGGTGCTCCTCGTCCTTGGCCGCCTCCAGGTGGGCCATCAGCTGGCGCAGCTGGATGTAGGAGTCCTGCAAGGCCTGCTCGGCGCGCTTGCGGTCGGTCAGGTCCACGCTCATGCAGATCAGGAAGTCCGGTTCGCCGGTGGCGGCGTCGAAAATCGGCTTTTTAAACGTCTGCAACTGGCGGTCTTCATTGCGGGCGTGGCTGTAGGCAAGTTCGTCCTGCACCACCAGTTGCCCCCTGGCGAACGCCGCCTGGTCGTTGGCGAGGAACAGGGCCATCTGCTCGGGCGGGAACATCGCGTGACCCTCGTTGCCGGACACCACGGAAAAGTCGAAGCCGAACTGCTGCTCGGCGGCCTTGTTCATCATCAGGATGCGCGACTGGGGATCCTTGATGAACAAGGCCACCGGCATGATGGCGATGATCTCCTGCAGCTTGCGCTCGCTGACGGCCAGCGCGCGTTCGACTTCCTGCTGCTGTCCGGCGCGCTCCTGCTGTAGCTGACGCAGGGCCTCGACGGCCCGGTCGCGCGCGGCCAGCAGATGGCGACTCCACAGCAGCGCGGCGGCGCAGGCGAGGAACAGGGCGAACAGGAAGATGGGCAGGGCGACGGGCGCCGGCTCCGCGCCGCGGGCATGCGCCAGTGCGGGCGCGCCGAGCAGCGCGGTGGCAACGGCAAGGCTGGTCGACTCGAAGCGCCGCCGGGTCATCAGGCTATCCTGGGGGATGGGAACAGGCCATTCTAGGCCTGCTTTTCACAAAAGTCTTGCAAAACAAGAATCGTTGCTGTTTAGCCACGCACCCCCCCGTCCGCGCGTACCGAACGCAGGCTAGCCGGTGTTGCGCAAGCCCGCCGCCACGCCGTTGATCGACAGGTGGATGCCGCGGTGGACGCGGTTGTCGATCGCCAGCGCGGCGCCGGCGTTGGCGCGGTGCCGCTGGATCAGCTCGACCTGCAGGTGATTCAGCGGATCGAGGTAGGCGAAGCGGTTCTGGATCGAGCGCGCCAGCAGGGGGTTGCCGGCCAGCCGTTCGCTGGCGCCGGTGATCGTCTGCAGGCAGCGCAGCGTGTTGCCATGCTCGGCGGCGATGCGCTTGAAGATGCGCGCACGCAGCTCCGCGTCCGGCACCAGCTCGGCGTAGCGCGAGGCGATCGCCAGGTCGGTCTTGGCCAGCACCATGTCCATGTTCGACAGCAGCGTGGCGAAGAACGGCCACTCGGCGACCATCGCCTGCAAGGTGGCGATGCGCGCATCTTGCTCACCGCGCGCGCCCTCGGCGATCCAGCCGCCGATGGCCGAACCGAAGCCGTACCAGCCCGGCAGCAGCAGCCGGCACTGGCCCCACGAAAAACCCCACGGAATGGCGCGCAGGTCTTCGATGCGGCGCGTCGACTTGCGCGAGGCCGGCCGCGAACCGAGGTTCAGTTCGGCGATCTCGGCGATCGGGGTGGCGGCGAAGAAGTAGTCGGTAAAGCCTGGCGTGTCGTAGACCAGGTCGCGGTAGGCGCGGTAGGCGCGCTCGGACAATTCGGCCATGACGGCTTCGAAACCGGCCAGCCGCTCGCTGTGCGCGCCCGTTTCCGCGTGCGGCATCAGGCTCGCTTCGAGCGTCGCCGCCACCAGCAGTTCGAGGTTGCGGCGGCCGATCTCGGCGTTCGAAAACTTCGAGGCGATGATTTCGCCCTGCTCGGTGAGGCGGATCTGGCCGTTGACGGTGCCCGGCGGCTGCGCCAGGATCGCTTCGTAGCTCGGCCCGCCGCCGCGGCCGACCGTGCCGCCGCGGCCGTGGAACAGGCGCAGCTTGACGCGGGCGTCGGCAAACACCTTCACCAGGTCGATCTCGGCCTTGTACAGCTCCCAGTTGGAAGTGAGGAAGCCGCCATCCTTGTTGGAGTCGGAGTAGCCGAGCATGACTTCCTGCAGCCGTCCCTGGCGTTCGACCAGCTGCGCCACCAGCGGCAGCGCCATCCACTCCTGCATGATGCCGGCCGCGCGCTGCAGGTCGGGAATGGTCTCGAACAGCGGGATCACCATCGCATCGAGTTCGAAGGCGCCGGGGCGCAGCAGGCCCGTTTCCTTCTGCAGCAGCAGTACTTCGAGCAGGTCGGAGACGGTCTCGGTGTGCGAGATGATGTAGTTGCGGATCGCCCGCACGCCGTAGCGCTGGCGGATTTCCTTGGCCGCGCGCAGGATCGCCAGCTCGCCGTTGGTTTCGTCGGTGTACTCAAGGTAGGGAGAGAACAGCAGGCGGGGCTGGGCCAGCTCGGCGAGCAGCAATTCCACCTTCCGCGCTTCACCGATCGAACCATATGATGGTTCGACTCCTGCGCGCGCGAATAGTTCGGTCAACACGCGCTCGTGGACGTCGGAGGTCTGGCGCATGTCAAGCGAAGCGAGATGGAAGCCGAAGATGGCGGCGGCGCGGCGCAGGCGCGCCAGGCGCGGGTGCGCAAGGATGGCGCCGTGGTTGGTGGCGAGCGAGTGCACCAGCACTTCCAGGTCGGCTGAAAATTCGCTGGCGTCGCCGTACGGCGCGGCGTGGCCGACTTCCTTGCGCAGGATGTTGGTGGCGCCCAGCGCGCGGGCGGTGGCGGCCAGCCGCGCGTACATGCCGATCAGCGCGCGCCGGTACGGCTCGTCGCTGCGGTGCGGCGAGGTGTCGGTGGAGGCGTCGGCCAGCGCCTGCAGCGCCGGGCTGACGCTCACCATCAGTGTCGAGATCGACAGTTCGGCGCCCAGCGCGTGCACTTCGTCGAGGTAGAAGTCGAGGATGGTGGTGGCGTGGCGCACCAGCGCCTGCTGCATGGTGCCGGCGTTGACGTTCGGGTTGCCGTCGCGGTCGCCGCCGATCCAGCTGCCCATCTGCACGTAGGGTGCGCCCTTGAGCGCGGGCGCCGCTTCCGGTTCCACCTGGTAGTGGGTGGCCATTTCCTCGTCGATGTCGTCGTACAGGGCGGGCAGTTCGCGCAGGAAGGTAATGCGGTAGTAGGACAGGGCGTTGTCGATCTCGTCGGCGACGGTCAGCTTGGAGTAGCGCAGCATGCGCGTCTGCCACAGCGTGGCGATGCGCGACTGCAGCAGCTGCAGGTTGGCGCGGCGCTCCTTCGGCGTCAGCTGCAGGTCGCGCTCGGCGAGCAGGCGCGCGATGTCGTGCTCGGCATCGAGGATGCTCTTGCGCTGCACTTCGGTCGGGTGGGCCGTCAGCACCGGCACGATCAGCGCGTCGCGGAAGAAGGTCTGCACCGTTTCGCGGGCGACGCCGGCTGCTTTCAGCTTGCCGAGCGCGGAGCCGATGCTGCCCTTCTTCGGCTTGGAGCCGGCCAGCAGGTGGGCGCGCCGGCGGCGGATGTGGTGCTGGTCTTCGGCGATGTTGGCCAGGTGCGAAAAGTAGGAGAAGGCGCGCACCACCGAGATGGTCTGCTCCTGCGTCAGTCTGGCCAGCAGGTCGGTCAGCTCGCGGCCGGCCTCGGCGTCGTCCTCGCGGCGAAAGCGCACCGCGGTCTGGCGGATCGTCTCGACGACGTCGAACACGGCTTCGCCTTCCTGGTCGCGCAGCACGTCGCCGAGCAGGCGGCCGAGCAGGCGGATGTCTTCCTTGAGCGGGGCGTCCTTGTCGGCGCCTGGCGGGGTTGGGGGAGCAACTGAGGTATCCACTAAATTATTGTCCATGTCGACGGCAGAAAGAATGTGATGCGGAAGGCGGATGGCCGCTGTTCGCAATGGGGCCGCATGATAAAATTTGTGATCTCATGCATGGGCCGGTAACTGGCATGCGCCGTGTAGGCTTAACGACAGTGAAAGAATCCGTTTTGAAAGCAACTGAATTGAAGCCAGCGACCCTGATCATCGCATCGCGCGAGAGCCGGCTGGCGATGTGGCAAGCCGAGCACGTGCGCGCGCAATTATCTTTATTATATCCAAACTGCGACATCCGGATTCTGGGCATGACGACGCGGGGCGACCAGATCCTCGACCGCGCCCTCTCGAAGGTGGGCGGCAAGGGCCTGTTCGTCAAGGAACTGGAGGTGGCGATGGCCGAAGGGCGCGCCGACCTGGCGGTCCATTCGCTGAAAGACGTGCCGATGGATTTGCCGGAAGGGTTCGAACTGGCCGCCGTGCTCGAACGCGAAGACCCGCGCGACGCCTTCGTTTCGAACGACTACGCCAGCCTGGCCGAGTTGCCGGCCGGCGCGGTGGTCGGCACCAGCAGCCTGCGCCGCCAGGCAATGATCGCGGCGCGTTATCCGCAGCTGGTCATCAAGCCGCTGCGCGGCAACCTCGACACGCGCCTGGGCAAGCTCGACCGCGGCGACTACGCCGCCATCATCCTCGCCGCCGCGGGCCTCAAGCGCCTCGGCCTGCCCGGGCGCATCCGCGCGCTGCTCGACCCGGACGACAGCCTGCCGGCGGCCGGGCAGGGCGCGATGGCGATCGAGATCGTTTCCGGCCGCACCGACATCGACCTGCGCGCCGTGCTGGCGCCGCTCAACCACGAGGCGACCGCGCGCGCCGTCAGCGCCGAACGCAAGGTGTCGAAGGTATTCGGCGGCAGCTGCCAGATTCCGCTGGCGGCGTTCGCCACCGTCGACGGCACGCAGATGCTGCTGCGCGCGATGGTCGCCACGCCCGACGGCAAGCGCATCGCCAGCGCCGACGCGCGCGGGCCTGCCGATGCGCCCGAACTGCTCGGCCAGCAGGTTTCCGACCTGCTGCAGGCGCAGGACGCGCACGCGATCCTGGCCGAGTGCAAGGCGCAGGCGGACGCCGCCGATGCCTGATCCGGTGGTGATTACCCGCCCGCTGGCGCAGTGCCAGGCGCTGGCCGACAGCGTGGCCGCGCTCGGGCGCGAAGCGGTGCTGCTGCCGCTGCTGGAGATCCTGCCGCTGGCCGATTCGGCCGCGCTGCAAGGCGCGCTGGCCGATCTGGCCGGCTACGCGCTGGTGGCCTTCGTCTCGCCCAACGCCATCGACGCCGCGTTTGCCCACATCGGCGCCTGGCCGGCCGGCGTGGCGGTGGCGGTGCTGGGCGAAGCGAGCCGCGCCTGCCTCGCCGGCCATGGCGTGACCGACGCCAACGCCACCATCTTCAGCCCGGCGGACCCGACCCGCAGCGACTCCGAGCACCTGCTGCAGGCGCTCGACCTGGCCGCGCTGGCCGGGCGCCGCGTGCTGCTGGTGCGCGGCGAAACCGGGCGCGAACTGATCGGCGACGGCCTGCGCGCGGCCGGCGCCATCGTTACCACGGTGGCGGCCTACCGGCGCCGGGTGCCGGCGCTGACGCCGGCGCTGGCGGCCACGCTGGCGCGCTTGCTGGCGCGGCCGAACGACTGGATAATCACCAGTTCCGAGGCGCTGCGTGGCCTGCTGGGGCTGGTCGCCCAGCTCGATGACGGCGCCGCTGTAGCGAAATTGCAACAGCAGCACCTGATCGTGCCGCACGCCCGGATCGCCGAAACGGCAATCACCCTTGGCCTTACCCGGCTCACCCTCGCGGGATCAGGCGACGCCTCTCTGCTTGCCGCGTTACAATCACACGCATGAACGAATTGCCTACAAAACCAGAACAAACCAGCGTGCCGGCCCCTGCGGCGGCGCCGGTCCAGTCCGAAGAAAGCTTAGTCCAGTTGCTGCAGCGTCCGCTGTCGAAAGTGGTGATCGTGTTCCTGCTGCTGCTGGCGGCGCTGGCGTGGTCGACCCACAGCCGCCTGTCCAGCCTGCGCCAGGAGGTGGCGCGCAGCCTGCAAAAGAGCGGCGCCACCAGCAACGAGACGATCGCGCTGGCCAAGCAGGTGCAGGAACAGACGCGCGAACTGCAGGCCAAGGTCGGCGCGCTGGAGAGCCGCCAGAGCGAAGCGCAGAGCCAGCAACTCGCCCTCGAGCAGCTGTACCAGGACCTGTCCAAGAACCGCGACGAGTGGGCGCTGGCCGAAATCGAGCAGGTGCTCTCGACCGCCAGCCAGCAGCTGCAGCTGGCCGGCAACGTGCAGGGCGCGCTGATCGCGCTGGCCAACGCCGACCGTTCGCTCTCGCGCGCCGACAAGCCGCAGTTCATCACCATCCGCCGGGCCATCGCCAAGGACACCGAGAAGCTCAAGGCCTTGCCGGGCATCGACATGGCCGGCCTGGCGCTGCGCATCGATAACGTCATCGGCCAGGTCGATACGCTGCCGATGCTGTCGGACTACAAGCCGGTGGCGCCGTCGGAACTGGCGCGCAAGAGCGCCCCGGCGAAGCCCGGCGCGCCGGCGCCGAACGCGCTCACCACCCGCTTGCAGCAGGTGTGGACCGGCTGGACCGGCGAGATGTGGAACGAGATCCGCCAGCTGATCCGCGTGCGCAGCGTCGACACGCCGGAGGCGCTGATGCTCTCGCCGGGCGAAGCGTATTTCCTGCGCGAGAACCTGAAGCTGCGCCTGCTTAACGCGCGCCTGGCCCTGCTTTCGCGCAACGAGGCGGCCTTCCGCAGCGACCTGGCCACGGCGCAGGACATGCTGGTGAAGTATTTCGACACCCGCGCGCGCTCGACCCAGTCGGTGCAGGCGGCGCTGCGCCAGGTGCAGGCCAACAACCTGTCGATCGAGATGCCGACGCTGGCCGACAGCCTGAACGCGGTGCGCACGTACAAGGCGAAGCCTTAACATGCGCCTCCTTCTCTGGCTCGTTGCACTGATGGCCGCGGCAATCGGCATCGCCGTCACGGCGCGTTTCAATCCGGGCAACGTGGTGCTGTTCTACCCGCCGCACCGGATCGACCTGTCGCTCAATTTCTTCGTCGTGCTCGAAGTGGCGCTGTTCCTGCTGCTGTACGCGCTGGTGCGTGCCTTCAGCGCCACCATGAACATGCCGGCGCGGGTGGCCGCCTATCGCCGCCGCAAGCGCGAGCGCGACGGCAACAAGGGCCTGCGCGACGCGCTCAAGGCCTTGTTCGAGGGCCGCTTCGGCCACGCCGAAAAAGCCGCCGCCAAAGCGGCCGACCTGCCCGAGAATGCCGGCCTTGCCGCGCTGATCGGCGCGCGCGCGGCGCACCGCATGCGCGAGCCGGCGCGGCGCGACACCTGGCTGGCCGGCACGGTGCACGACAACTCCCTGAAAACGGCGCGCCTGATGACGGTGACGGAACTGCTGGTCGATGACCACCAGCCGGAAGCGGCGCTGGAAGCGGTGGCCGAACTGAACGCCAGCGGCACCCGCCACATCCACGCGCTGCAATGGTCGATGAAGGCGCACCAGCAGGCCAAGAACTGGCCCGAAGTGCTGCGCCTGGTGCGCTCGCTCGACAAGCACAAGGCGCTGCATCCGGCCTTGTCGGCGCGCCTGCGCGAGCTGGCCTACGACGCGCTGCTGTCGGACAACTCGCATGACGCCGAGTCGATCCAGCGGGTGTGGGCGACGGTGCCGAGCGCCGACCGCATCAAGCCCTACATCGCCGCGCACGCCGCCGCCGCCCTCAATGCGCGCGGGCTGCACGAGGAAGCGCGCGCCACCGTCGAAGAAGCGCTCAAGGCCGAGTGGGACGAGCGCGTGGTGCGCGCCTACCGCGACGCCGCGGCGCCGTCGGGCACGCCGGCGCTGCTGGCGCAGATCGAAAACTGCGAGCAGTGGATGCGCGAGCGGCCCAACGACGCCGAGCTGGCGCTCACGCTCGGTTCGCTGTGCCTGAAACAGAAGCTGTGGGGCAAGGCCCAGCGCTACCTGGAGCAGGCGCTGTCGGACGCCACCGAACCGAGGATGGTGCGCGAGTCGCACCTGAAGCTGGCGCAGATGCATGAAGCGCTGGGCCAGACCGAGGAGGCGGCGGCGCATTTCCGCCAGTGCGCGCTGGCCAGCATTCTCTGAACATCGGTGCAGCAGGCGGTCGAGTCCGCCTGCTGCGCTGCACAAGAAGCAAGCATCTTCCGCTATAATCGCGCCATCAGATCAACAGTGCAACGAAGGAAATCCCATGAGTTTGAATAAAGTTTCTTCCGGCCGCGACGTGCCGAACGATTTCAACGTCATCATCGAAATCCCGATGAATGCCGATCCGGTGAAGTACGAAGTGGACAAGGAATCGGGCGCCATCTTCGTCGACCGCTTCATGAGCACTGCGATGCACTATCCGTGCAACTACGGCTACGTGCCGAACACGATTTCCGACGACGGCGACCCGTGCGACGTGCTGGTGATCACGCCGTTCGCGCTGATCCCGGGCGTGGTGGTGCGCTGCCGCGCCATCGGCGTACTGAAGATGACGGACGAAGCCGGCGGCGACGCCAAGATCCTGGCCGTGCCGGTCGACAAGATCCTGCCGATCTACAGCCACTGGCAGAAGCCGGAAGACATGCAGGACCTGCGCCTGCAGCAGATCCAGCACTTCTTCGAGCACTACAAGGACCTCGAGCCGGGCAAGTGGGTCAAGATCGAGGGCTGGTTCGGTCCGGAAGAAGCGAAAGAAGAAATCATGAACGGCGTGGCGGCGTACAAGGCGCTGGACAAGTAATTCGGGCAATTGCCACGACAAAAGGGCCGGACGCCGACGCATCCGGCCCTTTTTCCGTTTACCAGCCGATATCCTTCAGCAGCGGAAAGGTCAGGTCGACCGGCGCCGTCACCTCGTGGGTCAGGTCGCCGTTGATGGCCGGCTCCATCAGCTGGTTGCGCTTGGCGTCGGTGGTGTAGTGCGAGACCGACGAGCCTGGCGAATACGTGGTCGGCGTGTACATGCGGATGCGGTTGGCCTGGTCGGTGCCGGCCAGGCGCTCCGGGTTCACGCCGAGGCTGGCGACGACGCCGGAAGTGGTGCGCGAACGGCGCGCCAGCACCGCCTTCAGGTTCACGCCCGCCTGCTGGGTGATGCGCACGGCCGGGATCACCACGCTGGGGTCGTCCCCGCTCATGCCGGTGACGTCGCCGGGTGCGTTGTCGGCCACCACCATGCCGATGGCGCCGGCGTCCTGCACGTTCTTGGCCTTGATGACGAAGGCGCAGGTGCCGCGGTCGACCAGCGCGATGTTGCCTTTCACGGCCAGCTGGTTGGTGGCGCTGAGCGGCGTGCACGCCAGGCCCAGCGGCGAGCCGGCATCGACCACCGGCATCAGCTGGCCCACCACCGGAATGCTGCCCAGCGGCGGCCCGAACGAGGCGTCGCCGACGTCGAAGTTGCCGGCCGTGTTGCCCGCCGCCGGGCCGCTGATGGCCAGCGCCGACGCCGGCGACAGCGTGGCCGGCACCGCCGCGGTGACGTTGGGGCCGTTCCACGACAGGGCGTAGCCGCTGATGGCGGACGCGGCGCGCTCGCTGTCGCTCATCTGCGCCCACACCTTGTTGCTCTGGTTGTCGAGCAGGAAGTGATCCCACGCCGACGGCAGGCCGCTGAACTGCTGGCCGCTGCTGCCGCTGGTGAAGGTCTGGAAGCCCAGGCCGTGCCCCATCTCGTGCAGCAGCACGGCGACGAGGTCGATTTCCGCGCCCGCCTGGCCGTCGAGCCCGAGGTAGAAGCCGGCGCCGGGCAGGCAATCGGGGAACAGGCCGATGCGCGAATTGAAGCGGGCCACGATGTGCGGATCTGCCGGGGCGGACTGGTCGGCGCCGGCCAGCTTGGCCGCCAGCGCGCCCGGGTACCAGGTGCGTGGCTTGGGCGCGTTGGGGAAATCGGAAAAGACGTCGTTCGCGCCTGCCGAGCCCAGCACGGCGCTGTCGGCGGTGCAGCTGAGCGGCTCGAACGAAGCGCCGACGCGGATCGTGACGTCGCTGCTGAGCGTGGCGCCCCAGATGCCGGCGGCGTGGCGGAACGCGATCAGGCGCTGTTCGCCCAGTGTGGCGCCGCTGTTGCCGCCGACCGGCGCGACCGGGGTCGGATCGTTGAAGCCTTCGCCGGCGGCGTTGCCGTTGATGATGACGATGGTGGCGGCGGCGTGGACGTCGGCCAGCACGCCGAAGGCGAGCGCCGTCATCGCGGCCAGCCGGGCCAGGCCGAAGCGTTTAGCGGGTTTCATGATCGTGCTCCTTGCGGGTGGGCGCGGCGGGGCTTGCCAGCGCGGCGGCGGCCGCGGGTTCGCCTTCCACGCATTGCATGTCGAGCTTGCCGCCGGGAGCACGGCTGACGACGGAATAGACCATGCCGCTGTCGCCGAGGTGCTGCTGCAGCGTGCCGTTCTTGTGGATGGTGATGGGCGACGGCTGCGGCTGCGCCAGGCCCTTGGCCGGCTGCTGCGCCAGCAGCGCCTGCAGTTCGGCCGCGGTGGGCGGGCGGAACTTGCCGGTCTGCGGGTCGCGCACGACGACCATCCCTTCCTGTGGCGCGGCGGCGGCCGGGATGCCGAGCCCCACGGCCAGCAGCGCGGCAAGCGCGATCGATGTTGTGGTGGACATGGAGCGATCCCTTTCAGTGGTTGGTTTCAGGAACGGCGGTTGCGGCGCAGCAGTGGCAGGGCGGCCAGGCCAAGTCCGAGCATGATCCAGGCCGATGGTTCCGGCACTGCGCTGACGGTGACGCTGTCGATGCCGATGTAGTTGGCGGCGGCGGCGTCGCCGACGTAGCGGAAGGCGAAGCGGCCGGTGGCCGGCAGGTTCAGGCTGGCGGTGACGAGCTGCCAGGTGTCCGGATAGGCCGAGGGACCGCCGATGGTGGCCAGCAAGGTCGTAAAGCCGCTGGTGTCGCTGCCGGCGCCTGCGCTGAAGCGCACTTCCAGCATGTCGTTAAAGCCTGGCACGGCCTGGGCGCGGGTGTAGAACGACAGCAAGGTGGCGCCGCCGAGCGTGAGTTCCGGGGTGATCAGCCAGTTGTCGATGGTGCCGGCGCCGCCGCCGGCGCTGAGGTAGCTGGCGGCGATGTAGCTGCTCTCCGCGCCGGCCTGCGCGGCGAAGACGCCCGCGTTGCCTTCGAACCAGGCGCCGCCTATGGGCGAACTGTTGTTGGTCATCAGCCAGCCGGGCAGCGCGGCGACGTTGTTGAAATTCTCGTCGAGCACGACGATGCCGTCGGCATGGGCGAGGGGCGCTGCGATCGCGGCCAGCGCGCAGGCGGCCGCGGCGATCAGGGTCTTGGTATTTTTCATGGATGTGCTTTCATGCGTGGCCAGGGGGAAGGGGCGGCTGCTCGCGCTGGCTCGTCGAGGCGGCTTCCGTTTCATAATATGATTGAAAAGATAACGAACATTGATCTTCGTTTAATGAAAACGAAAAGTGCGCCGAGCGCGTTTACGGATGGAATTTGATATGGAACAAATGGCGAAGATAGTCGGAGCTTAGTATTTTCCGATAGGCATTTCTGTCCATTCGCAAAGGCGCCGTCCGCTTATGAGTGCTGTCATCGTCAGTGAAGTACTGAGCGCGCTGTCCGAGTTCAGCAGCCATACCCGGCTCTATGAGCTCACCTTCAAGGATCGGCGCAACGGCGCCGGTCTGCTGGTCGAAGCATTTGCCGCTGACGAACAGCTGCTGGGCGTCGGTGGCGTCGATGTCATTGCCCTGTCTACCCGGGCGAAGGTTGAGCATGCCTCGTTGCTCGGGCAGGAAGCGTGCTTGCAGATCAGCCTGGCGGACGGCACCCGTTCCGGCTTCACAGGGTATGTGAGCCAGGTCGCCACGCTAGGTAGCGACGGAGGGCTGTCGCGCTACCGGCTGCGTCTTTCTCCCTGGATCTGGCTGCTCAGCCAGGCGCGCAACAGCCGTGCATGGCAGGACAAGACTGTCGTCGAGATCATCGATTCGGTATTTGAGCCTTACCAGCCGTACGCGCAATGGATCTGGAGCAGCGAGGTTGCCTCGTTCATGAACGACGCCGTCGCGCGCAGCTACTGCTGCCAGTACCGCGAAACCGATCTGGATTTCGTCACCAGGCTATTGACGGAAGAGGGCCTGGGCTGGCGTTTCGAGGAACACGAGAGCGGCAGCCGCATGGTGCTGTTTTCAGACAGCAGCCAGCTTTGCGCAGCGCCCGCGGACCCAGGCAGCGAATCGGAAGGCGGCATCCGCTACCACGCTGCCAGCGCAGTCGAAAAGAGCGACAGCATCCAGTACCTGCAGGCGCACCGCAAGCTGGGCGTAGCGCTCGTCACCGTGCTGAGCTACGACTACAAGACCAAGCAGACTGTGTCGGTCAGCGTGCCGACCAAGTATCCGATCGGCGGCAAGAATGCGCAGGCGGTGGAGAGTTTCGACTGCCCGGGACAATATGCTTACGCGAATGCCCGCCAGGCGCGCCGCTACGCCGAACTGAAGATGGAAGCGCATGAAGCGCGCGGCTTCGTGTGGCAGGGCAGGTCGACGGTGCGGACATTGCGGGCAGGGACGCGGATCGGCATCACCGACATTCCGATGAAGAAGTACCGGGACGAGACGCCCGAGTTCGTGCTGCTGCGGGTCGCCAGCGTGGGTGTGAACAACCTGCCGGTGACGGCCAGGAACGGATTGTCAGAATTGTTCGGCCCGCTCCCCGAGTTGCTGGAGGAATCGACTAAGGACGTTCCGCTCGCCGAATTCGGACGGGCAATCGAACAGGCGCAGCGCAGCGGCTACGCCAACTGCTTCGAGGCGATTCCGGCCGAACGGCCGTGGCGCCCGAAGATGGAACGCCGCGTCGAGCCTACCGCGCACGGCAGCCAGAGCGCGATCGTCGTCGGGCCGGACGGATCGGACCAGCCCAATGGCGCCGATGAAATCTACTGCGACCGGCTCGGCCGCGTGCGGATCCGCTTCCACTGGCAGGAAAGCGACGCCGGCTGCTGGGTGCGCGTGGGCCAGCGTTC
>JBBRXM010000007.1:0-112286 GCA_038248405.1 Burkholderiales bacterium
GAAGCGCCTGCCCCCACGGCGATCGACCCACAGCTGGACCCTCTACCCGATCCCGCCGGTCGCCCTCAACACCAGCGCCTCGAAGCCGGGCGAAATCGGCGTGTCCAGTTCGACCGTGAGCGTCTTGGCGCGGGCGATCACTTCCTGCGGGTCGGAGATGTCGGCCGGCGTGATCTTGTCGACAACGTCGGCGGCGGCGTAGCCGAGCATGCGTTCGGCGCCGACGTTGAAAATCTGGATCACGCCCTGGGCGTCGGTGGCGATGCTGGAGAAATTGGCGCTGTTGAAGATGGCGTTCTGCAGCGCGCCGGCCTTGAGCAGCGGCAGCGTGCTGCCGGCGGCCACCGGCAGTGCGCGCAGGCGCTTGGTCAGCACCAGGGTGACGAGGAAGGCGACGAACAGCAGCGCGCTGACGGCCAGCACCGGCACCGCGGCCAGCGGGTCGCTGTTCGAGCGCATCGCCAGCAGGCCGATGACGAACAGCGCCGCGGCGGAGGCGCCGAAACCGGCCAGCGACAGCCGGTCGACCGATTGCCTTGAGATCGTGTGCATGAAGGGAGCCTGGGCCAGAATATGACTGAGCGCCAGCCTCGGCTCAAAGAAGGTAACGGCGAAGCCGTGTCTGCGCGGGCGTGAATGACCCGCTGTGCAGGGTAACACATCCTGCCTCCCAGAAATACCATCTAAGTTGCAACAAAAAATGTCCAAATTTGGACATTCCTGGCTGCATTGTCCGATTTTTCGAGATTCTTGACTTCGCCGGATGGAACGGAATAGTGTAGTTGCCTCCCCGCAAAAAGGGGCTACCGACATGTTCGAACTACGGATTGGAGATATCATGAACCTTCGTAAAACGCTGCTGGCCGCTTCGATCGCCGCACTCCCTTTGACGATGTGCGTGCCGGTGCAGGCAGGCCAGCTGATGGGAGCGCCCACCGTGCAATCACAACAAGACAACGCCAGCCTGCTCGCCGCGCTCAACTCGCAGCGCGGCAAGTCCGGCCTCGACAGCCGCCACGGTTTCGTCATCGGCAAACAGCATCCGGGCGTCGAAGGCACCACCATCAGCCGCGCCGACCACACCTTCAAGGGCGTGCGGGTGTTCCATTCGGAATCGGTGGTCGTCACCGGCCCGCACGGCAGCATCATCAGCGAATCGGTCGCCGACCGCCGCTCTGGGCTCAAGAGCAAGGACCTGGACGTGACGCCGTCGGTGGCCGCCAACAGCGCCATCGACAAGGTCGTGCGCTCGGTCGCCCCCGGCGCCGCCCACCTGGTGCCGGCCAAGGCCGAGCTGATCATCTATCCGGTGATGAAGGAAGTGCGCGTCGCCGCCGCCGCCAACAAGGCCGAGGCCGACCTCAATGCGCTCGACCTCGAGGAAGTGGTCGACAGCTACCAGCTGGCCTGGCTGGTGGAAACGCGCATGACGGTTGGCAACAAGCCGGTGTTCTACAACACCGTCGTCAATGCCCGCGACGGCAGCGTGATCGACCAGTGGAGCATGGTGCAGACCGTCACCGGCGTGGGCAACAGCCAGTACAACGGCAGCGTGCCCATCAACACCACGCTGTCGGGCAGCACCTATTCGATGAAAGACGCCGCCCGCGGCGTCGGCGGCACCTTCGGCGCGATGGCCATCACCAACGCCAACCACACCACCAGTGCCGGCGCGGTCTATACCAACGCCAGCAACACCTGGGGCGACGGCCAGCAGTACATCAGCGGCGGCAGCACCACCAACGCCAACGGCCAGACCGCGGCGGTGAACGCCATGTGGGGCCTGATGAACACCTACGACATGCTGAAGAACACGATGGGCTGGCAGTCGCTCGACGGCAAGAACACCGCCACCTACATCGCCGCCCACGTCAACACCGCCTACGACAACGCCTACTACAGCGATACCTGCAAATGCATGTACATCGGCGACGGCGGCACCTCCTTCAACAACCTCGGCTCGATCGACGTGATCGGCCACGAGATGGGCCACGGCGTGACGGCGGCAACGTCGAACCTGACCTACCGCGCCGAATCGGGCGGCCTGAACGAATCGGCCTCGGACATCCAGGGTGAAGTGGTGGAAGCCTACGCGCGCGCCGGCGGCACCGGCAGCCTGATTCCGGGCAGCGGCAACGACTGGATGATGGGCAAGGAAATCTCCAAGAACGGCCAGCCGTTGCGCTGGCTCTACAAGCCGAGCAAGGATGGCGCCAGCCCGAACGCCTGGAGCACCTCGATCAAGCGGCTCGACGTGCACTACAGCAGCGGCCCGAACAACCGGATGTTCTATTTCCTGGCCAACGGATCGAGTTCGGTATCGACCAGCGACTACTACAGCGCCTACCTGACCCAGGCGCCGAAGAACATGACCGGCATCGGCACCGACAAGGCGTTCCGGATCTGGTTCAAGGCGCTGACCACCAAGTTCACCTCGTCCACCAACTACGCCGACGCACGCCTGAAGGTGCTGGCGGCGGCGCAGGAACTGTACGGCGTGGGCAGCGTCGAGGCGAAGGCGGCGCAGCGCGCCTACGCCGCCATTAACGTCGGCGCCGACATCGCCGAATAAGTTCGCGAATTGGCAAGCCCCCGGCCACGGTGCGCAACAGCGTATCGTTGTCGGGGTTTTTTCATGGCACATTGCCTTTTGCGTCTGGTCATGGGCGCCCGACGCCGGCGCCCCGACTTCACGGTGACATAGCCTTGCGCTGCTTCAATGGCCTTCGCCACAGCTCGACCAATATTCGATAGTGCCCAGTCTGCCTGACCCGGGGCGGTCGATTTTATTGGAGAAGAGATGAAAATCCGCAAAACCCTGCTGGCCGCCGCGGTCAGTGCGCTGATCGCCGGCCCCGCGTTCGCCGCCCCCCTGATGAGCCCGTCGAAAGCGCAGACCCCCGAGGCCAGCGCCGCGCTGATGGCCACCCTGGCGGCCCAGCGCGCCAGCCACGGCCTCGACGCCGACCACGGCTTCGCCGTCAGCCGCAGCCATCCGGGCGACCAGGGGAACCAGGTCACGCGCGTCGACCATACCTACAAGGGGGTGCGCATCTTCGGCGCCGAATCGGTGGTGGTGAGCGATCCTGCCGGCAAGCTCGTCAGCGAGTCGGTGTCGGAGCGCCGCCTGAACCTGGGCAAGGGCAGCGCCAACCGGCTCGGCGCCGCCACCGCCGACTTCAGCGTCGTGCCCGCCATCAGCACCAAGGCGGCCATCGACGCGGCGCTGGCGTCGCTGCCGCCGGGCGCCGCCCACATCGCGCCGCCCAGCGCCGAGCTGATCATCTATCCGATCATGAAGACCGAGCGCCTGCCCGGCGCCGCCAACAAGGCCGACGACGAGCTCAATGCGCTCGACGTGCAGGAGGTCGTCGCCGGCTACCAGCTGGCCTACCTGGTGCACACGCGGATGGCGGTCGACGGCCGCCCGGTCTACCACGACACCGTCGTCAGCGCGCAGGACGGCAGCATCGTGAGCCAGTGGAACATGCTGCAGACGGTGGTCGGGGCCGGCAAGAGCCAGTACAACGGCACCGTGCCGATCAGCACCTCCTTGTCGGGCAATAATTACATCATGGTCGACCCGGAGCGCGGCACGGGCGGCCAGTTCGGCGCCAATGCCATCACCAACGCCAACCACGGCACCTCGCCCGGGTCGGTGTACAGCAATACCACCAACACCTTGGGCGACGGCGCCCAGTACATCGAGGGCGGCAGCACCACCGGCGCCAACGGCCAGACCGCCGCGGTCAACGCGTTGTGGGGGCTGATGAATACCTACGACACGCTGAAGAACACGCTGGGATGGCTGTCGCTGGACGGCCACAACACCTCGACCTACATCGCCGCCCACGTCAACACCGCCTACGACAACGCCTACTACAGCGACGTCTGCAAGTGCATGTTCATCGGCGACGGCTCCTTCTTCACCAGCCTGGGCTCGATCGACGTGATCGGCCACGAGATGGGCCACGGGGTGACGGCGGCCACGTCGAACCTGACCTATTCGGGCGAATCGGGCGGCCTGAACGAATCGGCATCCGACATCAACGGCGAAGCGGTCGAGGCGTACGCGCGCGCCGGCGGCACCGGCACCTCGATCCCGAACACGGGCAACGACTGGGCGGTCGGCAAGGAAATCAGCCGCACCGGCACGCCGCTGCGCTTCATGTACAAGCCGAGCAAGGATGGCAGCAGTCCGGACGCGTGGAACATTTCGCTCAAGTTCCTCGACGTCCATTACAGCAGCGGCCCGAACAACCGCATGTTCTATTTCCTGTCGCAGGGTTCGAACGCCGGCAGGGGCGGCGACTTCAGCAGTCCTTACCTGGTCAAGACGCCGTTGGCGATGACCGGCATCGGCACCGACAAGGCCTACCGCATCTGGTTCAAGGCCAACACCACCAAGTTCACTGCCAGCACCAACTACGCCGACGCCCGCAACAAGATGGTGCAGGCGGCGCAGGACCTGTATGGCGTCGGCAGCAAGGAAGACAAGGCGGTGCAGCGGGCCTATGCGGCGATCAACGTCGGCGCCGACATCGACGAATAGGTTTTACCCGCCTTGCCTGAAAGCCGCCCGCCGGCGGCTTTTTTCATGCCATATCTGCTGTTATCTGCTTGGTATCGGCACACCGCGCTCCCGAAAGCCGGCACCTTGCAGGAAGTACTCCGACGCTGGTTCGCAGTCTGGCGCGAGCCCGGCCGGAACTGCGGCCGGGCCGTAAAGGTCAGCGTTTCGAACCGGCCACCAGCAGGGCGGCGCCGGCGACAATTGCGCCGATGCTCAGCCACACGGGAATGTTGACCTTTTTCTCTTCCGCCACCGACAGGTTGATCGGTCCGAGGCTGGCCTTGTGCGTCTGCTCGGTGAAGCTGAAGCCGCCCAGGCCGATGCCGAGCAAGCCGGCGGCGATGAGGACGATGCCGATGATTCTGGTACTGTTCATGGTAGTTCTTTCTTGTCGGTGAGGATCAATGACATGCAAGGAATTACTCGCCCATCATCGGATAAGGATTGACGGCGGTACCCTTCCACCATTCCTTCTTCGGCGTCAGTTCGACCACGGCGAAGTGCAGGTGCGGCGCCTTCGGATCCGAGTTGCCGGTCACGCCGACGTAGCCGACCAGGTCGCCGCGCTTGAGCACGCTGCCTTCCTTGACCCCGTCCGCATAGCGGTCCAGGTGCGCATAATAATAGGCGTACTTCTCGGTCGGATCGAACTGGTAGACGGTCAGTCCGCCCGGTTTGCTGTTGAACAGCTTGGCGACCTTGCCGTCGGCTACCGCGATCACCTTGGTACCCTTGGGCGCCATGATGTCGAGCGCTTCGTGGTGGCGTTCATTGCCGCGCGGCTGGTCGAAGTTATCCGACAACTGGGCGAGCTTGATGCCTTCGACCGGGATCCGCAGCTTGCCGGACGGCTTGGCGCCGGCAACGTCGGCCGGCAGCGTGATTTCCTGCGGCGTCGGCCGCAGCGGCAGGTCCACTTCGGTCAGGTCGGTGGCCACCACCGGCGCCGGCGGCAGCGATGCCGCCATCGGGTCAGGCCTGGCGACCGGCGGCAGCAGCGCCGGCGCGGTGGCCGCGGCAACCGGGGCCGGCGCCTCGTGCGGGATCTGGCGCAGGTACACGAACAGTCCGCCGGCGCCGAGCAGTGCGCCGGCGAGGAAGGTCAAAAGCCATTTCATTTACATTCTCCTGGTGGGGGATCGGATCAGTCCTGCAGCACGACGTCGGTGCCGCCGCCGACCGAGGCGGCCAGCGTGGCGACGTCCCAGTTGGTCAGGCGGATGCAGCCGTGCGACTGGGTCTTGCCGATCGCGGCAGGCACCGGGGTGCCGTGGATGCCATAGTGCGGCTTCGACAGGTCGATCCAGGCGACGCCCACTGGATTGTTGGGGCCGGCCGGAATCTTGGCCGCTTTCTCGCCGGCTTCCGCGTCCCAGAACAGTTTCGGGTTGTAGTGGAAGGTCGGGTTCCTGGCGATACCCTTGACTTTCCAGTTGCCCACCGGAAGGGGATCGTGGTCGCTGCCGGTCGATGCCGGGAACTGGGCGATGGCCTTGCCGGCGGTGTCGTACAGCGTCAGCGTGCGGGTCGAGCGGTCGACCATGATCTTGCCGCCCTTGGGCAGCGGCTCGGTGCCTTCGACGTTCGGCACGATGATCTGTTCGCCGGCGCGCGTGAGGTCCTTGCCCGGGTTGAGCCGTTTCAGCAGGGCAGGGCTGGCATGGAATTTTTCGCCCAGTGCTTCCTCGGCGCTGGTGTAGCCGAGCTTGGCCACCTTGGCCTTTTCGGCCATCGATTCCGGAATCGGTTCGAACGGGCCGGCGACGTCGGCGTCGGCGATGGTGTAGGTGGTCAACGCATCGGCGCTGTCGGCGTTCAGCGCAGTCCAGGTCGGCTCATTGAGCACGCCCGTGCTGCCGATGCCCCTGGCGCCCTGGTAGCCGGCGATCGCCGCGCGCAGGTTGGCGCCGGCGGCGCCGTCGATCTCACCGGAAGAAAAATGGGCGCGGTCGAGCATGATCTGGGCGCGCAGTACTTCCGCCTTGCCAGGCTTGGCGGCCGCACCGCTCTTGCCGGCCGCATTGACGGCGTCGACGGTCAGGACGGGAGCCGGGGCCGCTGCCATGGCGGGCGCGGCAAGGGCGGCGAAGCAGGCGATGATGATGGTGTGTGCTGATTTCAATGGGTATCCCGTTAGCGGTTGTGCATGCAGCGAGATTAGTTCCTCGGAGATATATGGTCTGTGCGGCAGCGTACTAAGGTGGCGCGCATCAATCACGGGCCAGGGGCCCGATGCGCTCCTTCAGGAATTTGTATTGCGCGTCCATGATCGCCTGGTTGGGATCGTGCCCGGCGCGCTCCAGCACTACCATGTCCTTCTGCGGCGCCTTGATGTCGGCGTAGTAGCGCCTGGCGACGTCGGCCGTGGCCAACAGGTCTTCGGCGCCATGGACGAAGAACATGGGGATGGCGAAGTCCATGCCGAGCTTGCGCAAGTCGACCTGCGAGAACATGCCGTCGCCGTGCATGCCGACGAAATTGAGGAAGGAGTAATCCTCGCCCGCTTCGTAGTCGGCCTGGGCCTTGGGCGTGGTGTATTCCGGCGCCGGGCGCCACCATGCCGCCGGCGCCGGCGTGGTCGCCTTTGCCTCGTACTGGCGGATCACGCGGCGCACCTTGCCGAAGCTGCGCGGATCGGTCCACGGCGGCGCGCCCACGCCTTCGAGCACGGCGAGCGCCGCCTTGTCGTCGGCGGCGCGCGCGATGCCCAGCAGCCGCGGGTAACTGACGGCCTGGTTCTCGGCGCTGCCGACCACCTGCGCGGTGCCGAGGTAGGCGTGGAACAGTTCCGGGTGCGCCTTGGCCATGTGCACGCCCAGGATCGATCCCCACGAGCTGCCCCACAAAATCACTTTCTTCTTGCCCAGGTGGGTCGCCAGGTAGGCCGCCACGGCGGCGCCGTCGTCGCTGATCTGCCTGATCGTCAGCGTGGCGTCCGGCGCCGGCGTGCTGCGTCCGTACGTCATGCCGGCGCCGCGCTGGTCCCATTGCACCACGGTGAAATCCTTGGTCCAGGGACCGAACAGCTGGTCCGCGTAGGGGCTGAGCGGGTTGCCGGGGCCGCCATGGACAACCAGGATCACGGGATTGGCGCAGCTGTCGCCCTTGATGGTGATCCATTGTTCGATGCCGCCGATGGCGACGAAGCCCTTTTCGTCCAGTTTGCCCTGCTTGGCGGCGCAGGCGGGCGCCAGGGCGGCGCCGGCGGGCAGGGAATGCAACAGGAACAGCGCGGCGGCGCAGGCGGCAACGATCTTCGACATGGCAGACTTTCCGTAAGAAAACTGGCAAAACGCCAACTTCGAGCATACCGGAGAATTCGACGCGCGTCGACCGCGGGCGGTCCCTGGCCGCGAACGCAAAAAAGCCCGCGCGCGGCGGGCTGGCGACGGTGCGGGTTCGCTCAGGCAGGCACGCCGGCGAGCACGCCGATCTCGGCGCTGGACATCAGCTTGTCGATGTCGACCAGGATCAGCATGCGCTCGTCGAGCGTGCCCAGGCCGATCAGGTAGTCGCTGTCGAACACGCCGCCCATGTCGGGCGCCGGGCGGATCTGCGCGGCGGACAGGGTGGTGACATCGGAAACGCTGTCGACGACCATGCCGACCACTTTGCCGCCCAGGTTCAGCACGATGACGATGGTAAATTGGTCGTAGGTGGGGGTGCCGAGGTTGAACTTGATGCGCATGTCGATGATCGGCACGATGACGCCGCGCAGGTTCATGACGCCCTTGAAGTACTCGGGCGCGTTGGCGATGCGGGTGACCGCTTCGTAGCCGCGGATTTCCTGCACTTTCAGGATGTCGAGGCCGTATTCTTCCTCGCCCATCGTAAAGGCGAGAAATTCATTGCCGGTTTCTTCGTGGACGTGGTGCTGGCGATTGCGGACTGCGGCGTCCGCGGCGTGGGCTTGGAGCATGTGATGGACCTGGTCAAGTGAAAGCGTGGAGACGTCACGCAAGGGGCTGCCCGACATGAGGCAATCGCGCTGTCTTGGTAACTGCTTGCCGGTGGCGCGGGTAGCGCCGCCAGCCGTTACTCCAAGTTACACTTGCCGTACGGAAATGTCAAAGTGCGCCTGCGCGCGCACCCCTATATTTGAACGCGGAGTATTTATTGTTGCGCCATCGTAACAGTTTCGCTGAAAAACCAGGCGCCGACGGTCGCCTTATTGCAAATCGAGCGCCGTGCGGATCACCGGCAGGATCAGCCGGAACGACGGCGAGCCGGCCGCCACTTCATCGTAGTGGCTGGCACCCGGCAGCACGAGGACGCTGGCCTGGTCGCCGGCGGCGCGCGCGCGCGCGGCGTAGTCGTGCGCCACGCGCGGCGGCGACACGGTGTCGAGCTCGCCCGTGATCAGCACCGTGTGGCTGCCGTTGGGCATCAGGTCGGCGGCGTTGGTGTCGGAGAACACGTCCGGCCGGGCGCTGCTGGCCACCCCGGCCAGTTCGGCCGTGTCGCGCCCGCAGCTGCTCTTGATCAGCTCGCGCTCGTTGCGCAGGTCGGCCAGCCCGCCAAGGCTGATGATCTGGCGCACCGGCAGCGGGCGAGGGTGGAACAGCGGGCTGGACGGGGCGATCCTTGCGCGCCCGGCAATCCATTGCACCAGCTGCCCGCCGGCCGAATGGCCGACCGCGACGATGCGGCCGAGGTCGAGCTGGTGGCGTCCCGCCTCGCGGCCGAGCAGGTCGAGCGCGGCGTTCATGTCCTGGTAAGTGCCGGGGTAGCCGCCGCCGGCTTCGTCGACCCGGCGGTATTCGACGTTCCACACGGCGATGCCTTGCGCGGCCAGCGCGCCGGCCAGGTTGCGCATCTGGCCGATGCCGCCGAACTCGACCGTCCAGCAGCCGCCGTGCACCAGCACCACCACCGGAAACGGCCCGGCGCCGGCCGGGCGGAACAGCTCTGCGTATTGCGACGGCGCGCTGCCGTACGCCAGCCTGGCCGTCGGCGCCGGCCCGGACAGCGCCAGGTAGTCGTCCAGTTTCAGCGGCGCGGCGGCGGCCACGCTGGAGCAGAGAAGGGTGGCAAACAGGGCGCTCAGGCGTATTTTCATGGGGGCGGCGGGGCTGGTGGTGGCGCTGAACTATATACAGGTTTGGGTGCCGCCGGCAAGCGCCCCGCACGATTGAACGCGCGCCACCGGATCTTGCGTGCCTTCATGCTAGTCTGCCGAAAAACCATTGGAGAAATAACATGCAGGAAGCACAGGAAGAGTACCGCGGTTACCGGATCGCGGTCACTGCCATGAAGGATTGCGAGGACATGTGGGATTTCGAATACGAGATCACGCCGGTCGAGGGCGGCGGCGCGGTGCGCACGCGCGCGAAGACCGTGGGCGGCTACGCCACCGAAGAGGTCGCGCGCATGGCCGGCATCGAAGTGGCGCGCATCGAGGTCGACAACCTGCTGCGCACCTGAATTGCACAGCAGCAGCAGCCAATCGAGCCAGACCGTGGCGCCGGCGCGACGTCCCTTGCGGCGGCGCGGCGGCGTTTGATTTCCAATAAGAACAGAGCGAATCGAAATCGCTACGATTCTTCTTTAGCCGGCAATACGCGGCAGACAAGGCACAGCATGAGCAGCACCGATCCGTTCAACGAGCAAGAGTGGGACCGCGGCATCTCCAGCATTGGCGCGCATTCGACGCCGGACCCGGACGCCAACCCCGACCCGGAACCGCCAGGGCCCAATCCGGACGAGGTGCCGCCGCCGGCGCATGCGCCGGTGCAGGAGCCGACCTTGCCGGCGCCGCCGATCAAGGCGTAACCGGCCGGCCGGGCCAAGCGCTCAGGATTGCGGCGGCGTCCGGGTCTTGCTGTCGTCGCCGGCCGGTTTTTCGGAGGCCGGCAAGGGCGGGATCTGACGGATCATTTCATCGGTCTCGTGCTGGGCCGGGGTCTTCTCGCCACTGCCGATGTCAGCCTCGTCGAGCAGGGGGCGCACCGTTTGCGGCGTGTTGGATGCGGGCGTTGCGGTCATGGGGTTTCTCCAGGGTGCTGTGGTGCGATGGTCAAATCGTAGCAGCCCCTCCCGACTACTGTCGCGCAATATGACTTTGCACATAGTGTTGCTGAAAATCTACAAATATTGCTTATGTGTTTGCCGTCACACGAAGGGATGCCGTAAGCTTTCTATAATGGGTCATCGGGGTCTTTATCGTTCGGGAGAGAGCATCATGGGCAATTCGTTACACAACAAAATCCACCTTGGCCGTACGCCGCTGCTCGCCTCGCGGGCGCTGCAGGTGGCGCTCGCCGTCACGGTGGCGGTGGCGGCGGTGGTGGCCTGGCTGGCATTGCACGGCGCTAAGTAAGGCCGTAGTGGTACCATGTGCGCCGCAACGGCTAAACCATGGAAAGCGGCAATGAAGAACGAGAAATTAACAACGGATGAATACGACGCGCTCGGCCATATGGAGCGCGGCGCCGTGTACGACAAGATCAATGCCTGCGTCGGCCGCAATGCCAAGCGCCTGTCGGGCCTGAAAATGGTCCAGTACGGCAAGGACGGCAAGCTGTCGCTGACCGACAAGGGCCAGCAGGTGTTGTTCCTGCGGCGCTGCATCAGCGCGCTGCGTGCGCTGGCGGCAGACCCGGCGGCCAAGGTCGATGCCGACCTGTCCGCTTTCCTCGGCAAGAAATCGCATATCGTGCCGCGCGAGGCGGGCGGGTTCGACGTCACCGACAAGGGCCGCGAATCGCTGGCCGATATCGATGCGCAGGAAAAGCTGAAGTAATGGACGAAAAAAACCGGACTGCATGTCCGGTTTTTTTTATGGGCGGATCAGCGACATTCTGCAGCGTCGCCAGCGATGCTATTTCAGCAGCGGCCCGAACCCGTCCGCGCTGATCTCCATCTCCGTCACCTCGCCGTACCTGGCCGCGATCGGCCGGATCGCCTCGGCTTTCCCGATCAGCACCATCTGCAGGTTCTTGCGCGGGAAGTGCTTGTCGACCAGCAGCTTCACCCGCGCCGGGTTGAGGCTGTCGACGTCGCGCATGAAGTTGTCGATCTGCTCGCGGCCGACATCCGACACGAACATCTCGGCCAGCAGTGCCGACAGGCTGACGCTGCTTTCGAAGCGTGGCGGAAACTGGCCCTTGACGTAGGCCTTGGCCGATTCCAGCGTGGCCGCGTCGATGCCCTTGTCCCACAGGCGCTGGTAGGTCTTCATCGCCAGTTCCAGTGCCGGCGCCGTTTTCGCCAGCGCGGTGAAACTGGAAATGGCGAAGGTGCCGGTCTGCGCCAGCGGCGAAAAGCTGCTGTTGGCGCCGTAGGTCAGGCCCGAGTTGACGCGCAGCTCGTCGTTGAGCCAGGACGTGAAACGGCCGCCGACGACGGTGTTGAGCACCTGCAGCGGCACGTAATCGGGGTCGTTGCGGGCGATGCCGGCGCCGCCGATCAGGAAGGTCGTTTCGATCGCATCGCCCTTGTTGACCAGCCACACGCGCGCCTTGTCCGCGTGCACGGTGCCGTTCTGCTGCGGCTGCGGCGCCGCGCCGCTTGCCTTCCACTGGCCGAACAGTGCCTCGACCTGGCGGCGCATGTCGGCCGCCTTGAAGTCGCCCACCACGATGATGGCAGCGTTGTCGGGGCGGTAATAGCGCTGGTGGTAGCCGCGCACGTCCTGCTCGGTCAGCGCGCCGACGCTGGCGACGGTGCCGGCGGTCGGGATGGCGTAGGCGCCGCTGCCGAACAGCATGCTGCGGTAGTAGGCCTGGACGACGTTGCGCGGACTTTCCTTCGCCTGCCTGAGGCCGTTGACGGAGCGCGCCCGCAGCTTGTCGAACTCGGCGGCGTCGAAGGATGGCTGCTGGACGATTTCGGCAAACAGCGGCAGCAGCGCCGGCGCGTCGTCGCGGGCGAAGTCGGCCGCCACCGCCGACTGCTCGCTGCCGGTGGTGCTCGACAGGCGGGCGCCGCGGAAGTCGAACGCCTGGTCCAGTTCGCTCTTGCTGTGTTTCGCGCTGCCGAGCAGCACGGCGTCGCCGGTGATGTTGCCGAGGCCAGCCTGCGCTGCGTCGTTGACCGAGCCGGCCTTGAGCACGGCGCGCACGGCGATCAGCGGCGCCTCGTGGCGTTCCATCAGGATCACGGTCAGGCCGTTGGGCAGGCGGGTGGTTTCATACTGCGGCAGCCGGAATTCGGCGGCGCCGGCGCCGGCAGCTGCCCCGGCGAGTACTACTGCGGCGATTGTTTTCATGGTCAGGATTCCTTGGCGGCCAGCACACCGACCGTGCGCTGCGATTTTTTCAGGTATTTGGCGGCAACCTTCTGGATGTCGGCCGTCGTCACCGCCTTGTAGCGCGCCGGCATGTCGAACATCTTCCTGTAGTCGCCGAAGTAGACTTCGGCGTTGCCCAGCTGCTGGGCCTTGCCGTTGATGGTTTCCAGCTCGCGGTAGATGCCGACCAGCTTCTGGTTCTTCACCTTCTGCAACTCTTCCTCGGTGACGCCGTCCTTGACCAGGCGGTCCACTTCGGCCAGCAGGGCCTGTTCGAGGCGGGCCGGCTCGACGCTGGCGGCGGCGACGCTGTAGACGTACACCAGGCCCGGATCGAAGCTGTCCATGCTGAAGGCGGCCACCTGGGTGGCCAGCTGGGAGTCGACCAGCGCGCGGTACAGGCGCGACGTCTTGCCCTGGCCGAGGATCGCCTGCAGCAGTTCGAGCGCGTAGGCGTCCGGGTCGCTGATGGCCGGCACTTTCCACGCCACCATCAGGTTCGGCGCGCTGGCCGATTCCTTGGCGACGAACAGGCGCCGCTCGCCTTTCTGCTCGGGTTCCACCGTGCGCACCGGCGGCGGCAGGGCGCCTTTCGGGATGGCGCCGAAGTGGCGGGTGGCGAGCTTCCTGACCTGGTCGGCCTTGACGTCGCCGACGATCACCACCACCGCGTTGCTGGGCGCGTAGTAGGTCTTGAAATAGCGCTCGAGGTCGTCCTGGGTCCAGGCCTTGATGTCGGACTCGTGGCCGATCACGGGCCACGAATACGGGTGGGCCTGGAAGGCGACGCCGTTAATTTCCTGCATCAGCAGGCGCACGTTCGAGTTCTCCAGCCCGGTGCTGCGCTCCGACAGCACCACGCCGCGCTCGCTGGCGACCATCTTCGGGTCGATCGACAGGTGGGCGATGCGGTCCGCTTCCAGCGTGAAGACGTGCTCGAGCGAGGAGGCCGGGAACCAGTCCTTGTAGATGGTCAGGTCGTTGCCGGTGCTGGCGTTGTTGGAGCCGCCCTTGGCCTCCATGGTGCGGTCGAACATCTTCGGGCCGAAGTTTTTCGAGCCGTTGAACATCATGTGCTCGAAAAAGTGCGACAACCCGGTGATGCCGGGCGTCTCGTTGCGCGAGCCGACCTTCCAATAGGTGTACATGTTGGCGTTGGGGATCGCACTGCTCTCGAGCACGATGAACTTCATGCCGTTTGGCAGCGTGAAGCTGTTCACCTCGTCGCCGCTGACGGCGTGGGCGAGGCAAGACAGGCCGAGCATGACGCTGGCCGCCAGGACTTTCCATTTCATGACATTCCTTTCGAAAACGCGGGCGTGCGAAGGCCGCGCTGCGCCAGAGTGGCGGGCGCGGCATGCGCGTGCATGGCGGGGGTGGGCTGCATCGACCGGTGTGCCGGGCGCTGGCCCGGCGAGGGGCTTACTGGCGGCGGCGGTTCGGGTAGACCAGGGTGCGGATCGCCACTTCGGCCGGGACGTTCATGGCCGAGAGGAATTCGGCGGCGCGCTGCAGGCCGACGGTCGGGATCGAGGCGATCGCCTGGTTGACCACGTCACGGGTGCGGAAATCGGTGCGCGGATGCTTGATGTCGTGCCGGTTCAGTTGTGCGCGAGGATGGTTCATGGTTTCTCTTGGCTTTCCCGTTGGTGGACCGCGCTGGAATGTCTCTGATGGATCATTTTGCGCTGTGCAAGGATGATAAACCAATTTCACCGAATGATGTCATTTCGCCACGACATTATTTTTGGGTCGGGCGCCGGTTTTTCCGTTGGGGGGCTGACCCGGGTGGAGTGGGCAGCACACCCGGGTCTGACCCCGCGGGGTCAGACCCGAAGGCCAGACCCGAAGGCCAGACCCGAAGGCCAGACCCGAAGGTCAGGCCGCGGCGGCGTCGAGCGCCATCGCCGCCAGCAGCGGCAGGCGCCGCTGCTGGCGCACCAGCTGCTCGAACTCGGCCGCCGGCAGCGGCCGGCTGAAATAGTAGCCCTGCATCTCGTCGCAGCCGTGGCGGCGCAGGTAGTCGAGCTGCTCCTCCGTCTCGACGCCTTCGGCGATCACCGCCAGCTTCAGGTTGTGCGCCAGCGCGATGATCGAGGCGACGATGGCGGCGTCGTTGGAGTCGCGCGTGATCTCGGCAACGAACGAGCGGTCGATCTTGAGCACGTCGATCGGGAAGCGCGACAGGTACGACAGGCTCGAGTAGCCGGTGCCGAAATCGTCGATCGACATGTTGATGCCGAGCGCCTTCATGCCGTGCAGCAGCTCGACCGCCAGCGTGACGTCGCTCATGAACAGGCTTTCGGTCAGCTCGATTTCCAGGCAGTCCGGCGCCAGCCCCGTCTCGGCCAGCACGCTGCGGATGTCGGCGATCAGGTTGGCGGCGCCGAACTGGCGCGCCGACAGGTTGACCGCCACCCGCAGCTTGCCCAGTCCAGCCTGCTGCCAGGCCTGGTTCTGCTGGCACGCTTCACGCATCACCCAGGCGCCGATCTGCACGATCAGGCCGGTTTCTTCGGCCACGCCGATGAAGCGGCTCGGCGACACCATCCCCATTTCCGGATGCTGCCAGCGGATCAGCGCCTCCATGCCGACGATCTCGCCGCTGGCCAGGTCCACCTGCGGCTGGTAATGCAGCACGAACTCGTCGCGTTCGAGCGCGTTGCGCAGCGCGCTTTCGATGCGCACCCGCTCCATCGCGTCTTCGTTCATCGCCGGCGTGTAGAACTGGAAGTTGTTGCGGCCGAGCTTCTTGGCGCGGTACATGGCGATGTCGGCATGCTCGATCAGGCTGTCGGCCGGGGCGCCGTCGGTCGGGTACACCGCCACGCCGATGCTGCAGGTCACAAAAAACTCCTTACTGCCCAGCATGACAGGCTGCGCCACCGAATCCATCAGGCGCTGCACGATGTCGACCGACAGCTTCTGGTCTTCGTGCTCGGTGAGGATGACGACGAATTCGTCGCCCGACAGGCGTGCCACGGTGTCGGTGTCGCGCAACGCCGAGCGCAGCCGCGCCGCCACCGTCATCAACAGCACGTCGCCGGCCTTGTGGCCCATGCTGTCGTTGACGAACTTGAAGCGGTCGAGGTCGATCAGCATCACCCACACCGGGTGCAGGCAGCGCAGCGAGTAGGCGATCGCCTGGCCGAGCCGGTCCTGCAGCAGGCTGCGGTTGGGCAGGCCGGTCAGCACGTCGTGCTGGGCGACGTGGTGGATGCGCTGTTCCGACTGCTTGCGGGCGGTGATGTCGGTGCCGGTGCCGCGATAGCCGCAGAACTGGCCATGCTCGTCGAACACCGGCTCGCCGTTGACGCAGAACCAGCGTTCGCCGCCCTCGTCGTCGAGCGTGCAATACTCGAAGTCGGAAAAGCGCTGGCGCGCCTGCAGCTGGGCGATATGGGCCTGGCCCGCTTCGCTCTGCTGCATGCCCGGCACGGTCTCCCAGCGCGTCTTGCCGAGCAGCCGCTCGGAGGCGACGCCGGCCTTTTCGCCGAAACCGCCGGCCACCGCCGTGAAGCGCAGCTGCGCGTCCTGCTCCCAGTACCAGTCCGACGACATCGCCGCCAGCTGGCGGAAACGCTGCTCGCTTTCCTGCAGCGCCTTTTCGGTGCGCTTGCGCTCGATCACGTCGTGGATCAGGCGCTGGTTCGACAACTCGAGGTCGGCGGTGCGCTCGTGCACCAGCAGCTGCACCCGCCGTGAACGGCGCGCCATGCCCTGCACCAGTGTGCTCATCAGGAGCGTCAGCAGGGTGCCGCCGATCAGCACCAGCAGCGAGCCGAAGTGTTCGCCGAGGAAGGGCCGCGCCAGCGCCGCCACCTCGATCCGCCATGGCTGGCCGGCGACGTCGAGGTTGCGCACGAGGGTGGGGCGCTGCGCCAGTTCGAGCCACTGGCCGACGCGCTCGGCGAGCGAGGGCGCCGCCGCCGGCGCCGGCGCGGCAATGCTGGCCGGCCCGGCGCCGGCCGCGGCGCTCTCGAACACGGTGACCGGCTTGCCTTTGGCGTCGTTGGCATACACGGCCAGGCGGATGGCGTCGTCGGCCAGCAGATCGTTACCGTTGAGGATTTTCTGCACCACGTCGCCGGCGCGGATGACGGCCGAGGTGTCGCCCACCAGCGCCGCGCGGCGCGCCGCCGGCGTGTCGAGCGCGGCGCCGTGGCGGTACACCGGCATGACCAGCAGAAAGCCGGCGCGCGGGTGCGCCCGCGCCACGCTGAGCAGGCCGGTGGCACGCGGCTGGCCGCTGTCGATCGAGCGCGCCAGCGCGCCGCGCACCTGGCCGCTGGTGCCGGCATCGAGCCCGATGCTGAACTCGTTGCCCGCCAGCGGCTCGATGAACTCGACCGCGCTGTAGCTTGCGCGGCGGCTGGCCGGCTGCGGCGTGCCGTCGATCACGTCGGCGATCGTGGCGCCCGGCAGCAGCTGGCGCAGGCGCGCTTCGAACGGCGCCCGCTCGGCATCGGCGACCAGCCGGTGGAACGAGAACGCCTTGACGAAGGGGTAGCGCTGCAGCAGCGGTTCGGTAAAGCCGCGGAACTGCTCGCGCGTGACCGGTTCGACGGTGGCGAAGAGCTGGTTGGTCACCTGCAGCACCTCGACCGCCTCGTCGAGCCCCTCGCGGATGGCGGCGATGCGAATGGTGGCGCGCTGTTCGAAG
The DNA here is from genome assembly GCA_038248405.1 of Burkholderiales bacterium. Classification (GTDB taxonomy): domain Bacteria; phylum Pseudomonadota; class Gammaproteobacteria; order Burkholderiales; family Burkholderiaceae_D; genus JAFCUW01. The sequence continues at coordinate 17,467 of JBBRXM010000007.1, forward strand.
GCGAGCGTGCTCTTGTCGTATTCGAGGTGGCTGACGGCGACAAACAGGGCGGCGGTCGCGGCCAGGCCGCCGCCAAGGGTGAGGGCGGTGGCGACAGCGAGTGAGAACGGCAGGCGACGACGGCGCATGTCCCGGGTTTTCCTGTGGTGGCAAGAAGCCGGGGCGGCTCCTCATGGAGACGTTAGTGTGTCATAACATTGTTCAAGTTAGCAATTGAATTGTTTGATGGCAACAGAAGCGGCGCGAATTGTTGTCAATATGGAACATGGCGGCGCCGCTCCAGGTAGCGCACCAGGCACCTCACCAGCAGCCGGTTCAGCCAGCCTGAACCGAGGCCGTGGCGGCGTCCCAGCAGCTGCGCCACCGTTGCCGCCCGGCCCGTCGGCGGCGCCTGGCCGTCGAGCGGCGCCTTGACGGCAAACACGATGCGGTTGTTGCCGGCCACCTTGTCGAGCCAGCACACCTGGCCGCCGAACATCAGCTGCAGACGGCCGAGCATGGCGCCGTAGTGCGGATCGTAGCTGAAGATGTTGGCCACCAGCACGCCGCCATCGCCGAGCGCGCGCCGGCAATCGGCATAAAACTTCGAACTGCCCAGCGCCGGCGGCAGCCCGGCGGCGTCGAAGCCGTCCACCAGCAGCACGTCGATGCCGCCGGCAGCCTCGGCCAGCCAGGCGCAGGCGTCGGCGTGCACCACCGTGAAGCGGCCGTCGTCCGGCGGCACCCAAAACTGTCCGCGCAGGGCGATGACGTCGGCGCGCAATTCGAGCACCGTGATGCGCGCATGCGGGAAGTGGCGGTGGCAGAACTTGGCCAGCGAGCCGCCGCCCAGCCCCACCATCACGATGTGGCGCGGGCGCGGCACGAACAGCGCGAACGCCATCATCGCGCGCGAGTACGCCAGCATCAGTTCGCCGGGGCGCGACAGCCGCATCTCGCTCTGCACATTGCCTTGCATGAATTCCAGCGTGCGCAGGTCGCCGCGCGTGCGCACCAGCGGCGGCGCGGCCGGCGGATCGGGAAGGGTAGCCATGGCGCCAGTATAGCGGCGGCGCACGACACCTTGTTTCACAGTATTGGTTTCTGATAAGCTGGTCCACCGCACACGGAGATCCCATGTTCCTAGACCATCCCACCATTACGGCGACCGACAGCCTGACCGAACCGGACCGCCTCGAGCGGCTCAGCCGCGTCTACGGGTACGTGATGGCGCTGGCCGACGGCAACGCCAGCGAGGGCTTCATCGAAAAGGTCACCCAGCTGCACGATCACAAGGGCACCCTGATCGTGTTCTGGAACGATGCGCCCAGCGACGCCGAAAAACAGTATTTTGCCAACGCCTGGGCCAGCAAGATCGGCGACGGCAGCAACAACGTCGAACACGAACTCTAAGGCACGGATGGACATCAACACCATGCTGTTTGCGCTGGCGCTGGGTAACCTGACCCTGTGCGCTGCCCTGTTCTTCTTCGAATACGAACGCAAGAAGTCGCTCACGCTGTCGACCTGGACGGTGGCCAAGCAGTGCCAGGCCGCCGCCTGGCTGCTGCTGTACTTTCGCGGCAGCGGGGTGGTGCCCGACGCCATCTCGATCCCGGTCGGCTATTCGGTGCTGTTTGCCGGCGTCGCCCTCGAAGCGGGCGCGCTGTGGGAAGCGGCCGACCGGACCGGCTGGCGGCGACCCACGCTGTGGCTGCTGATCCTGGCGGTCGGCGTGTTCGTCGCCAGCTACGCGATCGACGAGACGGGCCTGCGCACGGTGGCCAGCTCGCTCATCCTGGGCGGCTTCTATCTGTCCGGCGCCGCCGCGCTGGCGCTGGGCTGGCGCGACGCCACCATGCTGCGCCGCTTCCTGGCGATCGCCGTCGAGCTGCTGGCGCTGCTGGTGGCCGCGCGCGGCGCGATGGTGCTGACCATGCCGGGCGGCTGGGGCTGGATCAGCAACACCATCTTGCAGCTGTGGTCTTCCGGCGCCTTCTACCTGCTCATGCTGCTCAACGGCTTCGGCTACCTGCTGCTCACGCGCGAACAGGTGCAGCAGGAGATCGACCGCCTCGCCGTGGTCGACGCGCTGACCGACTGCCCCAACCGGCGCGGCTTCTTCCTTGCGCTGGCGCCGTGGCTGGCGCTGGCGCGCCGGCCCGGCCTGCCGAGCGCGCTGGTGCTGTTCGACCTCGACCACTTCAAGCGCGTCAACGACAGCTACGGCCACCCGGCCGGCGACACCGTGCTGCGCGCCGTCGTCGAGGTCTGCAAGAAGCAGCTGCGCGACAGCGACCAGCTCGGCCGCATGGCCGGCGTCGAATTTGCCATCCTGCTGCCGCGCACCGCGCTGCCCGAGGCGGCGCTGGTGGCCGAGCGCATGCGCGCCGCCGTCGAAGCCACGCCGGCCAAGGGCGAACGCGCGATGATCGGCATGACCGCCAGCTTTGGCGTGACCACTATCCGCGCCGACGACAGCACCGTCAGCCTGTTCAAGCGCGCCGACGAGGCGCTGCGCGCGGCCAAGGCGGCCGGCCGCAACCGCGTGGTGGAGGCGGGCCCCGCCGGCAGCGGGGCCTAGTGTCATCAGCGTGTCACCGGCCAGCGCTAATGTGGTAGCATTTTTCGATGCCGGAGCCGGTCATGATAACGAACGAGAAAGAAGCAGTTATGTATGCAGCGGTAGACCTGGGTTCGAACAGCTTCCGGCTGCACATCGGCAAACACGACGGCGAGGCGATCCGGGTCGTCAAGAGCATGCGCGAGCCGATCCGCCTGGCCGCCGGCCTCGACAGCAGCGGCAACCTGACCGCCGCCGCCATGCAGTCGGCGCTGGCGTGCCTGCGCACCTTCCGCGCCGCCCTCGGCGCCTACCGGCTCGACGCCGTGCGCGTCGTCGCCACCTCGACCATGCGGGTGGCGCACAACGCCGACGCCTTCCTGCCGGCGGCCGAAGAGGCGCTCGGCTACCCGATCGAGATCATCTCCGGCGAAGAAGAGGGCCGCCTGATCTACATGGGCGTGGCCAACGCGCTGGCCACCCCGGGCGAACGGCGCCTGGTGCTCGACATCGGCGGCGGCTCGACCGAACTGATACTCGGGCGCGGGCTCGAGATCGAACGGGTCGAGTCGTTCGGCGTCGGCACGGTCAAGCAAAGCCTGTCGTTCTTCGTCGACGGGCGCATCGACGCCGGCTCGTTCGAGGCGGCAATCCTGTCGGCGCGCAGCCAGTTCGAGGACGCGGCGCCGCCCTACCACCCGCAGCACTGGCGCACCGCCTACGGTTCGTCGGGCACCATCCGCGCGATCGCCGAAGTCATCGAGCGCAACAGCCTGGGCGACGGCGTCACGCCGGCCGCGCTGGCGGCCCTCAAGCGCCGCTTCATCGAGTTCGGCCACGTCGGCCGCATCGACATGCCGGGGCTGCGCGCCGACCGCGCCAGCACCGTCATCGGCGGCCTGGCGATCCTGATCGCGCTGCTGACGGAACTGGGCATCGAGCGCCTGATGCCGGTCGAGGCGGGGCTGCGCATGGGCGTCATGTGGGACCTGTATGCGCGTTCGATGCAGCGCGACCGGCGCGAGGAATCGGTGCGCCTGCTGGCCGAGAAATTCCACGTCGAGCAGCTGCGCGGCAGCCGCGTGGCGCACGAATCGGCGGCCCTGTACGCCCAGCTCAAACCGGCCGGCGATACCTACACCAAGCTGCTGTACTGGAGCGCCCAGCTGCACGAAATGGGCATGGTGGTGTCGCAGACGGGCTACCACAAGCATGGCGCCTACATGATCGAGAACGCCGACCTGCCGGGCTTCACGGCGCGCGAGCAGAAGGGCATGGCCCGGCTGATCGTGGCGCAGAAGGGCAACCTGCGCAAGATCGGCGACGCGCTGGCCGAACCCGATTTCGCCAAGGCGGTGCTGGCGCTGCGCCTGGCGATCCTGCTGATGCATGCCCGCATCGAGGCCGATTTCGGCGAGCTCAAACTGCGCATGAAAAACCGCATCGAGCTCGATATCAAGCGCGACTGGGTGGCGCACCATCCGACCGTGTCGTACTGGATCGAGAAGGAGCAGGAATGGTGGGATGAAGTCGGCGTCGACTTCAGCGTGCGCGCCAGCGCCTGACGCGAGCGGCCGCGCACGGCCGCAATGGTATATATTGTTTATCTGTTAAACGTCAGGAGCTATCGATGCGCAAACCCGCAGCCGCAAAAACATCAACCACAAAACGCGCCGCACCGGCCACACGCACCGCCGTCGCGGAGGCCACGCCCGCCGTCAAGCCTGTCGCCAGGGCGGCGCGGAAAACGACCGCCGTGAAGCCGGCGGCGCAGAAGGTGGCCGCGGTCAAGGCCCCGGCCAGGCCGGCCGCCGCCAAGGCGAAGCCGAAGGCGGTGCCCAAGGCGGTGCCCAAGGCGGCGGCGCCGGCCGAACAGGTGAGGGAAAAAGCGCGCAAGTCGCGGCTGGTGCGCGACAGCTTCACGATGCCGGAACACGAGTACGAGGTGATCGGCCAGGTGAAGAAATCGTGCCTGAAGGCAGGCTTCGAGATCAAGAAGAGCGAGCTGCTGCGCATCGGCGTGGCGCTGATCAGCCAGCTCGACCTGGCGACGCTGCAGAACGTGCTCGCCAGCCTGCCGCAGCTCAAGACCGGGCGCCCGCGCAAGACCTAGACCGCGGCGTCGTTTCTGCCGCTGGCAGAAATGACGTCGCGCACCCGGCGTGCACGCCGGGCGCTGCCGCCTGCGCGGCAACGCGCGCACTAATGCATCGACGCGCTCGCCAGTTCCTTCAGGTCGCGGATGCTCAATTCCGATTTCTCGTGCATGCGCAGCAGGATCGTCGCCCCCACCGCCAGTTTGCGGTGGCGGATCTTGCTGACGATCGGTGGCTGCACTTCCAGCACCCGGCACAACTCCGCGTCGTTCTTTAAATTGAGCTTTTCAATCAGCGTGTCGAGCAGCTTGTTGGGCACGAAGCTGGACGGCTCCAGCGCGCGCGCGCGATTCATCGCTTCGATCATCTCGAGTTTCTTTTGTCGTACGTTCATCTAGTCCTCCGCAGACGGTGGGGCCTGATCGATTGTGTCATATTGATAAGCCAATCGTGACATTTGGAGATAATTTATGCAGATTAGGTTAATTGAAATAATACTATGCTGCCACCGTTTATTGCATTCCCGGTGTAAATATATCGTCAAAAATGTTGTTTAGATACCTTTTAGCGACAGTTTCAGGCCTGAGCGCGTCAATAAGAGTATTTTATCGGCTTTCGCGGCGGCCGCGTGAGAATGTGTGACCATGATGGCGGCGGCGCCGCTGGCCTTGATTTCGGCGCGCAAAAGCGCCAGCACGCTGTCGGCCGTTTCCGGGTCGAGGTTGCCGGTCGGTTCGTCGGCCAGCACCAGCGCCGGCCGGTGCACCAGCGCGCGGGCGATCGCCACGCGCTGCATTTCGCCGCCCGACAGCTGGCGCGGAAAGTCGCCGCCGCGCCCGCCCAGCCCCACCGCGGCCAGCATGGCGCCGGCGCGATCGAGCGCTGCATGGTTCAGCAGCAGCGGCAGCGCCACGTTCTGCTGCAAGGTCAGGTGCGGCAGCACGTGGAAGGCCTGGAAAATGAAGCCCATGCGGGAGCGCCGCAGGGCGGTGGCGGCATCGTCGTCGAGCGCCGACATCGGCTGGCCGTCGACCAGCACCTGGCCGCTGTCGGGGACGTCGAGGCCGGCCACCAGGTTCAGCAGGGTCGACTTGCCGACCCCCGATTCGCCCATGATGGCGACGAATTCGCCGGCCTCGAAGCGGTGCGAGAGCGCGTGCAGCACGGTGCGCCCGCCGTAGGATTTGGATAGATCACGCAGTTCGAGCATGGGATCCTAGCGGGTCAGCGCGCGGCGCATGGCGAAGCTGACCGCGTCCACCAGCGCCACCAGCAGCAGCATGCAGATCACCACCGTGGCGGCGTCCTGCATCTGGAACAGCGACAGGTGGTACTTGAGCATCTGGCCCAGGCCGCCGGCGCCGACCACCCCCAGCACGGCCGCGGCGCGGATGTTGTTCTCCCAGCGGTACAGCGTGTAGGACAGCATTTGCGGCAGCGTCTGCGGCAGCGTGGCGTAGAAGAACGCCGCCATCTGCGCCGCGCCGTTGGTGCGCAGCGTGCGTTCGGGCAGCGGCTCGGCGTTCTCGAGCGCGTCGGCGAACAGGCGTCCGAGCACGCCGCTGGTGTGCGCCGCCAGCGCCAGGGTGCCGGCGAACGGCCCCAGGCCGGCCGCCACCAGCAGCAGCGACGCCCATACCAGCTCCGGAATCGAGCGCAGCACATTGAGCACCGCGCGCGTGGCCGCGCGCGCGACGCGGCCGAAGCGGCCCGCCGCCGGCAGCGCCAGCGCCAGGCCGCCGCACACCGCCAGCAGGGTGCCCAGCGCCGACATCGACAGCGTCTCGGCGGTGGCGTTCAGGCAGCGCAGCAGGAACGGCGTGGCCAGCTCGGGCGGCGCGAAACCGCCCAGGAATTCGGTGGTGGTGGCCAGCGCCTCGGCGGTGAAGAACGCCGACAGCTGCAGCGGCAGCGAGGCGAAGCTGGCGACGATCAGCGCCACCAGGGCGGCCACGAGCAGCCAGGCCGACAGCGAGCGGCGCGGGGCGGCGGGCATCATCCGAGCTTCTCGCGCAGCAGCCTGGACACCAGGTCGGCCAGCGCCACCAGGCCCACGAACACGATCAGCATGGTCGAGACCTCGCCGCCGGCCATCATGCGGGTCGATTCGTCCATCCGCTGGCCCAGGCCGCCGGCGCCGACGAAACCCATCACCGCCGAACCGCGGATGGCGCACTCCCAGCGGTAGACGGTGTAGGAGACCAGTTCCGAGGCCGATTCGGGCAGCGCGCCGTACAGCATCGCCTGCAGCCGCCCGCTGCCGTTGGTGATCAGGATGTCGGTGGCATGGGCGTCGGACGACTCGAGGATCTCGGCGTACACCTTGCCCAGCATGCCGCAGTAGGTGAGGGCGATGGCCAGCACGCCGGCGGTGGGCCCGAGGCCGACCACGCGCACGAACAACAGCGCCCAGACCAGTTCGGGCACGCTGCGCAGCAGCACCAGGATCCAGCGCACGCACTGGCGCAGCAGCCGCGCCGGCAGGCGCATGCGGCCGCCGCCCAGGCGCGAGATCGACAGCCGCTCGGTGACGATCAGCGTGGCCGGAATGGCGCCCAGCAGCGCCAGCGTCAGGCCGGCGGTGGCGATGGCCACCGTCTGCCACGTCTCGCGCAGCACCATCTGCAGGAATTCAGCCGAATGTTCGGGCGTCAGGAAGCCGGCCAAAAAGCGGCCGGCGGCGGTGAGGCTCTGCATGTCGAACAGGATCCACGGCTTGAACTCGCTGTACACCAGCGCCGGCCACAGGATGGCCAGGCCGATGATGGTGGCGGTGACGCGTGTGCGCCAGGCCGGGTCGGACGGAATGTGGTGAACGCTGGCCATGCTAGAAGCAGGCGCCGACGGCGAGGCGCTCCGGCGTTGCGTGCTGCGCCGGCGGATGCGGCGTGACCGCCTCGTTCTGGTACAGCGCCGCGATCATGGCGTCGCTGACCTGCTCGCGCGGGGCGTCGAACACGACGCGCCCTTCGCGCAGGCCGACGATGCGGGCGAAGTGGGTGCGCGCGATGTCGACCTGGTGCAGGCTGCAAATGAGGGTGGCGTTGCGGCTGGCCGCTTCCTGCTGCAGGGTCGACAGCGTCAGCTGCGACAGCGCCGGATCGAGCGCCGACAGCGGCTCGTCGACCAGGAACACCTCGGCCGAAGAGAGCAGCAGGCGCGCCAGGCCGCAGCGCTGGCGCTCGCCGCCGGAGAGCCGGTCGACGCGCGCATACAGCTTGTCGCCCAGCCCGAAGCGCAGCAGCGCGCCGTAGGCGGCTGCGGGGTCAAGCGGCCTGACCAGCGACACCAGCGCGCGCCACAGCGACATCTGCGGCAGCCGCGCGGCCAGCACCGCGGTCACCACGCGCTGGCGCGGCGGCAGCGGCGGCGTCTGCGGCGCCAGGCACAGGCGCGCGCGCAGCAGGTGGCGCTGCGCCTGCGGCAGCGCCCACGGATCGGTGCCGAAGGCGCGCAGGGTGCCGCCGGACGGTTGCTGCGCCAGCGCCAGCGTCGCCAGCAGGGTGGTCTTGCCGGCGCCGGACGGGCCGATCACGGCCAGTTGCTCGCCCTGCGCCACCGCCAGGTCGATGGCATGCAGCGCCGGGGCGCCGCCGCCCGCGCCCGGGTGGCGCACCGTCAGTTGGTCGAGCTGGTACGTCATGGCAGCGATTACTTCGTTTCCTTCAACAGACCGGCGCTATGGGCAGCCTTTTCGATGGCGCCGTAGTTCTCGGCCTTGGTTGGAATGAACTTGCTGGCGCGCTGCAGCTCGAGGATTTCCTTGCCTTCAGGGGTCGACTTGTCCAGGGCGAGGAAAGCGTCGGTGATCTTCTTCTTCAGCGCCGGGCTCATGTCCGAGCGCACGCTCCAGTTGTAGTCGTAGTAGCCGGGAGTGGTGTAGAACACGCGCACCGCGGCCGGGTCGACCTTGTGTTCGGCGACCAGCTTTTCCCACACCGAGATGTTGAGCGCGCCCGCATCGACCTTGCCGCCGGCAACGGCCGCCACCGTCGCATCGTGCGCGCCGGAGAAGGCGATGCGCTTGAGGTCGGTGTCAGGATTGACCTTGGCGGCCAGCAGGTAGGAACGCGGCATCAGGTGGCCCGAGGTCGACGACTCGGCGCCGAACGACAGCGTCTTGCCCTTCAGGTCTTCCAGCCTGGTGATGTCCTTGTTGGTGGTGATGAACACCGAGCGGAATTTCTCGTCTTCGGCGCGCTGCACCAGCGGCGTGACCTGGCCCTTGCTGCGCACGTTGGCCTGGACGAAGGTGAAGCCGCCGAACCAGACCATGTCGATCTTCTTGTTGATCAGGCCTTCGACCGACGCGGCGTAGTCGGTCACGGGCGTGAATTCCACTTTCAGCCCGGTGGCCTTGGCGAGGTAGTCGCCGAGCGGCTTGAACTTGCGCTGCAGTTCGGTAGGCGCTTCGTCGGGAATGGCCGAGACGCGCAGGACGCCCGGCGTGTTCTGGGCAGCGGCGCTGCCGGCGGCGACCATCAGGCCGGCGATGGCGGCGGCGCCGAGGATGGATTTGATCGTGCAACGTATGGAGAAGTGGCGCATAAGCCCTCTTTTTGTTGTGGGTTAACGGGGATTCGAGCGGTCGCGGCAGTGGACGGTTCGATCCTGCGAGCGCTGAAAAATCGGATATTCAGATATCATAACAAAAACACAGCCATCCTTCAGACAGCTCGCTTAATGCGTCCTCGCGGCGCGCGGATGAAAATTATGTCGACGTCATGCCTGACCGAAAACAAGCGCCCCCACGCCAGCACGCCCGTACTGGCCGAACTCGATGCCGGCCTGCGCGCGCGCGCGGCCTGCGTGTCGCCCAAGTTCCTCTACGACGCGCTCGGCTCGCGCCTGTTCGAGGCGATCTGCGAGCTGCCCGAATACTATCCCACCCGCACCGAAGCGTCGATCTTCGCCCGCCACGGCGCCGAGATGGCGCGCGCGCTCGGGCCGGGCGCCACGCTGATCGACCTCGGCGCCGGCAACTGCGCCAAGGCGGCGCGCCTGTTCCCGCTGCTGCACCCGAGCCAGTACGTGGCGATCGACATCTCCGCTGATTTCCTGCGCGAATCGATCGAGCGCCTGCAGCAGCGCTTCCCGCACATCGAGATGAGCGCGCTGGGGCTCGACTTTTCCGCCGAGCTGGTGCTGCCCGACAGCGTGCGCCAGCAAAACAGGGTGTTCTTCTACCCAGGTTCATCGATCGGCAACTTCGCGCCCGACCAGGCATGCGCCTTCCTGCAGCGCGCCCGCGCCGAATGCGACGACGACGGCGCGCTGCTGATCGGCATCGACCTGGTCAAGGACAGCGCCACGCTCGACGCCGCCTACGACGACGCGCTCGGCGTCACCGCCGCCTTCAACCTCAACCTGCTGCGCCACGTCAACTACCTGGCCGGCGCCGATTTCGACGTGCGCCAGTGGCGCCACCTCGGTTTCTACAACGCCGACGAGAGCCGGATCGAGATGCACCTCGAAGCGCGCGAGGCGCTGACGGTGCGCTGGCACGGCGGCGAGCGCGCCTTTGCCCGCGGCGAGCGCATTCATACCGAGAACAGCTACAAGTACCGGCAAAGCGCGGCCGTCGGCCTGCTCGAACAGGCCGGCTTCCGGGCCAGCCGCGTCTGGACCGACGCCGCCGGCTGGTTCGCCGTCATCCACGCGCGCGCGATCACGGCGTAGCGCGCCATGATGAAGCCGAGCAACAAGTTCACCTGGCGCTGCCATTACGAGAGCGTGCGCAAGCGCTCGCTGATGCTGGCCGAGCCGCTGTCGGCCGAGGACTGCGGCGCCCAGTCGATGCCCGACGCCAGCCCCGTCAAGTGGCACCTGGCGCACACCACCTGGTTCTTCGAGACCTTCGTCCTGGAACCGATGGAAGCGGCGTTCCAGCCCTTCCACCCGGCGTTCCGGGTGCTGTTCAATTCCTACTACAACGGCATCGGCGAGCGCCATCCGCGCGCCCAGCGCGGCCTGCTGACGCGGCCCGCGCTGGCCGAAGTGCGCAACTACCGCGCCAACGTCGACGCCCGCATCGCGCGCCTGCTGGCCGACCATGCCGACAACGAAGAACTGGCAACGCTGCTCGAACTGGGCCTGCAGCACGAACAGCAGCACCAGGAGCTCATCCTCACCGACGTCCTGCACCTGCTGGCGCAAAGCGCGCTGTATCCCGCCTACTCGGCAGCGCCGCCGCCGCCGCCGGTGTGCGCGCCGGCCGGCGGCTGGGTCGCCTTTGCCGGTGGCCTGGCCGACATCGGCCACGACGGCGATGGCTTCTGCTTCGACAACGAACTGCCGCGTCACCGCCAGTTCCTGCAGCCGTTCGCGCTGGCCGCGCGCCTGGTGACCAATGGCGAATACCTCGCGTTCGTCGAGGCGGGCGGCTACCGCGACCCGGCCCTGTGGCTGTCCGAAGGCTGGGACCAGGTGTGCGCGCTCAAGCTATCGCGCCCGCTGTACTGGCACTGCGACGACGACGGACGCTGGCAGGAATTCACGCTGCACGGCCTGCGCCCGCTCGACCTGGCGCAGCCGGCGGCGCACCTGTCGCTGTACGAGGCCAACGCCTACGCCAGCTGGCGCGGCGCGCGCCTGCCGACCGAAGCCGAATGGGAAGTGGCCGCCCGCGGCGGCGCGGCCGCGGAGGGCGCGCTGCAGCAGCTGTTCGGCCATTGCTGGCAGTGGACCAGCAGCAGTTACGCACCGTATCCGGGCTACGCGACGGCCCCTGGCGCGCTGGGCGAATACAATGGCAAGTTCATGCTCAACCAGTACGTGTTGCGCGGCTCCTCGGCGGCGACGCCGGCGGGCCATTCGCGCGCGAGCTACCGCAACTTTTTTCCCGCCGGCGCACGCTGGCAATTTACCGGCATCAGACTCGCAAAATAAATGACAGTCCACCTGCCGCACATCGACATCCTCAACCGCCGCGCCAACGCCTACATCCTCGCCCATCCGCTCGGCTTCGCGTGGCAGGTCCTCAAAGGTTTCCGCGCCAACCAGGGCCTGCTGCTGGCCGGCGCCGTCGCCTATTACGCTTTGCTGTCGATCGTGCCGTTCCTGATGCTGGTGGTGGTGGCGCTGTCGCACTTCATCGACCAGGCCGAGTTGCTGGTGACGCTGCGCCGCTATCTCGAATACCTGGTGCCGGGGCAGTCGGCATCGATCACGGCCGAAGTGGCGCACTTTCTCGACAACCGCGAGCTGATCACCTGGGTGCTGGGCGGCACCATGCTGTTTTTCAGTTCGCTCGCCTTCACGGTGCTGGAAAACGCCATGAGCGTCATCTTCATCCACCGCGTGGCGATCCGGCGCCGCCACTTCCTGGTGTCGGCGGTGCTGCCTTACTGCTACATCCTGGCGCTGGGGGTGGGCGTGCTGCTGGTGACGCTGGTGGCCGGCTCGCTGCAGGTGATGGGGCAGGAGAGCGTGCGCCTGTTCGGCTACAACTGGTCGCTGAACGGCGTCTCCGGCGTCCTGCTGTACCTGATGGGGCTGGGTGGGGAAATCCTGGTGCTGACCTCGATCTACCTGGTGATGCCGGTAGGCAGGCTGTCGCTGTCGCACGCGCTGATCGGCGGCATCACCGCGGCGCTGCTGTGGGAACTGGCGCGCCGCGTGCTGGTGTGGTACTTCACTACCTTGTCCCAGGTGAACGTCGTGTACGGCTCGATGACGACGGCGATCGTCGTCATGTTCAGCCTCGAGATCGGCGCCACCTTGCTGCTGCTGGGCGCGCAGGTGATCTCGGAATACGAGCGCTGCGGGCGCGAGCAGCAGGAGGCCGAGCCCGAGCCCCTGGAAACACGCCCCGCGAAATAGTTTGCTGCGGCGCACAAATTCCTGTACACTCCGTTTTGTGCTGCAGTTCCTTTGGGAATTGCACCACACCCTGGACTTTGTGCCTCGGACAACAGCATATGTAATGCCGTGGTTCGTAGACAGTCGCAACAGGCCGGGTTTGTAATTCCGAATACGTTGGTCGATTTACATATCAACGCACCACGCAGATAGCATGGGCGCCTGAGACACGATTAAAGCATTGGTAATACATTGGAACAGAGCTCGCTTCGGCGAGCTTTTTTTTATTGTGCGAACGATTTGTGCGCGGCGGCACTGGATGGGATGGTAAAGTCGCCATCAATTCACTTTTCGGCGCATCCATGAAACCTTTCCGCGGCATCGTGTTCGACCTGTACGGCACCCTGTATGACGTCCATTCCGTGGCCGGCATCTGCGACCAGGCATTTCCCGGCAAGGGCGTGCTGCTTTCGCAGCTGTGGCGCCAGAAGCAGCTCGAGTACACCTGGCTGCGCAGCCTGATGGAGCGCTACGTCAACTTCGAATCGCTGACGGAAGACGCGCTGCGCTTTAGCTGCGCGGCGCTGGCGCTGGCGCTGGAGGAGGACATGGCGCGCGTGCTCGCCGACCTCTACCTGCGCCTGCAGCCGCATGAAGAAATGCCGGCGGCGCTGCACCGCCTCAAGGACGCCGGCATCCCGCTGGGGATCATCTCGAACGGTTCGCACAAGTCGATCGCCCAGGTGGTCAACAACTCGACCATGGGCTGGGGCTTCGACGAGCTGATCAGCGTGGAGGACGTGCAGGTGTTCAAGCCGCATCCGAAAGTGTACGAACTGGCCGAGCGCCGCATGGGGCATGCGCGCGAGCATATCCTGTACGTGTCGGCCAACGGCTGGGACGCCAGCGCCGCCAGCCTGGCCGGCTTCCCGGTGTGCTGGGTCAACCGCAATCTCGGGCCGTTCGACGTGCTGGGGGCGACGCCGACGGTGGTGACGGAGGACCTGGCGGCGATGGCCGACTGGGTGCTGGAAGAATGGGTGCCGTCCATTCCCCAGGAGGAGGGGGCAGACCCCGGTTCTTCTGTCGGGGTCTGACCCCGGCGGGCACAACCGGGGATCTCACCCTCAACGGAGAAACCAGGGTCGGACCCCTTTGACGCGCTTCAGGCGCGCAGGCGGTAGCCGGTGTTGAAGATCCACCAGATCGCGCCCATGCACACCACCAGCAAACCGATGGCCATGCCGGCGCTGAGCGCCACGCTGACGTCGGACACGCCGAAAAAGGCCCAGCGAAAGCCGCTGATCAGATAGACCACGGGATTAAACAGCGCCACCTTCTGCCAGAACGGCGGCAACATGCTCAGCGAGTAGAAGCTGCCACCGAGGAAGGAGAGGGGGGTGATGATCAGCATCGGCACGATCTGGATCTTTTCGAAGCCGTCCGCCCAGATGCCGATGATGAAGCCGAGCATGCTGAAGGCCACCGAGGTCAGCACCAGGAACACCAGCATCCACACCGGGTGCACGATGTCGAAGTCGACGAACAGGCGCGCGGTGCCCAGGATCAGCAGGCCGAGGATCACCGACTTGCTGGCGGCGGCGCCGACGTAGCCGAGCACGATCTCGGCGGCCGAAATGGGCGCCGACAGGATCTCGTAGATGGTGCCGGAAAACTTCGGCATGTAGATGCCGAACGAGGCGTTGGCCACGCTTTGCGTCATCAGCGACATCATGATCAGGCCGGGCACGATGAAGGCGCCGTAGGGCACGCCGTCGACCTGCACCATGCGCGAACCGATGGCGGCGCCGAACACGACGAAATAGAGCGAAGTGGAAATGACGGGCGAGGCGATGCTCTGCATCAGCGTGCGCCAGGTGCGCGCCATCTCGAACTGGTACAGGGCGCGGATTGCGTAGAAATTCATGGATTACCCTACCAGGTTGACGAAGATGTCCTCGAGCGAGCTCTGGCTCGACTGCAAGTCCTTGAAGTCGATGCCGTGTTCGCCCAGCCGGCGCAGCAGGTCGGCGATGCCGGTCTGCTCGCTCTGGGCGTCGAAGGTATAGACCAGTTCGCTGCCGTCGCTCGACAAGGCCAGCGCCATGCCGGCCAGCGCCGCCGGGATCTGCGCCAGCGGATGCTGCAGGTGCAAGGTCAGCTGCTTCTTGCCCAGCTTGGCCATCAGCGCGGCCTTGTTTTCAACCAGGATGATTTCGCCCTTGCGGATGACGCCGATACGGTCGGCCATCTCCTCGGCTTCGTCGATGTAGTGGGTGGTGAGGATGATCGTCACGCCCTGGTCGCGCAAGCCGCGCACCATGTCCCACATGTCGCGCCGCAGCACGACGTCGACGCCGGCGGTGGGTTCGTCGAGGAACAGGATCTGCGGCTCGTGCGAGAGCGCCTTGGCGATCATCACGCGCCGCTTCATGCCGCCCGACAGCGCCATGATGCGCGCGTCCTTTTTGTCCCACAGCGACAGCTGGCGCAGCAGTTTTTCGATGTGGGCGGGATTGGGCGCCTTGCCGAAGATGCCGCGCGACAGGCTGACAGTGGCCCAGACGGACTCGAAGGCGTCGGTGGCGAGCTCCTGCGGCACGAGGCCGATCTTGGCGCGGGCGGCGCGGTAGTCCCTGACGACGTCATGGCCGTCGGCAAGGATGGTGCCGCTGGTAGGGTTGACGATGCCGCAGATGGCGTTGATGAGGGTGGTCTTGCCGGCGCCGTTGGGGCCGAGCAGGGCGAAAATCTCGCCGCGACGGATCTCCAGGTCGACCGACTTCAGCGCCTGGTAGCCGGTCGAGTAGACCTTGGAGAGTTTCTGAACTGATATGACCGCTTGCATGCGCGTCCTTGCCAATATGATCGATGGGGTCGATTGTAGTGGAATTGGCGTTGCAAGGTTGTTATTGGACGCGAGCGAAATGGGGTCCCCGCGTTCGCGAGGACCCCGTGTCGATGCTAAGCGGCGACGGTTGAAGCAGCCTCGCTCTTCACCGCAGCCAGCTGCCGGTTCACCGCGCTGAGCACCGCCTTGAACGACGCCGTCACGATATTGCTGTCGAGGCCGGCGCCGAACATGGTCGGCCCGTTGGCCAGGCGCAGTTCCACGTAGCAGGCGGCGCGCGCGTTGGCGCCCGAGCCGATCGAGTGTTCGTGGTAATCCATCAGCTTGATGTCGAGCCCCAGCGCGTTGACGAAGGCATCGATCGGCCCGTTGCCGCCGCCTTGCAGCTGCATCGACGCCTGGCGATGGGTCAGCGCGATGTCGATCTGCACCGGCTCGTCGCTGCTGGTGTCTTCCACCATCTTGTGCGAACCATAGGCATACGGCGTCGCCTGGTCGAAATACTCGCGGCAGAAAATGTCGTGGATGTCGGCGGCGGCAATTTCGCGCCCGCTGGCGTCGGCCACGGCCTGCACGGCCCGGCTGAACTCGATCTGCAGGCGGCGCGGCAACTGCAGGCCGAATTCCTGCTCGAGCAGGTACGCCATGCCGCCCTTGCCGGACTGGCTGTTGACGCGAATGACCGCATCGTAGCTGCGGCCCAGGTCGGCCGGGTCGATCGGCAAATACGGCACTTCCCAGATGTCATCGGCCTTCTGCTTGGCAAAACCCTTCTTGATGGCATCCTGGTGCGAACCGGAAAACGCGGTGAAGACCAGGTCGCCCGCATACGGATGGCGCGGGTGCACCGGCAATTGGTTGCATTCTTCCACCACCTGGCGCACCGCGTCGACGTCGGAGAAGTCGAGCCCCGGATGCACGCCCTGGGTGTACAGGTTCATCGCCAGCGTGACGAGGTCGACGTTGCCGGTGCGCTCGCCGTTGCCGAACAGGCAGCCTTCGACGCGGTCGGCGCCGGCCATCAGCGCCAGTTCGGCCGAGGCGATCGCGGTGCCGCGGTCGTTGTGCGGGTGCACGCTGATGACGAGCGAGTCGCGCCGCGCGAGGTTGCGGCACATCCATTCGATCTGGTCGGCATACACGTTCGGCGTGCTGCACTCGACCGTGGAGGGCAGGTTGAAGATCATCTTGTTCTGCGGCGTCGGCTGCCAGACGGCGCTGACGGCGTCGCAGATGTCACGCGAGAAATCGAGTTCGGTGGTGGAAAACGATTCCGGCGAGTATTCGAAACCCCATTCGGTCTGCGGATGCGCCTTCACCAGGTCCTTGACCAGCGCGGTGCCGGTGACGGCGATCTGGATGATTTCCTCGCGCGTCATGTTGAACACCACGCGGCGGAACACCGGCGCCACTGAATTATAGAGGTGCACGATGGCGCGCTTGGCGCCGACGGCCGACTCCACCGTGCGGCGGATCAGCTCGTCGCGCGACTGGGTCAGCACGATGATGGTGACGTCGTCCGGGATGCGGTTTTCTTCGACCAGCTTGCGGACGAAATCGAAGTCGGTCTGGGATGCCGACGGAAAGCCGACTTCGATTTCCTTCAGGCCGATTTTGACCAGCATCTCGAAGAAGCGCAGCTTCTTTTCCGGGCTCATCGGCTCGATCAGCGCCTGGTTGCCGTCGCGCAGGTCGGTGCTCATCCAGACCGGCGGCTGCGTGATGGCCTTGTTCGGCCAGGTGCGGTCGGTGAGGTTGACGGCGGGGAAAGGGCGGTATTTGGTGGCGGGGTTTTGCAACATCATGGTGTGCTCCTGGATTCGAAATTGGGGGGCGGGCTGGCGCGGTGTGGCGTCGGGCTGCCGGGCGGCCACGTTACGCTAGGCCAGGCAACCGGTCGGTAGCGATAGCGGCAGTAGTGCGCGCGCAGCAATGTTGCCGGCCAATTCAGGCTGGGTGCGTGCTGCGAACGTTGCGGATTGAGCGGTAGAAAACATCTGGTCGAACTTCCCTGGGGGTTTACACATCGCCTGGGCGGGTTGCCGGGCGGCGCACTGCGGGTGGATTACGCGCGTGCAGCTAGTAGCGTCGCTGGCGATAGTGCGCCAGCGAGCGGTAGGGAAATGGACAGATGTAATGGGAAGAACATGGACTTACTGTACGGGACGGCGCGCCGCCTTGTCAAGCAGCGCGTGGTATCAATGTGCACTTGCAGCATTGGCCTGCTCGGGATAGGCCTTGTCGATGTCGGCGATGATGGCCTTGCCAGCGGTAACAAGCTTCTGGTGCCGTTCGAAGAGCTGGGGAAACGTCACCAGGCGTTCGAGGTGGCGTTTGCCGGCGGCGGAGGTGATCATCTTGTAGCGTGCCGTCAGGCTGTTGTCTTCGGCCGTCGCCTGTTCGGCGAATTCCTGCAGCTTGCGGTGGTTTCCGTTCCAGCCGCTCGACGACAGCGCCGCTTTCGGGACAGCGTACTCGTAGAGCTCCACGATTTTTTCAAGCAGGGCTTCATTCTCGATATTGGTCAGCTTGCCGCTGGACTTGAATCCCTCGTAGCGGCCGAGGCGAGGCATGAGGAAATTGTTCGAGTTGAGGTACTGGTAGGCCGCGTTGAATTTGTCGCGCTCGGGCGGCCCGTCGGGATCGAGCGTTGCCAGGTAAGCGTAGCGTTGGTCCGACTCCTTGTGAAAGGCGACCACGCCGGCGACCTGGGCCATATCACTCTGGATGTCGCGCTTCAGGCCCAGCAGGAAGGTTTTCACCTGCGCCTGCTCGTGGCGATGTTCACCGATCGAATGCAGCCAGATGCTCAAGCTCACCGCGAAGACGATGATGACGATTTCCAGCAGCATCTCGCGCACCTTGTGCCAGAACGGGTGCTCCGCGCGCATCAGGCGCCAGATCGTCTTGGTGTGTTTCGCAATTTCCTGGTCTGCCATGCTGCCTCTTGTCGGTTGTTCAACATCCGCGGTGTGGAATTATAACCAACTATTTTCTGTAGGAAACGAAAATCTTGTCGTTCACGCAGGTCGCGGATCGCCTGTAAAATCAGCCACTTGACTCATCAACACCATTTCGACGGAGGATTGCCCAACCGATGCCCCATAACATCAGCCTGATCACCACATTCGCCGCCGCGCTCGGCTTCGGGCTGCTGTTCGGCATGCTCGCGCTGCGCCTGCGCCTGCCGGCGCTGGTTGGCTACCTCGCCGCCGGCGTCCTGATCGGGCCGGCCACGCCGGGCTTCGTCGCCGATGTCGCCATCTCCGGCCAGCTGGCCGAAATCGGGGTGATGCTGCTGATGTTCGGCGTCGGCCTGCATTTCTCGATCAAGGACCTGATGGAGGTGCGCAAGATTGCGCTGCCGGGCGCGGTGCTGCAGATCGCCGTGGCCACCGCGATGGGCGTCGGCCTTGCGCACTGGTGGGGCTGGAGCCTGGGCGCCGGGCTGGTGTTCGGGCTGGCGCTGTCGGTGGCGAGCACGGTGGTGCTGCTGCGCGCGCTGGAAGACCGCGGCATCTTGGATTCGATCAACGGGCGCATCGCGGTCGGCTGGCTGGTGGTCGAAGACCTGGTCACGGTACTGGTGCTGGTGCTGCTGCCGGCGCTGGCCGGTTCGCTGGGCGGCACGGGCGGGCAGAGCGGGGCGGCGCTGTGGCAGACGCTGGCGATCACGCTCGGCCAGGTCGGCGCCTTCGTCGCCTTCATGCTGATCGTCGGCCGCAAGCTGTTTCCGTGGCTGTTGTGGCGCGTGGCCAAGACCGGCTCGCGCGAGATGTTCACCTTGTGCGTCATCGCTGCCGCGGTCGGCATCGCCTACGGTTCGTCGGAGATTTTCGGCGTCTCGTTTGCGCTCGGCGCATTTTTCGCCGGCATGGTGCTGCGCGAGTCCGAACTCTCCCACCGCGCCGCCGAGGAATCGCTGCCGCTGCGCGATGCGTTCTCGGTGCTGTTTTTCGTCTCGGTCGGCATGCTGTTCGACCCGATGGTGATCGTGCGAAGCCCGCTTCAGCTGCTGGCGGTGGTGGCCGTCATCATCTTCGGCAAGTCGCTGGCCGCGTTCGCGCTGGTGCTGCTGCTGCGCTACCCCCTCAACACGGCGCTGACGGTGTCGGCCAGCCTGGCGCAGATCGGCGAATTCTCGTTCATCCTGGCCGGCATGGGCATGCAGCTCAAGCTGCTGCCTGCCGAGGGGCAGAGCCTGATCCTGGCCGGCGCCATCATTTCGATCGCGGTCAATCCGCTGCTGTTTACGGCCATCGAGCCGCTGCAGCGATGGATCCGCAGCAAATCGGCGCTGGCGCGGCGCATGGAGCGCAGCGAAGATCCGCTCGCCGAGCTGCCGATGAGTACCGACCACGCCAAGCTGAGCGGCCAGGTGGTGCTGGTCGGCTACGGCCGCGTGGGCCGCCGCATCGCCGACGCGCTGACCGCGCGCGGCGTGCATTTCGTCGTCGCCGAGCAAAACCGCGAACTGGTGGAGGAACTGCGCCGGAAGGGCATGGCGGCGGTGGCCGGCGATGCCGGTGAGCCGGCCGTGCTGATCCAGGCCCACATCGCGCGCGCATCGATGCTGGTGGTGGCCACGCCCGACACCTTCCGCGTGCGCGCCATGATCGAGACGGCGCGCGCGCTCAACCCGTCGATCAGGACGGTGGTGCGCACGCACAGCGAAAGCGAGGCCGAACTGCTGCGCGGCGAGCATGCCGGCAAGGTGTTCCTGGGCGAGCACGAACTGGCAAACAGCATGACGCAATACGTGCTGGGCAGTTTGAGCGAGGCCGAGGGCGGCGCGCCCCACTGAGACGGGATGAGGCACGCAAGGCGCAAGCGCGTCATGGGTCGGTTGTCTTGTCAGCGGTCATGCAGGCTGGCGGGAACGCCAGGACCGGCGGAAGGAAACCGCAGGAATGACGCTGTTTGCGCGAGGCGCGCCGACAGCGCGGCCAGGCCAGGATAAGTTGCAGCGGGCACCAGCGAGGCCAGCGTCTCCTGCATGAAACCCCACACCACCGCGGTCGTCACGGCCGCCTGTTGTTCCGGATCCGCGAACGTCGCCGGCTGGCGCTGCACTTCGTCCTCGAGCAAGCTGCAGGCAGCGAGCAGCTGGCCGCTGACGCGCTCCATCCACGGCTCGTACTGCGCCGCCTGCGGACGCAGATTGCGCTCGTAGACGATCTGCACGCTTTTTTCGCATGCAGCCAGCGCGAGGCTGACGGCGCGGAATTGCTGCCGCAGCCGGGAGGGATCGCCGGACCACAATGAGCGCCCCGTGCTCGCCTCGATAAACTGCAGGATCAGCGACGAATCCATCAGCACGGTGCCGTCCTCGCACACCAGCGTCGGCTCCTTCACTACCGGGTTGATCGCACCGAACTGCGCGAAGGTGCTGAAGACGGACACCGATTCATGCCGGAAGGGGACGCCGAGCAGGTCCAGCGAAATGGCGGCCCGCCGCACGTACGGCGAGTCGAGCATGCCGACCAGGCGCATGGATGGCTTGCTCATTGCGGCGCCGGATCCTAGTTTCCCCGGATGGGTCGTACGTTTGCGTTGGCCATGGTGTGCGTCTCGTGTTGAGCGTTGGTTGGGTTCCCTGGCGGGGCGGCAGGTGCGTTTCGGCCTATCTTAACGATTGAGCTATCCCGTGGATAGTGCCAGCTTGTGGAGATTTTCTGGAACCACTGGCGGCACGCAAAACACGCTACACTCGCCGCCAGCGGCCGCGCCCGGCAGCCGCATCGCTGCGGATATCCCGATGGAATACAAAGTACTGTTAAGCAGTTTCGAGCGCACCCAGGACATGCGCGACTGGCCGCGCCAGCGCGTCATCCACGCCTGCCTGCGCGCGGCCATCGTCGACGGCAGCCTGGCGTCGGGGGCGCGCCTGCTTGCCACGCGGGCGCTCGCCGCCGAGCTGGGCATTGCGCGCAACACGGTGGTGTACGCCTACGACCAGCTCGCCACCGAAGGGCTGACCGTGGCCACCCCGCGCGGCACCGTGGTGGCGCCGCTGGCGATGCCCAGACCAGCGGCCGCCAGCAGCGGCGTCGCGGCGCACGGCGCGCTGGCGCGCCGCATGCACGGCGTGCGGGCATTGCCGGTGGCCGGTTCCCTGCAAGGCGCGTTCGCGCCCGGCGTGCCGGCGCTGACGGCGTTTCCGGTTGCCCTGTGGCGACGGGCGGTCGACCGCGCGTGGCGAGCGATCGACGAGAGCGGTCTCAATTACGCCGACGTCGCCGGGGTGCTGTCCTTGCGCGAGCAGATCAGCGCCTACCTGCGCGCCTCGCGCGGCGTGCGCTGCGACGCCAGCCAGGTGTTCGTCACCAGCGGCACCCAGTCCAGCCTCGAATCGTGCGCGCGCACCTTCGCCGACGCCGGCGCCACGGTGTGGATCGAGAACCCCGGCTACATGGGCGCGCTGGCGGCCTTTCGCATGGCGCAGCTGCGCACCATCGGCATTCCGGTCGACGCCGGCGGCATCAACCCCAGCGAGAAGGACTGGCAGCAGAACAAGCCGCGCCTGATCTACACGACGCCGTCGCACCAGTATCCGACCGGCACGGTGCTGGACATGCCGCGGCGCCTGGCCCTGATCGAGCAGGCCAGGGCAGCCGGCGCCCTCATCATCGAGGACGACTACGACAGCGAGTTCCGCTACGAGGGGCCGCCGCTGCCGGCGATGCAGGGGCTGGCCGACGACGCCCCGGTGATCTACCTGGGCACCTTCAGCAAGACCATGTTCCCGGCGATTCGCACCGGCTATATGGTGGTGCCGCCGAACCTGGTGACGCCGCTGCGCTCGGTGATGGCGCGCATGGCGCCGCACGGGCGCGTGGCGGACCAGCTGGCGCTGGCGGACTTCTTGCGCAGCGGGCAGTTCGGCGTGCACCTGCGGCGCATGCGCCGGCTCTACCGCAGCCGGCGCGACCTGCTGCTCGACGCCTTGCAGCGCCATGCCGGCGACGCCGTCACGGTGCATGGCAGCTCGGCCGGCATCCATCTGTCGCTGCAGTTCCGCGACTGCTCGCTGGACGACACGCGTGTGGCCGCGGCGGCGCTGGAGGAAGGGCTGGTGGCGCGCGCGCTGTCGGCCGAGACCACCGGGCTGCGCCGGCATGGCTGGAATGGTCTGCTGCTCGGTTATTCGCAGGTGGAGGGCGCCGATATGGATGCGCATGTCAGGCGCCTGGCGCGCCTGATCCGCGGGGACGCCGCGTAGTTGTAATTGTGCAACTACTACTGGACTCACACCGTTGGCGGCGATACAATCTATTGCTATGTAGGAATCATCCCTGTGAGGGCGAGATGGACGTCGACACAATCAAGCTCATGCTCTTTATCCTGTACCTGACCCTGCTGATCGTGGGCGGACTGGTATGGTTCAGGGTGGTCCACATGGCAAATGGCGACCTGTACCGCAAAGCGCGGCTGCAAGGCGGCTACATGCCGGAGCGCGTGGACGACGCGGCCGCGCTCGCCCAACCCTGAACACCAACCAAGCGCCGATATATTCGGTCGCGGCCACGCGCACCGGCCCATCGGCCGGCCGGCGCGCCCGAACCCTTCCCTGGCATCAGTCGAAGTAGTTCAAACCCAAGGCGCCCTTGACCTCGGACAGCGTCTGCGCCGCGGCCTCGCGCGCCTTCTCGGTGCCGCGCCTGAGGACGTTGAGCATTTCGCCGCGGTCCTTGGCCAGCCGCTCGCGTTCGGCGCGGATCGGCGCGATCACTTCCTGCAGCCGCTCGTTGAGCATCTTCTTGAGCACGCTGTCGCCGAGGCCGCCGCGGCGGTAGTGCGCCTTCAGGTCGTCGAGCTTGACGGTATCGGGTTCGAACACGTCGAGGAAGGAGAAGACGACGTTGCCTTCGACCTGGCCCGGATCGTCCACGCGCAGGTGCTTGGGGTCGGTGTACATCATCTTGATGGCCTTGTTGATCTCGTCCGGGCTGGCGCCGAGCGCGATCGAGTTGCCGAGCGACTTGCTCATTTTCGCCTTGCCGTCGATGCCGGGCAGGCGCGTCACCTGCGACAGCACCGCCTTGCATTCGACCAGCACCTGCCGGTCGACGGTGGCGTTGAACTTGCGCACCAGCTCATTGGTCTGCTCGATCATCGGCAGCTGGTCGTCGCCGACCGGCACCAGGGTGGCCTTGAAGGCGGTGATGTCGGCCGCCTGGCTGACCGGGTAGACCAGGAAGCCGGCCGGGATGTCGCGCTCGAAGCCGCGCAGCACGATTTCCTGCTTGATGGTGGGGTTGCGCTCGAGGCGGGCCACGGTGACGAGGTTCATCAGGTATTGCGTGAGTTCTGCCAGCTCGATCACCTGCGACTGGATGAAGATGGTGGACTTGTCCGGGTCGATGCCGGCGGCCAGGTAGTCGAGCGCGACCTCGATCACGTTGTCGGTCACTTTCTGGTGCTTGCCGACGTTGTCGGTCATGGCCTGGGCGTCGGCGAGCAGCAGGAATTGCTTGGCTTCATGCTGCAGCTGGACGCGTGCGCGCAGCGAGCCGAGGTAATGGCCGAGGTGCAGCGGACCGGTGGTGCGGTCGCCGGTGAGGATGATCGGTTGCTGGGACATCGTGACTCCGTCTGGGTGTTCGATGTCGCCGGTGCTGCGTGCACGCCGTAGAAACGACGATGCCGCCTGGACCGGCGGCATCACGTTAAAAATCGTGCGTGAGAAAACGGGCCGCCAAGGTCAGGCGCGCCACCAACGATAAGTGATTGGATTTTTCATGCCGGCGAGTATATCACGGCCATTACTCGCCAAGGCGCTCGACGTCGCTGGTGGAGGCTTCGAAGTCGCCCTCGATGGACTGGCGGGCGACGCCGGGCGCATCCGATTCGACGCTCTCGCTGATCGGCGGGGCGGGGTTGTCGTCGGTGGCGACCGGCGCGGTAGGCGGCGCGGACTTCTTCTTGATGCTGTGCTTCTTCTTCTTGGACATGGTTCGCTCCTTGGGTTGCACCTGCATATACGTTACACCCAATAGTCACCACGGACCAACGCCCGTCGTCCTCGCGAACGCGGGGACCCCATTTCGTCGAGCAGTGTTGGCTGCGTTGAGAAATGGGATCCCCGCGTTCGCGAGGAGTCATTTCCGCCAATGGCGGGAATGACGGTCTTCAGGCCGAGGGTATTAAGGACGGACGATGACTTTGGCCGCGCCGGCTTGCATCCGGCCAACCACTGCCGCCTGCTCGAAGCCGCCTTCCGCGAACAGCGCCAGCACCTCGTCCACGCTGCCCGCATCGCATGCCACCAGCAGGCCGCCCGACGTCTGCGGATCCGTCAGCAGCGCCTGCTGCGCCGGGCTGATGCCCGCCGCCAGCTCGACATCCTGGCCGTACGCGTCCCAGTTGCGGGTCGACGCGCCGGTAAAGAAGCCGTCGTGCGCCAGTTGCTCCACGCCCGGCAGCAGCGGGATCGTCGCCATGTCCAGCTGCGCGGTCAGGCTTGCGCCGCGCGCCAGTTCCAGCAGGTGGCCGAGCAGGCCGAAGCCGGTGACGTCGGTCAGCGCGTGCACGCCGTCGAGCTTGGCCAGCGCCATGCCCGGCTTGTTGAGCTTGGTCGTGTTGGCGATCATGGCGGCGTAGCCATCCGCGCCCAGCGCATCCTTCTTCAGCGCCGCCGACAGCACGCCCACACCCAGCGGCTTGCCGAGGATCAGCACGTCGCCATCCTTGGCGTCGGCATTGCGCTTGACCTTGGACGGGTGCACCAGGCCCAGTACCACCAGGCCGTAGATCGGTTCGACCGAATCGATGGTGTGGCCGCCGGCAATCGGGATGCCCGCCTCGGCGCAGATCGACTCGCCGCCGCGGATGATGTCGCCGATGGTCTCGAGCGGCAGCTTGTTGATCGGCATGCCCACCAGCGCGAGCGCCATGATCGGCGTGCCGCCCATCGCGTAGACGTCGGAAATGGCATTGGTGGCGGCGATGCGGCCGAAGTCGAAGGCGTCGTCGACGATCGGCATGAAGAAGTCGGTGGTGGCGATCAGTGCCTGCTCGTCGTTGAGCTTGTAGACGGCGGCGTCGTCGGCCGTCTCGATGCCGACCATCAGCTCTTTCGGCACTGGAAAGCCGTTCGAGTTCTTCAGGATTTCCGCCAGCACACCGGGCGCGATCTTGCAGCCGCAGCCGCCGCCATGCGAAAAGGAGGTGAGTTTGATCGGCTGGTCGCTTGCTGTGCTCATTGCTGGTTCCATTCTTTTAGGGGGGCGTATCGAGCAGATTATCCACTAATCCGAGCAGCGCCGCTTGCTCGGCGCTTGGGGTGAACAGCGCCGCACGCGCCGCGCACTGCGCCTGCAGCCGCTGGTAGAAGGCGGCGTCGGCAATGCTGCGGTCGATCAGCCGCGCCAGCGCCGCCGCGTCGCCGGCTGGAAAGTAGCCGGCGTAATCGTCGCCCAGCATGCCGCGGTTGCCGCTGATGTCGCTCGCCAGCACCGGCACGCCGGACGTCACCGCCTCGATGATGACGTTGGCGCCGCCTTCCATGCGCGAAGCGATCACCATTGCGTGGCTGCGGCGCAGGCGCTGGCGGGTGGCGCCGTGCGCCAGGTTGCCGAGCCAGCGGTAGCGCGGGTTGGCCGCCTGCGCCGCCGCGGCCGCCTCGCCCAGCGCCGCATCGAGCGCGCCGCCGATGTGCACCAGGCGCGCGCCGGGATGCTCCACCAGCGCGGCGGCGGCGATGAAGGTCAGCGGATCCTTTTCTTCGCGCAGGTGGCCGATCATCGAGATGGTCCAGCTGCGCCGCGCCGCCGGCTGCGGGCTTGGCGCCAGCGATGGCGCCGACTGGTAGATCACGTGCGCCTTCGCGCGCGCGTCGGCAGGCAGCAGCGCCAGGCCGGCCTCCTGCAGCAACACCAGCGCGCGCGCATGCCGCAGCGACGCCTGCGCCGCATGGTCGGTGGCGATGTCGCGGTACAGGTCGGTGCCGGTGAGCACCAGGATCGACGGGCGGGCAGGCTGCGCCAGCGTGTAGGCGGCCAGCGAAGCGGCCGCGCGGCGCGCGTGCAGGGCAATGAGCAGGTCCGGCACCGGCTGCGCGCTGGTCCATTCCTTGACGATGGCGACGCGGTAACGCCCGCGCAGCAAGCGCGCCCAGCGGCTGGCGGTCTGCCAGTTGCCGTTGTTCTCCCGGGCCAGGGCCGGGCTGACGATTACCACGCGTTTCAATGCCACCGGCGCCTCTTCAGAAAATCGCTACAATCTCGCCATGAATTCAAACCATGCATCATTTCGCCACGCCCGGGCGCAGCCGCTGGCCGAGGCCCTGCAGGACGCGCGACATTATACGCTGGGCCTGTTCGACGGCTTCGCCGCCAACGGCCTCGATGCGCTCGCCCGCGTGCCGCATATTGCCACAATCAATCCGCCGCTGTGGGAGCTGGGCCATATTGCCTGGTTCGCCGAATGGTTCATCCTGCGCGAGGCGATGTCGACCCACCCGGCGGCGGCGCAGCGCCATTCGCTGCTCACGCAGGGCGACGACTGGTTCGATTCGAACCTGGTGGCGCACCGCTCGCGCTGGACGCTGGACTTGCCGTCGGCCGGCGCGCTCAAGACCTATTGCAACGAAGTGCTGGACCGCACGCTCGACAAGCTCTCGCGCGAGGCCGGCACCGACGCGGCGCTGTACCCCTACCGGCTGGCGCTGGCGCACGAAGACATGCATGGCGAGGCCTTGCTGTACACGATGCAGACGCTGGGCATTGCGCCGCCGCCGGACCTGCTGCAAGCGGGCAGGGCGAGTTCGCCCTCGTCCGACATCGGCTATCCGGGCGGCACCATCATGCTCGGTGGCGCGCAGCAGGGCGGCTTCGTCTTCGACAACGAAAAGCCGTCCCTGAAGTGCTACGTGGCGCCGTTTCGCATCGACGCCGGCCTCGTCACCAACGACCAGTACGCCGAATTCGTCGCCGACGGCGGCTACCAGAACGCGGCATACTGGAGCGTGGCCGGCAGCGCCTGGCTGATGCGCCAGGAGCGCTCGTCGCCGCGCTACTGGCAGCGCGACGGCGGCCAGTGGCGCGCGCTGCGCTTCGGCCGCCTGTCGACGGTGGCGCCGTCGGAGCCGGTGCGGCACGTCTGCCTGTTCGAGGCGCAAGCCTATTGCATGTGGGCGGGCCGGCGCCTGCCTGCCGAGGCCGAGTGGGAATACGCCGCCGTGTCCGGACAGCCTGGCTTTGACTGGGGCCAGCTGTGGGAGTGGACGGCGTCGCCGTTCGAGCCGCATCCGGGCTTTGCGGCGGACCGCTACCGCGAATATTCCGAACCGTGGTTCATGACCCACCAGGTGCTGCGCGGCGCCTCGTTCGCGACGCCGAAGCGGTCCTGCTCGGCGCACTTCCGCAATTTCTACCTGCCGCAGCGCGACGATATGTTCGTCGGCTTTCGCACTTGCGCCGGTTGAGCTAGACGATACTTAACAATTTCGCTACAATCCGAATTGCCAATTGGCTAATTTTTTGATCGGAGGCGCCGGATGGACAAATGGTCGATTACGCTGGTGCTTGCGGTGATCTGCGTGCCGCTGATTATTTATGTCAATTATCTGAGCCTGAAGGTGTTCAACGGGCCCGATGGCGAACGCTACATGAAACGCCGCGTGCAGGGACCGTACGCGCCGCTCGGCGCCGACGACATCGAGGACGCGGCGCGCGCGAGCGAGCCGCCGCCGGCGCACAACCGGCGCTCGACCGACCGCTGAACCTCGCCGGCGGCGGCGCTTGATCCAGCCCAACGGGATGCCGAATCCCTCCGCTTTCCGCTTTCTCTGCAGTTAATCTTGCAGCAGACGAATCCAGCGGAAAGGAACATCATGAAGATTGCACTTGTGCTCGCCCTGGCCATGGCCTGCGGCGGCGCGTCGGCCGAAGTGTCCGTTGGCGGCACCCTGCACGGCGCCACGCTGCGCGACTGGCACGCGGCGTCGGCCTCCAACCAGCTCGCTACCGTCGCCGATATCGTCGGGAAGTTTCTCAACCTGCGCGACCCGCTGGCGGTCGCGCCCAAGGCGCGCGCCGTGCAGTCGTGCATCAACCGCGTGTCGGGCAATTTCAAGTTGCGCTCGCAGACGGTCGCCGACACGGCCATCGCCTGCATGGCCGAACTTGGCTACCTGCAGCGCTAGGCGCTACACTACGCCCCATTTCAATGTCAGCGAAAGAATTGCCATCATGACCATCTTTGCCATGCCCGTGTACGACGCCACCGTCATCTTCGAGGACAAGGAGCTATTCAAGGGCAAGGGCGCCGCCTCGCTGTGGGCCGAAAAGCTGGCGCTGGAAGTCGCCACCGAGGTGACGGCGCAGAAAGTGGGCACCGGCTGGGCACTGGCCGGCCGCCTCGACGGCGTCGACTACCTGTGGGGCATCCACGGCCAGCGCCTGATGCGCATCAACTGAAGCGCATCGGCTGAGCGGCGTCACTGCAGGTCGATCCTGCCGAACAGGCCGTGCGTTTCGTTCGATGGCCCGGCCGTGAAAAACAGCGTGTTGAGCGGCTGTGCAAAGCTGCCGTTGCCGAAGGCGATGGCCCACAGGCCGTCGATGACGATCGGGGTGCCGTCGGCGCGCGACAAGGTCCCTTCGAATCTGCCGTTCGACGTGTTGTAGGCGTTGATCTTGCCGTCGCCAAAATTTGCCACCAGCAGATGGTTGCTGACACTGCCGAAATTGACCGGGGCCATCGCCATCCCCCACGGCGCATTCAGCGCGCCGCCGCGCACCAGCTGGCGGATGAAAACGCCGCTGGTGGAGAACACGCTGATCACGCCCAGTCCCGCGCCTTTGACTTCGTCGGGATCGGTCGCCGAGCGCTGCACGTACGCAACGTAGACACGGTCGCCCACCACCTGGATGCCGAACGGGCCGTAGCCGGCCGGCAGGCCGGGGTCGCGGAAGTTGCCGACCAGGTCGACGCGGACGAAATTGTGATCGAAGACGTCGATCTTGCTGCCTTGCAGATCTGCCGCGTACAGGTAATTGGCACCGGCCGCGCGGCCGATCGCCAGGCCCTTGTAGACCGGGCCGTTGGCGCCGACGTCGTACACCGTGACCGCCTCGGTGCCGTTGACCTCCTGCGACCAGCCCGCTACCGTGCCGGCCTCGCCGGCAAAGATGAACTGGCTGGCGCGGGTGACGCCGTTTTGCGTCACCTGGAAGTCCTGGGTGGGGTTGTGGACGATGCCGGTAGGGTTGGCGTCGCCTTCGCCGCCCGGCGGTATCGCCACCACCAGGTTCTTCTCGATGCCATTGCCGTCGTACAGCGACGCGGTCGAGTTGCCGTTGCTGGCCACGAAAGCGTAGCCGGTGGGGTTGAAGGCGAGACCCCAGGCATTGACGAGGTTCTCGTCCTGGTGGGCGGAGCCGGCGAGGTCCGACACCAGGCTGGTGACGAGATACTTGCTGGGAACGACGGGCGGCGCGCTGCTGCCGTCGCCGGTGACATTATCGCGGCCGCCGCACGACACGAAGCCGGCGACGATGGCAGCAGCGGCGACTGCCGCTTTCAGCCACGTAATAGCCTTGCGCTTGTTCATGGTCCGCTCCTTTGTCTCGCAACCGGGCCTCTTATTGTTGACCGCGAATTGGGCGACAAGGTTCGCGCGCGCCGATAAAATACTTTTAAGACAAAGGACGAAATCCTCGCGAAAATTGCCGTTATGTGAGGCAGCCAACTTACCGAAGCGGGCACATCAGGCATTCTTGCTGCACCGAACCGCGCGACTCGCTTGCAGGGGGCGCGCTACCATACAACTCACTGAACGAAAGCATCCATGGCACGTCTTGAAACAACCCGACCGGTGGCGCACGATTCCCGCATCGAGCGCGAAGTCGAACGCGAGCGCAACGAACACAGCAACAACCACGACGCCAAGGCGCACCTCGGCCTGGCCGAGGAAGACGAGCGTCACAAGGATGCGCGCGAAACGTCGCTGTCGTCGACGGTGCGGCGCTAAGGCATGATCGAATGAATCAAAAAACGGCTGCCGAAGTAGCCGTTTTTTTATAGGTGGCGCGTCTCGCGCGGGGGCGTGTGCCAGTTGTCGTGGCGCCCGTCCAGATAGGTGATGGGGGCATTGGCGAGTTCATCGGCTGTAACATTGTCGAGGCAGGCGAGGCTGACCGCGTAGAAATTACCCCAGCGCGGTGAGCTGCCAGTGCCGAATGCATGCACGCCGCAGTGGCGGCAAAACGGATGCCCGTTGGCCTGGGTGCCGAACCGGTAGGTGGCCAGGTCGCCTTGCCCGGCCAGCAGCCTGAACGATGCCGACGACACGATGGCCGGCCAGAAGCGCATCTTGGTGCAAATGGAGCAGTTGCACTTGACGGTGCCTTGGGCCAGGTCGATATCGGCCTCGAAACGAATGGCGCCGCAGTGGCAGCTTCCCAGAAATGTTTTCATGTCGCAATCCCCTATTGTCGGACCGACTTTATCAGCTTTGTTGTCGATATCGCCACTGAGCATGCAGAAATGGGGGGCGCATGCCGATCCGCCGTGTCGGCGCGAAAAAAAACGGCTACCGAAGTAGCCGTTTTCTGATCGGTCAACGCCGATTAGCGGTCGCCGTACGAGCGGCGGGCGCCGTCGGTCGAGCGCGGGTTCGAACCCTTGTAGCCGCCGCCTTCGCCGGCGCGCGGGGCGTTCGGCTTGCTGAAGGTGCGCTGGCCCGGCTTGGCAGCCGCGGCGCGGTTGTCGCCCGGTTTCCAGCCGCCCGGACGTGCTGCCGAACGCGGCGCCGAAGCGGTGCGCTTAGGCTCGAAGCCTTCGACGACATTGACCGGAATGAGCTGCTTGGTGAAACGCTCGATGCGCTTGACGTTCATGCCTTCGGCGTGGTTCACCAGCGAGATGGCCAGGCCGTTACGGCCGGCACGACCGGTACGGCCGATGCGGTGGACGTAGTCTTCCGGGAACTTCGGCAGGTCGTAGTTGAACACGTGGGTGATGTTCGGCACGTCGATACCGCGCGCGGCAACGTCGGTGGCAACCAGTACCTTCACCTGGCCGCGGCGCAGGCTGTCGAGGGTACGGTTACGGGCGCCCTGGTGCATGTCGCCATGCAGTGCGGCAGCCGAGAAACCGGCGATGTTGAGGCGGTCGGCGATGGTGTCGGCGTCACGCTTGGTGGCGGTGAAGACGACAGCCTGGTCGAGCGTTTCGTCGCGCAGCAGGTGGTCGAGCAGGCGATTCTTGTGCGACAGGTCGTCGACGAAGTGGACGCGCTGCGTGATGTTGTCGTGGCGGCTGGACGAACTGGCGATCTGAATGACCATCGGGTCCTTCGTGATGCGGCGCGCCATGTTGCCGACCATGCCGTCGAGCGTGGCCGAAAACAGCATCGTCTGGCGGTTGGCCGGCGTCGCTGCAATGATCTTCTCGATGTCGTCGATGAAACCCATGTCGAGCATGCGGTCGGCTTCGTCCAGCACCAGGATCTCGAGTTCCGAGAAATCGATCTTGCCCGATTCCATGTGGTCGATCAGGCGGCCTGGGGTCGCGACCAGGATTTCCGGGTTGCGTGCCAGCAGTTGCATCTGTTTAGGGTAAGGCATGCCGCCCAGGATGGACACGGCCTTGATGCGGCGGATGCCGGTGCCGTACTTGTCGGTCGCGGCGGTCACTTGCAGGGCCAGCTCGCGGGTCGGGGTCAGCACCAGCATCTTCGGCTGGGCAGCCTTGAAACGTGGACGCTCGCCACGGGCGCGCGCCGACTGCGCTTCCTGGGCGGCGGTCTTGGCCGCTGGCGATTGCTCGGCAACAGCGAATTTGTGCAGTGCGGGCAGCATGAATGCTGCGGTCTTGCCGGAGCCGGTCTGCGACGAGACCAGCAGGTCGCGGCCTTCGATGGCGGCGGGAACAGCTTGCGCCTGGACCGGCGTAGGGATGGTGTAACCGGCTTCGGTTACTGCTTTGACGATCGACGCGTGCAGGCCTAAGCCTTCAAAACTGATTGCTTCAACACTCATTGTTTTCTTTTCTTTCGGTAGAGATCAGCGCCCGAGCAAACGCTCCGGGCGCAAAATAGCAACGCCAACCACAAACGAAATGACTCAGAAATGAAAGAAATTTCGGCACAAAAGCTTTGCGCCGGGACGGTGTCAGGTTCGACACACAAGGCGGGAGGGCTTTATTGAGGGGTATCGGTGATACGCCCTGGCTTGCGATGCTGCTAATTTACTTCTTTGTAACTGCTCTTACTGCTATCGCCTGGGACTGTCGGGCGAATCGTATTGCAGCGCACAATCGATACTATACAGTAGTTTCACTGTGCGTGTGCGGCTATCCAAACGAAAAAGGCGGACAGCAAGCTGTCCGCCCGTTCGACGACGCGCCTGTCAGCCGGCGCGCTTGCGCCCGTGCGACGGCTCGGCCGTCACCGTGCGGGCGCGTTTTCCCGTGACGCGGCTCTTGATTTCGGCCACCGCGCTGGCGGCGCGCGCCTTGAACTTCTGGGCGCCGGTGAGCGGTTCGGCACTGCGCGCACCGCGCTTGCCGGCGGCGCGCTCGGCTTCGAAGGCGACCACCGCGTTGTCGACGATCTGCTCGGCGATGTCGGTGTTCGACGACGTCGAGATCTTCGGCACCAGGATGGTCGAGCCCGCCTTGAGGGTGGTCTTCGCCGGGATGTTGTTGGCCTGGCGAATCACTTCCTGGGTGGTGCCGAAGCGCGACGCCAGCGAAGCGATGCTTTCCTTGGCGCCGGTGATCTTGTGCGTGGTCCAGGTCGACAGCGCGTGGCCCCAGTTGGCCAGGTTGGCGGCGAACTTGGCGGCGTTCTCTTTCGGCAGCAGGATCTTGGTCTGCTCGTCGCCGGTGATGACGGGGCGGTTGAACTGCGGGTTGAGCGCCTTGAATTCCTCCACCGACAGCTCGGCCAGCTGGGCCGCGATGGTCAGGTCGATGTCGCTGGTCTTGTCGACGGCGGTGAAATAGGCCTGGTTGTCGATCGCCGGCAGCGCCACGCCGTACTGGGCCGGATTGGCGATGATGTTCTTGACCGCCTGCAGCTTCGGCACGTAGTTGCGCGTTTCGGCCGGCATCAGGTCGGCCAGGCTTTCGAAGTCGGTCGGCTTGCCGAGCGACTGGTTCTTCTTGATCGCCTTCTGGACGTTGCCTTCACCCCAGTTGTAGGCGGCCAGCGCCAGTTGCCAGTCGCCGAACATGCCGTACAGTTTCTGCAGGTAGGACAGGGCGGCATCGGTCGAGGCCAGCACGCCGCGGCGCTCGTCCTTGAACAGGTTCTGCTTGAGGTTGTAGTCCTTGCCGGTGCCGGGCACGAACTGCCACATGCCGGCCGCGTTGGCGCTGGAAAACGCCTGCGGATTGAAGGCGGACTCGATGATCGGCAGCAGCGCCAGTTCGGTCGGCATGTTGCGCTTCTCGAGTTCCTGGACGACGTGGAACAGGTAACGCGAAGCGCGCGCCGAGGTGCGCGCGATGTAGTCCGGACGGGTGCTGTACCAGGTCACGTGCTTGGCGACCAGGGCATTGTCGATATCGGGGATGGCGTAACCGCTGCGGATGCGGCCCCACAGGTTCGCTTCGTTCAGCTCGTCAGCCTTGAGGGCCGACAGTGAGCCAGGCTTGGCTGCAACAGCGCCGTACGCCTGCGTTGCCGGCGTTGCAGAAAAATCGTTTGCCTGGCTGATGGCAGGGGCGAGCAAAAATACCAGTGCTGCCAACGATGCGGTGTTGCGGGTCAGGTTTTGCATAGGCTTCCATTGTTGCGCCCGGAGGTCTGGACTGACGATGAATGAGTACGGAGTGTACGTACCACTTATCTGAACAGTCAAGCGTTTAGTCGATGCCGTTACACAATTAGTTCGCAACTTTTTTCGCCAACAATTTCAATAATAGAAACGAAAATGGCGGGAGTATCGGCTTACTTTGCGTCGTGAAATCTTGATATACCCCAGGGGAGTATAAGTCCCTGCTCAGCTATAAGGAAGAAGGTAGGGAGGAGGGCGCCCGACGGTGCCCCGTGCTTACCGCAGAGCAAACTGACCAATACCAAAATGTCTATTTTCTTGCCGATATTTATGGGCAATTTCCTTGATGGAAGGCATTGCAAGAAATGCATGGTTGCGCCGGCGGCGCCTTCGGTTGGCCAGCCGCAGCCCGGTGCCGTACAATTTGGGGATGGCGCCCAGCGCCCCTACCATTGAAAGCACCACATGAGCACCGCCAACCTGAACGCCGACGACGACCAGATCATCGCCGCCACCGAAAACTGGCTGGAAAAGGCCGTCATCGGCCTGAACCTGTGTCCGTTCGCCAAAGCCGTCCACGTGAAAAAGCAGGTGCGCTATGTCGTCTCGGGCGCCACCACGCCGGAAGCCTTGCTCGAGCAGCTGATGGAAGAACTGCAGCGCCTGTCCGACACCGATCCGGAAGAAGTCGACACGACGCTGCTGATCCACCCCTTCGTGCTGACCGATTTCCTCGACTACAACGAGTTCCTCGATGTCGCCGATGCCGCGGTGGAAGACATGCAGCTCGACGGCGAGATCCAGGTGGCCAGCTTCCATCCGCAGTACCAGTTCGCCGATACCGACGTCAACGACATCGCCAATTACACCAACCGGGCGCCGTATCCGATCCTGCACCTGCTGCGCGAGGAAAGCATCGGCCGCGCGGTCGAGGCCTTCCCCGAAGCCGAGCAGATCTTCGAGAAAAATATGGAAACGATGGAAAAGCTGGGCCATGAAGGCTGGGACGCGCTCGATGTCGGCCCGGCGAAGTGAGGCGCTGATGGCAGCCGCACCGGTGCGGCCGGACACGCCCTGCGTCGCCGTCTGCTCGACGACCTTCGACGAGGTGTGCCGCGGCTGCGGGCGCACCGTGGTCGAGGTCGCCCACTGGGTGTCGATGAGCGAACTGCAGAAGGAGCTGGTGTGGCAGCGCATCCTGGCGCAGGGCTATCCGCGCAGGAACAAGTAGCGCGCTGCCGCGTGCTTAAAAGCTGCCGATAAAATCCTTCTTGCCGATTTCCACGCCGTTATGGCGCAGGATGTTGTACGCGGTCGTCGCGTGGAAGTAGAAGTGCGGCAGCGCGTAATGCGTCAGGTAGACCTGGCCTTTCCATTGCTTGGCCTTTTCGCCGCTGCCGGTGGTGATGTCGCGCTGCTCGCTCGCTTCGATGCCGTCCTGCGGCAGGCTGTCGATGAAGGCAAGCGTCTTGGCGATGCGCGCCTTGAGTTCGGCAAAGGTCTGCTCGCTGTCGTCGTACTTGGGGACGTCGG
Source organism: Burkholderiales bacterium (assembly GCA_038248405.1). Taxonomy (GTDB): domain Bacteria; phylum Pseudomonadota; class Gammaproteobacteria; order Burkholderiales; family Burkholderiaceae_D; genus JAFCUW01. Next base: position 53,020 of record JBBRXM010000007.1, read on the forward strand.
CGCCGGCCAGCCGCGCCGCCGCACCCTTGGCGAAATCGGCGGCCACCTGCACCTGGCGCGTGAACGGGAACATGTCCGGGAACAGGCGCGCCTGCAACAGAGCGGCCGGCTCGATCTTCTTCTCGGCCGCATGGGCCTCGGCCTTGTCGATGATCGCCGACAGGCTGCCCAGGATCTGCTTGAAAACCGGCACCGAAGCCGAGTACATGGAAAACGTCATGATGAATCTCCTCTGAAAAGTGCAGCGATCATAACAAGGCAGGCTGATTCGTGCTGGCAGCGGGCAGAACCCCGCCCGGTGTCGCGAATTCGTCAATGTTGAGCGCTAGTTGGTGACTTGGGCACTCTTTTGATTGATAATTACATGGGAGAAATTTTTTCAGAATGTAATCAACCAGTTCAAAGAGGCCTTGGCGTTGATGCGCCCGGATGACGCTAAATGTTTCTGATGCAATTGAATGCTTAAGGCGGCGTACCGCCAACTGTCTGCCAGGCTGGGCAAGCTGTACGGGCTGTCGATCTACGGGGCGTTGCTGCTGATGGTAGCCGGCGGCCTGCTGCTGCCGGCGATGGTCGGCAGCTACCTGCTGATCGGCGTGCAGGAGCAGCGCGCCGCGCGCGCCGCGCTCAACGACGCGCTGCAGCGCAATGCCGACATCCTCGCGCTGGGCATGCAGGAGTCGCTGTGGAACATGAACGCCGACTCGGCCCGCTCGCTGGGCGAATCGGTGATGCGCGATCCGTCGGTGGTGCACATCAAGGTCGCCGGCCAGGCCGACGCCGCCTTCATGACGATCCGCTCGCCGCGCGCGCCCAGCGGCACCGTCTACCGCAGCACGCGCGACATCGTGGTACGCGGCGAACGCATCGGCGCCGTCGAAGTGGCGATGGACGACGAGCGCAGCAAGCAGGAACTGCGCGCCAAGCAGTCCAGTTACGCGCTGGTGCTGGCCGGGCAGGTCGCCATCTCGCTGCTGCTGATCGTCCTGTTCCTCAACAGGCGGCTGCTGTCGCCCCTGCGCACCCTGATGGGCTTTTCCGACCGCCTCTCGCGCGGCGACTTCGAAACGCCGCTGGCGCTGGGCGGTACCGACGAACTGGGGCGCCTGGGCAGCCAGATGGAGCAGATGCGGGTGGCGATCCACCACCTGTTCGAGGACATCGGCAGCCGCGAAGAGCGCTTTCGCACCATCGTCACCCAGGTGCCGGGCGCCGTGTTCCGCGTGCGCCCGGGCGGCACGGTCGATTTCGTCAGCGACGCCATCGAGGCCATCAGCGGCTACCCGGCGGCCGCGCTGATGCGCAGCACCACCGACGTCTGGGCCGACATGATCGCCCCGCAGGACCGCCGCATGCGGCACCGGCTGGTGACCGAAGCGATCGCCGCGCGCCACCCGTACCAGGTCGAGTACCGCATCATCGACGCCACCGGCAACGAGCGCTGGGTGTCGGAAAACGGCCAGCCGCAGGTCAGCGCCGCGGCCGAGGCCATGTGGGTCGACGGCATCCTGTCGGACATCAGCGAGCGCAAACACAACGAGATGCGCATCGAGGGCCTGCTGGCCGAGAAGAGCGCCATCCTCGACAACGTCATGTTCGGCGTGATGTTCGTGCGCCGCCGCAGCATCGTGTCGGTCAACCGCCGCTGCGAGCAGCTGTTCGGCTATGCCGGCGGCGAACTGATCGGCGGCTCGACGGCGCCGCTGTTCCTCTCCGACGAGCACTTCGCCATCGCCGGCGCCGGCCCCTACGCCACCCTTGCCGAGGGCCGCTACGTGACCGAGGAGCGGCAGTACCGGCGCGCCGACGGCAGCACCTTCTGGTGCCTCACCAGCGGCTATGCGCTCGATGCGCAGCGCCCGCACGAAGGCAGCATCTGGGTGTTCGCCGACGTCACCGAGCGCCGCCAGACCGAAGAAAAGCTGCGCCTGTCGGCCACCGTGCTCGAACATATCGCCGACGGCGTGATGGTGATCGACGTCGACGGCCGCATCGTCGCCATCAATCCGGCCTTCACCCAGATCACCGGCTACATCGAGATCGAGGCGGTCGGCCAGGATTCGTCGCTGACGCGTTCGTCGCGCCACGCGGTGTCGTTCTACGAGCAGTTGTGGGAAGAACTGCGCGAAAACGGCTTCTGGCGCGGCGAGATCTGGAACATGCGCAAGAACGGCGAACTGTACCTGGAGTGGCTGACGGTGTCGGCGGTGCGCGACGACCTCGGCGACATCACCCATTACGTGGCGGTGTTCAGCGACATCACCAAGGTCAAGGAATCGCAGGACAAGCTCGATCACATGGCCCACCACGACCCGCTGACGGCGCTGCCGAACCGGCTGCTGTTCCACGACCGCCTGCAGCACGCGCTGCAGCGCGCCGGCCGCGACGGCGAGCAGCTGGCGATCCTGTTCATCGACCTCGACCGCTTCAAGAACGTCAACGACACGCTCGGCCACCACGTCGGCGACGAGCTGCTCAAGCAGGTCGCCGCGGCGCTGGCCGGCCAGCTGCGGGTGGGCGACACGCTGGCGCGGCTGGGCGGCGACGAATTCATCGTCCTGCTCGAGAACATCGACGGCCAGCCTGGTGCCGGCGCCGTCGCCGCCAAGCTGGTGGCCATGTTCGAGCAGCCCTTCCTGGTGTCGGACTACGAGCTGTTCGTCACCGGCAGCGTCGGCATCAGCGTCTATCCGCGCGACGCCAGCGACCTCAATATGCTGATCCGCAATGCCGACGTCGCCATGTACCAGGCCAAGGCGCGCGGGCGCAACGGCTACCAGTTCTACGCGGCGTCGATGACCGGCGAAGGCGTCGAGCGGCTGCGCCTGGAAGCGATGCTGCGCCGCTCGATCGAGAAGGACGAGATCTTCCTCCACTACCAGCCGCAGGTCGAAATCGACAGCGGCCGCATGATCGGCGTCGAGGCGCTGGTGCGCTGGCAGAACCCGGAACTGGGGCTGGTGCCGCCGGTGCGCTTCATCCCGCTGGCCGAGGACACCGGTTTCATCCACCAGCTGGGCAAGTGGGTGCTGTACGAATCGTGCCGCCAGATGATCCGCTGGCAGCAGGCCGGCCTGTACGTACCGAAGATCGCGGTCAACCTGTCGGTCAAGCAGTTCGAGCGCGGCAGCATCGTCGGCATGGTCGCCGAGATCCTCAGGGAGACCGGCCTGGAGCCGCACCGCCTGCAGCTCGAGGTGACCGAGTCGGTGATCATGAATACCGGCGACGCGCTGGTGTTCATCAACGACCTGTATGCGATCGGCGTCGGGCTGGCGATCGACGACTTCGGCACCGGCTATTCGTCGCTGGCCTACCTCAAGCAGCTGCCGGTGCAGACGCTGAAGATCGACCGCAGCTTCATCAAGGACATCTCGACCGACAGCAACGACGAGGCGATCGCCATCGCCATCATCCAGCTCGGCAAGAGCCTGAACCTGTCGGTCATCGCCGAGGGCGTCGAAACGCCCGACCAGGCCGCGTTCCTGCTGCGCCAAGGCTGCAACCAGGCGCAGGGCTATCTGTACAGCCGCCCGGAGCCGGCCAGCGTGGTGCTGGAACGCTGGCGCGAAACCGTCGTTTAATTGATTACCAGAGGATTCTCGATGCCGGCTCACTCCCGCAGCAAACTCACGCGCCGCCGCTTCATGCTCGGCGGCCTGCTGGCCGGCGGCACTCTGCTGGTCGGCTGGAGCCTGGCGCCGCTGCGCCAGCGCCTCTACACTGGCCGCCCGCTGCCGGTGGCCGGCGGCGCCGTCGCCCTCAACGGCTGGGTGGCGATCGCGCCCGACGGCAGCGTGTCGGTGGTGGTGCCGCGCAGCGAGATGGGGCAGGGCGTGCACACGGCGCTGCCGATGCTGCTGGCCGAAGAACTCGACGTGCCGCTGTCGGCGGTGCGCATCATGCAGGCGCCGATCGACAAGATCTTCGCCAACGTGGCGATGCTGCGCGACGTGCTGCCGTTCCATCCGGACGAGCGCGGCAGCGGGCGCGACGGCGCCCAGTGGATGCTGTCGAAGGTGTCGCGTGAACTGGGCATCATGTTTACCGGTGGCTCCTCCAGCGTCAAGGATGCCTGGGGGCCGATGCGCGAAGCGGGCGCCGTCGCCCGCGCGATGCTGGTGGCCGCCGCCGCCGCCGAGTGGCACGTCAGCGCCGCCGAGTGCCATACCGACGCCGGCTTCGTCATCCACCGCTCCGGCCAGCGCGCCTCCTATGCCAGCCTGGCGAAGGCGGCCGGCGCCGGCGCGCGCATCGAGGCGGCCGACGTGCGCCTGAAACAACCGAAGGACTTCAAACTGATCGGCACCGCGCAGCCGCGGCTGGACTCGGCGGCCAAGGTCAACGGCAGCGCCGCGTTCGGCATCGACGCGCGTCCGCCTGGCCTGTTGTATGCGGCGGTGCGGATGTCGCCGGTGGTGGGCGGGCGCATCGCCTCGTTCGACGCCGCCGCCGTCAAGGCCCGGGCCGGGGTCATCGGCGTGGTCGACTTTTCGGCGGCGCTGGCCGAGCACAGCGGCGCCGGCGCCGGCGTGGCGGTGATCGCCACCAGCTGGTGGGCGGCGAAGCAGGCTGCCGCGGCGCTGACGATCAGCTGGGACGAGGGCGACGCCGCCACGCTGTCGAGCGCGGCCATCTTCAGGCAGTTCGGCCAGCAGCTGGACGACTCGTCCGGCTGGGTGTATCACGAGGCCGGCAGCCAGGCGGCCGCCAAGGGCGCCGCCAAGACCATCGGCGCCGAATACCGCGCCCCTTTCCTCGCCCACGCCACCATGGAGCCGGTCAACTGCACCGCCCAGGTGGCCGACGGCAAGGTGCGCCTGTGGGCCTCGACCCAGGTGCCCAGCATCGCAGTCGACATCGCCGCCAAGGTGGCCGGGGTCGACCGCGACTACGTGTCGGTCGACGTCATGCTGCTCGGCGGCGGCTTTGGCCGGCGGCTGGAAGTGGACATGGTGGCGCAGGCGGTGGCGGTGGCGGCCAACGGCGCCGCCGACGGCCGCCCGGTGCAGCTGATCTGGACGCGCGAGGACGACATGACGCACGACGTCTACCGGCCGGCGGCGCTGGCGCGCTTTTCCGGCAGCCTGGATGCGGCAGGCCGGGTGGTCGGCTGGGACAACAAGTCCGTCAGCGGCTCGATCGGCCACCAGTACTTCCCGCGCACGCTCGGGCTGCCCGGCTTCGGCCCCGACAAGACCACCGCCGAGGGCGAGTACGACATGCAGTACGAGATCGCCAACGTGCGCGTCGCCCACGTCATCGTCGACAGCGCCGTGCCGATCGGCTACTGGCGCTCGGTGGGCCACTCGCACAATGCGTTTTTCAAGGAGAGCTTCATCGACGAGCTGGCGCACGCCGCCGGCCAGGACGGCGCCGCCTTCCGGCGCAGCCTGTTGACGCAGCATCCGCGCCACCTGGCCGTGCTCGACGCCGCGCTGGCCAGGGCCGGCAAGGCGAGCGCCGGGCGCGCGCACGGCGTGGCGGTGCACCAGTCGTTCGGCAGCATCGTCGCCCAGGTGGCCGAGGTGTCGGTGGAGGGCACGGAGATCCGCGTGCACCGGGTGGTGTGCGCGATCGACTGCGGCATCGCCGTCAATCCGAACATCGTCGCCCAGCAGATGGAGTCGGCGGTGCTGTTTGGCCTGTCGGCGGCGCTGAGCGGCGAAATCACGATCAAGAACGGCCGCGTCGAGCAGACCAATTTCCACGATTATCCGGTGCTGCGGATGGGCCAGGCGCCGCAGGTGGAGACCATCATCATCGCCAGCGCCGAGCCGCCGGAAGGGGTGGGCGAACCGGGCACGCCGCCGATCGCGCCGGCGGTGGCCAATGCGCTGTTCGTGCTGACCGGGCAGCGCCTGCGCAGCCTGCCGCTGCGGCTTGCCTGACTAGCTGGCCAGCAGCAGCGCGCGCAGGTTGCAGTCGCGCTGCCAGCGGCGCCGTTCCTCGGTGCTGGACGAGAGCCGTTCGAGTTCCTCGCCGCTGTGCGACACCTGAGCCGCGAGCAGGCGTTCGGCCAGCGAAGGGTCGGGCAGCACGGTGCCGAAGAAGGCGACGGTGTCGCCGCGCTGGACCAGCAGGGTGGGGAAGTTCTCGACGTCGAGGTCGCCGACGACATCGGACTGGTCTTCGATGTCGATCCAGATGAAGCGCATGTCGGAGTGGCGCGCGGCCATTTGCTCGAACGCCTGGCGATACGACGAGCAGGTGCCGCACCAGCCGGCGCACAGGCAGGCGACGGTCCAGCGATCGTCTGTCAGCGCGTCGGCGACGGCGGCGCGGTTGTCGTTGTGAAGGGTCAGGCTGTTCATGAGCCGCATTCTACAACGGCCGCCAGGTTTCGGCTCGTGGTCCCGGTTGTGTTGGCAGCTACACACCGGGGTCAGACCCTTCAGAAGCAAAACCGGGTCTGACCCCTTGGGTTAAAATACCGCATGCCTATTATTCTCGCCATTGAAACCTCGTCCGAACTGGCGTCCTGCGCCCTGCTGAGCGGCGACACGCTGCTGGCACGCTCTTCGTCGGGCGTGCGCACCCACTCGCAATCGATCCTGCCGATGGTGCAGGAACTGCTGGCCGAAGCGGGCGTCGCCCTGCGCGACTGCGGCGCCATCGCCTTCGGCTCGGGCCCCGGCTCGTTTACCGGCGTGCGCACCGCCTGCGGCATCGCCCAGGGCCTTGCGTTCGGCGCCAGCCTGCCGGCGGTGCCGGTCGTGACGCTGGCGGCGATGGCGCAGGCGTGCCGCGAACTGACCGGCGCTACCGAGGTGCTGGCCGTGCTCGACGCGCGCATGGGCGAAGTCTACTGGGCCCAGTACCGCTACGCCGACGGCTGGCACACTGTGGTGGCGCCGTCGCTGTGCGCGCCGCGCGAGCTCGCCCCGCTGCCGACGTCGACGCCGCTGGCCGCCTGCGGCAACGGCTTCGCCGCGTACGCGGAAGCATTCGCCGGCCGCGATTTCGCCGCCGGCGCGCTGGCCGACGTGATGCCGCACGCGCGCCAGGTGGCGCAACTGGCGCGCATCGAACTGGCCGCCGGGCGCAGCGTGGCGCCGGCCGACGCCCAGCCGCTCTACCTGCGCAACAAGATCGCCTTCACCAGCGCCGAGCGCCAGGTGATCAACGCCGCCAAGGCCGCCGCATGACGGCAGCGCCGGACATGCTGGCGTTCGAACGGCTCGACTACGCGCCGATGACGCCGGCCGACCTCGACGACGTCATGGCCGTCGAGCAGAGCGTCTACCCGCACCCCTGGAGCCGCGGTAACTTTGGCGACTCGCTCGACGCCGGCTACCACGCCTGGGTGCTGCGCGACCACGGCGAACTGGCCGGCTACTTCCTGTTGATGGCCGCCGTCGACGAGGCGCACCTGCTCAACGTATCGGTCGCCGCCGGCCGCCAGGGCCAGGGCCTGGGCCGCTATCTGCTCGACAAGGTCGCCGCCTGCGCGCGCGGCCTCGGCGCCGAATCGGTCCTGCTCGAAGTGCGTCCGTCCAACCTGCGCGCGCTGAAGGTCTACCTGCGCTACGGCTTTGTCGAAATCGGCCGCCGCAAAGCCTACTACCCGGCCCACAACGGACAACGCGAGGACGCCATCGTCATGAGGTTCATATTATGAACGGCATTTCCGGCCGCGACGCCGCCTTCCTGGCCGAGATGGGCATCACGCCGCTGTGGACCGCACGCGGCAGCGAGCCGGCCGTAGTGCCGCCGGCGCCGCCGGCGCCGGTGGAGGAGGTGAGCGCGCCGGCGCCGCCCGCCTACTCGCAGCCGATGCCGTCGCCCGCGCCTGCGCCGGGCAGCAAGATCGATTCGGCCTGGGGCGAGGCGCCGCCGCCGCCGCCGGCCACCGAAGAAGAAATCGCCCGCATGGACTGGCGCGCGCTGAACGCCGCCATCGGCGCCTGCGCGCGCTGCGGCTGCAAGGACGGCAAGAAGCCCGTACTGGGCGGCGGTGCCCGGGCGGCGGTGTGGATGGTCGCCGCCGGCGCCACCACGGCGGCCGACGAAAGCGAACGCCAGCCGCTGGCGGGCGAGCCGGGCAAGCTGCTGGCCAATATGCTGGCGGCGGTGCAGCTCTCGCGCGACGAGAATGTGTATGTCACCAACCTGGTCAAGTGCCGGCCCACTTCCGCCAGCGGCGGCGACCGCGCGCCGACGGCCGACGAGGCGGCGGCCTGCCGCCCCTTCCTCGAACGCGAACTGGCGCTGTGCGGCGCCGGCACCGTGCTGACGATGGGCCAGATCGCCGCCAACGCCTTGCTCGGCAAGGGCCTGCAAGAGCCGCTGGCCGGCGCGCGCGGCAGCGTGCACCAGCTCAACGGCGTGCCGCTGGTCGCTACCCTGCATCCGGGCGAACTGCTGCGCCGCGGCGCCGACAAGGCACTGGCCTGGGCCGACCTGTGCCTGGCGAAGTCCGCCGATGCCGCTGGCCACTGACAACTACCAGGCGCAGTTCGCGCGGCGCTGGGGCCACCTCACGCGGGCGCACGTGCGCGCTCTGGCCTGGCTGCTCGATTCGCCCGGCCTGCTCGACCCGGACGACCCGCACTGGCAAGGTAAAGTCGCCATGCCGACGGCGGTGACGGCAGCGGTCGCCGACTGGCTGGCGCAGCTCGAGAGCGACCCGTCGGCGCTGGACGTCGCGCTCGGCGGCAAGACCTACACGCGCCTTGGCCTGTACGCCGAAAAGCTGATGGCGTTCTACTACCAGCAGCACGGCGTGCTGGTCGCCCATGGCCTGCAGGTGCGCGCGGCGCGCAACGACACCGTCGGCGAATTCGACTTCCTGCTCGACGCGGGAGCGGACGGCATCGAGCATATCGAACTGGCCACCAAGTTCTATCTGCTGGAGGGCAGCGCCGCCTCGCGCTTCGACACCTTCGTCGGCCCCAACCTGGCCGACAGCCTGGGCGCCAAGATGCGCAAGATCGTCGACAAGCAGCTGGCGCTGGCCGCCCATCCGGCGGCGCAGGCGCTGCTGCCGCGCCCCGTGCTGCGCGCGCGGGCGCTGGTCAAGGGCTGGCTGTTCTATCCGGGCGCGCGGGCGGCGCCGATGGACGGCATCGCAGCGACCCATTGCCGCGGCTTCTGGTGCGCCGCGGCGCAAGTCGATGCGCTGGCCGGCGACGCCTGGGCAGTGCTGCCGCGCCTGCACTGGCTGGCGCCGTACCGCACGCAGGACGCCGGCGAGGTGGTGAGCCGGGCGGCGCTGCAGGCGGCGCTGGCGCTGGCGTTCGAAACGGCGAAGGCGCCGCTGCTGGTGGCGTCGCTGCGCGAGGAGGGCGGGGCGTGGGTGGAAACGGCGCGCGGCTTCATCGTTCCCGACGACTGGCGCACGCGCGCCGCCGAACGGGCCGCCGGCCTCTAGTGCTTGTGCTCGCCGATCAGCGCGAGCGAATCGTGTTCGCGCTGATTGGCGGCGTGGCGCCGCTTGATCGCCCACATCGAGCCGGCCACCGACAGGCCGAACAGCACGATGATGACGTTCAGGTCCAGGTTCAGCGAGATCATGATGGCGTACACCGCCAGCATCGTCAGGATCGACAGGTTCTCGTTGAAGTTCTGCACCGCGATCGAGTGGCCGGCGCTCATCAGGACGTGGCCGCGGTGCTGCAGCAGCGCGTTCATCGGCACCACGAAAAAGCCCGACAGCACGCCGATCAGGATCAGCAGCGGGTAGGCCAGCGAGACCGAGTGCACCAGCGGCATGAGCATGACGATGACGCCCATGGCGATCCCGAGCGGGATCACCGTCAGCGATTTTTTCAGCGGGATGATGCGCGCCGACGCCGCCGCGCCGAGCGCGATGCCGACGGCGACCACGCCCACCAGGCTGGTCGCCTTCTCGTAGGGCAGGTTGAGCGACTTCTCGGCCCACTTGAGCACGATCAGCTGCAAGGTAGCGCCGGCGCCCCAGAACAGCGTCGTCACCGCCAGCGAAATCTGGCCCAGCTTGTCCTTCCACAGGGTGGCGGAGCACTCGGCGAAATCGGCGATCAGCTTGACCGGATTGCGCTCCGGCGGGGCGTACTTGGCGCCGGTGTCGGGGATGTAGTGGTTGAACAGGGTCGCCGCCAGGTACAGCGCCATCACCACGCACAGCGCCGCTTCGGTCGGCGTGTCGATGCCGGTGTCGATCATCGGCACGTCGAAGCCGAGCAGGAACACCGAGGTGCGCTTGGCCACCAGCGTGCCGCCCATGACGGTGCCGAGGATGATCGAGGTGACGGTCAGACCTTCGATCCAGCCGTTGGCGGCGACCAGTTTTTCCGGCGGCAGCAGTTCGGTCAGGATGCCGTACTTGGCCGGCGAATAGACCGCCGCGCCGAAGCCGACCACGGCGTACGCCAGCAGTGGATGGACATGGAAGAAAATGAGCAGGCAGCCGAACACCTTGATCAGGTTGGCGATGAACATCACGCGCCCCTTCGGCAAGGCGTCGGCGAAGGCGCCGACGAAGGCGGCCAGCAGCACGTAGAAAAGCACAAACGACAGTTTGAGCATTGGCGTCAATGACGCCGGCGCATTCATCGAAGTCAGCAGGTCAATCGCTACGAAGAACAGCGCGTTGTCCGCCAGCGACGAGAAAAACTGCGCCGCCATGATGGTGTAAAAACCACGATTCATTCGAGAAGTTCTAAAGTCTGGTCTGGGTTGCTTTATACCATGAATGGCTTCGAAGCCAAAGAAATCAGCCGTGCATGCAGGGCCGCGTCCGGTAAAATACCTGCTTCTCATCCACTTCCCATTTTCCCTATGCCACGCCCGCTCAGCGCCACCATTCATCTCGATTCGATGCGGCACAACCTGGCGCGCGCCCGCGCCTGCGCGCCGGCGGCGAGAATCTGGGCGGTGGTGAAGGCCAACGCCTACGGCCACGGGCTCGAGCGCGGCATGCGCGGCTTCGCCGACGCCGACGGCCTGGCGCTGATCGAGACCGACAATGCGGTGCGCCTGCGCGAGCTGGGCTGGACAAAACCGGTGCTGCTGCTCGAAGGCATCTTCGAGGCCGCCGACATCGCGCTGCTGGCCGAATACAATTTCAACAGCGCCGTCCATTGCATCGAGCAGGTCAAGATGCTCGAATACACGCGCCTGGCGAACCCGATCGACGTCCACCTGAAGATGAACACCGGCATGAACCGGCTCGGTTTTCTGCCGGCCGACTATGCCGCGGCGCACGCGCGGCTGGGCGCCATCCCGGGCATCCGCAACATCACCTTGATGACCCACTTCGCCAACGCCGACGAGCTCGAGCATCCGCAGCTGGCGGTGCGCGAGCAGGTGCGCCGCTTCCAGCTCGGCGCGCAAGGGCTGGCGGGCGAGCGCAGCCTGTCCAATTCGGGCGGCGTGCTGCAGCAGGCGGCGCTGGCGGCGGAGCTGTCGAACGACTGGGTGCGGCCCGGCGTGATGCTGTACGGCGGCACCCCGGGCGGGCCCAGCGCCGAGCAGTACAAGCTGCGCCCGACGATGACGCTGGCGTCCGCCATCATCGGCATCCAGCAGCTGGCGGCCGGCGACACGGTCGGCTACGGCAGCCGCTTCGAAGCACCCCGGCCGATGCTGGTGGGCGTAATCGCCTGCGGCTACGCCGACGGCTACCCGCGCCACGCGCCGCACGGCACCCCGGTGCTGGTCGACGGCGTGCGCACCACGCTGATCGGGCGCGTGTCGATGGACATGATGACGGTCGACCTGACCCCGATCGCCAACGCGCGCGTCGGCAGCAAGGTAGTGTTGTGGGGCGACGGCCTGCCGATCGACGAAGTGGCCAACGCCGCCGGCACCATCGGCTACGAGCTGATGTGCGCGCTGGCGCCGCGGGTCAGGGTATTCGAAGGCCCGATGGGGCAGCCGGCATAGGGGTCAGACCCCGGTTCTTCCGTTGGGGGTATGATGGGGACGCCGAGTCCCCGGTGGCGTTGGCGGCAGCAAACCGGGGTCAGACCCCCTAACAGAAAAACCGGGGACTGACCCCTAGGATCATGGCAAAAGCAAAAACGAACTACACCTGCAGCGAATGCGGCGGCATCAGCAACAAGTGGACCGGCCAGTGCCCGGCCTGCCACGCATGGAACACGCTGGTCGAGACGCAGGTCGAAGCGCCGGGCCTGAACCGCCTCTCGAACCCGGTCCACCGCAGCCTGGCGCAGACCGCGCCGGTGCTGACGCTGGCCGACATCGAGGCGGTCGACGTGCCGCGCTTCGGCACCGGCATCGAGGAATTCGACCGCGTGCTGGGCGGCGGCCTGGTCGCCGGCGGCGTGGTGCTGATCGGCGGCGACCCCGGCATCGGCAAGTCGACCCTGCTGCTGCAGGCGCTGGCCAACATCTCGCAGGCCAAAAGCACGCTGTACGTCAGCGGCGAGGAATCCGGCGCCCAGATTGCCCTGCGCGCGCGCCGGCTCGGCGTCGAAGCGACCAGCCTCAAGCTGCAGGCCGAGATCCAGCTCGAAAAAATCCTCGGCACGCTGGCCGACCTGAAACCCGACGTGGCCGTCATCGACTCGATCCAGACCGTCTATTCCGACGCCCTCAGCTCGGCCCCCGGCTCGGTGGCGCAGGTGCGCGAGTGCGCCGCGCAGCTCACGCGCGTGGCCAAGCAGACCGGCGTGACGATCATCCTGGTCGGTCACGTGACGAAGGAGGGCGCGCTGGCCGGCCCGCGCGTGCTCGAACACATCGTCGACACGGTGCTCTATTTCGAGGGCGACACCCAGTCGAGCTTCCGGCTGGTGCGCGCCATCAAGAACCGCTTCGGCGCCGTCAACGAACTGGGCGTGTTCGCGATGACCGAAAAAGGCCTGAAGGGCGTGTCGAATCCGTCGGCGCTGTTCCTGTCGAGCCATGACAGCGCCGTGCCCGGTTCGTGCGTGATGGTGACGCAGGAAGGCACCCGCCCGCTGCTGGTCGAGATCCAGGCGCTGGTCGACACCAGCCACCTGCCCAACGCGCGCCGGCTGTCGGTGGGCCTGGAGCAGAACCGGCTGGCGATGCTGCTGGCGGTGCTGCACCGGCATGCCGGCATCGCCGCCTTCGACCAGGACGTGTTCATCAACGCGGTGGGCGGCGTCAAGATCACCGAACCGGCGGCCGACCTGGCCGTGCTGCTGGCGATCAATTCGTCGATGCGCAACAAGGCGCTGCCGCGCGGGCTGGTGGTGTTCGGCGAAGTCGGCCTGGCCGGCGAAATCCGGCCGGCGCCGCGCGGCCAGGAACGCCTGCGCGAGGCGGCCAAGCTGGGCTTTTCGATCGCGATGATCCCGAAATCGAACGCGCCCAAGCAGAAGATCGAGGGCATGACCATCGTCGCCGTCGAGCGCATCGACGAAGCCTTCAACAAGTTGCGCGAACTCGACTGATGCTGCGGCTATAATATCCACCCACTTTCGCCGCATACTGGATTCATCGTGTTTAACGAACAACGCACTTCGCCGCGCAAGGTTCTCAAGGCGCGCGCCGTCGTCACCTACGATGGCGCCGCGCCGATCAACGCCCGTACCGTCGACGTCGGCGGCAACGGCATTTGCCTGTCCCATCCGCAGCCGATGGCGGCCGGGCTCGAGTGCGAACTGAGCTTCGACGTGTTCCTGGATGGCAAAGTGAGCACCGTCAAGACGCGTTCGAAGACGCTGTACTGCATCTTCAGCAATGGCGATTACAAGATCGGCTTCCAGTTCCTCAGCCTGGACCTGGCGGCGATGACGCTGCTGGCCAGGTACATGCGCTAGCGCGGGCGCGAACCGGCATAAAAAACGGCGCCCTCAGCGCCGTTTGCACTACCTACTCATGGTACCTGTCCCGCAAGCGGCCCGAACCGCCTCGCACTTCTTCCACCAGTTCATACAGCACCAGGCCAACAACGGCTGACGCACCGGTCACAGCAAGAATAAATAACATAGATTTCACTCCGCGCTAGCGGCGCCTCCTCGTGGTCACAACACCTGGACTACCCTTCAAATGTAGCAGTCGCCGCTGTATTTACAAGGAGGGATGACACCTCTAGTTCACAATTAGCTCAGGTCCCATCACCGCTTTCACGTACAGGCTGTCGGGATCTTTCGCGTCGCGCTGGACGAGCCACCAGGCCGCCCCTTTCTTGAGCTCCCACGGCTGCGGCGTGCCGCACACCAGCAGCGCGGCCAGCTGGCCCAGGCTCGGCTGGTGCCCCACCACCAGCACCGGTTCCTTGCTGTTTGGCCAGTTGACCGCGCGCAGGATTTCCTGTGGCGTCGCCCCCGGCGCCAGTTCCGGCGCCGCCTTGAACTTGCGCCCCAGCGGCTCGGCCGTCTGCATGGTGCGCACGGCTGGGCTGACGAGGATCCGGCAGCCGTCCGGCAGTTGCCCGTCGAGCCACTCGGCCATCCGCCGCGCCTGCTTCTGGCCCTTGGCCGTCAGCGCGCGCTCCATGTCCGGCTGGCCTTCCTCCGCTTCCGCATGCCGCCACAAAATCAGGTCCATGTCGTTCTCCTAGGCTTCGTTGCCGCTGACTGTCGAACCGAGCAGCGCCATCAGGTGGCGCTGCGCCGAAAATTCGGTCTGCTTGCCGCGCGCCTTGTGACGGTGGTAATTGCCGTTGGCGTCCAGCTCCCAGGCGTTGGAGTTGTCCTTCAGGTAGGGGTTCAACCCCTCGTCGATGACGCGCCGCTTGAGCGCCTTGTCGAGCACCGGGAAGGCGACCTCGACGCGGCGGAACAGGTTGCGCGTCATCCAGTCGGCGCTGGCCAGGTAGACGTCGTGCGCGAGGTCGTTGCGGAAATAATAGATGCGGCTGTGCTCGAGGTAGCGCCCGATGATCGAGCGTACCTTGATGTTCTCGGACAAGCCGGCCACGCCGGGACGCAGGATGCAGGCGCCGCGCACGATCAGGTCGATCTTGACGCCGTCGGCCGAGGCCGCATACAGCGCGCGGATCACCGATTCGTCCACCAGCGCATTGATCTTGACGATGATCCGTCCCGGCCGGCCGGCCCGCGCAATGCGCGCCTCGTTGCGGATCGCCTTGATGATCTCGCTCTGCAGTTCGAACGGCGCCAGCCACAGGTGGTTCAGCTTGTGCGGCTTCGTCAGGCTGGTCAGGTGGATGAACACTTCGTTGACGTCCTCGCCCATCGCCGTGCTGGCCGTCAGCAGACCAAAGTCCGTGTACAGCCGGGTGGTGGTCAGGTGGTAGTTGCCGGTGCCCAGGTGCGCGTAGTAGCGCAGGCCCTCGGGCTCGCGGCGGATCACCAGCGCCGCCTTGGCGTGCGTCTTCAGGCCCACCACGCCATACACCACCTGCGCGCCGGCCTGCTCGAGCTTGTCGGCCCAGTTGATGTTGGCCTCCTCGTCGAAGCGCGCCATCAGCTCGACGATGACGGTCACTTCCTTGCCCGAGCGCGCCGCCGTCATCAACGCTTCCATCAGCTCCGAATTCATGCCGGTGCGGTAGATCGTCTGCTTGATGGCGACGACGAACGGATCGCTGGCGGCCACGCAGATGAAGTCGATCACGGTCTGGAACGACTGGAACGGATGGTGCAGCAGGATGTCGTGCTTGCGGATCTGCTCGAAGATGTCGAGGTTGGCCGTCTTGGTCGGCATGCCGGCGATGAAGGGCTCGAAGCGCAGCCCCGGCTGGCGCACTTCGTCGATCAGCTCGGCCAGGCGCACCAGGTTGACGGGGCCGTCGACGGCGTACAGCCGGCTCGGATCGAGATCGAACTGGGCAAGCAGGAAATCGGACAACTCCGGCGGGCAGTTCTTGGCCACTTCCAGCCGCACCGAGCGGCCGAACTGGCGCCCCTGCAACTCGCCCTTGAGCGCCTGGCGCAGGTTCTTCACTTCGTCCTCGTCGACCCACAGGTCGCTGTCGCGGGTGACCCGGAACTGCGAATAGGCGATCACGTCGCGCCCGGTAAACATGTCCTCGATGTGCGAGTGGATCACCGACGAGAGCAGGCAGAACAGGGTGCCGTCGCCCTTCGACAGGTGGTCCGGCAGGCGGATCACGCGCGGCAGCACGCGCGGCGCCTTGACGATGGCGATCGCGCTGCCGCGCCCGAACGCGTCCTTGCCCGACAACGAAACGATGAAGTTCAGGCTCTTGTTGATCACCTGCGGGAACGGATGCGCCGGGTCGAGCCCGATCGGCGTGAGCAGCGGGCGCACTTCCTGCTCGAAATACTGCTTGACCCAGGCGCGCTGCGCTTCGTTGCGGTCGGTGTGGCGCACCAGGTGCACGCCCTTGGCGCGCAGCTGCGGCAGCACCTCGGCATTGAGGATCTCGTACTGGTGCTTGACCAGCGCATGGCATTCGACGCTGATGCGCGACAAGGTGGCATCGAACGCCGGGTCGTCGTGCAGCGCGCCCTGCGCCAGCAGGCTGGCCACGCGCACCTCGAAGAACTCGTCCATGTTGTTGCTGACGATGCACAGGTAGCGCAGCCGCTCGAGCAGCGGGATGCGCTTGTCCTCGGCCTGGGCCAGCACGCGCCGGTTGAACTGCAGCTGCGACAGTTCGCGGTCGAGGAAGACCACCGCCTTCGGCGATTCGGCGTGCAGCGGGTTTTTCGTTGTCATCTGGGTATGCGGATCTCGATTGTGACTTTACTTTATTGTAATAACCAAATATGACATGCATGTGACCGGCCGGGTCAATCGTGCGCCATCAAAACCGGTTCCGCCAGAGTATCACGCAGCGGAATTTCAAAATACTTCATCCATGCGGCAGATGTCATAAACATGTCACAAATGCCCGCTAGACTGCGCAGCATTGACCCGTAACCCCTCTAAAGGATTTGATATGCGCCTGAAACAGTTGTTCGCCTCGATGATCATCGGTACCTCCGCTATCCTGACGACGACGGCCTCGATGGCCGCCGACATGACGGGCGCCGGCGCCACCTTTCCCTACCCGATCTACGCCAAATGGGCGGAGATGTACAAGAAGACCACCGGCAACGGCCTGAACTACCAGTCGGTAGGCTCCGGCGCCGGCATCAAGCAGATCAAGGCCAAGACCGTCGATTTCGGCGCCTCCGACATGCCCCTGAAAGCCGAGGACCTGGCCGCCGAAGGCCTGGTCCAGTTCCCTGCCATCATGGGCGGCGTGGTGCTGGTCGTCAACCTCGAAGGGATCACCCCGGGCCAGCTCAAGCTGACCGGCCCCGTCATCGCCGACATCTACCTCGGCAAAGTGACCAAGTGGAACGACGCCGCCATCGCCGCGCTGAACCCGGGCGTCAAGCTGCCGGCCGAGGAAATCACCGTGGTGCACCGCGCCGACGGCTCCGGCACCTCGTTCCTGTTCACCGATTACCTGTCCAAGACCAGCCCTGACTTCAAAGCCAAGATCGGCGCCGGCACCGCCGTCAAGTGGATCACCGGCGTCGGCGGCAAAGGCAACGAAGGCGTCGCCGCCAACGTGCAACGCATCAAGGGCGGCATCGGCTACGTCGAGTGGGCCTTCGCCAAGAAGAACAAGATGTCGCACACCCAGCTGAAAAACAAGGATGGCGTGTTCCTGCAGCCTGACGACGACAACTTCAAGGCCGCCGCCGCCAACGCCGAGTGGGCCAAGACCCCCGGCTTCGGCGTCGTCCTGACCGACCAGGCCGGCAAGACGGCATGGCCGATCACGGGCGCTTCGTACATCCTGATGCACAAGGTGCAGCCGGACGGCGTCAAGGCCAAGGAAGTGCTGAAGTTCTTCGACTGGGCTTACAAGAACGGCGGCCCTGCCGCAACCGAGCTGGACTACGTGCCGATGCCCGCCAGCGTCACCAAGCTGGTACAGGACGCCTGGAAGGCGAACCTGAAAGATGCCACCGGCAAGGCGATCTGGTAAATAATAGCGTTCGACCATCCTAAACAGAAGAAGTTGCCCATGAGTGCAAACCCACCCGCGGCCATGGCCGAGGTGCTGGCGCCCGAAGCTGCCGAGCGCCACACAGCGATGTTGTCGACGATGCGCATGCAGCGCATCCAGGACTTCATCTTCCACAAGGTCACGATGCTGTTCGCGGCGTCGGTGCTGCTGGTGCTGGTGGGGATCATCGTCTCGCTGGTGTTCGGCGCTACGCCGGCGTTCCGCGAGTTCGGCGCCGCCTTCATCACCACCGTCGAGTGGGATCCGGTCAACGACAAGTATGGCGCCCGCATCGCCATCACCGGCACCCTGGCGACGTCCTTCATCGCGCTGCTGGTGGCCTTTCCGGTCAGCTTCGGCATCGCCTTGTTCCTCACTGAAATCTGCCCGGTCTGGCTGCGCCGCCCGATGGGCACCGCGGTCGAACTGCTGGCCGGTGTGCCCTCGATCATCTACGGCATGTGGGGCCTGTTCGTGTTCGCGCCGCTGTTTGCCGATCACGTGCAGCCTGTCCTCAAGGCCACGCTTGGCCCCCTGCCGGTCATCGGGCCGCTGTTCTCCGGTCCCACCATGGGTATCGGCATCCTCACCGCCGGCCTGATCCTGGCGGTGATGATCATTCCTTTCATTTCCTCCGTGATGCGCGACGTTTTCGAGATCGTGCCCGCGGTGCTCAAAGAGTCCGCCTACGGCCTCGGCTGCACCAAGTGGGAAGTGGTGCGCGGCATCGTGCTGCCCTATACGAAAACTGGCGTGGTCGGCGGCGTCATGCTGGGACTGGGCCGCGCGCTCGGCGAGACGATGGCCGTCACCTTCGTGATCGGCAACGCCAACAAGCTGTCGTGGTCGCTCTTTGCGGCCGGTAACTCCATTTCGTCGACCCTGGCCAACGAGTTCGCCGAGGCTGAGAAGATACTGCACGTGTCGTCCCTGTACGCGCTGGCGCTGATATTGTTTGCGATCACCTTCATCGTATTGTCCGCCGCCAAGCTGATGCTGGCCGGCATGTCCCGCAAGGAAGGTGTCAAATGACCGTCCGTAACCCCGTCTACCACCGCCGCTTGTGGAAACACCGTATCGGCATCGCCATGTCGGTGCTGGCGATGTCGATTGGCCTCGCGTTCCTGGCCTGGATCCTCACCACGCTGCTGGTCAAGGGCTTCGGCGGCCTGTCGGTGCTGATGTTCACGCACGACACGCCGGCGCCCGGCAGCGACGGCGGCGGCTTGCGCAATGCCATCGTCGGTTCGCTGATGATGGTCGGCCTGTCGACCGCGGTCAGCACGCCGATCGGCATCCTGGCCGGCATCTACCTGGCCGAATACGGCGAGCGCAACAAGTTTGCCCAGGTCACCCGCTTCGTCACCGACATCATGCTGTCGGCGCCGTCGATCGTCATCGGCCTGTTCGTCTATGCGCTGTACGTGGCCCAGGTCCAGCACTTTTCCGGCTACGCCGGCAGCGTCGCGCTCGGCCTGATCGCGGTGCCGGTGGTGGTGCGCACCACCGACAACATGCTGCGCCTGGTGCCCAACAGCCTGCTCGAAGCGGCGTTCGCGCTCGGCGCGCCGCGCTGGAAGGTGGCGCTGATGGTGCGCCTGCGCGCGGTCAAGGCCGGCGTGGTCACCGGCGTGCTGCTGGCGCTGGCGCGCATTTCCGGCGAAACGGCGCCGTTGCTGTTTACCGCGCTCAACAACCAGTTCTTCAGCGCCGACATGAACGGGCTAATGGCCAACCTGCCGGTGGTGATCTACCAGTTCGCCATGAGCCCGTACGACAACTGGCGCGACCTGGCGTGGGGCGGCGCCTTGCTGGTCACCTTCAGTGTGCTGCTGCTCAATATCCTGTCGCGCACCGTGTTCAGTCAGAAAACTCCGAATTAAGTTGAAAGCCTTGAAATGACCTTGCCAATGCCAAGTCCGATCCCCACTGTCAGCCAGCGCGCCAAGACGATTGAAATCACCGGCCTGAACTTTTTCTACGGAAAAACCCAGAGCCTGACCAACGTCAATCTCGACATCCACGAGAAGCAGGTCACCGCCTTCATCGGCCCGTCCGGGTGCGGCAAGTCGACCCTGCTGCGCACGCTCAACCGCATGTACGACCTGTATCCGGGCCAGCGCGCGGAGGGCTCGATCATCTACCGCGGCCGCAACATCCTCGAGCCGGGCCAGGACGTCAACATGCTGCGCGCCAAGGTCGGCATGGTGTTCCAGAAGCCGACGCCGTTCCCGATGTCGGTCTACGACAATATCGCGTTCGGCGTGCGCCTGTACGAGAACCTGTCGAAGGGCGAGATGGATGAACGGGTCGAGTGGGCCCTGAAAAAGGCGGCGCTGTGGGGCGAGGTCAAGGACAAGCTGGGCAAGAGCGGCCTGTCGCTGTCGGGCGGCCAGCAGCAGCGCCTGTGCATCGCGCGCGGCGTCGCCGTCAAGCCGGACGTGCTGCTGCTGGACGAGCCGACCTCGGCGCTGGACCCGATCTCGACGGCGAAAGTGGAAGAGCTGATCAGCGAACTGAAGCAGGACTACACGATCGCCATCGTTACCCACAATATGCAACAGGCGGCGCGCTGCTCGGACTACACTGGCTACATGTATCTGGGCGAATTGGTCGAATTCGGCGAGACCGACCAGATCTTCATGAATCCGGCGCGCAAAGAGACGCAGGACTATATTACCGGCCGCTTCGGCTGACCAGGGATGCACCAAAATACAAAAAGCGGAGAGCAGCAATGATAGGCGAACATTCATCGAAGCAGTACGACCACGAACTTGAGGCGATCCGCTCCAAGGTGCTCCTGATGGGCGGCATCGTGGAAACCCAGTTCACCGACGCCATGACGTGCTTTCGCGTCGGCGACATCGAGCACGCCGACCGCGTCATCGCCGGCGACGATGCCGTCAACCAGCTCGAAGTGTCGCTCGACGACGCCTGCAGCCACCTGATCGTGCGGCGCCAGCCCACCGCCAACGACCTGCGCACCGTGATGGCCACCATCAAGGTCATCACCGACCTCGAGCGCATCGGCGACGAAGCGGCCAAGATCGCGCGCATGTCGAAAAACCTGCACGGCCGCGGCGTGGCCGGCGTCAACCACTTCGAAATGGTGCGCTCGATTGCCGCCGAGACGTCGGACATGCTGCACGACGCGCTCGACGCCTTCGCCCGCCTCGACGGCAAGCAGGCGCTGGCGCTGATTGCCCAGGACGCCGTCATCGACCACGAATTCCGCTCGATCATGCGCACCCTGATCACCTTCATGATGGAAGACCCGCGCACCATCTCGTCGGCGCTGGACACCTTGTGGGTGGCCAAGGCGATCGAGCGCATCGGCGACCATGCCAAGAACATTGCCGAGTACGTCATCTACGTGGTCGAAGGCAAGGACATCCGTCACACCAAGCCGGCTGCGCGCGAGCAATAAGGCGACGATGGCGAGCGATAAAATCACCGTCCTCATCGTGGAGGACGAGCCGGCGATCGTCGAACTGGTCAAGTTTTCGCTGCGCGAGGCGCCCTGGCAGGTCAGCTCGGTGCAGAACTGCGCCGACGCCTGGCAGTTCATCGTCCAGCGCGCGCCGCAGCTGATCCTGCTCGACTGGATGCTGCCCGACCAGACCGGCCTGCGGCTGCTGGCGCGCATCCGCGCCGACCGCAATTTCAAGGCCATCCCGGTCATCATGCTGACGGCAAAGAGCATGGAAGAGGACAAGATCGCCGGCCTCAACCACGGTGCCGACGATTACGTCACCAAGCCGTTTTCGCCGCGCGAACTGCTGGCGCGCGCCAAGGCCCTGCTGCGCCGCAATGCGCCGGAGCTGGCCGAGGCCGCGCTCAAGGCGGGCCCTGTCACGCTCGACCCGGCCAGCAACAGCGTGGCGATCGGCGCCGAGCGCATCGACATCGGCCATGCCGAGTTCAAGCTGCTCAAATTCCTGATGGCCCATCCGGAGCGCGTGTTTTCGCGCAGCCAGCTGCTCGACAAGGTGTGGGGCAACGGCGCCGTCATCGAGGAGCGTACCGTCGACGTCCACGTGCTGCGGCTGCGCAAGGCGCTGAAAGAGGCCGAATCGCTGATCAAGACTGTTCGCAGCGTTGGGTATATGCTGTCGGAAAAATAAAACTTACTCCCCGCGATGAATCCCAAACTGCTGTTCTGGATACCGGCCCTGCTGCGCCTGGCCTTCATGTTCGTCATCGCCGGCGTCTGCTGGTGGATCTCGGGCCTCGTCACCGGCCTGGTGGTGGCGATGCTGCTGTTGCTCGGCCAGGTGTTTTTGCAGCTTTCCTACCTCAGCCAGCTGTCTGCCTGGCTGGACGATTCGCAAAACGCCAAGCTGCCCGACGGCTGGGGCGCCTGGACCGACGTGTTCGCGCGCCTGTACCGGCTGCGCCGCGACGACGAGCGCAGCCAGAAGGAGCTGTCCGAATGGCTGGCGCGCTTTCGCCAGGCGATGCACCTGCTGCCGGACGGCGTGGCCATCATGGACGACGTGCTGTTTCTCGAGTGGTGCAATCCGGCCGCCGAGCGCCACCTGGGCCTGACGCTCGAGCGCGACCGCGGCATGCGGGTGACCAACCTGGTGCGCCATCCCGACTTCATCGACTACATCGTGCTGGGGCGCTACGAGCAGCCGTTGACGCTGAGCCTGCGCGACCGCAAGCTGATCTGCCAGATCATCCCGTTCGAGAACCGCCGCCAGATCCTGGTCACGCACGACGCCACCGAAAGCGCCCGCATCGAGGAGATGCGGCGCGACTTCATCGCCAACGCTTCGCACGAGCTGCGCACGCCGCTGACGGTCATCGTCGGTTTTCTCGAGATTGCATCGAGCACGCCGGACCTCGACCCGGCCAGCCGCGCGGCGCACCTGAAACTGATGACCGAGCAGGGTCACCGCATGCAGCGCCTGATCGAGGACATGCTGACCTTGTCGCGCCTGGAGTCGGTGGACCATCCGATGCGCCCGGAGCCGGTGCGCATTGCGCCGCTGGTGGAAGACGTGCTGCAGGAAGCGCGCGCCTTGTCGGGCGGGCGCCACGAGGTGACCGCCAGCGTCGATGGTCCCGACATCGAGGGCAGCGGCGAGGAGTTGCGCAGCGCCTTTGCCAACCTGGCGTCGAACGCGGTGCGTTATACGCCGGCCGGCGGCAAGGTGCACCTGTCGTGGTCGGACACGCCGGCCGGGCCGCAGTTCGTGGTCAGCGACAGCGGCATCGGCATCGACCAGCAGCACATCGCGCGATTGACGGAGCGCTTCTACCGCGTCGACAAGAGCCGCTCGCGCGAGACCCAGGGCACCGGGCTGGGGCTGGCGATCGTCAAGCATGTGCTGCTGCGCCACCATGCGACACTGACCATCAAGTCGGTGGCGGGGCAGGGCAGCAGCTTCATCGCGACCTTCCCCGCGAGGCAGGCGCGCGCAGCCTTGCCTGCATGATTCAGGCGAGCGCGGGCCGTACGGCGCGGCGGCCAGTCGATCGCGCCGGCGCCACCTGAGCGGCATTGTCGAGCTTGAAAACGCGCAGTGCCGCAATCAGGTTGTCCGCCTGTTCCTGCAGGCTCGTCGCCGCCGCTGCAGCCTGTTCGACCAGCGCCGCGTTCTGCTGCGTCACTTCGTCCATCTGGGTCACCGCGTCGTTGACCTGTGCGATGCCGGCGCTTTGTTCGCGCGAGGCGGTGGAAATGTCGCCCATCATCTGGTTGACCCGGCCGACGGAAACGATGATGTCTTCCATGGTGCTGCCGGCGCGTCCGGCCAGTGTCGTGCCGGCTTCGATTTTCTCCATCGACACGTCGATCAACTGCTTGATTTCCTTGGCGGCGGCCCCGCTGCGCTGCGCCAGGTGACGCACTTCGGCGGCGACGACGGCGAAGCCGCGGCCCTGTTCACCCGCGCGCGCGGCCTCGACCGCGGCATTGAGCGCCAGGATGTTGGTCTGAAAAGCGATGCCTTCGATGATGCCGATGATGTCGACGATTTTCTTCGACGCCCCACTGATGGCATTCATGGTGGCGACGACGTCGGTGACGACATGGCCGCCGACGCCGGCCACTGCCGAGGCGTCGCTGGCCATGCGCGTGGCCTGCTCGGCATTGCCGGCATTTTGCTGCACGGTCGATGCCAGCTCTTCCATGCTCGATGCCGTCTCCTCCAGCGAGGATGCTTGCGACTCGGTGCGGCCGGAGAGGTCCATGTTACCGGTGGCAATTTCACGCGTCGAGATACCGATTTGCTGGGAATTGCTGCGCACGTCGCCAACGATCGAGCGCAGGTTGACGCGCAACTGGCTCAGCGCGCGCAGCAGCTGACCTACCTCGTCATCGCCGCTGGTCGGCATGTTGCCGGTCAGGTCGCCGCCGGCCATGATGCGGCTCGCTGCCAGTGCCTGGCGCAGCGGTCCCAGCACGGTCGCCTCGAGCATGTACCAGAAGCGCAGGCCGGCCAGCACCGCCAGCACCGTCAGCGCCTGCAACCAGCCCTTGGCACCGGCGCCATTGCCGGCCAGGGTCAGCTGCAGGCCGAGCGCGACCAGGGTGGCCAGCATCAGCGTCAGATTGAGGGTGATACGCGTGCCGGTCGACACCCG
The DNA here is from genome assembly GCA_038248405.1 of Burkholderiales bacterium. Taxonomy (GTDB): domain Bacteria; phylum Pseudomonadota; class Gammaproteobacteria; order Burkholderiales; family Burkholderiaceae_D; genus JAFCUW01. The sequence goes on from JBBRXM010000007.1 coordinate 77,468, forward strand.
GGCGCGCCGGCGCAGCCGTGACCAAAGATCGGTTTTGACCGGCATGCCGTGCGAAATGGCCAGACGTTGCGGATTGCCGGCCTTGAGCGCGGCGTACAGTGAGGCGGCGGCCTCCTCCTGCTGGCGCGACGGCCTGGTACGCACCGACATGAAGCCGACCGCCTTGCCATCTTCGATGATCGGCGTCACATTCGCCAGCACCCAGTAGTAGTCGCCGTTCTTGCAGCGGTTCTTGACCATGCCGCTCCAGGGCTGGCCGCTGCGGATGATGCGCCACATGTCGGCGAACGCTTCCACCGGCATGTCCGGGTGGCGCACGATGTTCTGCGGCGCGCCGATCAGTTCGTCCAGCGTGAAACCGCTCACTTCGACGAAATAGGGGTTGGCGTAGGTGATATTTCCTTGCAGGTCGGTGGTCGAGACGATGGTCTCGGCGTCGCTGATGTCGTAACGGGTATTGGTGATCGGCGTGTTGAGGCGCATGGGGCAGTCCATTCTGGAAGGGCAGGGCGAAGCGATGAAGACGCGGCGCAAATAAATGACCGGGGGTGGACAATTTGCACGCATGTTACTTTCTTATGGGGAATTAATGTTCCAAATCGTCGATCGGGACGTAAATATATTCGCCTGCTTGCACACAGCGCGGATGTCGGTTGATTCACGCTACGTCGAAGTCCGGCACGGTGGCGCTCGCGGTGCGGCGGCCCCGCAGTCGCAGGTAGCAGGGCCCGGCATGGCGTAACGCGTTACAATCTCCGCCTTACTGTTGCAGACACGACACCTATGCATCCCAAACGTCTCACCCTCGTCGCGCTGGCGGCCGTCGTCCTGGCCGGTTGCCGTGGCGGCGCGCCGGTCATCCGTGCTGAACCTGCCGCCGTCGTTCCTGCTGTAACCGCGCCGGCGCGCAAGATCCGCATCGGTCTCGCCCTCGGCGGCGGTGCCGCCCGCGGCTTCGCCCACATCGGCGTCATCAAGGCGCTCGAGGCGCAGGGCATCTTCCCGGACGTGATCGTCGGCACCAGCGCCGGCAGCGTCGTCGGCGCCCTGTACGCGGCCGGCAACGACGGCTTCGCGCTGCAGAAGGTCGCCATGGACATGGACGAGGCCACCATCTCGGACTGGGCGCTGCCGCTGTTCGGCAAGGTGTCGGGCGTGCTCAAGGGCGAGGCGCTGCAGAACTACGTCAACAAGGCAGTTCACAACGTGCCGATGGAAAAGCTGAAGATTCCGTTCGGCGCCGTCGCCACCGACCTCAACAGCGGCCAGCCGATCCTGTTCCAGCGCGGTAACACGGGGCAGGCGGTGCGGGCGTCGTCGTCGGTGCCGAGCGTGTTCCAGCCGGTGAAAATCGGCACCCATACCTACGTCGACGGCGGCCTGGTGGCGCCGGTGCCGGTGCGCTTCGCGCGCGAGATGGGCGCCGACTTCATCATCGCGGTGAACATTTCGACGCAGACCGACGCCCAGGCGACGCTCAGTTCGCTCGAGGTGCTGATGCAGACCTTCAGCATCATGGGCCAGCGCCTGAACCATTACGAGCTCAAGGATGCCGACATGGTCGTCTCGCCGCGCCTGGGCACCATGGGCGGCGGCGACTTTGCCTCGCGCAACCAGGCCATCCTGGCCGGCGAGCAGGCCGCCGCCGCCGTCATGCCGCAGTTAAAGGCTAAACTGAAGGCCAGGCAGCACCCTTAACCCTTTTCAACTACCGAGGATCAACGATGCAAACCAAACCGATTTTGACGCTGCAAGACGTGAAGAAGATTGCTGCCGCTGCCGAAGCGGAAGCGCTCGCCAACAACTGGGCGGTGGTCATTTCCATCGTCGACGACGGCGGCCATTTGCTGTGGCTGCAGCGCCTCGACGGCGCCGCGCCGGTGTCGTCGCACATCGCCCCGGCCAAGGCCAAGACGGCCGCGCTGGGCCGCCGCGAATCGAAGGTGTACGAGGACATGATCAACGGCGGGCGCGTATCGTTCCTTTCGGCGCCGTTCATCGAGGGCATGCTCGAAGGCGGCGTGCCGATCACCTTCGACGGCCACGTGGTCGGCGCAGTCGGGGTGTCGGGCGTGAAGTCGGCGGAAGACGCGCAGATTGCCAAGGCGGGCATCGCGGCGCTGACCGCCTAGGCGAAAAGCTCGTGACGGGGCCACCCGCGAAGGCGGGGACCCCTGTTGACCTTAAGAGTGGATCTCCGCATCGGCCGGCATCGAATCGCCGGCGCCGCTGCGCTGCAGCCACGCGCGCAGCAGCTCCATGTCGCGCACCAGGATCTCCGGGCCCTTGATGTAGCCGACCTGCGCCAGGTTGCCGGCGTCGCACACCAGCTTGTTGACCGTCGGCGAGCGCTCCACCATCCGGCCGTACGCCTTGAAGCACTTGCTCTCCCACTTGAACAGGCCGCCGTCGCGGAACTTGTTGTTCTCGAAATAGACCGTGACCGTGCCGTCGGGATTGCCGAAGCCGACCATGCCCGATCCATTGCTGACCGCGGCCAGCACCGCTTCCTCGGCGTCTTCGACGGGTACGAAGACGGCCGCGCGCCCACCCGAACCGGGCCGCTCCATCGGTGTGTCTCGTCCAAATGTCGCCATTGTTGTGTGCTCCTTGGTATTGGTGATGCTCGTGGAAAACAATGTAAAGAAGCGGGGCGCCGGTGTCCAGTAAAACCGGCGGCGGCAGGCCGAATATGTCGGGGGTGCATTGCCGGCACGCCCTGTTTGCGCTATAATTTGGAGGTTTAGCCATTCCCACACCTACCGTAGCGACTACCCACCATCCCATCATTCACTTGACGCCATGCCCGCGCAAACATGCACGGTATCAATGGTCGTCGGTCTGACGTGGCGCAGCTACGGTAACTTTATCAGGAGTTACCCTTGCCGCCATTTTTTTCTGGCCCTTCCGTTCCAGCCATCCTGGCGTTAGCCGACGGAACGATCTTTAAAGGTATTTCGATAGGCGCCGCCGGCCATACCACCGGCGAGGTGGTGTTCAACACCGCCATGACGGGCTATCAGGAAATTCTCACCGACCCAAGCTACTCGCGTCAGATCGTCACCCTGACGTACCCGCACGTCGGCAACTACGGCATCAACGCCGAAGACGTCGAAGCGTCGAAGATCCACGCCGCCGGCCTGATCATTCGCGACCTGCCGCTGCTGGCCTCCAATTTCCGCTCCACCCAGTCGCTGTCGGATTACCTGAAGGCGGAGAACATCGTCGCCATCGCCGGCATCGACACCCGCAAGCTGACCCGCCTGCTGCGCGAGAAGGGCGCCCAGAGCGGCGCCATCCTCACCGGCAACCAGGGCGCCGAGCCTTCGCCGGCGCAGGCGCTGGAACTGGCGCGCTCGTTCCCCGGCCTGGCCGGCATGGACCTGGCCAAAGTTGTCTCCACCAAGACCGCCTACCAGTGGACCGAGTCCGAGTGGGCGCTCGGCCAGGGCTACGGCACCCAGACCGAACCGAAATTCCACGTGGTCGCCTTCGACTACGGCGTCAAGCGCAACATCCTGCGCATGCTCGCCGAGCGCGGCTGCAAGATCACGGTGCTGCCGGCCCAGGCCAGCGCCGCCGACGCGCTCGCGCTCAACCCTGACGGCATCTTCCTGGCCAACGGCCCCGGCGACCCGGAGCCGTGCGACTACGCCATCGCCGCCACCAAGGAACTGATCGAACGCGGCATCCCCACCTTCGGCATCTGCCTCGGCCACCAGATCATGGCCCTCGCTTCCGGCGCCAGGACCATGAAGATGAAGTTCGGCCACCACGGCGCCAATCACCCGGTGCAGGACCTCGATTCCAGGAAGGTGATGATCACCTCGCAGAACCACGGCTTCGCCGTCGATGCCGCGACCCTGCCGGCGAACTGCCGCGTGACCCACGTGTCGCTGTTCGACGGCTCGCTGCAGGGCTTTGCCCGCACCGACAAGCCGGCGTTCTGCTTCCAGGGCCACCCTGAAGCATCACCCGGGCCGACCGACGTCGCCTACCTGTTCGACCGCTTCATCGACCTGATGCAAGCGGCGAAGAAAAACAACATGCAGGAGAAGATGTAATGCCCAAGCGTAGTGATATCAAGAGCGTCCTTATTATTGGCGCCGGTCCGATCATCATCGGCCAGGCCTGCGAATTCGATTATTCCGGCGCCCAGGCGTGCAAGGCGCTGCGCGAGGAGGGCTACAAGGTCATCCTCGTCAACAGCAACCCGGCCACCATCATGACCGACCCGGAAATGGCCGACGTCACCTACATCGAGCCGATCACCTGGAAGGTCGTCGAACGCATCATCGCCAAGGAGCGTCCCGACGCCATCCTGCCGACGATGGGCGGCCAGACCGCGCTCAATTGCGCGCTCGACCTGTTCAACAACGGCGTGCTGGCCAAGTACGACGTCGAACTGATCGGCGCATCGCCCGAAGCGATCGACAAGGCAGAGGACCGCTCCAAGTTCAAGGCGGCGATGACGAAGATCGGCCTGGGCTCGGCCCGTTCCGGCGTCGCCCACACGATGGAAGAATCGTGGGTGGTGCAGCGCGAGATGGGCTTCCCGACCATCATCCGGCCGTCGTTTACGATGGGCGGCACGGGCGGCGGCATCGCCTACAACGAAGAAGAATTCGAGACCATCTGCAAGCGCGGCCTGGAAGCGTCGCCGACCACCGAGCTGCTGATCGAAGAGTCGCTGATCGGCTGGAAAGAGTACGAGATGGAAGTCGTGCGCGACAAGGCCGACAACTGCATCATCATCTGCTCGATCGAGAACCTCGACGCCATGGGCGTGCACACCGGCGACTCGATCACGGTGGCGCCGGCGCAGACGCTCTCCGACAAGGAATACCAGATCATGCGCAACGCGTCGCTCGCGGTGCTGCGCGAGATCGGCGTCGACACCGGCGGCTCCAACGTGCAGTTCGCCATCAACCCGGACGACGGCCGCATGATCGTCATCGAGATGAATCCGCGCGTGTCGCGTTCGTCCGCGCTGGCGTCGAAAGCGACCGGTTTCCCGATCGCCAAGATCGCGGCGAAACTGGCCGTCGGCTACACGCTCGACGAACTGCGCAACGAGATCACCGGCGGCGCCACCCCGGCCTCGTTCGAGCCGTCGATCGACTACGTCGTCGTCAAGATCCCGCGCTTCACGTTCGAGAAATTCCCCGCCGCCGACCAGCACCTGACCACGCAGATGAAATCGGTGGGCGAGGTGATGGCGATCGGCCGCACCTTCCAGGAGTCGTTCCAGAAGGCGCTGCGCGGCCTCGAAGTGGGCGTCGACGGCCTCAACGAAAAGACGCGCGACCGCGAGAAGATCGAAGAGGAGCTGGGCGAGCCAGGCCCGGACCGCATCTGGTACGTCGGCGACGCTTTCGCCCAGGGCTTCACGCTCGAAGAAGTGCACCAGCTGACCCACATCGATCCGTGGTTCCTGGTGCAGATCAAGGAAATCGTCGACATCGAACTGTGGCTCGACAACCAGAAGCTCGACGCGCTCGACAAGCCGATGCTCTACAAGCTGAAGCAGAAGGGCTTCTCGGACCGCCGCCTGGCCTTCCTGCTGCACGTGAGCGACACCGAAGTGCGCGAGCGCCGCCACGCGATGGGCATCCGCCCGGTCTACAAGCGGGTCGACACCTGCGCGGCCGAATTTTCGACCGACACCGCCTACATGTATTCGACCTACGACGAGGAATGCGAGAGCAATCCGACCGACAAGAAGAAGATCATGGTGCTGGGCGGCGGTCCGAACCGCATCGGCCAGGGCATCGAGTTCGACTACTGCTGCGTGCACGCGGCCCTCGCCATGCGCGAAGACGGCTACGAGACCATCATGGTCAACTGTAATCCGGAGACCGTGTCGACCGACTACGATACCTCCGACCGCCTGTATTTCGAGTCGCTCACGTTGGAGGACGTGCTCGAGATCGTCGCCATCGAAAAGCCGGTCGGCGTGATCGTGCAGTACGGCGGCCAGACGCCGCTCAAGCTCGCGCTCGACCTGGAAGCGAACGGCGTGCCGATCATCGGCACGTCGCCCGACATGATCGACGCCGCCGAAGACCGCGAGCGCTTCCAGCAGTTGCTGCACAAGCTCGGCCTGCGCCAGCCGCCGAACCGCACCGCGCGCACCGAAGAAGACGCGCTGCGCCTGGCCGTCGAAATCGGCTATCCGCTGGTGGTGCGCCCATCCTACGTGCTGGGCGGGCGGGCGATGGAAATCGTCCACGACCAGCGCGACCTCGAGCGCTACATGCGCGACGCCATGAAGGTGTCGCACGATTCGCCGGTGCTGCTGGACCGCTTCCTCAACGACGCCATCGAGTGCGACGTCGACTGCATCTCGGACGGCGAGACCACCTTCATCGGCGGCGTGATGGAGCACATCGAACAGGCCGGCGTGCACTCGGGCGACTCGGCTTGCTCGCTGCCGCCGTATTCGCTGTCGCAGGACACCATCGATGAACTCAAGCGCCAGACTTCGCTGATGGCCAAGGGCCTGAACGTGGTCGGCCTGATGAACGTGCAGTTCGCGATCCAGAAGCAGGAACGCGACGGCCAGATGCGCGATACCGTGTACGTGCTGGAAGTGAACCCGCGCGCCTCGCGCACGGTGCCGTTCGTGTCGAAAGCGACCGGCCTGCAGCTGGCCAAGATCGCCGCGCGCTGCATGGTCGGCCAGACGCTGGCGCAGCAGGGCATCACCAAGGAAGTCATTCCGCCTTACTTCAGCGTCAAGGAAGCGGTGTTCCCGTTCGTGAAATTCCCGGGCGTCGACACCATCCTCGGACCGGAAATGAAGTCCACCGGCGAAGTGATGGGCGTGGGCATGACGTTCGGCGAAGCCTTCGTCAAGTCGCAGCTGGGCGCCGGCATCAAGCTGCCGGTGAGCGGCAAGGCCTTCCTGTCGGTGAAGGTGTCGGACAAGCCGCGCACCGTGCAGGTGGCGCGCGACCTGGTGGAACTGGGCTTTTCGCTGGTGGCCACCAAGGGCACGGCGGCGGTGATCGCGGCGGCCGGGATTCCCGTCACTGCGGTCAACAAGGTGATCGAAGGGCGTCCGCACATCGTCGACATGATCAAGAACCACGAGATCACGCTGGTGGTCAACACGGTCGAGGAAAAGCGCAGCGCGATCATCGATTCGCGCGCGATCCGGATCTCGGCGCTGGCTTCGCGCGTGGTGACCTACACGACCATCGCCGGCGCCGAAGCGGCGGTCGAAGGCATGCGCCATATCGACGAGATGCGCGTGTATGATTTACAAGGGCTGCATAAAACCTTAAACTAGGCGGCACGCAGTACCTCTTGACCACAGAGTTTGCGCGGTTCACGCCGCGCGCCTCTGTGGTTTTCACTTTTGGTACGACCAATTAACACAGAACAGAAGCGGAAATTATGAACTCATCGGTTCCACTGACCAAATACGGCGCAGAGCTCCTCAAGGACGAACTGCACCAGCTCAAGACCAAGGAACGGCGCATCGTCATCGACGCGATCTCCGAAGCGCGCTCGCACGGCGACCTGTCGGAGAACGCCGAGTACGACGCCGCCAAGGAGCGCCAGGCATTCGTCGAAGGCCGCATCGCCGAACTCGAAGGCAAGCTGGGCGCCGCCCAGGTGATCGACCCGACCACCCTCGACGCCGAAGGGCGCGTGGTGTTCGCCGCGACCGTCGACCTGGAAGACCTTGAAAACGGCCAGAAGGTGACTTACCAGATCGTCGGCCTCGATGAAGCCGACCTCAAGATGAGCAAGGTCTCGGTGACCTCGCCGATCGCGCGCGCGCTGATCGGCAAGTACGCCGGCGACGTCGTCGAAGTGCAGGCGCCGTCCGGTCCGCGCGAGTACGAGATCCTCGAAGTCAAATACATCTGATGGTGGCAAGCCGCGCGCGTCTGCTGCTTGCCGCCCTGTGGGCCGGCAGCCTGTGGACGATCGGCTACGTGGTGGCGCCGACCTTGTTTCTGAGCCTGCACGACAACGTGCTGTCCGGGACCATCGTCGGCTACCTGCTGCGCACCGAGGCGTGGCTGTCGGTGGCGTGCGCGGTGGCGCTGTATGCGATGCTGCGGTTTTCGGATCTGGAGCGGGCGCGCAAGCGCACGCTGAGCGTCGTCATCGTCGCCATGCTCGCTTGTGCGCTGATTATCTATGTCGGCCTGCAGCCGGCGATGGCGAACCTGAAGGAGGCGGCCGGCGCGGCGGGGCTGAAAGGCATGCCGCAAGGGCGCACGTTCGGCATGCTGCACGGCGTGTCGCAGCTGGTGTATTTGGTCGAGAGCGTGCTGGCAGGCGTGCTGCTGGTGAAGATGCGTTAAACTCGCGCACCTGGCCGGAACCGGTGGGCTGGCATCGTCTGACCATATTTAACGTCATCCTCGCGAAAGCGGGGATCCATACTGAGCACGCTGTATCACCAAAGCACGCTCAGCATGGGTCCCCGCTTGCGCGAGGACGGCACCGTAGTAATTACTTACCCAATGCCCCTTTTTTCGGGCTCGACTGACGCGGCTTGGCGCGCTTGATGGTGCCGCCTTCGGTGACGCGTTCATTTCCCTTGATCATGACCTTGGTGACGCTCGGGCGCTTGGTGCCGCTGGCGCTGGCCTTGACGATGGTGACTTCGCGCATGCCCTTGCCGGACTTGCTGCTGCGTTCCTTGACCGCCTCGACCTTCGGGCGGTAGATGACCAGCAGCTTGCCGATATGCTGCACCGGATGGGCCTTGAGTTCTTCGCAGATGCCTTCGTACATGGCGACGCGTGCGTCACGGTCGTCGCCGGCCACGCGTACCTTGATCAGGCCATGGGAGTCGAGGCTGGCCGCGATTTCCTTCATCACCGAGGGAGTCAGGCCCGCTTCGCCGATGATGACGACCGGCTTGAGCGCGTGGGCTTCAGCGCGCAGTGCGCTGCGCTCGACGGGGGTAAGTTTTTGCATAATATTCTGATTAATCCTTTAAAAGCAGTATTCTACGCGAATGGCAAAGAACAAATTAAACAAAAACTGGTTGCACGACCACATCAACGACCCCTACGTCAAGCTGGCGCAGAAAGAGGGTTACCGTGCACGCGCCGCCTACAAGCTCAAGGAGATCGACGAAAGCGAAAAGCTGATCAAGCCCGGGCAGGTGATCGTCGACCTCGGCAGTACGCCGGGCAGCTGGAGCCAGTACGCCCGCAAGAAGTTGTCGGGGCAGGAGGGCGGCGGCATCAGCGGCACCATCATCGGCCTCGACATGCTGCCGATGGATCCGATCGCCGACGTCCAGTTTATCCTGGGCGACTTCCGCGATGCGCGCCCCATGCGCGAACTGAACGCGATCCTCGAAGGCCGCAAGGCCGACCTGGTGCTGTCGGACATGGCGCCGAACCTGTCGGGCATCCCGACCGCCGACTCCGCCCGCATGGAGCATCTTATCGATTTGGCAATTGAGTTCTCTCAACTCCACATGAAGCCAAGTGGCGCATTGTTGGTGAAGTGCTTCAAGGATATGGGTTTCAGCCAGGTCGTCGAGAAATTTCGGGCGGAATTCAAGGTCGTCAAACAGGTCAAACCGAAGGCGAGCCGGGACAAGTCGTCGGAAATTTTCCTGCTCGGCCGCGGCTTGAAGAATCCTGGAGCGAAAATTGTCGAGGCCGACGACGAATCGTCCCTTGATATTTGACCGTAGCAGCCGCACATCAACCGGGTACGGGACCATCCCGTCCTGGATTGGCGGACCGCGCGCCGAGCTAACACAGGATTTTCAGTGGTTTTTTGGGCAAGGGTAGGCGCATGCGTGGCATGGCCTGCTTATTGCGAGTAAAATCGGCGTTCTAAATTCGGCAAAAGATGCGCCAGCATCGAAGGAGTTTTCGTGAATAATATGTTTTCCAAATCCGCCATCTGGGTGGTCGTCGCACTGCTGTTGTTCATGCTCTTCAAGCAGTTCGACAATCACAGCGCCGCAGGCGGCGCCAAGACGATCGCTTATTCCGAGCTGCTCGATGACGTCAAGGGACACCGCATCAAGGATGTGGTGATCGAAGGCGCCAACATCACCGCCACCCGCAGCGACGACACCAAGGTACGCACCACTGCCACGCTGCTCGACCGCGGCCTGGTCGGCGACCTGCGCGATAACGGCGTGCGCTTCGACATCAAACCGCCTGAGGAAGCATCCTTCCTCCAGCAAGTGTTCATTTCGTGGTTCCCGATGCTGCTGCTGATCGGCGTGTGGGTGTTCTTCATGCGCCAGATGCAAGGCGGCGGCAAGGGCGGCGCTTTCTCTTTCGGCAAGTCGAAGGCGCGCATGATGGATGAAACCAACAACACCGTCACTTTTGCCGACGTCGCCGGTTGCGATGAAGCAAAGGAAGAAGTCAACGAGATCGTCGACTTCCTCAAAGACCCTACCAAATTCCAGAAACTGGGCGGCCGTATTCCGCGCGGCGTGCTGATGGTCGGCCCTCCGGGCACCGGCAAGACGCTGCTGGCGCGCGCCATCGCCGGCGAAGCGAAAGTGCCGTTCTTCTCGATCTCCGGTTCCGACTTCGTCGAGATGTTCGTCGGCGTCGGCGCCTCCCGCGTACGCGACATGTTCGAGAATGCCAAGAAGCATTCGCCTTGCATCATCTTCATCGACGAGATCGACGCTGTCGGCCGCCATCGCGGCGCCGGCATGGGCGGCGGTAACGACGAGCGCGAACAGACGCTGAACCAGCTGCTGGTCGAGATGGACGGCTTCGAAGCGAGTTCCGGCGTCATCGTCGTCGCCGCCACCAACCGCGCCGACGTGCTCGACAAGGCGCTGCTGCGTCCGGGCCGTTTCGACCGCCAGGTGATGGTCGGCCTGCCGGACATCCGCGGCCGCGAGCAGATCCTCAACGTCCACATGCGCAAAGTGCCGATCGGCACCGACGTCAAGGCTGACATCCTGGCCCGCGGCACCCCGGGTTTCTCCGGCGCCGACCTGGCCAACCTGGTCAACGAGGCCGCGCTGTTTGCCGCCCGCCGCAGCAAGCGCCTGGTCGAGATGATCGACTTCGAAGACGCCAAGGACAAGATCTACATGGGCCCGGAGCGCAAGTCGATGGTCATGCGTGAGGAAGAGCGCCGCAACACGGCCTACCACGAGTCCGGCCACGCTGTCATCGCCAAGCTGTTGCCGAAGGCCGATCCGGTGCACAAGGTGACGATCATGCCGCGCGGCTTTGCGCTGGGCCTGACCTGGCAGCTGCCCGAGCACGACGCGCTGTCGGGCTACAAGGACAAGATGCTCGAAGAGATCTCGATCCTGTTCGGCGGCCGCATCGCCGAGGAGATTTTCGTCGGCCAGATGTCGACCGGCGCCTCGAACGACTTCTCGCGCGCCACCAAGCTGGCCCGCGCCATGGTGACCCGTTTCGGCATGTCCGACAGCATGGGCGTGATGGTCTACGAGGACAGCGAGAACGAAGGCTTCTTCGGCGGCGCCACCAAGACCATTTCCGAGGCGACCCAGCAAAAGGTCGACGCCGAGATCCGCAGCATTCTCGACACGCAGTACGCGCTGTCGCGCCGCCTGCTGGAAGAGAACCGCGACAAGGTCGAAGCGATGACCCGCGCGCTGCTCGACTGGGAAACCATCGATGCCGAGCAGATCAACGACATCATGGCCGGCCACGAGCCGCGCAACCCGGCCTCGGGCAACCTGAAGCGCACGCCGCCTCCGGGCGACAAGGGCGGTTCCGACGGCATCTCGCCGAACGCGACGGCGCCGGCTTGATCATTCGCACTACCTCTGAAAAGGCATCCCGCAGGATGCCTTTTTTTCGTTCCCGACGAACTTTCAACTTCTTGTTCAGCCTCTGATGCGACAGATACTGCAATGCGGCCGGTTCGGTTTCAACCTTGACGCCGCGCCCCTGGTGATGGGCATCCTCAACGTCACCCCTGATTCGTTTTCCGACGGCGGCCGCTTCCAGTCGCTCGAGTTCGCCATCTCGCGCGCCGAAGAAATGGCCGCCGACGGCGCCGACCTGATCGACGTCGGCGGCGAATCGAGCCGGCCGGGTTCGCCGGCGGTGCCGCTGGAGGAGGAACTGCGGCGCGTGATGCCGGCGCTGTACGCGCTGCGCGGCCTCGGCAAGGCGCTGTCGGTGGACACCTACAAGCCCGAGGTGATGCGCGAAGCCATCATCGCCGGTGCGGACATGATCAACGACATCAACGGCTTCCGCGCCCCCGGCGCGATCGCCGCGGTGACGGACAGCGACTGCGGCCTGTGCATCATGCACATGCAGAGCACGCCGGCGACGATGCAGCAAAATCCCGCCTACAGCGACGTCGTCGCCGACGTCATCGCCTACCTGGCCGAGCGGGTCGACTTCATGCTGGCGGCCGGCATCGACCGCGAGCGTATCTGCGTCGATCCCGGCTTTGGCTTCGGCAAGACGGTCGAGCACAACTTCGCCTTGCTGCGCGCCACCGGCCGCATCGGGCAGGAGCTGGGCCTGCCGGTGCTGGCCGGCCTGTCGCGCAAGTCGATGATCGGCGCCGTGACCGGCAGGCCGGTCGAGCAACGGCTGGCCGGCAGCCTGGCCGGAGCATTGGCTGCGGTGGCGCATGGCGCTAAAATTGTACGTGTGCATGATGTTGCAGAGACGGTTGACGCGCTGAAGGTCTGGCAAGCAGCCACTATTGGTTAATTTCACATAAAGAGAAGAATATGGGACGCAAATATTTTGGTACGGACGGCATCCGCGGCCTGGTTGGCGTCGCGCCGATTACCCCAGACTTCGTAATGCGCCTCGGCTACGCAGCCGGCAAGGTGCTGGCGAAGACGACCGGCGCGAGCGGCCGCCCGACGGTACTGATCGGCAAGGACACCCGCATCTCCGGCTACATGCTCGAAGCCGCGCTCGAAGCCGGCTTTGCCGCCGCCGGCGTCGACGTCATGCTGGCCGGCCCGATGCCGACGCCCGCGATCGCCTACCTGACTCGCGCGCTGCGCCTGTCGGCCGGCGTCGTCATTTCCGCCTCGCACAATCCTTACCAGGACAACGGCATCAAGTTCTTCTCCGAGCACGGCACCAAGCTGCCCGATTCGGTGGAATACGAAATCGAAGCGGCGATCGACGAGCCGATGGAGTGCGTGGAGCCGCAAAAGCTCGGCCGCGCCAAGCGCCTGTTCGACGCGCAAGGGCGCTACATCGAGTTCTGCAAGAGCAGCTTCCCGAACGAGCTCGACCTGAAAGGCCTGAAGATCGTGGTCGACTGCGCGCACGGCGCCGCCTACCACATCGCGCCGCCCGTGTTCCACGAGTTGGGCGCCGAAGTCATCTCGATCGGCGCCACGCCGGACGGCTACAACATCAACGCCGGCTTCGGCGCCACCGCGCCGCAGGCGCTGTCGGCCGCGGTGGTCGAGCACAAGGCGGACCTGGGCATCGCGCTCGACGGCGATGCCGACCGCCTGATCATGTGCGACGCGACTGGCCGACTCTACAACGGCGACGAGCTGTTGTACGTGATGGTGCGCGACCGCATGGCGACGGGCCCGGTGGCCGGCGCCGTCGGCACCCTGATGACGAACATGGCGCTGGAAGTGGCGTTCAAGGAACTCGGCATCGGCTTCGCCCGCGCCAAGGTCGGTGACCGTTACGTGCTGGAAGTGATGCAGGAGAAGGGCTGGCTGTTCGGCGGCGAGGGCTCCGGCCACTTGCTGGCCTTGGACAAGCACACCACCGGCGACGGCATCGTCTCGGCGCTGCAGGTGCTGTCGGCGCTCAAGCGCGGCGGCAAGTCGCTGGCCGAGTGCTGCGGCGAGCTGACGCTGTATCCGCAGACGCTGATCAACCTGAAAGTGGCGGCCGGTTTCGACTGGACCAAGAACGCCGCCATGGTGGCCGAGAAGGATGCGGTCGAGCGCGAACTGGGCGACGCCGGCCGGGTGCTGATCCGCGCCTCGGGTACTGAGCCGCTGATCCGCGTGATGGTGGAAGCGAAGAGCGCCGCCATGGCCGACAGCATGGCGCGCCGGATTGCCGACAAGGTCGAGGCAGTCTAAGCAAAATGGGCGTGTCACATTGACGGCGAGGGCGCGACGCGGTATTATGTTGTCTTCGGAGTGTGGCGCAGCCCGGTAGCGCACCTGGTTTGGGACCAGGGGGTCCAAGGTTCGAATCCTTGTACTCCGACCAAGTTTTACGAGACGGGCTGTCATTTCGGTGACGGCCCGTTTTCCATTGCGTGCAGCCTTTCTGGCGGCACCGCTTCACATACTGCCCATAGCTCAGTTGGATAGAGCATCAGCCTTCTAAGCTGAGGGTCACAGGTTCGATTCCTGTTGGGCAGGCCAGTCAAAGCTAGTATCCATGCGGGTTTTCAGAGGATTGGGTGGCTTCGTTCCGGCACCGTTTAGTTCCGCAAATGGGTTTTAGTATCGCGTCACCGCGTCGGCCTCCAATTTTGCCCCTTCTACGGTAGTGCCTGCTGGTCGTTCGCTGACTGTCATGGCCGAGCAAATCGGTGGCATCTTGGGCGCCGCGCTCGTCGCCGACGTCATCGGCAGCCTTGGCCCGCAAGAGTCAGGGCGATGGAGAAGGCCGCCAGTGATGCCGTCAGGTTGGCCATGGCGCGATCCATCAACGATAGCTCAAACGCCGTGGCGGGGGCTTTTGACGCCGCGACGCGGCCCTTTCTTAAAAGACTGGACGACTCGGCCACGATGGCGTTCGAAGCGCAGTCCCGGCTGGGCGTTTCGATGGCGCGCCTTTCCTGGCAATGGATCTGCCTTGCGGGGGCGTGCACAGGGGCCGTCCTGATCGCCGTCTGGGTGGCGAGCGTGCTTTTCACCGAATGGCAGCGGCACGAAAATCTGAACCTGATGGAGGAACGTGACGATTTGAAGGCTGAAGTTGCGCAATTGCGTTCGCAGTCGGAAGAATGGGCGAAGCGAGGAGGGCGCGCCAAGCTCGAGACATGCGGCAGTATCCCTCGCTTGTGTGTGCGGGTGGACAAGCGGACGGCGTACGGGGGAGGGCAGCGACTATTTTGTGCTGAAGGGCTACTAAGGTGGCGGTCCGGCGATCGATGATGGCGGCATGGGTCCGAGGCCCCAGCGACGTCCGCGCAATTTCACAGCTTGAGGTGTGAAGAGAACGTCCCGATGCTGGCGAGCACAGCATCGAACTCCGGCGGTGTCGTGCTGAACATTTCGCCTTGCATCGCGGCGTAATCGGAGCGCCATCCGGGCTCCTGCTCGGGCAGTGGTAACAGGCGAAGTTTCCCGGCTTTCAGTGCGGCGTAGTCTACCCACGTCTGGGGAAAAAACACCTCGCGGTGCGCCGCTACCTGGTCGAACAAGCTTTTGTCGCCGGCGGCACGTTCGCCCACGCCATGTTCGATCAGCCGGAACAGATCGTAATAATGCCGCGCCATCCGCGGCCGGCGAACCTTGTCAGCTGGACGGTAAGTTTCCTCGTGCAGCAGCATTGCCTTTTCCCAGAAGGTGCGTTCTGGCGCAAGTGCGTGAACCACCGTCGCGGAACCCTCCACCGCTTGAGGAAAGTAATCAGCGATCACCGGACGGACCGTCCTTTCTTCGGCGGGCCAAGGATCCGAGCGCGCGCCAAATTCCATTTTTACGACTGGCCTCACATAGCCAGATTGCTGCGGCTGGAACAGGGTTGGGTAGGCAAACAGCAGCGTTTGTTTATCGGGATCGTCGGGATCTACCTGCAGGGTCCATCCCGTTATGCCCAAACGGTCGGCGAAATGTTGCTGTAAATGCGGAAGCAACACATCGCGGACGTAGGCACTGCAAAGGGTCTTGAGCGCCTTGAGGCGCTTCGAACGCTGCTTCGCACTCGATGCTTGCTCGGGGCTGTTGGCGCCGCCAAAGCCTAGTACATCCCGGCCGATCGTCAGGTCGATGTCTTCGGAAAACCTGTCGATCAGGCCCCAAGCCTTGGAGAGCGACGTGCCGCCTTTGAACGTCAGATGGGGCGCCAGTTCGGACATTGCAAATAATTGTTGCAACGCCCAGCAGACCCAGAAGTCCTTCTCGACGCTCGATGGCGCCCAGCCATTGCGCGCGGCCGTCTGCTCGATCGTCAATCGCTGGTCATCAGGTGAAAGTCCAAGGAACTGGGGCACCTCAATCCTCCTGGCGTGCGATGGTACGCATGAGATCAGCGATCCAGGCCGGCGCCAGCGTGGCGTCGGCGAGCAATATGGCTTTGTCCTCCGCGGACAGCCGATTGCGCATCTGGTCTAGCATTTGCGCGTCGATGTTGGATTCCTTCAAATAGCGCAGCGCTTGTATGACCAGGCCGCTTATCTTTCCGGCAGTGGCCATGTTGCGCGGTGTCGTATGCTTGAGCATGATGGTCTGGTTACCGATCTGCACGGTGCGGGAAGCGCCGTCCGTCAGGAAAACCAGCTTCATCGGAACCTGCTCGGACAGACCCAGGAGGTTCGCTGCATAGGCGCCGGACGGTTGCAGGCGCAAACTTCCCTTTTCGGCGAGCGCCTCGGCAATTCCCGCGGCGTTAGGCAGTAACGGCCCGAGCAACGCATGAGTGCGGGGGAGGTCGTACAAACCACGCTTTATACGCCGGAGCTCGCCGCTCGCGGCCAAACGCGAAAGGACCTTGTCGACCGCTGCCCGGCTTCCTAGATTGGCAAAATCGTTGGCGCTAAAAATCTGACCTGCGTCTGCGGTGCGTATTTGCGCACGAACAGCAGCCTCGACGCTAGTCTTTCGCGTTGCGTTAGCCTTTGCGTGTTGAGGGGATGAGTTGGAAGGTACAGAGCGCATGTCAGAAAATGTACCACGTTTTTCTGACGAGAGCAGCTTGTTTGTTGACGTTCCTAATGAGGGCGCTCCTCTAGCCGCTATGCAGCCATAGCGTCCACGGGACCAATGAGATACTAACGCATAGCTGTCCGTACAGCAATTCCATGATGCCAAAGTAACCGACGACGACGCTCCTGACGTCGCGCGGCCCGACAAACGTGCAGAAAATCATCGCGCAAAACATTGACAAATATATACAGCCACGTAGATTTGTAATGCCCAATCCGCCGACATGCACCATTCAAAATCACCGCGAGAGTCAACCGTGCCTTTGTTTAAATATTTTTCCCCAGCGGCAACGATACGTTTTTTGAAGACGTGGGACGTTCGACTAACACCGCCTCACCAATTTAATGATCCTTTCGAAATGATTCCACCGGTCGAACTTTTGTTGGAAAAGGAAATCTTTCATAGCGATTCATTGCGAAGAGAATTTGCAGCAAGAATTGCAGATGATTTCAAAGGAAAGATTGGCGCGAGTTCGCAACTGGCGGAGTTGTTCGCTTCTAGCTTGCTGGGCGAGCTAAGCGTTGGCGCCGAACGACACTTTTTGCGGATGCTTCCAAAAGCGATTAGGAGGCAAGTGCATGCCGGCTTACCGACGATGAGGGAACAATTACAGGTCGGGCTCGCTCAGGCGAAACAGATGCTTCCTGAGTTCGCGGTAAGAGCAGAGCAAACCGTTCACCATACTCTGCAAGAGACGATAGGTGCATTTTGCCTAACCGAGGACGGCGCGCATCCGCTCATGTGGGCCCACTATGCGGATGAGCATCGTGGCGCTGTGATCGAATTTGATGAAGAGTCGCGTTTTTTTAACAGAAAGAGGTCGCACACCGACGAACTTGGATCACTACGGAAGGTACATTACTCTAAGGTTAGGCCCATCCTAAATGGCGATCCAGGCGATAACTGGTTCCAGGTGTTAGCACTGACTAAGGCAAGCGAGTGGGCATATGAGCAGGAAGTTAGGCTCTTGTCTCGACTTTCCGACGCCGACAGTGTTGTCGGGGAAAACATTCACTTGCTCCGTGTGTCCCCGCTGGATATCCGTTCCATTACCGTAGGTTGTCGCGCTGATCGAAATTTTGTTGATCAGGTCATACTCCTTTTGATGAGCGATTCCGACACATCACATATTAAAATTCGCCAGTCGAAGATTGATCAGAAGTCATACCTTTTGAACTATGTCCCTCTGGAGCGCCGCAGGAATGAGATACTGACCCAGGCGACGACTATGAGGGTCTGACGGGACAACGACATGACTACCCAGGATAAGGGGTCAGCAGGATAAGGGGTCAGTGCCGACAAATGGACACGGTCTCGGCTGTTGGCGATGACGCCCCTACTGCCACTGCACCGTTCCGCCCGTGTACGGTTGTCGGCACTGACCCCGTTCGCGTTCCTGACTGTAGCACGCCCGAACAAGGAAGCACAAACACGCCTGTACCTGCGAAAATTGCGTGCGAGATCCGACGTCTGCGTCTAGAGTAGTACGGATAAGCGCGCGCGGGGGAAGCGCGGTCGGGACACCGGCCTCAGTGGACACGGGCGTCAGCGCCGACAAACGACACGGTCTCGGCTGTTGGCGACGACACCCCCCTCTGCCACTGCCACCGTTCCGCCGGTTTACGTTTGTCGGCACTGACCCCGTTGCGCCACGCGCGATGATTGAACTCTATACATCACGGTGCTGACGGTCGCCGCATCTTCCTCCTTGCCAGGGCCGCTTTACGGTACGATGTATCGCAATTCTTCAAATCCGGCACTCCTTACGCGGAGTTGGTCGCCTGATGCGAACTGGACGCCTTCGAGATACCCGATTTCTACCTTCCGACCGGGGGCAACCTGCATTGACCGCTGATTTACGACCTGCGTCGTCGGGTTGCGGGTTGCGATCAACATCGAAAGCTGCATAGCTGAGGTGTTCGTGAACATGGCGACGAGGCCTCGACCTACGGCTGAACGTCGGATTTCTATACGGACAGGAACAGGGGGAGGGCGCGATTTCTCTTGAGCGAGAGCTGCTTGCGCCGACTCCGCTTTAGACTTTTCGGTGGCGGCATTCTCCTTCTCTGTAGCCAGGGCTTTCTCTTTACTTTCCACTTCCGATGTTAGCTGGGCGGACTTACTTGCCAAGGTCTGCGCGTCACTCCGCGAAGCATTCAAGTCGGACTTTAGCTCCGCTGAATGCGCTACCCCTTTGGCAATCTCCAACTGTAAGGCGGCGACGTTGGTCTTCTGAATTTCCAAATCGCGATTTGCTTGGTAGTACAGGGCTGAAAGCGTTAGCGAGGCAGAAACGAGGGAGGCTACAACAACCCATAAAATGACAGATGCAGTGCTTTGCCGGACTGGGGCTGCTGATGAATCAGAACTCATGGATTCCTTCTTTTTATATGATTAAATGGCACGGATGGCGACCGCGTTAGTTTAACGGTTCGCCCGTTAAGTGTCCAACGAGCAATATAATTATAATGGTACGAGCAGGGATTCGGCCCCAGCCAGGACCGGTGACGCTGGGGTGCGTTGGCGCTACCGTTCGGTGGCAAAGTCGCCGTCAAAAGCGCCGGCGTAACGCCGGTCGAGTACAATCGGCGGTGATCGGTGATGCTTCCTGGGGCCTCCCGCTCAGGTCAATTTCACAGGGCGTAAAGCCATGGGAGACTTTCGATGCAACCATCCGATCTCGCCATTCCGACATTACCTTGCCGCTCCGTAAGCGCAACCGTGGCGTTCTACCGTCGCCTCGGCTTTGAAGGTGGTCCTCACGAATTCAACCCCGACTACGCCATCGTTCGGCGGGGAAATGTCGAATTGCACTTCTTTGCACACAAAGAACTTGTGCCCGCGGAATCGTCCGCCGGCTGTTACCTCCGGGTCCTGGATGTGGAGAGCATTTACCGCGACTTTTCATCGAGCCAGCTGCCGCGGACAGGGATTCCGCGCATGGATGGCTTGGAAGACAAGCCCTGGGGCCTTCGGGAGTTCGCCATCGTCGACCCAGATGGCAATCTTCTGCGCATCGGACAAATCACTGCACAGTAGCCCGGTGCGCCGTGAAGCCCCCGCGCGGCGCCTTTGTCGTCTTCCTCTTACAGATGCACGCGCCGGCGCCCTAGGCGGTCGCTAAGATATTGCTGAGATAATCTTCGAGTGTGATGAACGAGATCGAAGGAACCTCAGCATGGAGCAATTTGCCGGCTTAACAATCGTCTCCCACGGTGGCGCAGGCGGGTCCAGTTCCCAGAGTGACGGCTGCCGAGCGGCAGCCTTGGCTGGCATGCGCACGCTCGAGGGCGGCGGCGACGCCTTCGATGGCGCGATTGCAACGGTAGTCGTGCTGGAAGTCGACCCGCGCTTCAACGCCGGCACCGGCGCCGTGCTCGGCCTTGATGGCAAGACTGCGGAACTCGACGCTTGCGTGATGGACTCGCGCGCTCGGCTCGGCTCGGCGCCGTCGCTTGCATGCAGAGCGTGCGCAACCCTGTACTCGTCGCCAGGGACGTGACGAAATCTCCCCATTGCCCTTTGGCCGGGGAGGGCGCGCTCCAGTTTGCGCGCTTGATGGGCCACGCCGACTATGACTGCGTCACAGACCGTGCCGAACGCGAGAATGACAAGATGCTCGGGCAACTGCGCGAAAACGGCCAAGTCCAGAAAGGCGTGCCAAACGAAGACTTTGCGCGCTACTAGAATTACGCTTCGCCGCGTCCGATGGCCGGGAGCGTATCGTGCGACACCGTCGGCGTCATCGCCCGCGGTACCGGCAACCACTTCGCCGTTGCCGGCTCGACCGGAGGCAGCGCGCCGTCACTACTGGGGAGCGTCGGCGATACCCCGCTGGTCGGCAGCGGCTTTTACGCCGGCCCGGCGGGCGCCGTCGCCGCTACCGGCGTGGGCGAACACATCATTCGGCACTTGCTGGCCATCAGCGTGTATCGCTGGATCAAGGACGGCATGCCGCTGCAGCAGGCGCTGCAACGCGGCATCGACCTGTTCGGTCCGGAGATCCCGGTCGGCCTTATCGCCGTCAGCAGGACCGAGGCGGGCTCGTGCAGTAACGGCGACATGCCCACCGCACCGGTACGATAACGTCGAATGCGTACCGGAGCAGCTGAGTAAGTTAGACAGAAGGCGTAATTAGCGACAAAAACCCGGTCAAGCGATGGCTGCAGGGGACACGGGGGGCAGCGGACACGGGGGGGCAGTGCCGACAAACGGACACGGTCTCGACTGTTGGCGACGACGCCCCCCTCTGCCACTGCCACCGTTCTGCCCGTGTACGTTTGTCGGCACTGACCCCGTTCGTTCTGACCCCGTTCGTTTGCTCATGCGCCAAGACGGTCCCGGTCGCGCCGGTCTACCAGTTCGACAAGCTGCCGGCGACCGCCTCGCCTGGCGACAAGGTGCTTGCGCTGCTGCGTGGCTTGGTGCGCGGGCGGAAGTACGAGGGCGAGCAGGGCGCCGTAATCGAGGGTATGGGATGATGTTGTGCCCGATGCTTTAGCGGCAGGCGGCCGTGATCGCCGTGACCTCGTTCCGGTTGAGCGTGTACGACACCGTGCAAACCGTTGCCGCATTCGGCAGGCGCTTGGCAATCTGAATAGCTCCGCCGCTGTAGCCGCACCAAAGCCACTTTTCCTCGCCGGGCGCAAATCGACTGACCGAGGCGCGACCGCCTCGCACCTCGTCGCCGCGCAGATAACCTTCATCCTGCGGATGCCCACGCATTAGCCCACCACTCGACAGCCGCACCAGCTGCGCCGGCACCGGCTCCCAGCCGGAAGGGTAACGCACCACGCGAACAGCGCCGGCATCGAGCGTAGGCGGGCAAGCAACAGGCTCAGCCAGGACGGCAAGCGGAAGGGTCATCGCGGCGACAATCAGAAACCATTGCAACGGGCGGCTCACGGCAACTCGATCACGTAGAAAGCCTGGGCCGAGTCGCTGGGGCTGCCGTACAGTGTGCCATTTCGCATCGTGCGGCCGGGGTCAATGCGCCGCCGGGAGATTTTCTCCTTTTTTGCCCATTGGTCCATTGCGTAGAATCCGGCGCCAGAGGTGGCAAGGTAGAGGGCGGCGTGATTGCCAGTCTTCAGGCCAGGATAGCGCCCGTCCACGAACGTGGCTACCGCTGTTCCGCGCGGCAGATTCTTCACGTCCACAACGCGCGCGCCGGGTCGCCACAGGCTTGTATGTACATTGGCAAGCGCCGGGATGCATTTCTTGATGAGGTCGACGCAGCCGCCGTCGCCGAGTTTGGGCTGATCCTGCAAGCTGTCGACGTCTTTGCAAATGAACGACATAGCTGCCTCCAAGTAGTTGAATCTCTACTTTGGTTGACCGGAGGAAAGGCCGTGATGATGGTAAACAAACGGATTGAGTAATTAGCGCAAGGGCTGGATAATCGCTTGCCCACAGGCCTGTTGTTAGCCCCGCCGCCAGTAATTAAGTGCGCTATTGGACGTGGTGCAGGCTAATGGAATCAAGCACAAAACAGCGATTTGCGTCGCCTAGCGGTAGCCTCTCTTCTAAGCTGAGGGTCACAGGTTCGATTCCTGTTGGGCAGGCCAGTAAATCACCGCTACTGAACCTACGGATCTGAGCCCGACATATTCGACGGCACCTTCGCGCGGCCTGTCGATATCGACGTCAGGGCAATCTTCAAACGCGGTGCGAACCTCCGCTCAACGACCACGTGCACCAAAAACGCCGCTCCAATGACAACGATGATCATTCCGACAAGTAGTACATCGGCGCCAAGGGCGGGGGCGAGACGATTGAAGATCATGTAGCCGATATTCTGGTGAAGAAGGTACAGCGGATAGCTGATTGCTCCGGCAAGCGGCCAGCGATAGGTCGCAATCGATCCCGTTCGCCGCAATGCAATGAGCAGTATCATCAAGAAAAATACCGTCAGTATGCCGTTGACGACAGTCGTGTTCAATGTCGTCCCTTGATTTTCTTCGATGACTTTGCGCACGATGGCTTCGGACTGGAAAATCGCCAGGCCCCAGCACCCCGCGAGCACAGCCAATCTGGTCAAGGAGGCGCCTTTCTGCCATATCAGGAAGCAGCTTGCGCCAGCGATGAAATACGTTGCGTAATTTGTTATCAGGAAATAGCGCATGTAGTGCAGCGCTTGTGCCGGTATCCCGCTGATCGGGAGCATGGCGAGAAATTCGAGCCCTATACACGCCAGCAGCCAGAAGACGAGGTAGCGCTGCGCCTGGTGAATCCTTCCGATCGCCAGGACCGCCGCAACAAGTGCATAAAATCGTATCTCGACCAACAATGACCAGTACGCGCCGTCGATCGGGGGAATTCTGAAGAGGCCGCTTACCATGGTCATGTTGAACAAGTATTGGTCGAACGTCGCGCTCGGCGGGTCCGCGAATGCGACAGTGGCAGCGTACGTGATCGTGCAGCATGCCCAAAATGCGGGGTAGAGCCGTACGACTCGCGAAATGCAGAAATCGCGCAAACGCGCGCTGGCAGCTGCTGTCATCAGGACGACAAATCCGCTGATCATGAAAAATAATTCCACTCCGAGGTAGCCGTATTGGGTCGCGGGCGCCAGAAGCGGATATGACAACACTGAAAAGCCGCCGGCGGGGCCGCGGAATGTGTAATGGTAGAAAACGACCGATAGCGCCGCCAAGAATCGCAACAGATCGATTTCGTTCACTCTGTCGCGTGTCATGGCATAGTCGTCGGAGTGGTGCCCGGCGAGGTATTCATCGCGTTGTACGAGGAAATACCGGCTGGCTGAAAAGCGATCGATGCCGCGTTGGGCTTAGCCGCTCGCACCTGCTTGTCCAGCAGCTTACGTTCAATCGCAAACAGCATGAACATCCAGATCGGCGCCTCATAAAAGTACATGATGCAATACATCGGCAGCGAGAAAATAAGCGTGGCGAGAAGTATTCCGTGCAGCCTTATGGCGCGAAACAAAAGGAACGAAAACGGCAATAGCAGGATGATTCCACCCCGGCTGACGAGGTTGAGGATAAAACCTATGTCCTGATAGTGGCACTCGTTGCATGGGTCGCTGCCGAATCCGAATCCGATGAATTTTTCTTCCATGCTGGAATTCAGGTACGTGTTTATCCCCAACATCTTGTATGACAAGCTGGGATCGTTGTCGCCGAAGCGAATCAGAAGGTGGTCGACAAAGTTGGAAGCGAAAACATAAAAGACAATTGCCCCCAACACCAGAAGCATTTGGAGCAATGTGATCCTCTTGTGCCATAACCAACCGAACAGGACCAGCAGGATGGCGGCAAAAAACATCGAGGATGCGGAATGGGTCATCAGCACGGAAAACGTTGACGCGACCGCCAACACCGCCACCTTCTTGCTGAACTCCGTAGAAAATACATAAATGGCAACCAGGCACGATACGAAGTTGGCGTACGTGCCTGGCTCCACCTGAATGCCGGAAAATCGGGCGATGTTGAAATAATCTTCGACGACCCGGCTTTCCGACCTGAAGAGTAATTTATGAATATCGTAGATGGTATTACTGACAAAATAAAACAGACCCATCTGAACCACCAGCGCCAGTACGTTGATTATCAGCAGGCAGGCGACTGCAGCCTCGAATTCCCTTTTGTAGGTGAAGCGCACTTCGTATATCCCGATCGCTAACGCCAGGTTGGCTGCGATCAAAAGCGCGAATTGAGGTGGCACCGGCCTGACGATGACCACATGGAAAAGGAGCGTGAACAGTATGACGAGCACGAGCAGGGACGGCTGCGTGAATCGGATTTTCCCAAATAAGAACAATGGGCCAAGGAGGAGAATCGACGCGCCGGCTGCGAGATACTTTGGAAGCATCGTCGGCCGTGCGCCGGATTCTTCGAAAGGTGTGAACAACAACAGGAGAGCGACCAGCATCGCCATAAAGGCGATTTTTGAAAAGGCCGGCAGAGAGGAGTGATTGGTCATCTGTGCATCGAATCTTCGACGAGACTGGGCCGGCAGTGGAAGCGCATGAACCATCTGCAGCGCGCACTGCAAGGATGCTACAAGAGGCCGGACACCGTTTGATACGACTCAACAGGAGCCGAAGTGCGGGGCACGCCTCCAAACATCACGCGTGACCTGCACGCTGTTTTTCTGTCCTGGATTCCGACCCGAGGTGCGGAACGATCCGTATTTGCTCTGCGTCAAGCATGCAAAATGGTGGCGCGCGGTCCTTATGCCTCATCAAATGATTGGCAGGGGTGAGGATTAGGCTAAAGGCGCCTTGGCACTCCCTACACTCTTCCAGGTATCCTCCATGACCGCTGATTTCACCTTTTGGGGGCATAACTGCTTCCTCATCGAGACTGACCATGAAGCTTTGCTGATCGACCCATGGCTTAATAATACGGGCGCTTTCTTTGGCAGTTGGCACCAGTGGCCGGCCAACGGCCACCTGCGCGGCACCCTGCAAAAGCGCTGCGCCGAGAAGCGCCTCTCGATCTTTCTTTCACACGAGCATCAAGACCATTTCGACCAGGAGACGCTGGGAGTCTTCTCCAGTCATCCGCAATCGACGGTGTACATCCCGGCATACAAGGACAAGTTCCTGCTCAATTCATTGCGCGCGATGGATCTGCGGGTACGCGAAATGGCCGAAGGGAACACGGTAGGCACCGACATCCGATTCCGGGTTTTCATCGACGACGGCGGCATCAACCACGACAGCGCGGTGTTCGTGTCGGCGCCAGGGCTCACCTTCTTCAACCAGAACGACTGCAAACTGTTCGACCGGCTACCGCTGCTTGCCAAGGAACTCGGCCCGATCGACTACTACTCTGTCCAGTTCTCGGGCGCAAATTGGCATCCGGCCTGCTTCGAGCTGGCGGCCGAGCAGCGCCGCCTCGTGGCCAAGAAGAAAGTGGCGAGCAAGCTGCGCAACGTGCTCGGCGGGGTCAGGGTGCTCAAGCCGCGCTTCTTCGTCCCTGCCGCGGGGCCCGCTTTCTTTCCCTTTCTCGACCCGGCGCTGAACGCTGGCAGCGGAACGATCTTCATCCACCAGGACGAACTCGACAACTACCTCAGGCAGAACGGGATCGTGAACATGCTGTATCCGCGGCCGGGCGAACGCGTCGGCCCGGACGCGAGCCACGTGCCGATCACCGGCCCGAGTCCGGACCAGCTCAGCACCTACCGCGCAACCCATCGCCACGCGTGGGAAGCGATCGACGATACGTTTTCCAGGCAGCGCTTCGCGCAAGTGCTGCAGCGCCGGCTCGACCTGATTGCCGACATCGCCTTGCCGCCAGACACCCCGGTGGTCGCCTTCAACTGGGGCCCAGCCGACGAAGACTGGCTGCAGGTGGACCTGGCCAGCAAGGCGCTGCTAGCGTCCGGCGCGCCGCAGCCACCGAGCCTCATCGTCAAGGCCAGCACCAAGTATTTTTCCCTCATGTGCGGGGAAGCGCGCTGGCAGGACATCGCACTGAGCATGCAAGCGACTGTCCAGCGCCAGCCTGATGTGTACAACACGATCGCCAACATCTTCTTGTTTGCAGATGAATCCAACCTGGCCGAGTCGCTGGTGCAAAGCCTGAACCTTTCGGACGAGCGCATCGTGATTTCCCACGCAGGCGAAAAGTACGAGATCAACCGCTATTGCCCTCATCAGGGTGGCGACCTGATGTACGCCAGCATCGACGACGACCTGAACGTGGTCTGCCCGCGCCACAGTTGGCGCTTCGACCTCGCCTGCGGCGGGATGTGCAAGAACGCCGGGGCCAGCATCAAGGCCGTCAAGCTCGAAGGTGCGGCCTGATACCTCATCGCAGTGAGCAGGACCGAGGCGGGCTCGTGCAGTAACGGCGACATGCCCATCGCACTGGTACGATACTCGTCGAACCCGTACCGGAGCAACTCAGTGAGTTATACAGAAGGCGTATTCAACGACAGAAATCCAGTCAAGCGCTGGCTGCAGCGGCGCCGATTGTCGTCGGCAATCGGCGCCGCAGCGATCGAGAAGGACAACGTGCGCCTCGTCCTCGACTTTGGCGCCGGCAGTGGTGAACTGTGCAAGTCGCTGGTGCTCGAATATCCTAACGCGACGATCATCTGCTATGAACCTTGCTCGGATCTGCTCTCGGAGGCCCGGCGCGAATTGTCGGACGTGCCGCGCATCGCGTTCTATTCGGCGTTCGATGCGCTGCCCAAAGGGCGCGTCGATGTGCTGTTTTGCCTCGAGGTCTTCGAACACATCCCGCTGAAGGGGCGCGCCGAAGCCCTCGACCAGATCGACGAACTGATCAGGCCCGGCGCCGAAGTCATTTTCGGCGTGCCCGTCGAAGTTGGCGTTCCCGCGCTGTACAAGGGACTGTTCCGAATGAGCCGACGCTTCGGCGCCTACGATGCCCGTCCTGTCAACGTGCTGCGCGCCTTCGTTGGTTTTCCGCCGACCAACCGTCCGCTCGGGCTATTACCGCCTGATGTCGAAGTTCACCACGAACACCTGGGATTCGATCATCGGATCTTTCGCAGACATGTTTCTGAGCGGTTCGCCCGCACCCGCGCGTCGGCCAGTCCGTTCGACATGCTCGGCACCTGGCTCAATCCCGAAGCCTACTTCGTCGTGAAAAAACGCGCGGCAAATTGACTTGAAAGAGGTTAGCCGGGGCCGCCAGTCGGCGCGGCAGCGCGCAACGCATCGATATCCCCGGCCGTAATCACCGCCAAATGCTGGGTAATCTTTTCTATCGGCCAATCCCACCAGGCGATTGCCTGCAGCGCCGCCACCACTTCCGGCTCGAAGCGCTGCTTCAGCGGCTTCGCCGGATTGCCGCCAACGACAGTGTAGGGCGGCACATCGTTGACGACGACCGACCTTGACGACACGATGGCACCGTCCCCGATCGTCACGCCGGGCATCACCAGCGCCTCATAGCCGATCCAGACGTCGTTGCCGATCACCGTGTCGCCCTTGTATGGCAGGTCGCCGGGCTGCGGCGTCGCCTTTTGCCAGCCGCTGCCGAATATCTGGAATGGATAGGTGGAGAATCCGGATAGCTTATGGTTCGCCCCGTTCATGATGAATTTGGCGCCCCGCGCGATCGCGCAGAATTTCCCGATGATCAGTTTGTCGCCGATAAAAGGGAAATGATATAAAACGTTGCGCTCGAAGTTCTCGGAGTCTTCCGGATCATCGTAATAGGTATAGTCGCCGACGATGATGGCGGGATTGCTCACGGTATTCTTGATGTAGCAAACCTGCGGGAATCCTTCCATTGGATGCGCGTTCGCCGAGTTCGGTCCGTTCAATTCGGTCTCCTGGGTCTGTCAATGCGACGCCGCGCCGGTTGCCACAAATCCACCGTGCTCGTCGCTCCGCCGTAATCATGTACGATTCCAGCATGTCAAGTCCAGTCCCCCAGGAGTCCTCATGAAAATACGTTGGAAAACCACCTTGCTTGCCGGCGCCGTGCTGGCGCTGTCGGCCGCGTTGACCCCAAGCGCGTTCGCGCAGATCGAGCCGACCGGCGAGCCGCCCGCGGCATCCGGTTGGCGCACCGAGACCGTCGTCGAAGGCATCCCCAAGCCGTGGGGCATGGCCTGGCTGCCGGACGGCCGCATGCTCATTACCAGCAAGGAAGGCAAGCTGCACCTGCTTGACGGCAAAAAGCTGGTGCCGGTGCCGCTGGAAGGTCTGCCGCCCGTCTTCACGGGCGGGCAGGGCGGCCTGCTCGACATCGCGCTGCACCCGGCCGACAAGGTCAATCCGCGCGTCTACATGACGATGGCGTTCGGCACGGCAGCGGAAAACCGCACGATCCTGGTCCAGGGCATCTTCGACGGCAAGCGCGTGCACGACATCAAGACCATCTTCCGTAACGAGCAGGGCAAGAGCGGCGGCGAGCACTTCGGTTCGCGGCTGCTGTTCCTGCCGGACGGTACCCTGTTGATGAGCATAGGCGACGGCGGCAACCCGCCGCAGCGCGTGGGCGACCGGCTGGCGCGCGAACAGGCGCAGAACCTTGCCACCGACAACGGCTCGATCCTGCGCCTGACGGCCGACGGCAAGCCCGCGCCCGGCAATCCGCTTGCCTGCCGTCCGGGCGCGCGTCCGGAAATCTGGTCTTACGGCCACCGCAATATCCAGGGCCTGGCGCGCGACCCGGTGTCGGGCCGCGTCTGGGCCACCGAGCATGGCCCCCGCGGCGGCGACGAACTGAACCTGATCGAAGGCGGCAACAATTACGGCTGGCCGCTGCAAAGCTACGGCGCCGACTACCGCAGCCGCGAGCCGATCGGCCAGCGCGCCGTCCTGGGCATGACGGGCCCGAAAGTGGCGTGGGTGCCGTCGCCGGCGCCGTCCGGCCTGGCGGTCTACACCGGCAGCCAGTTTCCGCAGTGGAAGGGCAGCGTCTTCAGCGGCGGCCTGGCCGCGAAAGACATCCGCCGCATCGCCCTCGACAAGGACGGCAATGCGCTCGCCCAGGACCGGCTCGACATCGGCGCGCGCGTGCGCGACGTGCGCCAGGGGCCCGACGGCTACCTCTACGCCCTCACGGACGAGGACAACGGCCGCCTGCTGCGCATCGTGCCGAAATAAGGCGCCCAAGCGAGTTCATCCGTCATTAAGCAAGGTCATCCTCGTCAATAATTCGCGTTGCTACACTGGCCCGGGGTAGCGCGCGAATTGAATCGGACGAAACGGAGCCGTGCGATGGGCATCGGGAAACTCACGCTGGGCAGTGTGTTGATTGTCGCCGCCGGCCTCGGCGCGGCCCGCATCGCCGGCAAGGCGTCGGCGGTGATCGACCAGGGCTGGTCGCTGCCTGAACAGGCGCAGTGGCACAGCCTGTCCCAGGGGTCGCGCCTGATTCCGCATTCATGGCTGGGCGCGCTCGAGCAGGCCGACGTCGAGCGGGCTTTCCTGCAGCGCAGCCATATCGAGTCCTTTCGCTACCTGACCAATTCGACCGCCTTGCCGGTCGGCTTCGTCGTCGACGCCCAGAACGATCAGCACTTCTCCGAGGTCACCAGGCTGCGCTGGCGGAAAGGCCAGGGCGACAGCGAGCCCTGGGTCGGCATGAACTGCGCCGCCTGCCACACGGGCGAACTGGCGTACCAGGGCAACCGCATGCGCATCGAGGGCGCGCCGGCACTCGCCGATTTCCAGGGCTTCATGACGTCGATGAACCGGGCCCTGGCCGCTACCCTGCAAGACCAGGAAAAATGGAACCGGTTCGCCGGCCAGGTGCTGGCCGGCGCCGACGATGCCGCCAACCGGGCCATGCTCAAAGCTGCGCTCGGTTCGCTGGTGCGGTGGCAACGCCTGGTCGAAGAGGCCAACCACACCGACTTGCAGTACGGCTTCGCGCGGGTGGACGCCTTCGGACATATCTTCAACAAGATACGCCTGCACGCCGGCGGCGCCGCACTGCCGCGCAATCCGTCGGACGCGCCCGTCAGCTATCCATTTCTGTGGAATACCCATCAACACGACGTCGTGCAGTGGAATGGCATGGCGTCCAACAAGGTCATCGGAAAGATCGACCTGGGCGCCTTGAGCCGCAACGTCGGCGAGGCCACCGGCGTCTTCGCCGACCTCACGCTGACCACTCCCAGCCTCGACGGCTACCGCACCAGCGCCGACATGGGCAATCTGATCGCTCTCGAGAAGCTCGTCACACGGCTCAAGCCGCCGGCGTGGCCCAGCGTACTGCCGCCGATCGACGCCGGCAAATGGGAGGCGGGCAGGGCGCTGTTCAACCAGCCGAACGCGTGCGCGTCCTGCCACGAGGTGATCGAACGCGACGACCTGACCCGGAAATTCACCGCCAACCTGACGCCGCTGTTCGCTGCCCAGCCGCTCGGCACCGATCCGTGGATGGCCTGCAATGCCTACAGCTACCAGAGCGAAACGGGCGTGCTGAAGAACACCCCCGAGCGGCTCTTCGTCGGCCGCAAATATGGCGACGTCGAAGCGCTGTCGGACCTGCTCGGCACCGTCGTGATCGGTTCGATCTTCAACCGCCGCGGCGAACTGGCCAAGGAAGCGGTCAACCCCAGCGAGCTGGCGCAGATGCTGGCCGCGGCGAAGCCCTTCCAGTGGCGCAAGGCGCTGCCGCCCAGCGCGCTCATGCCGGCAAACGGCAAGGACGCGCGCCTGCAACGCTGCATGGACGCGAAGGACACGACGCGGCTGGCCTACAAGGGGCGCCCGCTAACGGGAGTCTGGGCCACGGCGCCGTTCCTGCACAACGGCTCGGTGCCGACCCTGTACGACCTGCTGCTGCCGCCCGAGAGCCGGCCCCGTTCGTTCCTCCTGGGAACACGCGAGTTCGATCCGGTCAAGGTCGGCTTCGTCGCCGATGCCGCGCGGCCCGACAATACCTTCGTCTTCGCCACGCGCGACGAGACTGGCAGCGTTATCGCCGGCAACTCCAACCTGGGCCACGATTACGGCAACGCCGGCTTCACCGACGCGCAGCGGCTGGCGCTGGTCGAATACATGAAAGCGGTGGGCGGGCGCCGCGTCGGCAGCCGGATCCTGCCCTGACGCCGGCCGGCGTGCTGGCGGCGCCCGCTCCCTCCTGCCGCGACCTGCTCGCGCCTTGCGGCGCTGCGGTCGCGCACTGCCCGAAACTCCGAATCCTGCGCCCAGTTGGTCCACGCCGACGACTCGGCCAGCTCACGGCCGAGCGCGTATAGCAGCTCGAGGTCGCGCGCCATGCCGGTGAACGGCCACTGCGCGCCCCATTCGTCCGATGCCTGGTGGTAGTGGCTCTTGCGGTAAGTCGCGTCCCAGGCGTCGCCGGCCGCAACGCCACCGTCGATCCAGTCCTGGCCGGACTTGAAGGAAATGGCCGGCACCCCGAGCTTGGCCAGGGGGAAGTGGTCGGAGCGGAAGAAGTAGCCAGCTTCCGGTTTCGGGTCCGGCACATACGCCAGGTTCCACCGCGACGCCATCGTCACCAGTTGGTCGAGCAGGTCGAGCTTGGCGTTGCCGGAAATGGTGAAGGTGCGCGCAGGTCCATGGGGGCTGAGCGCGTCCATGTTGATCATCGCCGCCGTTTGCGCCAGCGGATACAGCGGGTTGGCGGCATAGTATTCGGACCCGAGCAAGCCTTTTTCTTCCACCATCCACGCGAGGAACACCACGCTGCGCTGCGGACGCGGCCCGTTGCCATGGGCGCGCGCCAGTTCCAGCAGGGCGGCAAGGCCGGTGCCGTTGTCGATGGCGCCGTTGTAGATGGTGTCGCCGCGGGCGTCGGGTGCGCCGATGCCGAGGTGGTCCCAATGGGCGCTGTAGAGCACCGTCTGGCGCGGCTGCCCGCTGCCCTCGAGCAGCGCCGCCACTTTCGTGGAGGTGATGACCTTGGTCTGGACCGCGAAGCGGGCCGACAACGCCAGGCCGGTCAGCGGCATCGGGCGGAACGCGCGCGTTTGCGCAAGTTTCTTGGCGTCGTCGATCGGCTGCTCGGGCAGCAGGCGCCACCGCGTTGCGCAATGCGTTCCAGTCGTTGACCGACTCGGCCAGAACCACGCAACGCCCGATCACCAGCTCGGCGATTCGTCGGCGGACAATTCGACGCCAGGCGACAGCGCCTCGTCAAGTGGGCTCCTTGCGATGCATCTCCGGATTTCCCGGCTCGCGGATCTAGGCAAGCCCAATGTCATGGTCGGGCCCTCGCTACGGATACTGTGCGTATCACGAAGTAGAACGTGTACGACGTTACAATTCGCGCATGTTTAGCGCAATTTCAAGCGCATAATTTGGAAAGCGCGCGTTTAAAAGGGTTGAGGTACTAACTCACTATGATCGTGCGCGACGTGGGTTGGCGCGGAATTGCAACAATGTCGCCCTTCACCTTTTCTTAAGCTACGGCCTTGCCTGATACCGGTTTGGGGCATTTTTAGCGCGAGTGCATTTTTGCAGGGGAAAGACATGTTCTTATCGTACGGCAGGCAATATCTAGTGTTAGCAGCCTTAGCCACCGCAGTAGGCTGTGGGCACGGCGAAACCCCGGTTTCTCCACCGGGGCGTCTTTCAGTGGAGCCACGTACTTCGTCTTTGCAGCTGGCGGGAAAGCAATTGCGTTCTGAATTGAAGAGCGCAAGTGAAGGCACTCACAATATGTCGCCCCAAAAAAAGGCCGAGATCCTAAGAACAATAATCTTTAAATACATACCATTAGGTACCTCTTTTGATGATGCTGAGGTGATACTCGTAGCGGCTGGATTCGTTGTGCGTCATCCGTCTACTGAACCAAACATTAACCCCCTTACGGATAGAGTCACCGCTTCGTTGAACAAAATGGACGAGGTTGGAACTTTCTTCAAGGTGTCGGTCAACCTGCATATATATCTTTTCCCAAGGACGGCAGGCGAGTTCGACTATATTTCGCGCTTGGAAACGTTTATTGATGTACCAATGCCGTAACTTTATAAGGAATGGACAATGGGTCAGGAGTCGATTAAAGTATACTTTGTTTCAGGCCACTCGTTTGCCGGGAAAGATGCTTACCATGGGACCGTCGTTTATACAAACTCAGCTGGCCAGCAATTTTTCGCCGCTGGAGATATGGGCAATCAACTGATGTCGGAGGCACAAAGGACGTCAGCGGTAAATGCGTTTTTAGCCGAAAAGGCCGTTTTCCTTGGGCCTGGACATGCAAGCCCCTTTGGGAACCTGGTGACTGTCCAGGGATCAATAACAAATCCGAGTCTTGCGACATATGTATCCAAGTGGATTACCAACGCCGGTACGGTCGATACACTCGCTACCGGCGCTGATTTGCACAATGAATGGGGCTTTATTTCGTCGACGATGACTCAGATAAATGACAGGCAGTTTCAATACGCCCCTGCAACCCAGAATTCCGGTTCGGCTTTGTGCACTGCGCTTTCAGCCGCAAGCTTATTGACCTTCAGTAGGCTGACCGGCGATTTTTCACCTACAGGGAACCATTGGTTACCAGGTTGCGAATATATCCTTCCAACTAGTTACACGACATCGACGCGTTACGGTTCCACTAGTTTCGGGTTCGATGGCAACGGAGCTGAAACAGCCACCGTCGTTCAAAGCGACAGTGCTAACACCATCCACGACACCATCGTGATTGGGAACGGCACGAATGCGAGCTATGAAGAATTGGTCATTCCCACCACCTCAACTCCCTTTGTCGATATTTCCGGAGTGGGACTGGTAGCGTATCTATCGAATGCGTATATCGATGTGGTCGCGGGAACCGTGGCCTCGATTATCGGCAATGGTAATTATGCATCAATCGATGACATGGCGACCATTGTCGCCGTTGGGAATGATAATCAATTCGAAATTGGCGAGTCCAACGTGACCACGTTGACCGGATCAAGGAACATGTTGGATATGTGGGGGCAGCGCGAAACGGTCTCGTTGAATCAGTACAATATACCTTACGATCCATTTGTAAATTTTACGGACGCGTCCGACAACACAATCGAGGGGCTATATGCAATCGTATATGGTGATCCGAAGCATCCACGTACACCCGTTGAGCCATCCGTGGGGAAATCCGCCATTCCGTTACAAGCGACAATGAATGAGGTTTCCATTGCAACAGATACTGCAGCAGCATCGATGATTGCTGAGCTCAGGGACAGTGCTGGTACTGGAATTCGTCTTTGGGAACGATCTGTTGGGCCAGCAGAAGAGACGGATACCATTAACAACATGATCGACTTTGTCGGGATTCACTCTATGAGTCGAGAAATGATGTACTGATTCTTGTCCCACAGCTTATCGGCAAAGGGGGCTTAAAATCATGTCGTTATACATAAGTCAGCCAAGCCCGTCGCGAAGTGCGCGTAGCGTCTCAGCGGCGGCGAACACCTGATCAGGTCCGCGCCAGATTGTCTTGGCACCTGGTTCACCGTCGCTCTTGCGGCCGAGGAAGCCGCCCACCTGCGCAATCATTCGCACGACCTCATTGAGCGTCGGTGGCGTGGCGGACATCTTCTTCTTAGTCAGCAGGTGGGCGC
>JBBRXM010000008.1:0-110482 GCA_038248405.1 Burkholderiales bacterium
CACCTGCACCGGCGTGGAAATGTTCCGCAAGCTGCTGGACCAGGGCATGGCTGGCGACAACGTCGGTCTGCTGCTGCGCGGCACCAAGCGTGAAGACGTCGAGCGCGGCCAGGTCCTGGCCAAGCCGAACTCGATCAAGCCGCACAACCATTTCACCGGTGAGATCTACGTCCTGTCGAAAGACGAAGGCGGCCGTCACACCCCGTTCTTCAACAACTATCGTCCACAGTTCTACTTCCGTACCACGGACGTGACTGGTTCGATCGAGTTGCCAGCGGACAAAGAAATGGTCATGCCAGGCGATAACGTGTCGATCACCGTCAAGCTGATCAACCCGATCGCGATGGAAGAAGGCCTGCGCTTCGCTATCCGTGAAGGCGGTCGTACCGTCGGCGCCGGCGTCGTTGCAAAGATCCTGAGCGAAGCCAGCAAGTAATTTAGCAACGCTGCAGCAAGTCAGCCAGGGACCCGCGGGTTCCTGGCTGAGTTTTCATAGTACAATGTCGGTCCCCCATATATTGCCGTGCGATAAGCGCGGTTCGCTCTTTAGAGGAAATATCATGTCCGCACCAAACCAGAAAATCCGCATTCGCCTGAAAGCATTCGATTACAAGCTGATCGACCAGTCGGCACTCGAAATCGTCGAGACCGCGAAGCGCACCGGCGCCGTCGTCAAGGGCCCAGTGCCACTGCCGACGCGCATCCAGCGTTTCGACGTCCTGCGTTCGCCGCACGTGAACAAGACTTCGCGCGACCAGTTCGAAATCCGTACGCACCAGCGTCTGATGGACATCGTCGACCCAACGGACAAGACCGTTGACGCGCTGATGAAGCTGGACCTGCCAGCGGGTGTAGACGTCGAGATCAAGCTGCAATAATTGTTGCGGTGGCGGCATTGCCGCCTGCAAAAAAGCCGGAGCCGCCCATGCGCCTCCGGCTTTTTTTCAACCTGCTGGTGCGACGCTTGCCGCTGGTATTGTCTTTGCAAAACAGGAGAATCGAGATGAGCAAGCACAGCAGGGCCAGTCGATGAGCACCTGGAACCGTTGCCGCTACCAGCCTGGCCAGCTGACCGGGCATTACGAGAGCTACTTTGTGCGCGCCAATCATCCGCAGCGCGCGCTCGCCTTCTGGATCCGCTACACCATCTTCGCGCCGCGGGGGCGGCCCGCCGACGCCGTCTGCCAGCTGTGGGCCGTGTACTTCGACGGCGAAAGCGGGCAGCTTGCCGCCGTCAAGCAGGACTTTCCGCTCGACCAGTGCGAGTTGCCGGCCGACCGGCTCGAGATGCGCATCGGCGACGCCCGCCTGAATGAAACGGCCCTGGACGGCAGCGCCCGGCTGGGCGCCAGCAGCCTGGCCTGGTCGCTGCGCTATGCCGGTAACGAGGCGCCGCTGCTGTTGCTGCCGGCGTCGTTCTATGCGCGCTCTTTTCCCAAGGCCAAGGCGCTGGTCGGGATGCCCAATGCCCGCTTCGACGGCCGTCTCGAAGTCAACGGTGCCGCCGTCGACATCGATGGCTGGACGGGCAGCCAGAACCACAACTGGGGCAGCCGCCACACCGACGCCTATGCCTGGGGCCAGGTGGCCGGCTTTGACGACGCCCCCGACGTGTTCCTCGAATGCGCGACGGCGCGCTTGCGCCTCGGTCCGCTGTGGTCGCCCTGGATGACGGTGCTGGTGTTGCGCGTCGGCGCCGCCGAATACCAGCTCAACGGGATGCTGCAATCGGTGCGCGCCTCGGCCCGGCTCGACAGCTTCGACTGGCACATCGAATCGCGCAGCGGCGACGTGCGCGTATCCCTGCGCATCCACGCGCCGCGTGCCGCCTTCGTCGGCCTGGCGTACGAGAATCCGCCGGGCGGCGTCAAGAGCTGCCTGAACACCAAGATCGCCGCCTGCGAACTCCTGCTCGAACGCGCGGGCCATCCCGCGCAACGTTTTGTGGCACGCAACCGGGCCGCCTTCGAAATACTGACCGAGCGCACCGACCATGGCGTCGCGATGCTGGCTTGAGCGGGCAGTTTGCGTTGGAGCCTCGCGCGACTTTTTTTTCGCGCGCCCCTTGTACGGCCCTGCTTGCAGCCGCTATAATTCGGCCCCTCAGGGCGGTTAGTTCAGCTGGTTAGAATACTTGGTCGACATCCAAGGGGTCGCAGATTCGAATTCTGCACCGCCCACCAGAACATCAGAAGGGCCGGGCAGTTTGCAGCGATGCAAATTGCCCGGCCCTTTCTTTTTGCCCTATGCTTGCCGCATGGGCAAGCAATCCTACCAATTCCTCGCCAACGCCGTGCTGGTCGCCCATGCGGCGCTGGTGCTGTTCATCGTCGCCGGCCTGGTGCTGATCCTGCTCGGCGGCAGGTATCGCTGGCAGTGGGTGCGCAATTTCCGCTTCCGCCTGGTCCATCTTGCCGCGATCGGCTACGTGGCGGCCGAGTCGTGGTTCGGCATCGACTGCCCGCTGACCACGCTCGAGCAATCGCTGCGGCTGCGCGCCGGGCAGGGCGGCTTCGAGGATGACTTCATCGCCCACTGGGTCAGCCAGCTGCTGTTCTACCACGCTGAACCGTGGGTGTTCACCGCCGCCTATTCGCTGTTCGGCCTGCTGGTGGCCGCCAGCTGGCTGCTGGTGCGGCCGGCGCCCCGCGCGCGCCAGTGAAGCCGGCCACTTCATCCTCACTTCTTGCCTACTGCACAAAACAACGCGATACTCGCCACATGAAGACGATCCTGATCGCCGAAGACGAGCTCGCCATTGCCGACAGCATCGCCTACGCCCTGCGTACCGACGGTTTTCTCGCCCGCCACGTCAGCTTCGGCGCCGCCGCCCTCGACGCGCTGCGCGCACAGGGCGCCGAGGCGCCGGCGCTGCTGGTGCTCGACGTCGGCCTGCCCGACATGAACGGCTTCGAGGTGTGCCGGCAGCTGCGCCAGTTTTCCAACGTGCCGGTGATCTTCCTCACCGCCCGCAGCGACGAGGTCGACCGCATCGTCGGGCTCGAGATCGGCGCCGACGATTACGTCACCAAGCCGTTTTCGCCGCGCGAGCTGGTCGCCCGCATCCGCGTCGTGCTGCGCCGGCTGGCGCCGCCGGCGAACCCGGCCGCCCCGCGTTTCGAACTGCGCAGCGATGAGGCGCGCATCCTGTTCCGCGGCCAGCCGCTCGATCTGACCCGCTACGAATACCTGTTGCTGAAAACGATGATCGAGCATCCCGCCCACGTGCTGTCGCGCCCGCAACTGATGGACCGGGTGTGGGACGGCGCCCCCGACACCCTCGAGCGCACCGTCGACGCCCACGTCAAGTCGCTGCGCGCCAAGCTGCGCGCGGTCGATCCGTCAATCGACCCGATCCAGACCCACCGCGGCATGGGCTACAGCCTGATTGCCGCATGAGAATCGGGCTGCGCATCCTGCTCGGTTACTTCCTCATCGTCGGGCTGGCCGCGTGGTTCCTGCTCAACGTGTTCGTCGAGGAAGTGCGCCCGGGCGTCAAGGCGACGCTGGAGGACACCCTGCACGATACCGCCAGCCTGCTGGCGGTGCTGGTCGCCGACGACGTCAAGGCAGGCAAGTTCGACGGTTCGGCGCTGCTGGCGCGGGTGCGCGCCTATGCCGCCGCGAGCGTGCCCGAGAACGGCGGGCAGCCGCGCCTGGGCTACCGCATCTACGTCACCGATGCGCGCGGCATGGTGCTGTTCGATTCCGACGGCAGGGCCGCCGGCCAGGACTATTCGCGCTGGAACGACGTGTTCCTGACGCTGCAGGGCAAGTACGGCACCCGCAGCACCCGCGCCGACCCGGCCGACGCCGCCAGCGTGGTCATGCACGTGGCCGCGCCGGTGCGCGACGGCGGGCGCATCATCGGTGTATTGACGGTCGCCAAGCCATTCGCCACCGTCCAGCCCTTCGTCAAGCGCAGCCAGCGCAACATCCTCGAGGGCGGCGCCCTGCTGACGGGGCTGTCGCTGCTGATCGGCGCCGCGCTTGCGTGGTCGCTGACGCGCTCGCTCGGCAAGCTCTCCGCCTATGCGGCGACGGTGGAGGCGGGCGGCAAGGCGGCGCTGCCGGCGCTGGGCAACAATGAAATCGGCAGACTGGGCCGGGCGCTCGAAGCGATGCGCGTGCGCCTCGAAGGCAAGCAGTACGCCGAGCAACTGATGCACACCCTTGCGCACGAGCTGAAGAGCCCGATCGCGGCGATCCAGGGCTCGGCCGAGCTGCTGCGCGAGGACATGCCGGCCGACCAGCGTGCCCACTTCCTCGGCAACATCCTCGAACAGAATACCCGCCAGAAGCAGTTGATCGAGCGTTTG
The DNA here is from genome assembly GCA_038248405.1 of Burkholderiales bacterium. Lineage (GTDB taxonomy): Bacteria > Pseudomonadota > Gammaproteobacteria > Burkholderiales > Burkholderiaceae_D > JAFCUW01. Next base: position 4,320 of record JBBRXM010000008.1, read on the forward strand.
CTCGCGCTGGTCCAGGTGGAGCAGCAGCAGCAGCTGGACGCGCCGGCGCCGATCGCCCTGCGCACGCTGCTGGCACAGGTGGAGGCCGACAGTGCGGCCCGGCTGGCGCGGCGCGGCCAGGCATTGACGGTCGACGCGCCCGAACTGGTGCTGCGCGGCGACGCGCTGCTGCTGCGCCAGGCGGTCGGCAACCTGGTCGACAATGCCGCCGATTTTGCGCCGCACGGCAGCGAGATCGCGCTGCGTGCCGAGCGCGATGGCGACGAGCTGGTCCTCACGGTGCGCGACCGCGGCGACGGCATTCCCGAGTTCGCGCGCGCGCGCCTGTTCGAACGCTTCTATTCGCTGCCGCGCCCGGACGGCGCGCGCAGCACCGGCCTGGGCCTGACCTTCGTACGCGAAGTGGCGATGCTGCACGGCGGCAGCGCGGCGGTGGCCAACGACCCGGCCGGCGGCGCCTGCGCCACGCTGCGGCTGGCGGTACTGGCGCCGGCAGAACGGATTCACGCCGAACGCATCGTCCCCGCACAGGCACTTTCTACAATTGTTGCATTCCAACCCAACGAGCCCGCCATGCAAAAATCGCTGCTGTTTAAAATCCTGATCATCGGCGCGCTGATGGTCGTGATCGGCTTTGCGCTGATCCTGATCCAGGTCACCATCGGCGAACGGATGGCGTTTCGCAAGCAGGCGGTCGACAGCATCGCCGCCGATTCGGTCGGGCCGCAGTCGCTGGTCGGGCCCGTGCTGGTGATCCCCTACACCGAGGAATACGACGAGGCGGGCGCCGACAGCGAGCCCGGCAAGAAGGTGGAAGCCGTTCGCCGCCACCTGGTCTTTCCCAACGACCTGCAGGTGGCCGGCAGCTTCGACACCGACAGCCGCTACCGCGGCATCCACAAGGTGATGGTGTTCAGCGGCCAGCACGCCTTCAGCGGCAATTTCGACCTGCCTTCCAAAGACGAGCTGCCGCGCGCCACCGCCGGCTCGCGCCTGACGGTGGGGCGGCCGTTCGTCGCCGTGTCGATCGGCGACGTGCGCGGCATCCGCAACACGCCCAAGCTGACCTGGGATGGCCAGGTGGTCGAGTTTCGCCAGGGCAGCGGGCTGCTGTCGATGAAGAGCGGCCTGCATGCGCCGCTCGATGCGCTGGCCCTGGCGGCGCCGGCGCGGGCCATATTCTCCTTCGAGCTGGGCCTGGACGGCATGGAGAGCCAGCAATTTGCGCCGGTCGCGAAGGAAACCCGGCTCGCACTCAAATCGAACTGGCCGCATCCCCAGTTCGGCGGCCACTTCCTGCCGTCGCCGAAAAACCGCGCCATCGGCGACGCCGGCTTCAGCGCGCAGTGGAGCATCTCGTCGCTGGCCAGCGACACCCAGCAGCAACTGCGGCGCGCCGAGCTGACGCCGGCCGCGGAAGGCAAGGGCGGCAACATCGACAAGCTCAGCGTGGCCTTCATCGAGCCGGTCAACGTCTACTCGCTGGCCGAGCGCGCCACCAAGTACGGCATCCTGTTCGTGGCGCTCACCTTCGCCGCCTTTTTTGTGTTCGAGATCCTGCGGCGCCTGCCGATCCACCCGATCCAGTACCTGCTGGTGGGCTTGGCGCTGGCGCTGTTTTTCCTGTTGCTGGTGAGCCTGTCGGAGCACGTCGACTTCGTGCTGGCCTACGTGGCGGCCAGCGCCGCCTGCACCGGGCTGATCGGCTTCTACCTGACCTACGTCTTGCACGACTGGCGCCGCGGCATGGGCTTCGGCGGCGCGCTGGCCTTGCTGTACTGCGCCCTGTACGGCCTGCTGATATCGGAGAACAATGCGCTGATGCTGGGCAGCTTCCTGCTGTTCGGCGTGCTGGCGGCGATGATGGTGGCAACCCGCAAGGTCGACTGGTACCAAGTCGGCAAGCCGGACGAGCGGACCAAGGCTGCATGATTTATCGATGCGATCGCATCGATTAATCTATGTCAGACTTGAGAGTAAAGAAAAACGATGCGATTGCATTGATTTTATTGACCCGGTAGAAGAGCGAGACCATAATCGATCCTAACGCATCGATTTTGGAGTGGATATGTTGGTCAACATTGACTCGCCCGGGCAGCTGGGACTGTTGATTCGGGCAGTGCGCAAGCACCAGAACGTCCGGATGGATGACGTCGCCGGCAGCGCCGGCGTCGGCCCCGTGTTCGTCAGGGAAGTCGAGCGTGGCAAGGAAACTGTCCAGCTCGGACGCGTCATGAAGATCCTTGCCGAACTGGGCATCGAGTTGCGTGCCGACGTGCCCGATGAGGTGAGCGACACGCTGGCGATGTTCCAGCGCAAAGGGGTGAAGCCTTACACGCCCAGGAAACCCGCAGCACGCGCCGCGGGCGAGAAATGAGCGTACGGCAGCTTGATGTGCTGGTGAACGACGCGCTCGTCGGCAACCTCCGTGAGGAAAACAACCTGTGGCAGTTCGAGTACGCGCAGGGGTGGATCGCCTCGGCGCTGGCGTTCGACCTGTCGCCCGCCTTGCCGCGCGAAAAACGCGTCCTCGCCGATGGCGCCTCGAACCGCCCGGTGCAGTGGTACTTCGACAATCTTCTGCCTGAGGAAGCGCTGCGCACGGTGATCGCGAAAGACGCCGGCCTGGATACCGAAGATGCATTTGGTCTGCTCGCCTACTTTGGCGCTGAATCGGCCGGTTCCCTCGTCTTGCGCGACGCGGCCAGTCCTGTGCCGGCGGACGTCGGCCTGCGGCCGCTGTCGCTGGAAGAATTGAACGCCCGTATCCTCAATCTTCCGAACGCGTCGCTGACCAAGGACGCGCCCAAGCGTATGTCGCTGGCCGGTGCGCAGCACAAGATGCTGGTCGTTCTCGATGGCGACGCCCTGTACGAACCCTTGCCCGCGACGCCGTCGACGCACATCCTCAAACCGAATTTCCAGGGTGGCGGCTATCCGGCGTCCGTGATGAACGAATATTTCACGATGCGGCTGGCCCGGGCAGTCGGGCTCGACGTGCCGGCGGTGCATCGCCGCTACGCGCCGGAACCGGTGTACCTGGTCGATCGTTTCGACCGGATCGTGCCCAAGGGCGTGGCCGGCGGCCTCGCCGTGCACGTCGCCGAGGTGCAGCGCAGGCACGTCATCGATACCTGCCAGTTGCTCAACAAGTCGCGCGCGTTCAAGTATTCCGCAGCCCGTCTCGACACCCTCGTCGCGGCCCTGGCATATTGCCGGTCGAAGGCGGCGGCGCGATTGCAGCTGTACCGCTGGCTGGTGTTCAACGTACTGGTGGGCAACGGTGACAATCACCTCAAGAACATTTCGTTCCTGGTCGGTGCAGACGGTATCAACCTTGCGCCTGCCTACGACATGCTCTGCACCGCTGTGTATGACACCAGGGCGTTCGGCGGCGACAGTGCGCGATGGCCGCACACCGAACTGGCGTTTTCGATCGGTGACGCCACCAGCTTCGGCGAGGTCCGGCGCGCTCACTTGCTGGCGGCGGGCAGCGCGTTAGGATTGTCGACACGCACCGCCGTGCGCGAGCTGGACGCTTTGCTGGCGGCGGTGCCGCGGGAGGCCGACAAGCTCGTCGCCGCAATTCAGGCCGCACAGGATGATGCACTGGCGCATTGTCCGGATCCAGAAAGGGCGCGCCACTACTTTGCCGGGGAGATGCGGCTGCTGCGCGCCGCGCGCGGCATCGTGTTCGCCGAGATGGCGGCGCAACTGGCGGCTTGATGCCTGGTCGGCGTGTGAGCGGTGTCCGGGCCCGCACGCTGTTTGTCCGCAACCGTACACTCGACGGCTGCAACAGCCGGTGTGTTACTGCTGCCGAAGGGCTGGCATGACGCTTGCGACAGGAGATCATCGTGCGGCCCCGCCTGGGCCGCCATTTCGATCAATCCACCTGGAGCATCCACATGGTTTTCCGCCGCCTGTTCGTTCAGCTTTGCACCTTTCTCATGTTCTGCGGCGCGTTCGCCCCGCCGGCCTTCGCCCAAGCCGCGCGCGGCCCCTCCACCGCGGAGGAAAACGCCCGTATCGTCCAACTGGCCGCCGCGGCCGACAAGGATCCCCTCGCCGTGATGACGTCGGCCGACGGCCGCTGGTTCGAGAAATGGGCCGACGACGTTCCCGACTACCAGTTCGGCCCCGACAACGGCGCCTTCTGGATGATGAACGGCGCCGCCAAGGGCGACCTGAAGCGCGTGCTGCGCTTCCACCACACCCTCAGCAGCGCCGCCTTCCAGGTGCAACACCAGATCAAGGATCCAAAAACCGACAAGGCCCAATTCGAAGCGAAGACCCTGGCCGGCGTCGAAGGCTTGCTGCGCGCCTACGAGAGCTTGCTGGCGAAGCGTCCCGAGAACCGTTCCGAGCAACTCGACCAGGCGATCGTGCTGCGCGACAAGGGCCAGCTGGCGGCATTCGTCAAGGCGCTGCCGCCGATGCCGGAGCGCTGAGATGGGCCTGCCATCGCTCAAACTGCTGGCCGGCGCAGTGGCCGCCTTGCTGCTGATGCACGCCGCGCACGCTGCCACCAAGCCGGTCACGCCCGCGGACGTCCTGATCCAGGAGATCGCCCACCATTCCGAACTGATGCCGAACCTCGAGGAGCTGTGCGACGGCATCGGCGCGCGACTGACCGGTTCGCCGCAGCTGCGCACCGCCCAGGCTTGGGCGATGGAAAAGCTCAAGCGCTACGGCGCCGTCGATGTGCACCTCGAAGCGTACGACCTCGGCAGGCCGTGGCAGCGCGGCCGTGCCCGCGCCCGCCTGGTGAACGCCAACGGCATGGCCCTCGACATCGCGCAGCAGGCGTGGACGGCGGGCACCGGCGGCGTCGTCACGGCCGACGTCGCCCTGCTCGACGTCAGGACGCTCGACGAGTTCAGGGCGGCGCTGCCTGCGCTGAAGGGGAAGATCGTGCTGGTCGCATCGACGCCGAAACCGACCGCCGCGCAGCAGCAGGACATCGCGCGCTACCGCGCCGACGTCCGGACTGCGATCGCCTCGGCAGGTTTTGCCGCGGTGCTGTCGGTGTCGGCGAAAGAAGGCAGGCTGCTCGACATGTGGGGCGGGCCGAACGCGAGCTTCCAGCGCGGCGCAGGCATCATCAGCCGCGACAACGCCAGCCTGCTCAAGCGCCTGCTCGCCAGGGGCGTCGTCCCGCGCCTCGAGATGGAACTGACAGGCGGCTTCGGCAAGCAGCCGGTGCAGGCCTACAACGTCGTCGCCGACCTGCCAGGTACCGATGGCGCCGGCGAGATGGTCATCCTCGGCGCCCATCAGGATTCATGGGACCTCGGCAGCGGCGCCACCGACAACGGCAGCGGCACGGTGGTGATGATGGAAGTGCTGCGGGCGATGCATGCCTCGGGCCTGAAACCCAGGCGCAACTTGCGCGTGGTGCTGTTTTCCGGCGAGGAGCAGGGCCTGCTGGGCAGCAAGGCCTACCTGGCCGCCCACCAGGCCGAGCGGGGCAAGATCCAGGCGGTGCTGGTGCAGGATGCCGGCGCCGGCCGCATCACCGGCTGGGTCGACATGAAGGTGGAGGCATGGTTCGCGGCGCTGACGTCGGCGATGGCGCCGACCCGCGACCTGGGCGCGCTGGACGTGGTCTATGCGGTCGGCCGCGGCTCGGACCATGATACCTTTTTCGACGCCGGCATTCCCGCCTTCGGGGCGATGCAGGATCTGCTCGACTACCGCAGCCACACCCAGCACAGCGAGGCCGACTCGGTCGACCACGTCAAGGCGGACAACCTGGTGCAGTCGGCGCAGGTGATGGCGGTGACGGCGTGGGGCTTGCTCAACGGCGAGCGCCTGCCGCACCAGCCCCGCGAGGCCAGGCCCTGAGCGGCGCCGTCGCCCGGCCGGGCGCGCCCGACTCGCCGCAAGCGCCTCAGTCCTTGCGCCCGGTGGTCCAGCGCAGCCCGAAGTTGAAGCGCCGGTCCATCATCTCGTGCGCGCTGGTCTTGCCTTCCTGCGCGAAGTACTCGACCAGCTTGGTCACCTGCAGGCTGCCGCCGACGTTCTCGATCATCGCGATGGCGCACATCATCTGGTTGCCGCCGCCGTCGAGGCGCACTTCGATCGGCGCCTGCTCCGGCATCCTGATCGACACCACCGCGTCCGTCGCGGCCCAGTTCGGCGCGCCCTTGTAGATGAAGGTGAAGATCAGCGCACGCCGGATGTCGTTGAAATGGTCGCCATTGATGTGCAGGTTCTCGCCATCCTTCGACTGGCCGGTGCGGTCGTCGCCGGCCAGCTTGATGAAGGGCGGCCGCTCGAGCTCGCCCCAGGCGTTGCCGAGCGCCTGCACCAGGCCCTTGCGGCCGTCGGCCATCTCGTACATGCAGCCAAGGTCGAGGTCGATGCCGGCACTGGCCGCGGCGCCCGTCAGCTTGGCCAGGAAGCCGGTCGGCGCCGGCGCCGCGATGGCGTTCTGGTTCCAGTTCAGGTTGACGTGGATGGGGCCGAACCCGCGCGCGCCGCGCTTGTCGAGCGAGACCTTGTCGCCGCGCTTTTCCAGCGTCACTTTCGACAGCGACACCGGCTTGGCGGCAGGCACGGGCGCCGCCGCCGGCGCCGCCGGTACAGGCGCGGCCTCGGCGCCGCCGAAGTGCCTGAGCAGCGCCGACAGTCCGCCATTGAAACCCTGGCCGACGGCGCCGAAGCGCCAGACGCCGTCCTTGCGGTAGATTTCGCCGACGATGACGGCTTTCTCTTCCTGGAAATCGGCGCCCGACCAGGCGAAGCGCACGCTCGACGACAGCGTCAGCGCGCTCGGGCCGATCGCGCGCATGGTGCCGTTGCCGTCGATGGCGGCGACGAACACCAGCTTCATGATCGACGCCGGCAGCGCCTCCAGGTTGACGGTGAAGCGCGGCTTGCCGCCGAGTTCGAGCCGGACGGCGCCTTCGGGACTGGCCAGCTGGTTGTAGAACACCATGTAGCGCTCGTCGGAGAGCTGGTCGTTGCCGTCGACGCCGAAGCAGGAAACGTCGACCGCCATGCCGGCGGCATTGATGTCGAGCTCGACGGTGACGGGCGAGTTGCAACCCAGGTCGGCGAGCTTGCCTTTTTGGCCACGCGAGAATTCGTTCATGTCAGTCTCCTTGGGTCAGTTTGAGTTTGCCCGCCGCAAGGGCCGGCTTCGGCTCTTCGTGCGGATGGGCGCCGAACACATTCGATTGATCCACCACGCGCTGGGCCCAGGCACGGTGGGTTGCTACCTCGCACATCGAATCGTGCATTTTGAACACCGCCGGGGCGTTGACGTCGAGGATGGCGCGCGCCGTCTCCAGGTCGCGCGGCTTGACGCGGTAATGCTGCTCGATCGGTGCAATCTGGCTCGGATGGATGGCGGTCTTGCCGACCATGCCGTAGGCGATGTCTTCCTGTACTTCCTGGTCCAGCAGGTCGGGCAGGTCGAGGTGTTCGAACACCGGTGCCGTCAGCACGAAGCCGTGCGGGCGAAAAATCGTCACCAGCCGCGCGATGACGGGCCCGAGCGGCGTGCGGTAGATCGTCATGCCGCGCGGACGGCGCAGCCCCAGCAGGGCCAGCAGGTCGTTGCCGCCGATCCGCAGCGCCGGGATGCGGCTGCGCACCGCGCTCGCCTCGAGCACCTTGCGCAGCGCCCGCATGTCGTCGTCGTTGAAGACCTCGGCCGTTTCCAGCGTCGGCATCAACAGGTGGCTGGTATGGCTGACCTGGGAGAAATACGCGCCGACGTTGTCCGCCGTCGCCTTCGGGATGACGAAGCCGGTCAGTTTCTCGACGCCGGGCATGGCCAGCACCCGCGCCATCACCTCGGGATTGCGTACGCGCACGAAACGCTCGGCGGCGCTGTCGGTGCGCATGTTGGCCAGCACCACCGACAGGTTGAACAGCGCCCAGCTGAGGTCGCGGTCGGCTACCGCGTCCTCGGTGCAGAAGATCAGCGAGCGGGCGTGGCCGATGCGTTCGCCTTCGGCCACCGCCATCAGGTTCTTGTGATTTGCCGGCACGTACAGCGACGCGCCCATCGACTTAGCCATCCAATGCACTCCTGATCAAAGACACCGCGTGGTAGGGCAGCTTGCCGTCCACCACCATCGGCACATTCTTTTCCTGCGCCAGCAAGGCCAGGTGCGCCACTTCCGGCGCGGCGGCGTCGCGCACGATCAGCAGCCGCGGCGGGCGGCGCAGCAACACGCGGGTCGCTTCGCCGATGCCCGGCTTGATCATGTTGACGTCGCCGATGCCATGCTGCGCCTGCGCCGCCTCCATGTAGGCGCGCGACACCGCCGCCGCTTGCGCCTTGTCGGCCGGCGCGCTGGCACTGCGCGGCTGCGCGGCCAGCGCCAGTGCCCGCGCCGCCAGGCTGTCGGCGAACGAACGCGACTGGTCCTGCGGCTCGAACTGCCCGTAATACACGCAACCGTGGAAGTCGCCCGGCCCGATCGCCTGGTTCAGGATCGAACGGCTGATCAGCCCGGACACGGTAGCGTTCAGGATACTCGAAGGGATCAGGTAATCGTCGCACGATGCGGCGCACGCGGCGGTGCCGGCCAGGTCCGACAGCACGTACAGGCCGCCGTCGATGGCGGTGCCGCGGCGGGCGTTGAATTCAGCGACGGCGCCGGCCAGCTCGCGCGAGATCACGCCCTTGCCCGTCCAGCCGTCGATGAACACGATCGACTCCGGCGCGTGGCCCTGCGCCAGGATGTGCTCGAGCGCGACCTGGTCGATGCCGCGGTCGCGGATGATCGACACCGAATAGTGGGTCGCGGCGCGGCCGAACACGGCCGGCAGCAGCCGGTTGAGCACGACGCCGACCGGGGTGCCGGCGCGCGCCAGCGACACCAGCGTCACCGGGCCGCTGCGGCGCTCGGTAATCAGCGCCGCCAGCGCCAGGCAGTCGGCCGCCATGCGCTCCAGGTTGGCCGCGCAGGCCTGCTCGAACACGGCCAGGTAGCGCGCCGACGGCAGCGATTCGGGCGACAGCATCTCGCTGTAGTGGCGCTGGCCGGACTGGATCAGGTATTCCTTTTCGGCGACGTCGACGAAGTCCTGCAGCGGCAGCGGCTTGAGCAGGAAACTGACGTCGGCGCCATCATAACTGCCGGAAAAATTCATAGCGCCCCCAGGGTCAGGCCGGCCAACTGGGTACGGCTGGGCACGATGGCGTAGTCGCAGGCGGCCATGAAGCGCGCATCCGATTTGCTGTCGCCGATGCCGAACGTCAAGATGTCGCCGTGCTCCTGGCGCAGTTTCTCGGTGACGTAGGCCACCGCGTGCGACTTGTTGAGCGCGTTCGGCAGCACCGCCAGGTTGTTGCCGTTGCGGTGGATGAAATAGTCGCGCTTGCCGGCGTCCAGCCACGGCTGCACCACCTCGCGCTCGATCCGCTCGAGCCGCTCGGCATTTTTTTGCGGATCCTTCACTACTAGATAGAAGGGCGTGGCGAAGTCTTCGATGACGCGTGAGCGATGGCCGAAACCGGTGTGCACGCCCCAGTCGTCGATCAGCGCGGCCAGTTCCTCGAGGCCAGGCAGGGCGGCGTGCATGGCGGCCTGCATGCGGGCGAGCCAGTGCAAGTCGGTGCTGCGGTCCGGGTTGAGCACGATGCCGCCGTAGTCGAGCACGGCGTAGCTGGTGAACGGCAGGCGCACCCGCTCGAACGCGTTGAGGTTGCGCGCGGTGGCCGGGATCATCGTCATGCCGTCCTGCGCGAACGCGAGGAAGGCGCGCTGGGCAGCGGTGGTGTACGAGATCGGCGCGCCGTCTTTCAGGAAGGCGGCCGGCTCCAGCGTGTCGCGCTCAACGCACTTTTCGAGCGACTGGAACAGCGTGTCGTCGAGGTCAGCGAACAGGAATTTCTGAAACTTCTTCAATGTGTGTCTCGGTCAGGAAATGGAACAGGCGTGCGTCAAGCTCGCCGGCAAGCTGAAACAGGGCCGCGTTCGGCGCCGTTTCATGGCAGATGAATACGTGGTCGTACTGGCCAGGGCGCACGTTATACAGGAAATTGGCCACGCCCTCGCCGTAGTTGTCCGGAAACGTCAAGGCGGCCGACACGGCGCCCCAGGTCAGCACCGGCGAGCGCGTCGTCGACTGCACCACGACGTCGGCGCCATGCGCTTCCAGCGCCGTGCCCAGCAGGTAGGACGCGTGCATGAATTCGCCCGTGCCCAGCACCAGCACCTTGGCCCGTGACGCAATCTGGGCGGCAAGGAGCGACGCCAGCGCTTCCGGCGCCGCCACGGCACGCTGCAGCCCGAAGCGGCCGAAGCCGGCACTGGCGCCGCGGTCGGCGTCGGCATCGAAGCGCTGCGCCGGCGCGCCGGAAGGCGTGAAGTCGCCCGCCTCGAAGCGATATTGCCCGCTGACGGGCGCGGCGAGCGTCACCGGCAGGCCAAAGCGTTCGCTCAGCGCGGCGGTGGCGGCGTCGCCCATGAAGTTGGTGATCGTCGCCAGGTGTACCTGCGCGATGCCGGGATTGAGCTTGCGGCAGGCATTGGCCAGGTTGAGGAAGGTGTTGCCGGTGCTCGCTTCGTCGTCGACCAGGACCAGCGCGCGGGCATTCATCAGCAGGGCGCGCTCGGCCTCGCCCGGCGGCAGGTGCAGGAACTGGCGCGGCGCGTGGCTGTGCGCTTCCTCGAATTCGATGATCGGCGCGTCGCCTACCCGGTAGCGCGAGGTGTGCAGGAACAGCGCCTGCTGCCCGGGGTGCGCGCGCAGCCACGCCTCGAACACGCCCTGGCCGAGGCCAATCGCGGTTTCCGCCATGGCGATGAAGACCAGCGGCCCCGGCATGGCCGGCACGGCCGCAGCGAGCGCCTCGTGGATGGTGGTCATCATCGCCGGCTTGACCGGCCAGTGCTTGCCCAGCACCTTCGACAGGAACAGGAAGCCGCGCTTGGCGTTGTCGCGCGCGGCAATGCCCATGATGTCGTCGAACGCAAAATCGCTGCGCTCGATCGTCAACTCCAGCGCGCCGGTCGGCAACGCAACGCGGTGGGCGGTCATGCCAGCTCCGTCGCAGCGCTCAGCTCGGCCACGCGGATGCCGTCGCGCACCGGCGGCACCGCTACCTGGTCGAAGCCGTCGGCAAAGCCTGACAGCGCGATCCACGGCAGATTGGGGCCGGCGACGCAGGCCATGCCGATGCCACCGGACATGCGCGGGTTGATCTCCAGCAGCCGCAGTTCGCCGCCGCCTTCGCGGAACTGCACGTTGAAGACGCCGTTCAGGCCGTGGGCGCGCGCCAGTTGCGCGGTGGCGTCGAGGATGTCCTGGCGCATGTCGATCAGCTGGCCCTGGCCGGCCTTCATCGGCTTCTTGCGCGCGATCGCGCACACCAGGCGCCCGTGGTCGCCGACGCAGTCGACGCTGTACTCGTGGCCGTCGAGGTACTCCATCAGCAGCATGGTGCGGAATTCGCCCAGTTCGCCGATGCCGCGGCGAAAGTCTTCCAGCCCGATGTGGTATTCGGCGCCGGCCAGCAGCAGGGCGGCGCTGCTGCGCTCCTCGTCGAGGATGGCAAAGCCGAGCCCGAACACCGAGTTCGACGGCTTGACGCACAGCTTGGCGTGGCGCGGGCGCAGCCGGGCATGGCCGGCCTCGAACTGCGCCAGCGTCGCGAACGGCAGGAACTCGGCCACCGGCGCGCCCGGCAGGTCGGTGGTGGCGTAGAAGCGCGCCTTGTCGTGGATGAGCTCGAGCTGGTCTTGCGGGGCCGCGCTCAGCACCCGCGTGCCCTGGGCGGCGAAGCGGGCGTGCTCGGCCGCCAGCGCGGTCGAGGCCTTGCCGGGAACAAAGATGTCGACCCGGTGCTCGCAGCAGAAGGCCAGGCACCAGTCGATATAGGCCGGCGTATCGAGCCCGGTCGGCTCCGCATGGAACTCGTGCGCCACGCGGGCGGCGGCAACGTGCGGGTTGGCGTTGCTATATATAAGGTGGAAGCGGCCTTCGGTATCGGCTTGACGGATCAGGCCGATGGCAGCGTACACGGACGAAAACGTCCTGTTGAACCAAACGCGCATGGGTACTTTCGTGTGGAAATGAATCGATTCAGTGCAGTTGCGGCGCCCGAGCGGGTGTCAGCATGTCGGCGCGCGTAATGTGGCTATTATGAATGATAACGGCTTGTCGGCAGGGCGGCGCGCAGTCGAGCCGGCGGAAGTCCAGGGCGTCGCGGCAGGGTCCGGGCACACGCGAACTGATCGTCCACATCTTGTCTTACCGCATCGAGAGTCCGAAGGTAAGAATTCTACGGGTCAAACACACCTCTCAGCAATGGCCCTGAAGTGTTGTGCCGATGCGCATTGCGGCGCAACACCTCGCCATACCCCCAACTAATCTGTTGCGTCAAGCCCTTTTGCACGTTATACTTGCCGGCTTCGGTATGGATTCGTCCTTTTTGAATCCGTCCTTTACTTGGTAGTTAAACAGTTAGCCCCGCCCAATCGCAGGTGGGGAATGGAGAAAAAATGAGCCTAGGCCTTCTCGGTCGCAAGGTTGGCATGATGCGCATTTTCACGGATGAAGGGGACTCGATCCCGGTCACCGTGTTGGACGTATCGAACAACCGTGTTGCGCAAATCAAAACTCCTGAAACAGATGGTTATACCGCTGTTCAGGTCGCATTCGGTCAACGTCGCGCATCCCGCGTGACCAAGGCAGTTGCGGGTCATCACGCCAAAGCTGGCGTCGAAGCTGGCACGATGTTGCGGGAATTCCGCGTCGATGCCGCTAAAGCTGCCGAACTGAAAGCTGGCGACGTCGTCGCTGCCTCGCTGTTCGAAGTCGGTCAGAAGATCGACGTGCAAGGTGTCACGATCGGTAAGGGTTACGCCGGCGTCATCAAGCGTTACCACTTCGCTTCCGGCCGCGCTACCCACGGTAACTCGCGTTCGCACAATGTACCAGGCTCGATCGGTATGGCGCAGGATCCAGGTCGTGTTTTCCCTGGTAAGCGCATGACCGGTCACCTCGGTGACGTCAACCGTACCGTACAGAATCTCGTAATCGCCCGTATCGATGCCGACCGTCAGCTGCTGCTGGTCAAAGGCGCGATCCCAGGTGCGAAAAATGGCCAGGTGATCGTTTCGCCAGCTATTAAATCCAAAGCACAGAAGGGAGCTTAATTATGGAACTCAAGCTTCTCAATGAGCAAGGAATTGTCGCAGGTTCGAACGTTGCCGCAGCCGATACCGTATTTGGCCGTGACTACAACGAAGCCCTGATCCACCAGATCGTGGTCGCCTACGCCGCCAACGCGCGTTCGGGTAACCGCAAGCAGAAAGACCGTGAAGAAGTCCACCACACGACCAAGAAGCCATGGCGCCAAAAAGGCACCGGCCGCGCTCGTGCCGGTATGTCGTCGTCGCCTCTGTGGCGCGGCGGCGGACGCATCTTCCCGAACTCGCCTGACGAGAACTTCACCCACAAGGTGAACAAGAAGATGTATCGCGCCGGTATCTGCTCGATCCTGTCGCAACTGGCCCGCGAAGAGCGCCTGGTTGTGGTCGAAGGCCTGTCGATCGACGCGCCAAAGACCAAGCTGCTGTCGCAAAAACTGCAGGGCATGGGTCTGGAATCGGTCATGATCATCACCGACACGCTCGAAGAAAACCTGCTGCTGGCCTCGCGCAACCTGCCTAACGTGCTGGTCGTCGAGCCGCGTCACGCCGACCCGATGTCGCTGGTGTTCTACAAAAAAATCGTGGTCACCAAAGCAGCACTGGCCATGATCGAGGAGATGTTCGCATGAGCGGCGTAATCAAATTCAGCGAAGAGCGCCTGATGAAGGTGCTCCAGGCGCCGGTCATTTCCGAGAAGGCCACCATGGTCGCGGAAAAGAACGAGCAGATCGTGTTCCGCGTATTGCCGGATGCGACCAAGCCTGAGATCAAGGCAGCCGTTGAACTGTTGTTCAAGGTTGAAGTGCTGTCGGTGCAGACAGCCAATCGCCAAGGTAAGCAAAAGCGTTCGGGCCGTTTCAATGGCCGTCGCAATCATACCAAGCGTGCTTTCGTGTGCCTGAAGCCTGGCCAGGAAATCAACTTCTCCGAGGAGGCTAAATAATGGCACTCGTAAAGATGAAACCAACCTCACCAGGCCGTCGCGGCATGGTGAAGGTTGTGAACCCGGACCTGTACAAAGGTCGTCCGTTCGCAGCCCTGGTTGAAAAGAAATCGAAAACTGCCGGTCGTAACAACAACGGCCACATCACCACCCGCCACATCGGCGGCGGTCACAAGCAGCACTATCGCCTGATCGACTTCAAGCGTCAGAAGGATGGTATTCCGGCAAAGGTCGAGCGTATCGAATACGACCCGAACCGTACCGCCAACATCGCCCTGCTGTGCTATGCAGACGGTGAGCGCCAGTACATCATCGCCACCAAGGGCATGGCCATTGGTGATTCGGTCATGAACGGTTCGGAAGCGCCTATCAAGTCGGGCAACTGCCTGCCTATCCGCAACATCCCGGTCGGTACCGTGATGCACTGTGTCGAAATGCTGCCAGGTAAGGGTGCCCAGATGGCCCGTACCGCCGGCGCCGGCGTCGTGCTGATGGCCCGCGAAGGCACCTACGCCCAGGTCCGCCTGCGCTCCGGTGAAGTGCGCCGCGTCCACATCGAATGCCGTGCAACGGTAGGCGAAGTCGGTAACGCCGAGCACAGCCTGCGCAAGATCGGTAAAGCCGGCGCGATGCGCTGGCGCGGTGTTCGTCCTACCGTTCGCGGTGTGGTCATGAACCCGGTCGATCACCCGCACGGTGGTGGTGAAGGTAAAACCGCAGCTGGTCGTCATCCAGTGTCGCCTTGGGGCCAACAGACGAAGGGTAAGAAGACGCGCCGTAACAAGCGTACGACTTCGATGATCGTCTCGCGCCGCGGCAAGAAATAAGGATAAGACATGACACGTTCATTGAAAAAAGGGCCGTTTCAAGACGCCCACCTGGTGAAAAAAGTCGAGACCGCGCAAGCGAACAAAGACAAGAAGCCAGTCAAAACCTGGTCGCGCCGTTCGACGATTTCGCCTGACTTCATCGGCCTGACGATCGCGGTCCATAACGGCAAGCTGCACGTGCCGGTATACATCTCCGAGAACATGGTCGGACACAAGCTCGGCGAATTCGCACTGACCCGCACGTTCAAGGGCCATGCCGCTGACAAGAAGGCGAAGAAATAATGGAAACCAAAGCTATCCTCAAAGGTGTGCGCCTGTCGGACCAAAAAGGCCGCCTGGTTGCCGATCTGATCCGCGGCAAGAAAGTCGGCGCAGCACTCGACATCTTGCAGTTCAGCCCGAAAAAAGGTGCAACGATCATCAAGAAGGTTCTGGAGTCCGCCATCGCGAACGCCGAACACAATGATGGCGCTGACATCGACGAGTTGAAGATCGTTCAGATCTACGTTGAAAAGGGTCCGATCCTCAAGCGCTTCACTGCACGCGCTAAGGGCCGGGGCGATCGTATCTCGAAACAATCCTGTCACATCTACGTGACTGTCGGAAACTAAGGGGTCACGATGGGACAGAAGATTCATCCAACAGGCTTTCGCCTGTCAGTAACCCGTAACTGGGCGTCGCGTTGGTACGCGGGCAATGGTAACTTTGCCCAGATGCTCAACGAAGACCTCGCAGCACGTGCTTATCTGAAAAAGAAACTGAAGAACGCTTCGGTCGGCCGCATCGTCATCGAGCGTCCTGCCAAGAACGCGCGCTTCACGATCTACAGCTCGCGTCCAGGCGTGGTCATTGGTAAAAAAGGCGAGGACATCGAAGTACTGAAGACCGCGCTGACCAAGATCATGGGCGTTCCTGTACACGTCAATATCGAAGAGATCCGCAAGCCGGAAATCGACTCGCAGCTGATCGCCGATTCGATCTCGCAGCAGCTGGAAAAACGGATCATGTTCCGCCGCGCCATGAAGCGTGCAATGCAAAATGCAATGCGCCTCGGTGCCCTCGGTATCAAGATCATGTCTTCCGGCCGTCTGAACGGTATCGAGATCGCGCGTAAAGAGTGGTATCGCGAAGGCCGCGTGCCTCTGCACACCCTGCGCGCCGATATCGACTACGGTACCAGCGAAGCCGCAACGACCTACGGCATCATCGGTGTCAAGGTCTGGGTATACAAGGGTGACCGCGCGCCTAACGGCGACGCACCAGTCATCGATACCCCGGCTGACGACAAGAAGAGCCGCGGCCCACGCCGTGACGATGGCAAACCAGCTGGCCGTCCGCGCCCAGCCGGCGCGCCGACCGGTGGCCGTCCATCCAACACTGGCGCACCTGTCGTGCGTGCCCGTCCAGCTGTCAAGCTGCCGGTTGCCGCCGCCCCAGCTGCTGAAGCACCAGCTGCCGAAGCCCCAGCCCCCGCTGAGAAAGCAGGAGAATAACCATGCTGCAACCAGCACGCAGGAAGTATCGTAAAGAGCAGAAAGGCCGTAACACCGGCATTTCGCATTCACGCGGCACCGCTGTCTCGTTCGGTGAATTCGGTCTGAAGGCAATCGCCCGCGGCCGCATCACGGCCCGTCAGATCGAAGCAGCTCGTCGTGCCATGACCCGTCACATCAAGCGCGGTGGTCGTATTTGGATCCGTATTTTCCCGGACAAGCCAATTTCGAACAAGCCAGCTGAAGTTCGTATGGGTAACGGTAAAGGTAACCCGGAGTACTACGTCGCTGAGATTCAGCCAGGCAAGGTACTGTACGAAATGGACGGCGTCGACGAGACGCTGGCCCGGGAAGCGTTCCGTCTGGCCGCCGCCAAACTGCCACTGGCGACGACGTTTGTCATCCGCCAAGTCGGCCAATAAAAGGAGTTGTATATGAAAGCAACAGAACTCCGCGGCAAAGACCAGGCAGCTCTCCAGAAAGAGCTGAATGATTTGTTGAAGGCACAGTTCGGCATGCGGATGCAAATCGCGACGCAACAGCTGAGCAACACTTCGCAACTCAAGAAGGTACGCCGCGATATCGCGCGTGTGAAGACTGTGATGAACTCGAAGGATGCCAAATGACCGAAACTACTAAAGTAGCGCTGAAGCGCACGCTGGTCGGTAAAGTGGTGTCCGACAAGATGGACAAGACGGTTACCGTCCTGATCGAACGTCACGTCAAGCACCCGCTGTACGGCAAGATCATCATGCGCTCGAACAAGTATCACGCGCATGACGAGACCAACTCGGTCAAGATGGGTGATACCGTCGAGATCCAGGAAGGTCGCCCGATCTCCAAGACCAAAGCTTGGACGGTTACCAAAGTTGTACAAGCAGCACCGGTAATTTAATAAGTTGAGGGCAGCCTGGACCAGGTTGCCCGGCTAACTCGAAGAGCCCTGCGGTGCCTTCCGTTGTACGGAGAGCACTGAGCAGGGTGATTCAACATTAAGTTCTTGCGGGCCCGCCAGTGTTATGCGATACTAGCGGGCTTCGTTCATGTGTTGCCGCGAAATTAGTCACCCCGGTGGCCAGCGGTCCGAAACGAAAGTTTTTGGAAAGTCCATCACCCAATCAGTTGCTCCAGCAGGAGCCTCTGGCGGGACCAAGACTGACCGCAGGCCCACTATGTGGGAATTCTTCGGCTTAAGTTGGGAAAGAGAATACTATGATTCAAACTGAAAGCCGGCTCGAAGTGGCCGACAATACCGGTGCCAAAGAAGTCATGTGCATCAAGGTATTGGGCGGTTCCAAGCGCCGTTATGCTGGCATTGGCGACGTGATCAAGGTGACCATCAAGGTTGCTGCGCCACGCGGCCGTGTCAAAAAAGGTGAAATTTATAACGCTGTGGTTGTGCGTACCGCTAAAGGTGTGCGCCGCCAAGACGGCTCCCTGGTGAAGTTCGACGGCAACGCTGCCGTACTGCTCAACGCCAAGCTGGAACCGATCGGTACGCGTATTTTTGGACCAGTCACGCGCGAACTGCGCACTGAGAAGTTCATGAAAATCGTGTCCCTGGCACCTGAAGTCCTGTAAGGAGTCGTAATGGATAAGATTCGTAAAAACGACGAAGTCATCGTTCTGACCGGGAAAGACAAGGGCAAGCGCGGTGTTGTTCAGCAACGTATCGATGCTGAGCATGTCGTGGTTGAAGGCGTCAACGTCGCTAAAAAAGCGACCAAGCCTAACCCAATGACCGGCGTAACTGGTGGTATCGTCGATAAGACTATGCCGATTCACGTGTCCAACGTTGCATTGTTCAATGCAGCGACTGGCAAGGCAGACCGCGTAGGTTTTAAAGATGTCGACGGCAAAAAAGTCCGCGTCTTTATGTCCTCCGGCGAAGTAGTGAAGGTTTAATCATGGCCCGTCTCCAGCAATTTTATAAAGATAAGGTCGTTGCCGACCTGGTCGCCAAATTTGGCTACAAATCGGCAATGGAAGTACCGCGCCTGACCAAGATCACCCTGAACATGGGCCTTGGCGAAGCGATCGCGGACAAGAAGATCATCGAGCACGCCACTGGCGACCTGACGAAAATCGCCGGCCAGAAGCCAGTGACGACCAAGGCACGCAAGGCTATCGCCGGCTTCAAGATCCGTGAAGGCTACCCGATCGGTGCGATGGTGACCCTGCGCGGCGCCCGCATGTACGAGTTCCTGGATCGTTTCATCACCGTGGCCCTGCCGCGCGTGCGTGACTTCCGTGGTGTCAATGGCCGCTCGTTCGATGGCCGTGGTAACTACAACATCGGTGTCAAGGAACAGATCATTTTTCCTGAAATCGAGTACGACAAGATTGACGCGTTGCGCGGTATGAATATCAGCATCACGACAACCGCCAAGACCGACGACGAAGCGAAAGCACTCCTCGCCGCCTTTAAATTTCCGTTCAGAAACTGAGATCATGGCAAAACTATCACTGATCAACCGCGAACAGAAGCGTGCAGACCTGGTGGAGAAATTCGCCCCGAAGCGTGCCGCTCTGAAAGCCATCATCGATGACCAGTCGAAGACGGAAGAAGAACGTTATGAAGCCCGTTTGAAGTTGCAGGCATTGCCGCGCAACTCGGCACCGAGCCGCCAGCGTAACCGCTGCGCGATCACCGGTCGTCCGCGTGGCACATTCCGTAAATTCGGTCTGGCACGTATCAAGCTCCGTGAATTCGCCATGCGTGGTGAAATTCCGGGTATGACTAAAGCAAGCTGGTAATAGGAGAATATGCAATGAGTATGAGCGATCCTATCGCCGATATGCTGACCCGCATTCGCAACGCCCAGGGCGTACAGAAAACGACCGTGGCAATGCCGTCGTCGAAAGTCAAAGTGGCGATTGCCAACGTCCTCAAGGACGAGGGTTACATTGAAGATTTCGCAGTCACCGAAGCCGGTGGTAAAGCGGAACTGAAAATCGGTTTGAAGTATTACGCTGGCCGTCCGGTCATCGAGCGCCTTGACCGCGTGTCCCGTCCGGGCCTGCGCGTCTACAAAGGCAAAGATGACATCCCAACCGTCATGAATGGCTTGGGCGTGGCGATCGTGTCGACTCCGCAAGGCGTCATGACTGACCGCAAAGCGCGCGCTACCGGTGTCGGCGGCGAAGTTATTTGCTACGTGGCATAAGGAGAAGACGATGTCTCGAGTAGCTAAGATGCCAATCGCTGTACCAGCGGGCGCCGATGTGGCGATCACCGCGGCAGCGATCACGGTAAAAGGTCCATTGGGAACGCTGGTTCAGCCTCTCAATGGCCTGGTAAAAGTTGAAAACAAAGACGGCACGCTGACCTTTGACGTAGTCAATGACAGCCGCGAGTCGAATGCGATGTCCGGCACGCTGCGCGCGCTGGTCAACAACATGGTCAATGGTGTGACCAAGGGCTTCGAGAAGAAGCTGACGCTGGTCGGCGTGGGCTACAAAGCCCAGGCTGCAGGCGACAAGCTGAACCTGTCGCTCGGCTTCTCGCACCCGGTGGCCCATTCGATGCCGGCTGGTATCACTGCGACCACCCCGACCCCGACCGAGATCCTGATCAAAGGGATCGACCGTCAGCAGGTTGGCCAGGTTGCCGCCGAAGTGCGCGCTTACCGCCCACCCGAGCCTTACAAAGGCAAGGGCGTTCGCTATGCGAACGAGGTGGTTAAGCTTAAAGAAACCAAGAAGAAATAATAGGGCTGACCATGGACAAGAAAGAATCACGTCTGCGTCGTGGACGCCAGACCCGCATCAAAATTGCGGAGATGAAAGTAAATCGCCTGTCGGTACATCGTACCAACCTGCACATTTACGCCAACCTGATCAGCCCGGACGCAACGATCCTGGTTTCGGCCTCGACCGCCGAAGCCGAAGTGCGCGCCGAACTGGCAGGCAAGTCCGGCAAGGGTGGCAATGCCGCCGCTGCCGCACTGGTCGGCAAGCGCGTCGCCGAGAAAGCACTCAAAGCAGGGATTACCGAAGTTGCGTTCGACCGCTCCGGTTTCCGTTACCACGGCCGTGTGAAGGCGCTGGCAGAAGCCGCGCGTGAAGCCGGTCTGAAGTTCTAAAGGAATCGTCATGGCAAAAATGATGGCAAAGATGCAAAGCGACAAGCCGGATGATGGCATGCGCGAAAAAATGATCGCGATCAACCGCGTGACCAAAGTGGTCAAGGGTGGTCGTATCATGGGTTTCGCCGCATTGACCGTCGTCGGTGACGGCGATGGCCGCATCGGCATGGGCAAGGGCAAGTCGAAGGAAGTACCGGTCGGTGTGCAGAAGGCAATGGAAGAAGCCCGTCGCAACCTGATCAAGGTGCCTCTCAAGAACGGTACCCTGCACCACACCGTTACCGGCCAGCACGGCGCATCGAAAGTAATGATGATGCCTGCCAAGCCTGGTACGGGCGTGATCGCCGGCGGCGCAATGCGCGCAATCTTCGAAGTAATGGGCGTGACGGACGTGGTGGCGAAATCCACCGGCTCGTCGAACCCTTACAACCTGGTTCGTGCCACGCTCGACGGTCTGTCGAAAATGAGCACTGCTTCCGACATCGCCGCCAAGCGCGGCAAGTCGGTTGAAGACATCCTGGCTTAAGGTGAACACAATGACAAAAGCTAAAGAAGTTGCAGCTACCAAAACCGTCAAAGTTCAGTTGGTCATGGGCCTGATCGGCACGCGCGAATCGCATCGCGCGACCGTGCGCGGCCTCGGTCTGCGTCGCGTCAACTCGGTCTCCGAGCTGGAAGACACCCCATCGGTGCGCGGCATGATCAACAAAGTCTCGTACCTCGTTAAAGTTGTCTCGTAAGCCTTCGGGCTTTCGAACGGAGAAAACAATGGAATTGAATACAATTCAGCCAGCCGAAGGCGCCAAGCACTACAAGCGTCGCGTCGGTCGTGGCATCGGCTCGGGCATCGGTAAAACCGCTGGCCGTGGTCACAAAGGTCAGAAGTCGCGTTCGGGCGGTTTCCACAAGGTCGGTTTCGAAGGCGGTCAGATGCCTCTGCAACGCCGACTGCCTAAGCGTGGTTTCAAGTCGCTCAATGCAACGTTCAAGGCGGAAGTACGCCTGTCGGACCTGAACAACCTGCCTGTCGGCGATGTCGACATCCTGGTGCTCAAGCAAGCCGGCATCCTGCAAGTGCTGGCACGCGATGTCCGCGTGATCCTGTCCGGCGAAGTCACCAAAGCGGTGAACCTCAAGGGCTTGAAAGTGACTGCGGGCGCGAAAGCGGCCATCGAAGCAGCTGGCGGCTCGGTAGCCTGAGTTGGCTAACGGCTTGATCGGAGCAAAAATTGGCGACTAATACACAAAAGAGTGCAGCAGCCGGTTTCCCTTGGGGACGGCTCTGGTTTTTGCTTGGCGCGTTGGTCGTGTACCGTATCGGTGCGCACGTTCCGGTCCCCGGAATTGACCCGGTCCAGCTGGCGGCGTTGTTCAAGCAGAACGAAGGTGGTGTCCTGGGCATGTTCAACATGTTCTCGGGCGGCGCCTTGTCCCGCTTTACCGTGTTTGCGCTCGGCATCATGCCTTACATCTCGGCCTCGATCATCATGCAGCTGGTGTCGATCGTATCGCCGCAGATGGAAGCGCTGAAAAAGGAAGGCGAAGCAGGACGCCGCAAGATCACCCAGTACACCCGGTATTTCACGGTGGCGCTGGCGCTGTTCCAGGCATTCGGCATCGCCGTGGCGCTCGAATCGCAGGCGGGGCTGGTGCTCGATCCGGGCATGGCGTTCCGTTTCGTGACCGTCGTCACGCTGCTGACCGGCACCATGTTCCTGATGTGGCTGGGCGAGCAGATCACCGAACGCGGTCTTGGCAACGGTATTTCGATCATCATTTTTGCCGGTATTGCAGCCGGTCTGCCGGCGGGCGTGGCGTCGTTGTTGACGCTGATCTCGAACGGTTCGATCAGCAGCCTTGCAGCGATCTTCATTATCTTGCTGATCGGCGTGGTAACGTATTTCGTGGTATTCGTTGAACGCGGCCAGCGCAAGATCCTGGTCAACTATGCGAAGCGC
The DNA here is from genome assembly GCA_038248405.1 of Burkholderiales bacterium. Classification (GTDB taxonomy): domain Bacteria; phylum Pseudomonadota; class Gammaproteobacteria; order Burkholderiales; family Burkholderiaceae_D; genus JAFCUW01. The sequence continues at coordinate 26,756 of JBBRXM010000008.1, forward strand.
CAGGTCGGCAACAAGGTATATGGCGGTCAGACCAGCCACTTGCCGTTGAAGCTGAACATGGCCGGCGTGATCCCGCCGATCTTCGCGTCGTCGATCATTCTGTTCCCGGCGACCATCGTCGACTGGTTCACCAAGGGCAAGGACAGCAGTTCGCCGTTCATTGGCTTCTTGAAGGACCTGGCGGCCTCGATGGGTTCCGGCGAGCCGATCCATGCGCTGCTGTACGCGGTGGCGATCGTGTTTTTCTGTTTCTTCTATACGGCGCTGGTGTTTAACAGCAAGGAAACGGCGGATAACTTGAAGAAGAGCGGTGCGTTTGTGCCGGGGATTCGTCCCGGCGACCAGACCGCCCGCTACATCGACAAGATCCTGATGCGCTTGACGTTGGCCGGCGCTGTCTACATCACACTCGTGTGCTTGTTGCCGGAGTTCATGCAAGCCAAATGGAAGGTACCGTTTTACTTTGGTGGTACTTCGCTGTTGATTATTGTGGTTGTCACCATGGACTTCATGGCTCAAGTACAAAACTACGTCATGTCGCAGCAATATGAATCGCTGCTGCGCAAGGCAAATTTCAAGGGCGGAATTCCGACGCGATAAGCGCCCAGGAGTGAACAGACCGAATGGCAAAAGACGACGTCATACAAATGCAGGGCGAGATTCTTGAGAATCTCCCCAACGCGACATTTCGAGTAAAGCTGGAAAACGGCCACGTGGTGCTCGGCCACATTTCGGGTAAAATGCGCATGAATTACATTCGCATTCTGCCTGGCGACAAGGTGACGGTGGAATTGACGCCGTACGACTTGAGCCGGGCCCGGATTGTGTTCCGTACCAAGTAAAAATTTAGAAATCGAACCATCCAAAGAGAGTGCAAATATGAAAGTTCTCGCATCAGTCAAGCGGATCTGCCGCAACTGCAAGATCATCAAGCGCAAGGGCGTTGTCCGCGTAATCTGCGTGGAACCGCGTCATAAGCAGCGTCAAGGTTAATGTAACGTTATTGATTGAGGAAATAACGAATGGCACGTATTGCAGGGGTAAACATCCCAAACCATCAGCACACTGTTATCGGCCTCACGGCGATCTACGGTGTTGGCCGTCCACGCTCGCAGAAAATCTGCGAAGCAACGGGTGTCGCGACGAATAAAAAAGTCAAAGACCTGGACGATAACGAGCTCGAGAAGCTGCGTGACGAAGTCGCGAAGTTTGTCGTAGAAGGCGATCTGCGCCGCGAACTGTCCATGAACATCAAGCGCTTGATGGATCTGGGCTGCTACCGCGGTATGCGTCACCGGAAGGGCCTGCCTTGCCGCGGCCAGCGTACACGCACCAATGCCCGTACCCGCAAAGGTCCGCGCAAGGCTGCTCAATCGCTTAAGAAATAACTAGGAAATACATATGGCTAAGCAACAAAGCAGCGCCGCAGCAGCGCGCGTACGCAAAAAAGTTAAAAAGAACGTCGCCGAAGGCATTGCACACGTCCACGCATCGTTCAACAACACCATCATCACGATCACCGATCGCCAGGGCAATGCCCTGTCGTGGGCGACGTCCGGCGGTGCTGGCTTCAAGGGTTCGCGTAAATCGACCCCGTTCGCAGCGCAGGTTGCGGCCGAAGCAGCAGGCAAGGTCGCTGTCGAATGCGGCGTGAAGAACCTCGAAGTACGCATCAAGGGCCCAGGTCCTGGTCGTGAGTCGGCAGTTCGTGCTTTGAACAACCTGGGTATCAAGATCACCGAAATCCAGGACGTGACGCCAGTACCGCACAACGGTTGCCGTCCACCGAAGCGTCGTCGTATCTAATACGCCGCGTTTCTGTAAAAAGATCGCCGGTGCAGTTCCCGAATAGGGTATACTGCCCGGCTGTCGTCGCCTGCCGCATTCGTGTGCCGGGTATTGAAGCCACCGTCCGGCAGCATCGCTGATCGGACTAGCGCCTGTCGTATCCCAAGGGATCCTCGGGGCGTCACATTAAATAAAAGGAAGCATCGTGGCACGTTATATCGGACCTAAAGCAAAATTGTCCCGCCGTGAAGGTACGGACCTGTTCCTCAAGAGCGCACGTCGTTCGCTCGATTCGAAATGCAAACTGGACGTCAAGCCAGGCCAGCACGGTGTCAAATCCGGCGCCCGCACCTCGGACTACGGTAACCAGCTGCGCGAGAAGCAAAAAGTCAAGCGCATGTACGGCATCCTGGAGCGCCAGTTCCGCCGCTACTTCGCCGAAGCGAACCGCCGCAAGGGCAACACCGGCGAAACGCTGCTGCGTTTGCTGGAAGCACGCCTCGACAACGTCTGCTACCGGATGGGCTTTGGCTCGACCCGCGCCGAAGCGCGCCAGTTGGTCAGCCATAAAGCGTTCACCGTGAACGGCAACGTCGTCAACATCGCTTCCTACGCAGTCAAGACCGGCGACGTCATCGCCGTTCGCGAAAAGTCGAAGAAGCAAGTTCGTATCGTCGAAGCACTGTCGCTGGCTGAACAAGTCGGTATGCCAAGCTGGGTGTCGGTCGATGCCAAGAAGATGGAAGGCACCTTCCGTTCGTTCCCAGAGCGTAACGAGATCGCCAACGACGTCAACGAAGCACTGATCGTCGAGCTGTACTCGCGTTAATTGACCACGTTGCGGTCGGCATAGCCGTCCGCCCAGTGGTCATCCCCGCGCAGGCGGGGAACCAATTTGTCGTATCTCCGCCTGCTCCCCAAGGAGCGGGCGTTTTCACTAATGCCATCAGCCTTATCGGCGTAACGAGCCGAGGGTATTGAAAAGGACATTTCATGCAAAACAGTTTGTTGAAGCCACGTATTATCGATGTTGAAGCCCTCGGTGCCGGTCACGCCAAAGTCGTGATGGAGCCATTCGAGCGCGGCTACGGCCACACATTGGGTAACGCGTTGCGCCGCGTGCTGCTGTCGTCGATGGTGGGCTACGCGCCGACCGAAGTGACGATCGCCGGCGTTGTCCACGAATACTCGTCGCTCGACGGCGTGCAGGAAGACGTCGTCGACCTGCTGCTGAACCTGAAGGGCGTCGTCTTCAAAGTGCACAACCGCGATTCCGTCACGCTGACCCTGAAAAAGGAAGGCGAAGGCGCGATCCTGGCGTCCGACATCGACCTGCCGCATGACGTCGAACTGATCAACCCGGACCACGTGATCGCTCACCTGACCGCCGGCGGCAAGCTCGACATGCAGATCAAGGTCGAAAAAGGCCGTGGCTACGTTCCTGGTAACGTGCGCCGCCTGTCGGAAGACACCAACAAGACGATCGGTCGCATCATCCTCGACGCGTCGTTCTCGCCGGTGCGCCGCGTGTCGTACTTCGTTGAATCGGCCCGCGTCGAACAGCGTACCGACCTCGACAAGCTGGTCATCAACATCGAAACGAACGGCGTCATCACGCCAGAAGAAGCGATCCGCCAGTCGGCCCGCGTCCTGGTCGACCAGCTGAACGTATTCGCTGCTCTGGAAGGCACGGAAGCGGCCGCCGAAGCGCCATCGCGCGCGCCGCTGGTCGATCCGATCCTGCTGCGTCCGGTCGACGACCTCGAGCTGACCGTGCGTTCGGCCAACTGCCTGAAGGCCGAAAACATCTACTACATCGGCGACCTGATCCAGCGTTCGGAAAACGAGCTGCTGAAGACGCCGAACCTGGGCCGCAAGTCGCTCAACGAGATCAAGGAAGTTCTTGCATCGCGTGGCTTGACGCTGGGGATGAAGCTGGAAAACTGGCCGCCTGCCGGCCTGGAGAAGTAAGACAATCACCCGAAAGTGGACACCTACTTTCGGGTGGGTTCAGCCAAAAAGGACTGGCGAAGCCAGATCCTTTTTGGAGGAAAAACCTAGTAAAAGAATTTGCAACACCCGGCCGGGCGCTTTGCCCGGCCGGCATTTTTTAACTTTTTTAAAACCGGTCCGCGGTGAGCTACTCACCGATCGAAGAACTGGAATAAAACATCACCGAAAGGATTTACCATGCGTCACCGTCACGGCCTTCGCAAGCTGAACCGTACTTCGTCCCACCGCCTCGCCATGCTGCGCAACATGACCGTTTCCCTGCTGCGTCATGAAGCCATCAAGACCACCGTTCCTAAAGCCAAGGAACTGCGTAAAGTGATCGAGCCGATCCTCACCATGGGCAAGACCGATACCCTGGCCAACAAGCGCCTGGCATTCGCCCGCCTGCGCGACCGCGAAATGGTGCTGAAGCTGTTCGCCGAACTGGGCCCGCGCTACGCCAACCGTAACGGTGGCTACCTGCGTATCCTGAAGATGGGTTTCCGCGTTGGCGACAATGCACCGATGTGCTACGTTGAACTGATGGACCGTCCAGAAGTCAGCGATGCAGAAGAAGCGCCAACCGCCGAGTAATCAGCGCGTTCGTTTCACGATGAAAGCCAGGCCTAGCCTGGCTTTTGTGTTTTTACCGCAGTGCGCGCAAGATGGAGGCCTATTGCTTTTAGTGGACGAGTACGCCTGCGCCCGGCGCGATACTTGTCATCGGTGTACTATGTCGCCGCTAGTGCAAATAACAGGAAAATCATGGCCAGTGTCTCGTTTCGTTCGTCTGTCGTCATTCTGCTGCTGGCCGCCATCGCGCTGTTCGGCGGCGCAGCATGGGCCGCCGACGATTACCTGGCGCCTGAGGTCGCCTTCAAGTTTTCCGCCCGCATGCAGGATGCCGGCACCCTCGCCATCACCTACGACATTGCCGACGGCTACTACATGTACCGCGAGCGCTTCAAGTTCACCGCCGACGGCGCCACCCTCGGCAACCCCAATTTCCCGGCCGGCAAGGTCAAGTTCGACGACACCTTCCAGAAGAACGTCGAGACCTATCGCCATTCGGTGACGATCACGATGGCGGTGCAGGCGCCGGGCCTGTTCACCATCAACGCCCAGTCGCAGGGCTGCGCCGACGCCGGCCTGTGCTACGCGCCGCAGGACGCCAGTGCGCGCCTGATGGGCACCTCGGTGGCGCTCAGTTCCGCCGCCGCGCCCGGCACCGCGCCGGCGATCGCGCCCGCGTTCGCGCCGCCGGCCGGATCCGCTCCCGCGCTGAGCCTGCCTGCGGCCATCATTGCCGGCACGCCCGTCGCCGCACCCGGGCCAAGCGAGCTTGGCGGCATCGCCGGCGTCCTCGGCGGCGGCAAGCTGCTCGCCATCATCCCTGCCTTCATCCTGCTCGGCCTGGGCCTGGCGTTCACCCCCTGCGTGCTGCCGATGGTGCCGATCCTGTCGTCGATCATCGTCGGCGAGGGCGCCCACGTCAAACGCGCGCGCGCCTTGCTGCTGTCGGCCACGTACGCGCTCGGCATGGCGATCGTCTACACCGCGCTCGGCGTGGCGGCCGGTCTGGCCGGCGAGGGCCTGTCGGCCGCGCTGCAGAATCCGTGGGTGCTGGGCGGCTTCGGCATCCTGATCGTGGCGATGGCGCTGTCGATGTTCGGCGTCTACGAACTGCAATTGCCGGCATCGCTGCAGACGCGCCTGGCCAACGCTTCCGGCCGCCAGGCCTCGGGCAAGCTGGCCGGCGTGTTCGCCATGGGCGCCATTTCCGCGCTGATCGTCGGTCCCTGCGTGGCCGCGCCGCTGGCCGGCGCGCTGGTCTACATCAGCCAGACGCGCAACGTCGTCGTCGGCGGCGCCGCGCTGTTCGCGATGGCAATCGGCATGAGCATCCCGCTGCTGCTGGTGGGCGTCTCCGCCGGCTCGCTGCTGCCGCGCGCCGGCGCCTGGATGGCCGCGGTCAAGCGCTTCTTCGGCGTGCTGATGCTGGCGATGGCGCTGTGGCTGGTGTCGCCGGTGCTGCCGGGGTGGCTGCAGATGGCCCTGTGGGCGGCCCTGCTGATGGGATACGGCTTCTACCTGATGCGCGCCACGCGCAACTGGGCCGCACTGGCGCTGGCGGCAGCGGTCGCGGTGCTCGGCGTGCTGCAGGTGATGGGCCTGGCCACCGGCGGGCGCGACCCGCTGGCGCCGCTTGCCCATCTCGACCCGGCCGCCGCCGACCACGGCCTGCGCTTTACCCGCATCAAGACCGTCGCCCAGCTCGACGCTGCGCTGGCGCAAACGGGCGGCAAGACGGCGATGCTCGATTTCTACGCCGACTGGTGCGTGTCGTGCAAGGAGATGGAAAAGCTGACCTTCGTCGATCCGCTGGTCAAGGCAAAGCTGGCCGGCACCGTGCTGCTGCAGGTGGACGTCACCGCCAACGATGCCGACGACAAGGCCATGCTCAAGCGCTTCGGCCTGTTCGGCCAGCCCGGCATCATCCTGTTCGACGGGCACGGTCAGGAGATCCCCGGCAGCCGCGTCATCGGTTACCAGAATGCCGGGAAGTTCACCGCCTCGCTGGCAAAACTGAACTGAAAACGTAAAAAAGGGAGCCGAGGCTCCCTTTTCGCTAGTACAGCGGCGCTCAGCCGTGCATGCCGCCCTTCATGTGATGGCCGCCGCGATGATGCTCGCCCCCGCCCATGGTGTTGGCATCGAACACCTTCTTCTGCGCCGGCGTCAGCGTCGAGTAAAAGGTGTTGAGCGCGCCCAGGTGCGCTTTCATGGTCGCGGTACGCTGCTCGGTCAGCGCGATCATCTTTTCCATGCGCGCCGGCGCCGACAGGTTGGCCCAGTCGCCGCGCGCGCCCATGGCTGGCGGCGTGGTCGGGCGGATCGCCGACTGGTAGGCCGCCCATGCGCTCTCCTGCGCGGGCGTCAGCTGCAGCGCGTCGTGCAACTTGGCCTGGCGCTTGGCGAAGTGCTCGCCCCATTTCGCCATCCGCTGCTCCTGGGTGGCGGCATGGCCGTGGCGGCCTTCCGCCGGCGCGGTCTGCGCCTGCACCGCAAAGGCGCTGCCCATCGACAGGACCGCGAGGGCGATCAGGACTTGTTTGCGTAATAATTTCATCTGGTTCTTCCTTGAGAGTTAAGTGGGTTTGTGCGTCTCAACTGCTCACTGCACAGGATCCATCTTCCACGCACAGTGTTTCCACGGCATGTCCGCTACCGCACACTTTGTATCAATATGTTTCGCCTCGGGGCGTATACACATGATGATACAAATACGCTGTTCATGGTGGCCTTAACTGGGGATAATCCGAAACATGGATACTCCCTCTACCATTCTGATCGTCGACGACGACCGCGACATCCGCTCGCTGCTGGCCGATTACCTCGAAGCGAACGGCTACCGCGCACTCGCCGCCGCCGACGGCACCGCCATGTGGAAGGTGCTCGACGAAGCCCGTCCCGACCTCATCGTGCTCGACCTGAACCTGCCCGGCGACGACGGCCTGACCCTGTGCCGCAAGCTGCGCGCCCACTCGACCCTGCCGGTGATCATGCTGACCGCCCGCAACGAGCCGCTCGACCGCATCCTCGGCCTCGAAATGGGCGCCGACGACTACCTGCCCAAGCCCTTCGAGCCGCGCGAACTGCTGGCGCGCATCCGCAGCGTGCTGCGCCGCAGCCACGCGATGCCTTCCAATACGCCGGCCGACAATGCCCAGCAAATGCGCTTTTCCGGCTGGACGCTGGACCTGACCGCGCGCCACCTGCTCAACCCGGACGGCATGGTGATCATGCTGTCGGGCGCCGAGTTCCGCCTGCTGCGCGTGTTCCTCGAGCACCCGAACCGGGTGCTCAACCGCGACCAGCTGCTGAACCTGACCCAGGGCCGCGACGCCGACCCGTTCGACCGCTCGATCGACATCCAGATCAGCCGCCTGCGCCAGAAGCTGGGCGAAGACGCGCGATTGCCGCAGATCATCAAGACGGTGCGCAACGGCGGCTATGTGCTGGCCGGCCAGGTGACGGTGGAGCCGCCCGCATGAAGGCATTTTTCGGCTCGATGACGGGCCGCGTGTTCCTGACGCTGCTGCTGGGGATCCTGCTGTCGGCGGCGCTGACGCTGTGGCTGGCCGATGCCGAACGCCAGCGCGTGATCGAGGACTTCCGCGACCAGCACGCGCTCGAGCGCGCCGAGCAGCTGATCATGGCCACCGAGATCGTGCCGGCGTCGGCGCGGCTGGCCTACCTGGCGGTGGCCAACCGCCCCGGCATCCGGCTCGAGGAAGTCACCCGCCCGCTGGCGCGCGCGCAGGCGCAGTCCGAATTCACCGCCGCGCTGGCGCAGCGGCTGGGGCCGTCCTACCGGCTCGATACCATCGCCGCCCGCCCGCCGGCCTGCGAGGTGCCGCGCACCCAGTCGACCATGTTCGGCTCGACCAAGGCGCCGTGGAAAGGCATCTGCGAGAGCATCGACGTGCGGCTGCGCGACGGCGAGCAACTGCGCCTGTCGGTGCTGCCGCCGCGCTCGTCCATCATCGCCGGCAAGACCGATTTTTCAACCATCATCGCGCTGTTTTTGGTCAGTATCGCCTTCCTCGCCTACCTGGTCGCGCGCATGACCACGCGCCCGCTCAAGCAACTGGCGCAGGCGGCCAAGGATCTTGGCCACGACATCAACCATCCGCCGCTGGCGCTGACCGGTTCGAGCGAAATCCGCCAGGCCAGCGCCGCCTTCAACGCCATGCAGGCGCGCATCCGCCAGTACATCTTCCAGCGCACCCAGATGCTGGCGGCGATCACCCACGACCTGCAGACGCCCCTCACGCGCCTGCGCCTGCGGCTCGAAAAAGTGGCCGACCCCGAACTGCAGGAGCGCCTGGTGGGCGACCTGTCGGCGATGCAGGCGATGGTGCGCGAAGGGCTGGACCTCGCGCGCAGCATGGACACCACCGAGACGATGCAGCCGCTCGACTTCGATTCGCTGCTCGACAGCGTGTGTTCGGACGCCAGCGACGCCGGCCAGCACGTGGTGCTGAAAGGGCGCGCGGCGATGGCGCTGCTGGGCCGGCCGATGGGCTTGCGGCGCTGCCTGGTCAACCTGATCGACAACGCCGTCAAGTATGGCCAGGAAGCGGTCGTCACGGTCGAGCGGATGGCGGGCGCGGCGCGCATTTGCATCCGCGACGCCGGGCCCGGCATCGCCAGCGCCGAGCAGGCGCGCGTGTTCGAGCCGTTCTACCGCATCGAAAGCTCGCGCTCGCGCGAGTCCGGCGGCACCGGCCTGGGCCTGACCATCGCCCGCAACATCGCCGAGCAGCACGGCGGCAGCATCGCACTGGCCAACCACCCCGACGGCGGACTGGAAGTCACGCTGGTGCTGCCGGAGTATTACGCCGCCAAATGAGCGTGCGGACTATGCGACAATACCGGGCCTCACTGCGCGCCGATCGTCTTCACTCAACAGGAACAACCGTCCGCGTGGGCGGTCAGGGAACAGCATGAACAAGAAAAATATCGGCGTCATCGCCGCCGCCATCGCCATCGTCGGCGCCACCGCCTGGTACCTGCAGGGCGCCGGCGAACCGGCCAGGGGCGCCGCCGGCCCGGCCGGCGGCAAGGGCGGCGCCCAGCCGCCCACCGTCGTCAACGTCGTCAAGCCGCAGCGCCAGGACGTGCCGGTGGTGCTGCAGTCGAACGGCAGCGTGGCCCCGGTCTCGAGCGTCGACCTGCACCCGCAGACCACCAGCACCATCCGCACCGTCCACATCAAGGAAGGCCAGTTCGTCAAGGCCGGCCAGCTGATGTTCTCGCTCGACGACCGTAGCGACCGCGCCAACGTCGACAAGGCGCGCGCCCAGATCGCGCGCGACCAGGCGGCGCTGGCCGACGTCGAACGCCAGTACAAGCGCAGCCAGGAACTGGTGGCGCAGAAGTTCCTCTCGCAAAGCGCCGGCGACACCTTGAAGAGCCAGGTCGACGCCGCCCGCGCGCTGCTGGCGGCCGACCAGGCCGCGCTGCGCGCCACCGGCGTGTCGGCCAGCTACAACGAGATCCGCGCGCCGATGGCCGGGCGCGTCGGTGCCATCAACGTGTTCCCGGGCAGCCTGGTGCAGCCGGCCACCTCGCTCACCTCGGTCACCCAGCTCGACCCGATCAACGTCGCCTTCACGCTGCCCGAAGCGGTGCTCGGCCGGCTGCTGGCGGCGCAAAAGAACGGCGCCGTGCGCGTCGAGGCCAGTTCCGGCGAGGCCGGCAAGCCGGTGTCGGGCATCCTCAGCTTCGTCGACAACGCGGTCGATCCGGTGGCCGGCACCATCCGTGTCAAGGCGCGCTTCGACAACCGCGACAGCAGCCTGTGGCCGGGCCAGTACGTCAACACCCGGGTCACCGTGCAGACGCTGGCCAACGCCACCGTGATCCCGCAGACGGCCATCATCAGCAATACCCGCGGCACGTTCGTCTATGTGGTCGACGCCGACCAGTCGGCGCGCCAGGTGCCGGTCGAGCGGCTGCACGGCTTTGGCCTGAGCGCGGCCGTGTCCGGGCTGGCCGGCGACGAGCAGGTCATCACCGAGGGCAAGCAGAACCTGCGCCCGGGCGCCAAGGTCAAACTTGCCGAACCGGCCGGCGCGCCCAAGGGCGGCGCCACCCGCGTGGCCACCAGGGAGCCGTCGGCATGAGCATTTCAGAACTGTGCATCCGGCGCCCGGTGATGGTGGTGCTGCTGTCGGTCGCGCTGGTGCTGGTCGGGGTGCTGGCCTACCGCAGCATCCCGGTCGCCGCGCTGCCGAGCTATAACACCCCGGTCATCAACGTCTCGGCCAACCTGTCCGGCGCCAGCCCGGAGACGATGGCCTCGTCGGTCGCGCTGCCGCTCGAGAAGCAGTTCTCGACCATCGCCGGCATCAGCCTGATCACCTCCAGCAGCACCCAGGGCAACACCTCGCTGACGCTCGAATTCGACCCGTCGATCGACATCAACACCGCCGCCGTCGACGTCCAGGCGGCGCTGTTGGGCGCCCAGCGTCAGCTGCCGCAGGAAATGACGGAGCTGCCGTCCTACCGCAAGGTCAACCCGGCCGATGCGCCGGTGCTGTTCATGACGATGACCTCGCCATCGCTGTCGCTGTCGGAGCTGAACGACTACGCCGAAAACCTGATCGCGCCGAACCTGTCGACGCTGCCGGGCGTGGCGCAGGTGTCGGTCAACGGCCAGAAGCGCTTCGCGGTGCGGGTGCGCGCCAAGGCCGACCTGATGAACGCGCGTAACCTGTCGATGGACGAGCTGGCGCTGGCGCTGCGCGCGGCCAATTCCAATTCGCCGCTCGGCATCCTCGATGGTCCCAGCCAGACGCTGACCATCCAGGGCAACGCCCAGCTGATGAAGGCCTCCGAATTCGCCGACCTGATCGTCGCCACCCGCAACGGCGAAGCGGTGCGCCTGCGCGACGTCGCCACCGTCGAGGACAGCTTCCAGTCGGTCAAGACGGCCGGCAGCTACAACGGCGAACGCTCGATCGTGCTGCTGGTGCAGCGCCAGCCCAACGCCAACACGGTGCAGGTGGTCGACTCGGTGCGCAAACTGCTGCCGCAATTCCAGGCGCAGGTGCCGGCCTCGATCAAGATCAACCTCGTCAACGACCGCTCGGTGTCGATCCGCGAAGCGATCCACGACGTCAACCTGACGCTGGCGGCCACCGTCGCGCTGGTGGTGCTGGTGATCTTCCTGTTCCTGCACCGCGCCGCCGCCACCTTCATCCCGGCCGTCACGATGCCGATCTCGCTGCTCGGCGCGCTCGCGCTGCTCAACTGGCTCGGCTACAGCCTCGACAACGTCTCGCTGCTGGGCATCACGCTGGCCGTCGGCCTGGTGGTCGACGACGCCATCGTGGTGCTGGAAAATATCGTGCGCCATATCGAGATGGGCAAAAAACCCATGCAGGCGGCGCTGGTCGGCTCGCGCGAGATGGCGTTTACCATCGTCTCGATCTCGATCTCGCTGGTGGCCGTGTTCATCCCGATCTTCTTCATGCCCGGCGTGATCGGCCTGTTGTTCCACGAATTCGCGGTGGTGGTGGGCCTGTCGATCCTGGTGTCGGCGCTGGTGTCGCTGACGCTGGTGCCGATGCTGGCGAGCCGGCTGCTGCCGGCGCACGTCGAAAGCGGCGAGGGCGAGAAGAGCTACATCGCGCGCCACTTCGAAGCCGGTTTTGCGCGCGTGCGCAACGGCTACGCGCGCACGCTCGACATCGCGCTGGCCAACCGCAGCATCGTGCTGCTGGTGGCGCTGGCCACCTTCGCGCTGACGGTGGTGCTGTACGTGACGATCCCGAAGGGCTTCTTCCCCGAGGAAGACCTGGGTCAGATCCGCGTCACCACCGAAGCGTCCGAAGACACCTCCTCGGCCGCGCTGCTGGTGCTGCAGGACAAGGTCGCCGCCATCATCAAGGCCGATCCGGCGGTGCAGGACGTGACCTCGTTTACGGGCGGGGGCAACAGCGGGCGCATGTTCCTGGTGCTCAAGCCGCGCGCCTCGCGCGACAAGATGCCGGCGGTGCTCGACCGCATCCGCAAGGCCACCCGCTCGGTGGCCGGCATCGCCGTCTACATGAGCCCGATCCAGAACCTGCAGCTGGGCGGGCGGCCCAGCAAGAGCCGCTATCAGTACACGCTGCAAAGCGTCAGTTCCGATTCGCTCGGCGCCTGGGCCGGCAAGTTCCAGGAAGCGATGCGCAACGACCACAACTTCCGCGACGTCACCAGCGACTCGCAGAACCGCGGCCTGCAGGCATCCTTGAAAATCGACCGCGACAAGGCCAACGTGCTCGGCGTGCAGATGGCCGACGTGCGCACCGCGCTGTACGCCGCCTTCGGCGAGCGCCAGGTCTCGACCATCTACGCGCCGGCCGCCAGCTACAACGTCATCCTCGAGGCCGACGCGGCCGACCGCCAGTTCGACGATGCGCTCACGCGCGTGTCGGTGCGCAGCAAGGGCGGCGCCCTGGTGCAGCTGTCCTCGTTCGCCCGCGTCGAGCGCACGGTGGGGCCGATCTCGGTCAACCACCAGGGCCAGCTGCAGGCGATCACGCTGTCGTTCAACCTGGCGCCGGGCGTGCCGCTGGGCGTGGCCACCGCCGCCATCGACAAGATGGGCCGCGACATGGCGCTGCCGCCGTCGGTGATCACCAAGTACGGCGGCGACGCGGCCGTGTTCAAGGATTCGCAATCGAGCCAGCTGATCCTCATCGTCGCCGCGCTCGGCGTCATCTACGTGCTGCTCGGCGTGCTCTACGAGAGTTACATCCACCCGCTGACGATCCTGGCCGGCCTGCCGTCGGCGGCCGTCGGCGCGCTGCTGACCTTGCGCATCTTCGGCCTCGACCTGACGATGATCGCCATCATCGGCATCCTGATGCTGATCGGCATCGTCAAGAAGAACGCCATCATGATGATCGACTTCGCCATCGACGCCCAGCGCAACGGCGGCATGACGCCGGCGGCGGCGATCCGCGAAGCCTGCATCCTGCGCTTCCGGCCGATCCTGATGACAACGCTGGCCGCGCTGATGGGGGCGCTGCCGATCGCGCTGGGCCTGGGCGCCGGCGCCGAACTGCGCCAGCCGCTGGGCCTGGCGGTGGTCGGCGGGTTGCTGTTCTCGCAGGTGATCACGCTCTACATCACGCCGGTGATCTACCTGTACCTGGACCGCTACAGCGGCACCGGGCCGATGACGGATGCGCAGCTGGCGGCCCACGAGGGCGCGCACGCGCACGAGGCGGCGCCGCCCAAGGAGGTGGCGCCGGAAGCGCTGCCGCAGCCGGTGCGGCGCACCGGTTGACCCGCTTGGATACACAATGTAACAACTGTTGCCATGTTGGCCTTGTAAGCTCGGCCGGTGACCCGCCGTGCGCACCCCGCGCAAAACGGTTAGACTGCGGCTCTGCCGCGTCGCGTGGACGCCGTCTCAGGAGTTGTGCACATTTTGCGTGATCATTCACATTTTTCGCCGGACAATAACGGTATTTGCGAGCATTGCGGCCAGGCGCTGCCGGCCGAGGTGAGCGCCTACGGCCGGCGCGGGCCCAGCCGCACCGGCGTCATCGTCACGGTGCTGCTGCACCTGCTGCTGGTCGCCATTTACCTGCTGCAGCCGAAAACGGAAAAGCATGCGCCGCCGCCGGCCGGCGGCACCATGGTCTACGTGCAGCCGCTGCCGCCGGGCAAGCCAAAACCGAAGCGCCAGCAACAGCAGGCGCCGAAAAAGGTGGTGAAAACGCCGCCGGTGCAGGTGCAACGCCTGCCCAACACGATTACCTTGCCTAAAGAAAAACCGGTCGAAGTGGTGGTGGCCGAGCCGAAACCGGTGGTGCAGCCGCCGCAGGAAGTCGACATGCAGGCCTACATCGAGGCGCGCCGCAAGGCCAGGGGCGCCAAGGAACCGGGCGAGTCTACCGAGGAGAGCGAGGACGCGCGCGCCACCCGCATCGCCAAGGCCAACGTGGCCGCCGCCAACGGCCGCACCCACGGCGACGACCGCAACGAAACCGGCGGCGTGTTCAGCCTGTCGAACCAGACCTTCCACAGCGCCGAGCTCAAGTTCCGCGGCTGGAATCCGAACTTCAAGCGGCGCTGGCTGCAGCAGGTGACGGTGGAGCAGGGCAGCGAGATCGACGTCGAGACCGCCATCGTCAAGAAGATGATCGAGCTGATCCGCAAGGAAAAGACCGGCGACTTCGAATGGGATTCGCACCGCCTGCAAAAGATCGTCAAGCTGAGCGCGCGGCCGGCCGACACGGCCGAGCTGACGGCGTTCCTGTTCAAGGAGATGTTCCCGGAGTACAAGAGCGGGCGCGGACGTTAAAGCGGCCGCCCGTGGCGCAGGCGTGAAGTTGCCATCAGGCTAGCGCAGCATGCCGCGTATCGCGTCCAGGTATTGGGATGTGTCCGAGATGGTGTTGTGGCCTGTCGCGCGAATCACGACGAGCCTGGCGACACCGTCGCCGAATGCGGCATGCAGGCGCGCCGTGCTGGCCCCAGGAATGACTTCATCCTGTTCGGCCTGGAGGATGAGCGTGGGGACGCGAATCGCCGGCGCCAGCCGTGCCGACTCGAACTTGTCGGTCAGCAGCCAGCGCACCGGGAAGTAGGGGAACTGCTGCGCCGCGATGGCCGCGATGCTGTCGTACGGGGTCACCAGCACCAGGCGCGTCGCCGGCCGCGCGCTGGCCAGGCGCACCGCCACGCCGCTGCCCAGGCTGCGTCCTACCAGTGCAATCTCCGGATGATCCTGGTGCACCTTGTCGAACAGCGCGCGCGCGTCCGCGTGGATAGCGGCCTCCGATGGCTTGCCGGCGCTGCCGCCGTAGCCGCGGTAGTGCAGCAGGTAGATCGCGTAGTCGGGAAAGGCGCGCGAAAACGAGGGCAGGCTGGCTGAGACGTCCTCGGCGTTGCCGCCGAAGTAGATCAGCGCCTTCGGCCCGGCGTGCGCGCGCACGGTGACGCGGATATCGGCGCCGTCGACAGGCAGGGTCATCGTCGCGGCGCGGCCGCCGTGGGCGGCGGGCTGGGGGAAGTAGATCAGCGAACGCTGGAAGGTGTACAAGGCGGCGCATGCCGCGGCGTACAGCAGCAGCATGGTCAGGAGGATTCCGGCGGCAACTCGCAAGGTCAGGCTCCCTGGCGTTGGCGATACTGCCGGGGCCGTGTCCGAATGCCGGACCTGAAAGGAGTCGAGCCTTGCAAGGCTCGACCGTTTCGCAGGAGCGAAGCTTCGCTTCACTAAACCCCTGCTTCACCCCCAGCGTTTAGGCGGTCAGCGCTTGTCGCGCAGCAGGCGGGCGATGTCGCGCGCGAAGTAGGTCAGCACGCCGTCGGCGCCGGCGCGCTTGAACGCCATCATCGACTCCATCATCACCTTGTCGTGGTCGAGCCAGCCGTTTTGCGCGGCGGCCTTCAGCATCGCGTATTCGCCGCTGACCTGGTAGGCAAAGGTCGGCACGCGGAACTCGTCCTTCACGCGGCGCACGATGTCGAGATACGGCATGCCCGGCTTGACCATCACCATGTCGGCGCCTTCGGCCAGGTCGAGCCCGACCTCGCGCAGCGCTTCGTCGCTGTTGGCCGGATCCATCTGGTAGGTGTTCTTGTCGGCCTTGCCGAGGTTGGCGGACGAACCGACCGCGTCGCGGAACGGGCCGTAGAACGCCGACGCATACTTGGCCGAGTACGCCATGATGCGCGTGTGGATGTGGCCGGCTTCTTCGAGCGCGCTGCGGATCGCGCCGATGCGCCCGTCCATCATGTCCGACGGCGCCACCACGTCGACGCCGGCTTCGGCGTGGGTGAGCGCCTGGCGGATCAGCATGGCAATGGTCAGCTCGTTGACGATATAGCCCGAGTCGTCCGGCAAGCCGTCCTGGCCGTGCGTGGTGTACGGGTCGAGCGCGATGTCGGTCAGGATGCCGAGCTCCGGGAAGCGGCTTTTCAGCGCTTTGACCGCGCGCGGCACCAGGCCGTCGGGATTGGTCGCCTCGACGCCGTCGTAGGTCTTGAGCGAGGCGTCGATGACGGGGAAGATCGCCAGCACCGGGATGCCCAGCGCCACGCATTCCTGCGCCACTTCCAGCAGCAGGTCGACCGACACCCGCTCCACGCCCGGCATCGACGCCACCTGCTGGCGCTGGCCGACGCCGTCGAGGATGAACACCGGGTAGATCAGGTCGGACGCGGTGATCGTGTTTTCGCGCATCAGCGCGCGCGAAAACGGATCGCGGCGCATGCGGCGCAGGCGGATGGCGGGGTAGGCGGCGGAAATGTGGGCAGGCATGGGCGCGCTTTCAGGAAAAAGGTTAGTCGTCGCTGTCGACCGGGTCGACCAGCACGGCGTCGGCATCGGGCGGCACGTCGGTCAGCCCCAGCAGGTCGATGATCTTGGCGTTCGCTTCGTCGATGCCGACCCGCTTCAAGGCCGAGAACAGCTGCACCGTGAACGGGAAGCCTTCGCCGTCTTCGTCGACGTAGCTCTCGAGCATCATGCGCGCCTGGCGCAGCACGTTGGTCGCTTCGTTGCGGTTGAGCTTGTCGGCCTTGGTGAGGATGCAGTGGATCGGCTTGCCGGTGGGGGCGAACCACTCGAGCATCTGCACGTCCAGTTCGGTGAACGGGCGGCGCGAATCCATGATCAGTACCAGCGCGGCGAGCTGTTCGCGGCGCTGGACATAGTCGCCCAGCAGTTTTTGCCAGTGCAGCTTGGCCGAGCCGGACACTTCGGCGTAGCCGTAGCCGGGCAAATCGACCAGGAAGGCTTCGATCTCGTCGACGATGGTGGCGTCCTTGCGGTGCTGGCCGACCTGGGCGCCGCCGATCGAGAAGTAGTTGATGTGCTGGGTGCGGCCAGGGGTCTTGGACGCGAACGCCAGGCCCTTCTGGTTGGTCAGGATGTTGATGGCGGTCGACTTGCCGGCGTTGGAGCGGCCGGCGAAAGCGATTTCAGGCGCCTTCGTGTCGGGCAGATCACGCAGTTGGTTGACGGTCGTAAAGAAGCGGGCTTGCCAGAGTTTGGACATGGAGTAGACAGAAATTGCAACAAAAGGGGGCGATAACGCCAGAAAGCTATTGTACAATAAGGGGTTACGATTATCGCGAAGCCATGCGCTTTTGATCCACCGGCATGGTCGCTGCCATGGCAATGCGCCGCTGATCGCTCCATAAAACTAATTTTTTGACTCGTCTCAGGGTGTTTGAATGAATCGTGTGTTTTTACCGTCCGCGGGTGCGGCATTTGTGAAGTCCTTGTTGGTTGCAACGCTGGCGCTCTCAAGCCTCGCCGGTGCTGCCGAGCAAGCCCACGGCGCTGCCGCGCCAGCCCCGGTCAAGGCCGATGCCGCCAAGGGCGGAACCCTGTACGATGCCGGCGACGCCGCGCGCGGTCTGCCTGCCTGCGTTTCCTGCCACGGCGCTGCCGGCAATTCCACCATCGCCGCCAACCCGAAGCTGGCCGGCCAGGTCGGCAATTACGTCTACAAGCAACTGGTCGACTTCACCGGCCCGGACCGCAATAATCCGATCATGACGCCTTACGCCAAGATGATGACGGACGCTGAAAAGAAAGACGTCGCCGCCTACCTCGACGGCCAGAAGCAGAAAGCCGGCGCCGCCAGGAACAAGGACACGCTCGAGTTCGGCCGCAAGATCTACCGCGGCGGTATTGCCGACAAGGGCGTCGCCGCCTGCGCCAGCTGCCACGGCGCCACCGGCGCCGGCATCCCGATCCAGTACCCGCGCATCGCCGGCCAGCACCAGGACTACACCGTCACCCAGCTGACCAGCTTCCGCACGGGCGCGCGCAAGAACAGCGCGCAGATGTCGGCGCTGGCCAAGCGCATGTCGGACGACGAAATGAAGGCCGTCGCCGACTACATTGCCGGCCTTAATGGCGGCGTCAAGCAATAAATCCGCGATTAACAGGGGTGGCGCCGCGCGGCGTGCCGGCCATCTCACCGGAAAGGGCGGCAGCGTAAGCGGGCTGCCCTTTTTGTTGGTATCCTCGCGGGTCGGGTTCACCGCAACACAGGAATTTGTCCACAATGAGCACCACCGGAATAGAACTGCAAACCAGGCGCCGCGGCCTCGCCGACGCCGTCGAGCTGGTGTCGTCGATGCGCTTTGCCATCAGCCTGCTGACCATCATCGCCATTGCCGCCATGATCGGCACGGTGATGAAGCAAAACGAGCCGATGCCCAACTACGTCAACCAGTTCGGTCCGTTCTGGTTCGAAGTGTTCCACAAGCTGGGCCTGTACGCCGTGTACTCGGCCTGGTGGTTCCTGCTGATCCTGACCTTCCTGATCCTGTCGACCGGCCTGTGCATCGCCCGCAACGGCCCGAAGATGATCAAGGACATGCGCAGCTGGCGCGAAAACGTGCGCGAAGTCTCGCTGCGCAACTTCCATCACAAGGCCGAGTGGGACAGCGCGCTGGCGCGCCCGGACCTGGCGCGCCAGACGGTGCAGCGGCTGGCCGACGCCGGCTACAGCGCCAAGATCGTCGAGAAGGAGCACGGCACGCTGGTGGCGGCCAAGAAGGGCGCCGCCAACAAGCTCGGCTACATCTTCGCGCACAGCGCCATCATCATCATCCTGCTCGGCGGCATGCTTGACTCCGACCTGCCGATCCGCTTCCAGACCTGGTTCATGGGCAAGACGCCGTTTGCCGGCAGCGGCGTCATCGCCGACATTCCCGCGCAGCACCGCCTCGGGCTGGGCAACCCCACCTTCCGCGGCAATACGGAAATTCCTGAAGGCAGCAGCAGCAACGTCGCCATCATTCCGCAGGCCACCGGCGTGCTGATCCAGGAATTGCCGTTTACCATCGCGATGAAGAAATTCACCATCGATTTCTACTCGACCGGCATGCCCAAGCTGTTCGCCAGCGAGGTCGAGATCCGCGATCACGAGACCGGCAAGACCTTTCCGGCCACCATCAAGGTCAACGAACCGCTGATCTACAAGGGTGTCGCCGTGTTCCAGTCGAGCTTTGGCGACGGCGGCAGCAAGCTGATGCTGACCGGCTTTCCGATGGCCGGCACCGACAGCAAGCCGTTCGCGCTGACGGGCGAAGTGAACGCGGCCACGGACCTCAAGCGCGGCGACGAGCAGTACTCGGTCGAGTGGACCGGATTTCGGCCGTTCAACGTCGAAAACACCGGCAGCCAGGATGCCCGCGCCGTCACCAAGGGCGAGAGCCTCAACGAGCAGTTTTCCGCCAGCCTCGACAAGCACCTGGGTTCGGCGGCCAAGAACGCCAACAACAAGGACTTGAAGAACGTCGGCCCGAGCGTGCAGTACAAGCTGCGCGACAAGACCGGCCAGGCGCGCGAGTTCCAGAATTACATGCAGCCGGTGACGATCGACGGCGCCCAGATGTTCCTGTCGGGCATGCGCATCTCGCCGTCCGACCCGTTCAGCTTCCTGCGCATTCCCGCCGACGACAACCACAGCGTGCGCGAATGGATGCGCCTGCGCGCGGCGCTGGCCGACCCGGCAATGCGGGCGCTGGCGGCGCGCCGCTACGCCCAGCGCGCGGTGCCGGCCGGCGCCAGCGCCGACGCGCTGGCGCTGGCGGCCCAGCTGCGCGAGTCCAGCGCCAAGACGCTCGGCATCTTCGCCGGCGACGGCAAGGACGGCGGCTTCATGGCGGTATCGAACTTCATCGGCTCGCTGAAGGTGCCGGAGGAAGAGCAGCGCAAGGCGGCCGACATCTTCCTCAAGATGCTCAACGGCACCTTGTGGGAGCTGTGGCAGGCCACCCGCGAACGCGACGGCGACGCCGCCGTGGCCGCCGACGAAACCCACGCGCGCTTCCTGCAGCTGGCCACCAACGCCCTGTCCGACAGTTTCTTCTACGGCGCCCCGGTGTACCTGCAGCTCGACGAATTCCGCGAGATCAAGGCGTCCGTGTTGCAGGTGTCGCGTTCGCCCGGCAAGAAGATCGTCTACCTCGGCTGCCTGTTCCTGGTGTTCGGCGTATTCTCGATGTTTTATATCCGCGAGCGCAGGCTGTGGGTGTGGCTGTCCGACGCCACCGGCGGCAGCAGCGCGCTGATGGCCATGAGCACGCAGCGCAAGACGCTTGATTTCGAACACGAATTCAACGACATGAAAGCCAAACTGCCACAATCGGCGTAAGCTGGCCGGGCGCGGACCCCACGCGCAGGCCGTACCTGGAGAAATACGATGGAAATCACGCAAGCACAGACTTACTCCCAAACGCCCGGCTATTTCCGCCGCCTGGGCGCGCTCGACTGGCTGTTCGCCGCCGTGCTGCTGGGCGGCGCGCTGTTCGCGCTGAACCGCTACGGCGCCTACATGGACGGCTACGAAAAAGCGATCCTGCTGCTGGCCGCGCCCACCTTCGCCGCCCTCGGCTGGCACTGGAAGCCGGTGCGCTGGCTGATGCCGCTGGTGGCGCTGCTGGCGCTGTGGGCGGTGGCGCTGTACGCCGGCAACCTCGACATGGCGAACAAGAAGTTCTTCCTCAAATACATGCTGTCGTCGCAGTCCGCCATTTTGTGGATGAGCGCGTTGTTCGTGTTCTCCACCGTGTTCTACTGGATCGGGCTGGCGGGACGCTCCGATTTCGGCTCTGCGGTGGGCTCCAAGCTGTGCTGGGCGGCGGTGGTGCTCGGTTTCACCGGCATGATGGTGCGCTGGTACGAGTCCTACCTGATCGGCGCCGACGTCGGCCACATCCCGGTGTCGAACCTGTACGAGGTGTTCATCCTGTTCTCGATGATCACCGCCATGTTCTACCTGTACTACGAGCAGCACTACAAGACGCGCCAGCTGGGTCCGTTCGTGCTGCTGGTCATTTCGGCCGCGGTCGCCTTCCTGCTGTGGTACACCGTCACCCGCGACGCCGCCGACATCCAGCCGCTGGTGCCGGCGCTGCAGAGCTGGTGGATGAAGATCCACGTGCCCGCCAACTTCATCGGCTACGGCACCTTCGCGCTGGCGGCGATGGTCGGCTCGGCCTACCTGCTCAAATCGCACGGCTACCTGGTCGACCGCCTGCCGACGCTGGAAGTGCTCGATGACGTGATGTACAAGGCGATCTCGGTCGGCTTCGCGTTCTTCACCGTCGCCACCATCCTCGGCGCGCTGTGGGCGGCCGAAGCGTGGGGCGGCTACTGGTCGTGGGATCCGAAGGAAACCTGGGCGCTGATCGTCTGGCTCAACTACGCAGCCTGGCTGCACATGCGCCTGATGAGCGGCCTGCGCGGCCGCGTGGCGGCCTGGTGGGCCCTGGTCGGCCTGCTGGTGACCACCTTCGCCTTCCTGGGCGTCAACATGTTCCTGTCGGGCCTGCATTCCTACGGCAAGCTGTAAGCGATTGGCAACACCGGGGTCAGACCAGCTGCTCTGACCCCGGTTTAAGCCCCGGCTAAGTGGATCGTACTGAGTTTTTCCCCAAGATGGTGTAATGTTAGTAATGTCCACGACAAACACTAGCCATTCATCGCCGGAGAAGCCATGCTGATCAAACGTAGCCCGAACGGCATCGACCTGCCGTTTTCGTCCGAAATCACGCCGCAGGAAGTCTACGAGTCGCGCCGCAAGTTCATCACGCAGATGGCGGCCGGCGCCGTCGTCGGCAGCACCCTGTGGGAAATGGCGAACCGCGAGGCCTTCGCCCAGACCGCCGCCGCGCCCAGGCTGGCCGCCAAGCTCAACCCGGCCTATTCGGTGATGGACAAGCAGACGCCGTTCAAGGACGCCTCCACCTACAACAATTTCTATGAGTTCGGCACCGACAAGTCCGAGCCCGCCGTCAACGCCCATACGCTCAAAACGCGCCCGTGGACGGTCTCGATCGAAGGTGAAATCAAGAAGCCGATGACGCTCGACATCGACAGCCTGATGAAGCTGGCCCCGCTGGAAGAGCGGGTCTACCGCCTGCGCTGCGTCGAAGGCTGGTCGATGGTGATCCCGTGGGAAGGCTTCCCGCTGGCCGAGCTGATCAAGAAGGTCGAGCCGAACGGCAACGCCAAGTACGTCGAATTCACCACGCTGGCGGACCGCAAGCAGATGCCCGGCGTCGGCAGCCGCGTGCTCGAGTGGCCCTACGTCGAAGGCTTGCGCATGGACGAGGCGATGCATCCGCTGACCTTGCTGACGATGGGCATGTACGGCCAGGTGCTGCCGAACCAGAACGGCGCACCGGTGCGCATCGTGGTGCCGTGGAAATACGGCTTCAAGTCGGCCAAGTCGATCGTCAAGATCCGCTTCGTCAAGGACCAGCCGAAGACGGCGTGGAACGTGTCGGCGCCGAACGAATACGGCTTCTATTCCAACGTCAATCCGGAAGTGGACCACCCGCGCTGGTCGCAGGCGTCCGAGCGCCGTATCGGCGAAGACGGCTTCTTCCAGAAGAAGCGCAAGACGCTGATGTTCAACGGCTATCCGCAGGTCGCGTCGCTGTATGCCGGCATGGACCTGAAGAAAAACTTCTGACGTCATGGCCAGCAATCCGACGCCGCGCCAGGTCAGCGCCATCAAGGCGGCCATCTTCGCGCTGGCGCTGGTGCCGCTGGCCAAAATGGCCTACCTCACCATCAGCGGCCAACTGGTCGAGCCGATCGAGCACATCACGCGCGGCACCGGCGACTGGGTGCTGTACTTCCTCTGCATCACGCTGGCGGTGACGCCGCTGCGCCGCGTCACAGGCTGGAACTGGCTGGTCAAGCTGCGCCGCGAGCTCGGCTTGTTCGCTTTCTTCTACGCCTGCCTGCACTTCATGACCTTCCTGTGGTTCGACCACTTCTTCGACGTCGCCGAAATGTGGAAGGACGTGCTCAAGCGCCCGTTCATCACGGTCGGCTTCATCGCCTTCGTGCTGCTGATCCCGCTGGCGGTGACGAGCACCAACGGCATGATCCGGCGCCTGGGCGGCAAGCGCTGGCAGTGGCTGCACCGGCTGATCTACGTCATCGCGCCGCTCGGCATCCTGCATTTCTGGTGGATGAAGGCGGGCAAGCACGACTTCGAGCAGCCGATCATTTTCGGCGCCGTGGTGGCGGTGCTGCTGGGATTGAGGGTGTACTGGAAGCTGGCGAAACCGGCGCCGCGCGCGCCGCTGGGAGCTGACGCGCGCGGTACTACTTGATTACTTGATCACCGATTCGAGCGCGAACAGGTCGGCCGGGTTCTCGCGCTGGCGGATCAGGTGGACCTGGTCGCCGTCGACCATGATTTCGGCGGCGCGGCCGCGCGTGTTGTAGTTCGACGCCATCGTCAGGCCATAGGCGCCGGCGCTCATGATGGCCAAGAGGTCGCCCGGCTGCGCCGACAGCACGCGGTCGCGCGCCAGCCAGTCGCCCGACTCGCAGACCGGGCCGACGACGTCGTAGCTGGCCGCCTCGCCTTCGCGCGGGTTGACCGACTGCACGCCCATCCAGGCCTGGTACAGGGCTGGGCGCATCAGGTCGTTCATGGCCGCGTCGACCACGCAGAAATTCTTGGTCGCGCCGGGTTTGAGGTATTCGATGCGTGTGAGCAGCACGCCGACGTTGCCGACGATCGAGCGGCCTGGTTCGAAGATCACCTTGATCGGCACGCCGTCGTAGCGCTCGGCGCGCCAGGCGTCGATGCGCTTGAACAGCCGGCCCAGGTAGTCGCCCACCGGCACTGGCGCCGCTTCGCCCGCTTCGCCGTAGTCGATGCCGAGGCCGCCGCCGATGTCGAGGTGGTGCAGCACGATGCCCTCGGTGGCCAGCGTGTCGATCAGTTCGATCAGCTTGTCGAGTGCTTCGAGCAGCGGCGCGTCGTCGAGCAGCTGCGAGCCGATGTGGCAGTCGATGCCGGCGACGGCCAGGTGCGGCAGGCTGGCGGCGGTGCGGTAGGTGGCCAGCGCGTCGTCGAAGGCGACGCCGAACTTGTTCGCTTTCAGGCCGGTGGCGATGTAGGGGTGAGTCTTGGCGTCGACGTTCGGGTTGACGCGCAGCGATACGCGCGCGGTCTTGCCCATTTCGCCGGCGACCGCGTTCAGGCGATGCAGTTCCGGGATCGACTCGACGTTGAAGCACAGGATGTCGTGCGACAGCGCCAGGCGCATTTCCTCGACGCTTTTGCCGACGCCCGAAAAGATCACCTTGGCCGGATCGCCGCCGACTGCCAGCACGCGCAGCAGTTCGCCGCCGGAGACGATGTCGAAGCCGGCGCCGCGGCGCGCGAGGATGTCGAGGATGGCCAGGTTGGAATTGGCCTTCATGGCGTAGCACACCAGCGCGTCGCGGCCGGCGCAGGCGGTGGCGTAGGAATCGTAGTTCTCCAGCAGCGCCGCCTTCGAATAGACATAGGTGGGCGTGCCGAACTGCGCGGCGATATCGGACAGGGGCGTGCTTTCGGCGTGCATGGCGCCGTTTTGGTAAGGGAAGTGCGACATATTTATTGTTGCTCGGACGGTAGGGTAGAAGGCGGAACGACGGGAATGGCGGGTGGTGCTTTCGGTGCAGCCGGCTTGGCGGGCGGTGTCGGCATGTACAGCGGCCCCGTCTGGCCGCAGGCGGCGAGCAGGGCGGCGGCGGCGATTATGAGCGCAAGGGATGACTTCACGATTAGAATCACGGTTGGATTAAGACATTGGAGTGTAGCATGATGAGCGAAACAGAATTTCTGGACCTGGCCGAAAGTACGCTGACGACGATCGAGTCGGCGATGGACCGCCTCAACGACGAGGACGTCATCGACGTCGAGTGCAAGCGCAGCGGCAACGTGCTGGAGATCGAGTTCATCGACAACGGCAGCAAGATCATCGTCAACAGCCAGGCGCCGATGCAGGAACTGTGGGTGGCGGCCAAGTCGGGCGGCTTCCACTACAAGCGGGTCGGCGCCGACTGGATCAACACGCGCGACGGCTCCGAGCTGTTCGCCGCGCTGTCGCAACTGGCCAGCGCCCAGGGCAACGCTCAAATCACCCTCTGAAAAAAAACTGGTGTCAGGTCTGACATTAGGACATTCGCGCGCGAATGTCTTAATGTCAGACCTGACACCAGCGTTGTGAACCTTTAGAACAGCTCGTTCTTGACCGCGTCCTTCTGCTTTTCCTCTGCCGGCGTGCCGCGCGTGCCCACGTCCAGGCTCTGCACGCCGGTGCCGGGCGGATTCTCCGCGTAGTAATACTCTTCGCCCGACTGCACCAGCCCCGGCGGTACCACGCGCTCCTCGACCGGGATGTTCTTCAGCGCCTTCTGCATGTAGCTGATCCAGATCGGCAAGGCCAGCCCGCCGCCGGTTTCCTTGTTGCCCAGGTTCTTGGGCTGGTCGTAGCCGATCCAGGCAATGCCGACCAGCTTGTTCTGGTAGCCGGCGAACCAGGCGTCGATCGAGTCGTTGGTGGTACCGGTCTTGCCGGAAATGTCAGGCCGCTTGAGCACCAGCGCCTTCGTCGCCGTGCCGAAGCGCACCACGTCCTTGAGCATGCTGTCGATCAGGAAGGCATTGCGCGCGTCGATCACGCGGTTCGTTTCGACGCCGGCCTTGTCCGGCACCGCCTGCGACAGCACCTTGCCGTCGGCATCGGTCACCTTCGAGATCAGGTAAGGGCTGACGCGGTAGCCGCCGTTGGCGAACACAGCGTAGGCGCCGGCCATCTGCAGCGGCGTGGTGGCGCCGGCGCCGAGCGCCAGCGTCAGGTAGGGCGGATTTTTCTCAGCATCGAAACCGAAGCGGGTGGAGTATTCCTGGCCATACTTGGCGCCGATCTTGTGCAGGATGCGGATCGACACCATGTTCTTCGACTTCGTTAAACCCTTGCGCATCGTCATCGGACCGTCGTACTTGCCGTCGTAGTTCTTCGGTTCCCACGCCTGGCCGCCGGTCTGGCCGGCATCGAAACTGATCGGCGCGTCATTGATGATGGTCGACGGCGACAGCCCGCGCTCGAGCGAGGCCGAATAGATGAACGGCTTGAACGAGGAACCCGGCTGGCGCCACGCCTGCGTCACGTGGTTGAACTTGTTGCGGTTGTAGTCGAAGCCGCCCACCAGCGCGCGGATGGCGCCGTCGGTGGTGTCGGCCGCCACGAAGGCCGACTCGATCTCGGGCATCTGCGTCACGCTCCAGGTCGAGCCGCCTTCCTGCGTCACGCGGATCACCGCGCCGCGCCGCACGCGCCGGTTCGGCGCCGCTTTTTCGGACAGCCACGACTGCGCAAAGCCGAGCCCGGCGCCGGCGATCTTGATCTCTTCGCCCGAGGCCGTCACCGCGGTGATGCCGGCCGGGGTCGCGTGCAGCACCATGGCGGCGATGATGTCGTCGCTGTCGGGATGCTCGGCCAGTTCGGTTTCGATCGCCTCGTCGGCGTCTTCCTTCTTCGACGGAATGTCGATGTAGGCTTCCGGCCCGCGGTAGCTGTGGCGCTTCTCGTAATCCATTACCCCGCGCCGCAGCGCCAGGTAGGCCGCGTCCTGGTCGGCCTTGGTGACGGTGGTAAATACATTCAGGCCGCGGGTGTAGGTTTCTTCCTTGAACTGCTCATACACCAGCTGGCGCGCCATCTCGGCGACGTATTCGGCGTGCACGCCGAACTCGGCGCTGTCGGTCTTGATCTTCAGCGGCTCGGCCTTGGCGGTCTCGAACTGGGCATCGGTGATGTAGCCGAGCTGGTGCATGCGGTACAGGATGTACTGCTGGCGCGTGCGCGCGCGCTTCGGGTTGACCACCGGGTTGTAGGCCGACGGCGCCTTCGGCAGGCCGGCCAGCATCGCCGCCTCGGCCACGCTGATGTCCTTCAGGTGCTTGCCGAAGTAGATCTGGGCGGCCGACGAAAAGCCGAACGCGCGCTGGCCCAGGTAGATCTGGTTCATGTAGACCTCGAGGATCTGGTCCTTGCTGAGGTTTTGTTCGATCTTCCACGCCAGCAGCACTTCATAGGCCTTGCGCTTGAGCGTCTGCTCCGACGACAGGAAGAAGTTGCGGGCCACCTGCTGGGTGATGGTCGAGGCGCCCTGGCGCGCGCCGCCACCGGCGTTGTGCAGGGCCGCCCGCAGGATGCCGGTGTAGTCGACGCCGCCGTGCTGGTAGAAACGGTCGTCTTCGATCGCCAGCACGGCCTTCTTCATGACGTCGGGGATGTCCTTGATGCGCACCATCGTGCGGCGCTCCTCGCCGAATTCGCCGATCAGCACGCCGTCGGCGGAAAAGATTCGAAGCGGCATCTTCGGCCGGTAATCGGTCAGCGTGTCCAGCGCCGGCAGGTTGGGGTAGGCCATCGCCAGCGCGAACACCACCACCAGCAGCGCCGCCAGCGCGCTGCCGGTGAGCACGCCCAGCACGATCAGCATGATCCGCCGGGGGGTGGCCTTGCGCCTGCCGGCTGGGGAAGGAGATTTCTTGCTATCCGTCGGGGAGGAGCTCATGCGGGTCGAATCTTTCGCTGGTTTGATGCCGCTCATTATAAGGCAGGCCCCTATGGTACACGTAGCGCGGCCGCCTTTGCGGCAGTCGCTCAAGGTCGGCAACATCGCGGCCGACAACCATCTGGAGCGGGTCGCAAACACCCTTGTGAGCGAGCCGACAACTAAGATGGCAAAGGGTTTACACAGTGTCGTTTATCCGCCCAACTCAATAAAGTTCCTATGCAGAAATACCTTTACAGCGGCTAAGCCTTGTTGCTACGATTTAATGTATTGCCTCACGTAAGCCATCTAAATAGCGGTTTTATAACAAATTCCCCTTCGGACGTTTTTGATTATTCGTTCTCAAGGAAACTTCTGCAGCGTCAGCAAAATGTTGTTAGTAGGTAAGGAGCACGCGCGATGATCAACCTGGGTTCCCTGTTCGGACAGTCCAGCCCCCCTTTGCTGGGCCTGGATATCAGCACCTCCGGCGTGCGCCTGGTCGAGCTCGTCGATGCCGGCAAGAACGAGCTGCGCCTGGAGCGCTATGCGTCCGAACCGCTGCCGCGCGGCGCTGTCGTCGACGGCAACATCGAAAACATCGAGCAAGTGTCCGAAGCGGTGCGGCGCGTGTGGAAAAAGAGCGGCACCCGCGTCAAGCTGGTCGCGCTCGGCATGCCGCCCGCTTCCGTCATCACCAAGAAGATCATCCTGCCGGCCGGCCTGTCCGAAGACCAGCTGGAAGTGCAGGTCGAGTCCGAGGCGAGCCAGTACATCCCGTTCGCCCTCGACGAGGTCAGCCTGGACTTCGACGTGCTCGGCGTGGCCGCCAATTCGCCCGACGACATGGACGTCATGCTGGCGGCGGCGCGCAAGGAAAAGGTCGAGGACCGGGTGGCGATCGCCGAAGCGGCCGGCCTGACCGCGGTGGTGATGGACATCGAATCGTACGCCGCCCGCGCCGCGCTCGAGCGCGTCACTGACCAGTTGCCCGGCGGCGGCGCCGACCAGATCATCGCGCTGTTCCAGATCGGCGCCCAGGTCACCCATATCTCGGTGATGGAAGGCGGCAACACCATTTACGAGCGCGAGCAGCCCTTCGGCGGCAACCAGCTGACGCAGGATATCGTGCGCGCCTATGGCCTGTCGTTCGAAGAGGCCGACGCCAAGAAAAAGGCCGGCGACCTGCCCGAAAACTACCAGGCCGAGCTGCTCGCGCCCTTCCTCGAGAACGCCGCGCTGGAAGTGACGCGCGCGATCCAGTTTTTCTACACCTCGACGCCGTACACCCGCATCGACCAGCTGTTCCTGGCCGGCGGCTGCGCGCTGATCCCCGGGCTGCTCGACATTGTTGCCAGCCGCACCAAGATTTCCAGCGCGGTGGTGTCGCCGTTCAAGGGCATGGCGCTGGCCGCCGGCGTGCGCGAGTCGGCGCTGCGCGGCGAGGCGCCGGCCTACCTGGTCGCCTGCGGCCTGGCGCTGAGGAGATTTGGCTGATGATCAGGATTAACCTTCTTCCGCACCGCGAAGAAAAGCGCAAGCTCAAAAAGACCGCCTTTGCTGCCCTGATGGCGCTCGGCGGCATCCTCGGCGTGGCCGTGGTGCTGGTGGTGGTCGGCTACAACGCCAGCCGCATCTCGATCCAGAACGAGCGCAACCTGGTGCTGACCAACGCCAACGCCGAACTCGACAAGAAAATCGTCGCCATCGCCACCCTCAAACAGGAAATCGAAGCGCTCAAGGCGCGCCAGCAGGCCGTCGAGGACTTGCAGGGCGACCGCAACCAGCCGGTCTACCTGCTCGACGAACTGGTCAAACAGACCCCGTCCGGCGTCTACCTGAAGGCGTTCAAGCAGGACGGCCAGCGGGTGGCGCTGTCGGGCTATGCGCAGTCGCAGGAACGCGTCGCCGAAATGCTGCGCAACCTGACCAGCGCTTCGCCATGGCTGGAAAAACCGGAACTGACCGAAGTCAAGGCCGCGGCCCTGGCGCAAAGCAAGACGGGCAAGAAGGTCGTCGAGTTCACGCTGGTGGTCGGCATCAAGCGCCCGCGCGACAAGGACAACGCCAAAGCGCCTAAGCCAGGCATGCCGATCGTGACTACCGTCACCACCGGCGTCACCCCTTAAGCGCCGATCGGAACCCCATGGACATCAATCTGAAAGAAATCGGCGCTTCCCTGTCGGCCCAGTTCCAGGGCCTGGCCGGACGCCATCCCGGCCTGTGGCCGCTGGCCCCGCGGGTGCTGTGTGCGATGGGCGTGATGGCCGCCGTCATCGGCCTCGGCTACTTCGGCTACTGGAGCACCCAGTTCGAGGACCAGGACCGGCTGGCGCAGGACGAAGTGCGCCTGCGCGAGGAATACAGGGTGAAGATGGCGCAGGCGATCAACCTCGACGCCCTGCAGGTGCAGCGCGTGCAGGTCGACCAGTACGTCGAGCGCCTGCAGAAGCAGTTGCCGAGCAAGGCCGAGATGGCCGCGCTGCTGTCGGACATCAACCAGGCGGGCCTCGGCCGCGGCCTGCAGTTCGACCTGTTCCGCCCCGGCCAGGTGGTGGTGCGCGATTACTACGCCGAGCAGGCCATCGACATCCGCGTCAACGGCAGCTACCACGACATCGGCGCCTTTGCCGCCGACATGGCCAACCTGCAGCGCATCGTCACGCTCAACAACATGTCGCTGACGGCCGGCAAGGACGGCGTGCTCACGCTCGACGCCGTCGCCAAGACCTTCCGCTACCTCGATCCCGAAGAAGCGAGCGCGCAGCGCAAGGCGCGCGCCGACAAGGCCAAGCTGGCCAAGGGAGCACCGAAATGATGACTATCCGCACAGGCGCTGCCGCCCTGGCGGCGCTGCTGCTGGCCGGCTGCAGCGCCAGCGACGTCCGCGAGGTACAGGACTGGATGGCGCAGGTCAAGAAGGACACCAGGGTCTCGGTGGTGCCCATTGCCGAGCCGAAGACCTTCATCCCGTTCGCCTACACGGCGCACGAGGCGATCGATCCGTACAGCCCCAACAAGCTGCTGGCCGAGCTGGCGCGCGCGGCCGAGAAGTCCGACGCCAGATACAAGCCGGACATGGATCGCCGCAAGGAGCCGCTGGAAAATTATCCGCTCGACACCTTCGTCATGGTCGGCGTCATCCAGAAGGCCGGCGTCAACTACGCGCTGCTGCAGATCGACCGCGCGGTGCACCAGGTCAGGATGGGCCAGCGCATCGGCCAGAACTACGGGCTGGTCACCGGCGTCTCCGAGAACGCCGTCAGTGTCAAGGAAGTGGTACAGGATGCCGGCGGCGAGTGGGTCGAGCGACTGTCGAAGCTGGAATTGCAGGAAAGCAAGGAGACCAAGAAATGATCGCATTCAAAATGAACGGCACGGCGCTGATGGGCCCGGTCGCAAGGCTGGGCGCGATGCTGCTGCTGGCCATCGCCGCCGGCGTGGCGCACGCCCAGGCCCAGTTGGAAAATAACGCGATCGAATCGATCACGGCCAACCAGCAGGGCTCGAACGTGGTGGTCAACATCGCCATGAAGCACGCGCCGTCGAAGCTGCCGATCGGTTTCTCGATCACCAACCCGAGCCGCATCGCGCTCGACTTCGGCGCCACCGTCAACGCCACCGGCAAGACGTCGCAGGACGTCAACCTGGGCGACCTGCGCGCCATCAACGTGGTACAGGCCGGCGAACGGACCCGCCTCGTGCTCAATCTCAAGCGCGCCCTGAACTACGCCGCCGCCATCGACGGCAAGTCGGTGATCGTCACGGTGGAAGGCTCCGGCGGCGTCGCCCAGGCGGTCAACAGCGCCGGCATCCCGGTGGCGCGCGCCGCCGAACCGCGCCCGGCCGGGCGCCAACTGCTGCGCGACCTCGATTTCAAGCGCGGCGCCAACGGCGAAGGGCGCATCGTCGTCGACCTGCCCAACAGCCAGGTCGCGGTCGACGTGCGCCAGGTCGGCAACAACATCCTGGTCGACTTCATGAAGACGGGCCTGCCGCCGAGCCTGCGCCGCCGCCTCGACGTCACCGACTTCGGCACCCCGGTGGCACTGGTGACCACCGCGCCGCAAGGCGAGAACGTGCGCATGACGATCGAAGCGCGCGGCCTGTGGGAGCAGACCGTCTACCAGAGCGACACCCAGCTGGTGATCGATGTCAAGCCGATCAAGGAAGACCCGAACCGCCTGACCCAGGGCACCCAGGGCTACCGCGGCGAAAAGCTGTCGTTCAACTTCCAGAACGTCGAAGTGCGCGCGGTGCTGCAGGCGATCGCCGACATCTCCGGCCTGAACATCATCACCAGCGATTCGGTGGCCGGCAACCTGACCTTGCGCCTGAAGGAAGTGCCGTGGGACCAGGCGCTCGACGTCGTGCTGCAGTCGAAGGGCCTGGACATGCGCAGGAACGGCACGGTGCTGTGGATCGCGCCGAAGGAAGAATTGCTGACCAAGGAAAAGCTTGAACTCGAGCAGCGCGCCCAGATCGCCGACCTCGAACCGCTGCGCTCGGAAATCTTCCAGCTCAATTACCAGAAGGCCGAAGCGTTCCGCACCGTCTTCGGGCTCGACGGCAACGCCGACAGCAAGAACCGCGTGCTCTCCAAGCGCGGCAGCGCCATCATCGATCCGCGCACCAACCAGCTGTTCGTCACCGACCTGGCGTCGAAGATCGAAGACATCCGCCGCCTGATCCTGAAAACCGACGTCGCCTCCAAGCAGGTGCTGATCGAGGCGCGCCTGGTCGAGGCCAGCGACAGCTTCAGCCGCAACCTCGGCGCCAAGCTCGGCTTTGCCGACCTGCGCCGGGTGCGCAACGGCGACGCCGGCTACCAGGTCGACGGCAACAACCGGCTCGCGATCGGCGGCAACATGAACGGCATCGGCCAGACCACCGGTCAGGTGTCGAGCACCGCCGACGCCTTCAACAACACCCAGTTCCTCAACCTGCCGGCCGCCGCCATCGGCACCATCCCGCCGGCCACCATCGCCTTCAGCCTGTTTTCGGCCGCCGCCAACCGCTTCCTGAACCTGGAGCTGTCGGCGCTTGAAGCGGACGGCACCGGCAAGATCATTTCCAGCCCGCGCATCCTGACCGAGGACAAGATGGTCGCCGTCATCGAGCAGGGTATCGAACTGCCGTACCAGGTCGCCACCAGCAGCGGCGCCACCTCGATCACCTTCAAGAAGGCCAACCTGCGCATGGAAGTGACGCCGCAGATCACGCCGGACGGCAACGTCGTGCTGGAAGTGGAAGTGAACAAGGATTCCAAGGGCGACATCACGCCGGCCGGTTTCGCCATCAACAACCAGCACGTCAAGACCAAGGTGCGGGTCGAAAACGGCGGCACCGTGGTGCTGGGCGGCATCTACCAGCAGCAGGAACGCAGCACCGACACCAAGGTCCCGCTGCTGGGCGACCTGCCGGTGCTCGGCTACCTGTTCAAGACCACCGGCCGCGAAACGTCGAAGACCGAACTGCTGGTGTTCCTGACGCCGAAGATCGTGGCCGACAGCGTCCCGACCAAATAATCGCCTTATCAACAAAAATTTCTCAGCGGAGCATCCATGTTGCCATCTTTCGACGTTTTCTCGTGGCGTAAATTAAGCCGCTTCGCCGCGGCCGGCCTCGTCGCAACAGCCATGTCCGCCTGCGGCGGCGGCGGTGGCAGCCCCGGCACCGTGCCGGGCAGCACGACCGGCACGCCGGGAACCGCCTCCGCGGCCAGCGTCACCCTCGTCACCAGCGCCAGCACCATTCCCGCTTCCGGCGCCGAGGGCACCGAGGTGATCCTGACGGCCATCGTCAAGGATGCCAGCAACAACGCCATTCCCGGCGCGACCGTCTCCTTCAAGGCCGATTCCGGGGCAATTTCGAATACCGTGCGCACCACCGACGCCAGCGGCAGCGTGACCGAAAAACTCAACGTCAAGGGCGACCCGACCCCGCGCGTGATCACCATCACCGCCTCGTCGGGCACGGTGACGTCGGCGGCCAAGACCGTCACCGTCGTCGCCTCCAGCGCCACCACGCCGAAGCTGCTGCTGACCGCCAGCAGCGGCACGCTGGCCTCGTCCGGCGCTGCCGGCACCGCCGTCACCATCAAGGCGCTGGTGCTCGACGCCAACAACGTCGTCATGCCGGCGACCAAGGTCACCTTCGCCACCGATTCCGGTTCGCTCAGCGCCTCTCAAGTGATCACCGACGCTGCCGGCGTTGCCACGGTCAGCCTGGCAACCGCATCCGATCCGACCACCCGCGTCATCAACGTGTCGGGCAATGTCGCCGGCGTGCCCACCGCGCTCGTGCAGGTCAACGTGGTCGGCACCAAGCTCACCGCCAGCGCCAGCAGCACCGTCAACCTCGGCGCTTCCACCGACGTGACGGTGGCCTTGTTCGATTCGTCGGACGCGCCGCTGGCCAACAAGCCGGTCACCTTCAGCTCGCTCATCAATACGCTGACGGCCCGGAACGGCAGCACCAGCCAGGCCAGCACCGATGCGGCCGGCAAGCTGGTACTGAGCTACGCTGCCGGCAAGACCGGCAATGACGTCGTCACCGTGCGCGCCATGGGCGAGACGGCCAGCACGGCGATCGCCATCAGCACCGCCAGCTTCTCGATCATGGCCGTCGACGGCGCCGGCGCCGCCATCGCCACCGCCGACACCAACCGGT
Organism: Burkholderiales bacterium; assembly: GCA_038248405.1. Taxonomy (GTDB): domain Bacteria; phylum Pseudomonadota; class Gammaproteobacteria; order Burkholderiales; family Burkholderiaceae_D; genus JAFCUW01. The sequence continues at coordinate 61,113 of JBBRXM010000008.1, forward strand.
GCTACCCGGTCGTGGTAAGCAACTTCGTCAGCGGCGTGCCACAGGGCGGCACCGTCAGCGTCAGTTCCTCGCGCGGCGCCATCTACGCCGACGCCGCCTGCACCGCGCCGCTGTCGTCGACCGCGCTGGCCGGCGGCACCGCCCGCGTCTACGTCGCCGCCAGCGGACCTGGCATCGCCACCCTGACGGCCAGTTCCAGCGCCACCAATTCGGTGGTGCAGGGCACGCTCGAATTTGTCGCGCCGCTGACCTCGAGCGCGGTCATCAGCCTGCAGGGTGCGCCGGCCGTGGTTGGTGCGAACCTGCCAGGCAGCACCAGCGAACAGGTGACCTTGCGCGCCGTCGTCCTCGACAAGGCCAACCAGGGCAATCCCGTCAAGAATGCCCGGGTGTCGTTCTCGATCGTCAGCGACTCCAGCGGCGGCACGCTGTCGCAGCCGTCGACCTTGCTCACCGGCAGCGATGGCTCGGCCACGATCAGCTATATCGCCGGCACCACGACGACAGCCGTGGACGGTGTGATCGTCCAGGCAGTGGTGCAAAGTCCGGTGTCGGCCGCAACGGCACAGGCGAAGCTGACGGTGGGCAAGAAGTCGCTGTTTATCAGCGCCGGTACCGGCAACACCATCGTGACGCCGACTGCGGTGACCTACCAGGTCGATTATGTCGTGTTCGTCACCGACGCTGCCGGCAATGCGGTGCGTGACGTCGCGATCACCGGCGCCGTGCGCCCGCGCAACTATATGAAAGGCTTCTGGACACTGCAGGGCCCGAATGGACCGTGGGCGCAGACGGTGACGAAAGCGTGCATCAATGAAGACGAAAACAGCGACGGCGTGCTTGGCATCCGCAAGGACGGCCTGCCTGAAGACACCAACAAGAACGGCCGTCTCGACCCGGTTATCCCGATGAGCATCACTTCGTCGGGCAGGACCGACGCCAGCGGCACCGCCATCATCTCGCTGGTCTATCCGCGCGACCGTGCCTTCTGGCTCGACGTCGACTTCACCATTCGCGGTGCCGTGTCGGGGTCGGAAGCAAGTTACGTGGGGTATACTGTATTGCCAGGAGCGGGCGCGGACTACAACACGATCGTCTCGCCACCTGGACAAACCAGTCCGTACGGCAAGTCGTCGATTTGCGAGAACACCGACTAACTAACCTGACAGGGGCCGATGCAGAACGTTTTTTTGGTAGGACTGATGGGGGCGGGCAAGACGACGATCGGCCGCATCCTCGCCAGGAAACTGGGTAAACGCTTCATCGACTCCGACCACGAGATCGAGGCCCGCACCGGCGCCTCGATTCCGTGGATTTTCGAAATCGAGGGCGAGGAAAGCTTTCGCCGGCGCGAAGCGGAGGTCATCCGCGACCTGTGCGCCGAGGAAGGCGTGGTGCTCGCCACCGGCGGCGGCGCCGTCCTCAACGCCGAAACGCGCGCCAGCCTGAAGGCGCGCGGCACCGTCATCTACCTGCGCGCCAACGTCAACAGCATCATGGTGCGCGTCTCGCACGACAAGAACCGCCCGCTGCTGCAGACGGCCGATCCGCGCCGCCGCATCGAGGAACTGATGGCCCAGCGCGAGCCGCTGTACCGCGAGATTGCGGAGCTGGTCATCGACACCGGCCGTCCTAACGTACAATCGATGGTTCAGACAATCCTGGATCAGCTGGGTGCGCTCGAGGCCTCGCGCCGCGCGCGCGCTCCCGCCCCCGCCACATCGATGACACAGACGTCCCCCCTTATCCTTACCGTCGACCTGGGCGAGCGCAGCTACCCGATCGCCATCGGCCCCAACCTGCTGTCCGACCCCGAACTGCTGGCCCGCCACGTGCAGGGCCGCCAGGTCGCCATCGTCACCAACACCACCGTCGCGCCGCTGTACCTCGAGCGCGTCGCCGCGCCGCTGCGCGCGGCCGGGCGCGAAGTGCTCGAGATCGTCCTGCCCGACGGCGAACAGTACAAGAACCAGGCGTCGCTGATGCAGATCTTCGACGCCCTGCTGGCCAACAAGTGCGACCGCAAGACCACGCTGGTGGCGCTGGGCGGCGGCGTCATCGGCGACCTGACCGGCTACGCCGCCGCCAGCTACATGCGCGGCGTGCCGTTCGTGCAGCTGCCGACCACCTTGCTGGCGCAGGTCGACTCCTCGGTCGGCGGCAAGACCGGCATCAACCACCCGCTCGGCAAGAACATGATCGGCGCCTTCTACCAGCCGCGCGCGGTGCTGGCCGATACCGCCGCGCTGGCGACGCTGCCGGCGCGCGAACTGTCGGCCGGCCTGGCCGAAGTGATCAAGTACGGCGCCGTCATCGACGCCGCCTTTTTCGGCTGGATCGAAGCGAACATCGGCAAGCTGATGGCGCGCGACCAGGCCAGCCTGGCGCACGCGATCGCGCGCTCGTGCGAGATCAAGTCCGACGTGGTGCGCCAGGACGAGCGCGAGGGCGGCCTGCGCGCCATCCTCAACTTCGGCCACACCTTCGGCCACGCCATCGAAGCGGGGCTCGGCTACGGCGCCTGGCTGCACGGCGAAGCGGTCGGCTGCGGCATGGTGATGGCAGCCGACCTGTCGTACCGGCTCGGCATGGTCGACCAGGCGACGGTGGCGCGCATGCGCAACCTGGTGGCCGCCGCCGGCCTGCCGACGGTGGCGCCCGACCTGGGCGCCGAGCGCTGGCTCGAGCTGATGGAAGTGGACAAGAAGAACGAGGGCGGCGCCATCAAGTTCATCCTGATGAAGCCCCTGGGCAGCCCCAGCATCGGCGGCGCCCCGCGCGAACAGCTGCTGGCCACGCTGGCCGCCTGCACCGCCTGCGCGCAGGGCGCCTGATGGACTTCGACGACCGCTTGGCGCCGTACGCCGCGCATTCGGCCACGGGGCGCGGGCGCCTGTTCGCCGAGGCGCCGGCCGGCTCGCGCAGCGAGTTCCAGCGCGACCGCGACCGCATCATCCACTCCACCGCGTTTCGCCGCCTCGAATACAAGACCCAGGTCTTCCTCAACCACGAAGGCGACCTGTTTCGCACGCGCCTGACGCACTCGATCGAGGTGGCGCAGATCGGCCGCACGCTGGCGCGCAGCCTGCGCCTGAACGAGGACCTGGTCGAAGCGATCTCGCTGGCGCACGACCTCGGGCACACGCCGTTCGGCCACGTCGGCCAGGACGTGCTTAACGAATGCATGGCCGGCCACGGCGGCTTCGAGCACAACCTGCAAAGCCTGCGCGTGGTCGACAAGCTGGAGGAGCATTACGGCGCCTTCGACGGTTTGAATTTGATGTTCGAAACGCGCGAGGGCATCCTCAAGCACTGTTCGGCGGCGAACGCGCGCCAGCTGGGCGACGTCGGCAAGCGCTTCCTCGAGCGCACCCAGCCCAGCCTGGAAGCGCAGCTGACCAACCTGGCCGACGAAATCGCCTATAACAACCACGACATCGACGACGGCCTGCGTTCCGGGCTGATCACGATGGCGCAGATGGAGCAGGTCGACCTGTTCGCGCGCCACCGCCGCGCCGTCGAGGACGAGTTTCCGGGCCTGGCGGGCCGGCGCGCGCTGTACGAAACGTCGCGCCGGATGATCACCGTGATGGCGGCCGACGTGGTGGCGACGTCGAGCCAGCGGATCGCCGAAGCGGCGCCCGGCAGCATCGACGACGTGCGCGCCAGCGCGCCGCTGATCCGTTTTTCCGACCAGATGAAGGCCGACACCACGGAGCTCAAGCGCTTCCTGCACGCGAACCTGTACCGGCATTACCAGGTGAACCGGATGCGGGTGAAGGCGAGCCGCATTGTGGGCGACCTGTTCGGCGCGTTCATGAAGGATCCGGTGCTGCTGCCGCCTGACTACCAGGACAACAGTGGCGAGCTGACTCGGCAGGCGCGCAAGATCGCCGACTACATCGCCGGCATGACGGACCGCTACGCGATCCGCGAGCACCGCCGCATCTTCTCGATCGACGAGTTGTAACGCCTCGGCCATTCACAATTAACTGTTGAGCCCTCATCCTCGCGAGCGGGGATCCCATTGCGCCGCCACGCGGGGAGATTGCTCCCAAGGCGGCGCGGAACCGCGTAGCGACGCTTATAGAGTTGATTGTTCAGTGAAAGAAGTAGGCTGTCGAGACCGTTGACAGCTCCTCTCGTGCGCCGATCCTGTCGCCCGTCGTCCGTATTGTTGGTGAATCGATGAGTTGCAGGCAGGCCGCAGCGGCGAACCCGCTGGCTACGGACGAGCTGGATGCACCTTGAGGCCACCGGCTATCCCGTGCGGGACGGCCATCGTTGGGGCCAGGCGATAATGCGGAGCTTCAACGACGCCCCTCCGCAACAGGTCGTCAACGAGCTTCGATACCTCTTCGATGCGTCGAGACTGCGCCGTCGCCTCTTGTGTGCGGGCAGTTTCAAGAATAGCGGCAACATCTTCGTGAAGTGACATTTGCTACCCCCTAGCACTGTGAATGATTAGCGGCAATCCCTGACGATCCATTGACTCCGCTAGTAAGGAATTATATACCCGTACATTTTCGCGCACTTCCGGCACGCTTGAATAATCGTCGATCTCGAGCCGCAAATCGTTCTTTAACGTATTTATGTCGATCATCCTGCCGTGCGAATGCCACATTTTATTGTCCATCAAGTTTCCTGCTATTTCTTTCGCGCGTTCCTCGCGCTCCTCAACGGTTACTGGGCTGCCGGGATTGGTGGTCCGGTGTTGAGTCCAGTTTTTGAATTTATATTTGACGAGCCATTGTTTTAAGAGCGAAATCGACAGCTCCTTCGCTTGCTCGAAACGATGCAGCTCGGCCAGGTCGAGGCCTCGCAACATGACAACTTCCGCCGCGCTAAGGCTGTTGTTGTTCGCTTTTTCCACGTATTCCCGCACTTTCTCTAAGTAACCGAGCGCCGGTACCAGGCCGCCGGTGCCGTTCGACGACTGAACTTGCGGATCGATGGGGCCGAGCGAGGACGCGTAATCCATCCATATGCGGTCGCCTGACATGCACCAGACAGTGCCTGCGGACATGGCCATATCCGGTACGATGAAGGAGACATGTTGGTAGTGGTGCCGGGTGATTTGGACCATCTTCTCGACAGTTTCCACCACGCCGCCTACCGTCGTGAGGACGATGATGAGGCAATCGGACTGATGTCCATCCGGTTTGTTCGGGGCAGCCTTGAGCGCCTCGATCACCTCGCGATATCGCGTTAAGGCATAGGGGTAAATCGGCCCCATGTAGGCAATCACGTCGCACTTGAAATGTCTCTCAAGATTCTCGGCGTAGTTTTTGATTGCCAGCGAAATATGCTGATCGACAGTTTGCACGATTTTGCCTGCCAGGTTGGCATTGCCCGATCTCAAGAAAAATACGCGCTAGTTGAGGAAAAGACAATGCCTCGCGATTGAACTAAATGGCATTGTTGTTTTTTTGCATTGGCACGCGGGTGGATTCGTTTTCCCGGTCGAGGGCGAATGTGGCCTGGTCAGTTTTTTAGGCGAACAGGCTGGGTCCCGACAGTGCGATCAGTAGTTTTTTGACCGGCGCCGGCAGCGGCGCCTTCTCGATCTGCGCCAGATCCCACCACACATAGCCCGGCGCCGTCGACGCGCGCCGCGCCAGCGCAATCCGGTGCGGATGAATATGCAGCTTGTAGTGCGTGAACACATGCACCAGCGGCAGCAGCGCCTCGACTTCCTCGACGGCGCCGAAGCGCCCGGCGGCGGCCAGCGCATCGGGCATCGCCTCGTCGAACGCGCCATGCCCGTCCACCTCCGGCAGCGACAGCAGCCCGCCCCAGATGCCGCTGTCGGCGCGCTGCTCGAGCAGCACCTGGCCGCCGTCGACGATCACCAGCATCGCCGCGCGCTTCTCCGGATTGCTCTTCTTCGGTTTGCGCACCGGCAGCTCCGCGGTGCGGCCGGTGGCGAACGCGACGCAGCGGTCCTGCAGCGGGCAGCGCGCGCAATCAGGGCGCGCGCGCGTGCACAGCGTGGCCCCCAGATCCATCAGCCCCTGCGTATAGCGCTCGATGCCCGTCTCCGGCAGCAGCGCCTCGGCACGCCGCCACAGCGCCTCTTCGACCAGCCGGATGCCCGGGTACTCATTGACGCCGAACACGCGCGCGAACACGCGCTTGACGTTGCCGTCGAGGATAGCGGCGCGCGTGCCGCTGGAGAACGCCGAGATCGCCGCGGCGGTCGAGCGGCCGATGCCCGGCAGCGCCGCCAGCAGCGCCGGGTCGCTCGGGAACACGCCGCCGTATTCGGCCACGACGCGTTTGGCGCAGGCGTGCAGGTTGCGCGCCCGCGTGTAGTAACCGAGCCCGCTCCACAAGGCCATCACGTCTTCCGAGGGCGCCGCCGCCAGCGATGCCAGCGTCGGGAAGCGCGCGAGAAAACGCGCGTAATAGGTCAGCACCGCCGCCACCTGCGTTTGCTGCAGCATGATCTCGGAGAGCCAGATGCGGTAGGCGTCGGTCGTGTTCTGCCACGGCAGCGCGTGGCGCCCGTGCTGCTGCTGCCAGCCGATGACGGCGCCGGAAAAGGTGGGATCGGCCAGCTGGTCGAATTCGGTCAGCCGCTTCACGCGGCCGCCTCCGACTGCAGCGCCAGCGAGACGCCGCCGGCGAGCTGGTGCAGCTGGGCCTTGACGCGTTCGAGGTCGCCCTGGGTCGCCTCGAACGATTCGATCTTCTGTTCCAGGCTGTCGGTGGCGTCGTGGATGCGCTGGATCGACGCCAGCCGGTGCTTGAGCTGGTCCTTGTGCACGCGGATCTGCGCTTCGAGCGGCGCCATGATCACTTTCAGCCATGCCTCGGCGTCGGCGTTGGCGGCCTTGTAGGTGCGCCGCACCCGCGAGGCGATCGAATCGAAGAAGCGCTCCATCAGCGCGCCGCGGCTGGTCATGATCAGGGTGGTGGTGCCGAACTGCTTGGCGTACACCTCTTCGATCACGCCGATCTCGGCACTGTATTTCTCCAGCGAGAAGCCCATCGGCAGCGACAGCGTGAGGCCATGCTCGGCCGAGAATTTGCGGTACATCGATTCCATCATCGCGGCGATCTCGTCGATCTTGCGGCTCGACTCGCCCAGGTTGCCCCTGGCGCGGTCGAAGAACAGCTTGACCGGTCCGCGCATGCCGGTGGCGAAGCGGCTCGCCTGCATCGCCGCGCGCACCGCCTCGATCTCCTGCTGCACGCCGTCCATGCCCAGCGTCGTAAACAGCTCGGTCGACAGGCGCGCAAACACCGAGCGCGTGCCGGCGAGCTTGAACAGGCTGGCGTCGAATTCCTTTTTCTCGATGTCGATGCGGCGCATCATGTGCGCCACCACGCTCTGGTTCTTGCCGCGCAGGCTTTTCAGTTCCTGCAGCTGTTCGACGATGTCGCGGATGCGCGCGACGATCATCGCCTGCTGCGCGCCGACCAGCTGCGCCATGTCGTCGGCCAGCTGCTTGCGGATGATGTCCTTCTTGGCCGGTATCAGCTCGTTGAACAGCGCCGCCTCGAGCGCGCCGAGGCGGCTCTTCTCCAGCAGCGCCATGTCGCCGTTGATCTTGCCCACCAGTGCCTTCTGCGCCGACACCGGATACACCTGGCGCGGCTGCAGGCCAAGCTGGTGCGCCACGCTGGCGCGCTGGCGCTCGATCTCGGCGTCGTTCTCCGCTTCGGTCTTGAGTTCGTCCCACATCGCGTCGATCTTGTTGAGCACCACGACGCGGCCGGCGCCGGCGCCGATGTGGGTGCGCCACACCTCGATGTCGCTCTTGGTCACGCCCGTCTCGGCGGCCAGGATGAACAGCACCGCGTGGGCGTTGGGGATCAGGTTCAGCGTCAGTTCCGGCTCGGTGCCGATCGCGTTCAGGCCCGGCGTGTCGAGGATCACCAGGCCCTGCTTGAGCAGCGGGTGGGGGAAGTTGATGATCGCGTGGCGCCACAGCGAGATCTCGACCAGGCCGTCGGCGCCGACGGTGGCGGCGACGTCCGGATCGGTTTCGTCGTACAGGCCGTAGCGCTGCGCTTCCTCGACGCTGACGTGTTTCGTCATGCTGACCTGCTTGAACGTCTCGTGCATGCTGTCGCCGGCGTCGAGCGCCAGCGGCAGCACGGTCCAGGCGGCAGCGTCGTCGCGGTAGTCGCTGGTCGACAAATGGCTGGCGCGCGTGTCGATCGGCAGCAGGCGCAGGCACGGCGGGTAGGCCGGGTCGTACATCAGTTCGGTGGGGCACATGGTGGTGCGGCCGGCCGCCGAGGGCAGGATGCGCTGGCCGTAGTCGGCGAAGAAGATGGCGTTGATCAGTTCGGATTTGCCGCGCGAGAATTCAGCCACGAAAGCGACCGACAGCTTGTCGTCGGCCAGCCGCGCCAGCGCGCGCGCGATGCGCTGCTCGGTGGCGCCATCGGTCAGTTCGGCCGCGTTGACCCACATCTGGTAGCTCTCGAGCGCGGCCACCACGCCGTGGCGCCACGCGCTGTATTGCTGAAAATCCTGCACCATCTTGCCACCTTGCCTTGTTGTTCGTCCCCCGTTGCCGCCTTGCGTCGTCGCCGGGATGCTATTTTTGACAATTCACACAGTAAAACGTCGACCGCTGCCCCTGCACGATCCGGCGGATCGGTGCGCCACAGTTGCGGCACGGCACTCCTTCACGATCATAGACGAAATATGTCTGTTGGAAATACCCCGATTGTCCATTCACCGCAATAAAATCACGCAAAGTGCTGCCGCCCTGGACGATGGCTTCGGCGAGGATTTCGCGGATGGCGATCGCCAGCTTGTCATAGCGGCCACGCGCGATGCGCCCGGCCGCCGTCTTTGGATTGATCTTGGCGCGAAACAGGCTTTCGCAGGCGTAGATGTTGCCCACGCCGACGACGATATCGCCGCCCAGCAGGAACTGCTTGACCGGCGCGCTGCGCCTGCGGCTGGCGCGAAACAGGGTCTCGCCGGAAAAGCCGTCTTCCAGCGGCTCGACGCCCAGGCCGCGCAACAGCAGGTGCTGGCCCAGCTCGCCCTCGTCGTTGCCATGCCAGAGCACGGCGCCGAAGCGGCGCGGATCGTGCAGGCGCAGCACCTGCTTGCCGCCGGCGCCGTCCACCACCAGGTCGAAATGGTCGTGCTTTTTCGGCTCGGTGCCCAGCGGCAGCACGCGCAGGTGGCCGGACATGCCGAGGTGGACGATCAGGGTGCCGTGGACGAAGTGGATCAGCAGGTACTTGCCGCGCCGTCCCACGTGCACGATGCGCTGGCCGGCCAGCAAAGCGGGCAGGGCCGGCGGGAACGGCCAGCGCAGCCCTTCGCGGCGCAGCAGCACGCTGTCGACCACGCGCCCTTCGAGATGGGGCGCGACGCCCTGCCGGGTGACTTCGACTTCGGGCAGTTCCGGCATGTCAGAACCGCACTTTTCTGGACATTACCGTGCCCGGTACACACACGGCGGAAAGGTTGGGCGTAGAATCTGGAATCATTCGTGTCATGTTGGAATTGCCTTGAAAAACGCTTTCGCCATTGTAACTCTCGCCGGCCTGCTGTCGGCGTGCGCGCTTCCCGTGTGCCAGGCGCAGTCGCCCGGCGCGCCGGCACCGGCACTGCCTGTTGCCGCCGAGCAGCCCGAAGCGGCGCAGAAGCTGCCGAACGTGCCGCTGACCAAGGAGCTGCTGTACGCCCTGACCAGGGCCGAGCTCGAATTCAAGAGCGGGAACTGGCAGGGGCCGTTCATCACGCTGTTGGCCGCGGCCCAGCAGACGCGCGACCCGCGCCTGGCCCAGCGCGCCAGTGAAATGGCGCAGGCGGCACGGCAGCCCGAGCAGGCGCTGGTGGCCATCCGCCTGTGGCGCGAACTGGCGCCGGACTCGCAGGAAGCGGCCCAGTACTACCTGGCGTTCATGATCCTCTCCGACGAGCTGGGCGACGCCGAGCCGATCCTGCGCCAGCGCATCGCCGACGCCCCCGTGGCCGGCCGCGGGCTGGCGATGTTCCAGGCGCAGCAGCTGCTGCTGCGCGCCAAGGACAAGGCGGCCGCGGCAGCCATGCTCGAGCGCCTGGTCGCGCCCTACGGCGCCATGATGGAAGCGCACGTGGTGCTGGCCCAGTCCGCGTTCGCGCGCGGCGCGGCCGACGTCGCCGTCAAGGAAGCGCGCAGCGCCCTCGAGAAGAAGCCCGACTCCGAAATCGCGGTGCTGACGCTGGCCCAGGTCACCCCGGACGAGGCCGCGGTCGAGGCGCTGCTGTCGAAATTCTTGGCGGCCAACCCGGGCGCCCGCGAGGTGCGCGCCGCCTACGCCCGCGCGCTGGTCAACCGCAAGCAGTTCGACCCGGCGCGCAAGCAGTTCCTCGTGCTGCTCAAGGCGCAGCCGGACGACCTCGGCACGCTGTACGCGCTCGGCATCCTGTCGGTGCAGCTGAACGACCAGGCTGCCGGCGAAACCTACTTCACCCGCTTTGCCGAGCTGCTGGCGGCCAACCCCGACCCTGAGCGGGACGGCGCCAAAGTGTTCGTCATGCTGTCCCAGCTGGCCGAGGAACGCGGCGACCTGAAGGCGGCGCTGGCCTGGCTCGACAAGGTCGGCGACGGCGACCGCGCCGCCTGGTTCAGCGCCCAGCTCAAGCGCGCGCAGCTGGTCGCCAGGCAAGGCGATCCGGCCGGCGCGCGCAAGCTGCTCGCCGCCATCACCACCTCGGCGGCGCCGGAGCAGGCGCAGCTGGTGCTGGCCGAAGGGCAGATCCTGCGCGACGCCGGCCAGCAGGAGCAGGCCTTTGCGCTGGTGCAGGCGGGCGTGGCGAAGTTCCCCACCAACCCCGACCTGCTGTACGATTTCGCCCTGCTGGCCGAGAAAACCGGCCGCGTCGACCTGATGGAAAACTCGCTGCGCCAGGTGATCGCGCAGGCGCCGGACAGCCACCACGCCTACAACGCGCTGGGCTATTCGCTGGCCGAGCGCAACGTGCGCCTGCCCGAAGCGCTCGAGCTGATCGCCAAGGCGCTGACGCTGGCGCCGGGCGACCCCTTCATCATGGACAGCATGGGATGGGTGCAGTTCCGCCTCGGCAACCTGGCGGAAGCGGAAAAGCAGCTGCGCGCCGCCTACGCCCTGCGCAACGACCCCGAAATCGCCGTCCACCTGGGCGAAGTGCTGTGGGCCGCCGGCAAGAAGTCGGACGCCCAGAAACTGTGGCGGGAAGCGCGCGCCAAAGACCCCAAGAACGATGCCCTTAAAAATACGCTCGCGCGACTGCACCTGAGCCTGTAAAAAAAGAACCCATGTCAACAATCAAACTTATCGCCGCCGCGCTGTGCGCCGCGCTGCTGGCCGGCTGCGCCAGCGTCCCTGTCACCCCACGCGGGCTGGCGCAGCAGGCCGCCCAGTACCGCGACACCTTCGACGCCACCGGCCGCCTGTCGGCCCAGTACCGCCGCGACGGCAATCCGGAGTCGATCACGGTCGGCTTCAGCTGGTCGCAAAAGCCGGGCCGCATCGACGTCAGCCTGTCCTCGCCGATGGCGACCATCGCCACCATCAGCATCACGCCGCAGTCGGCAACCCTGGTGCAGGCCGACAAGACGCCGCGCGTGGCCAAGGACATCGACACCCTGACGGCGCAGTCGCTCGGCTGGTCGCTGCCGGTCACCGGCCTGCGCGACTGGCTGCAGGGCTACGCCACCGGCGCCGACGGCAAGCGCTTCGCCGCCACGCCGGCCAACAACACCGTCACCACCGCCGACGGCTGGCGCCTGCGCTTCGTGTCGTGGCAGGACCAGAATGCGGCTGCCCCGCGCCCCAAGCGCATCGACGCCGAACACAGCACCGGCGCGGCCGCCGACGAACTGTCGATCCGCATCCTCGTCGACCAGCAGGGTTGACATGCAAGGCTCGCTGCACGATTGCCCGGCCCCGGCCAAGCTCAACCTTTTCCTGCACGTCAACGGCCGCCGCGCCGACGGCTACCACCTGCTGCAGACGGTGTTCCAGCTGGTCGACCACGGCGACACCCTGCATTTCGACCTGCGGGGCGACGGCGCCATCGTGCGCACGACCGACCTGCCGGGCGTGCCGGCCGAGCAAGACCTGGTGGTGCGCGCGCTACGATTGCTGCAGGCCGAGTTCGCGCGCCGCCACGGCCCCGGCCACCCGGTGCCCGGCATCGACGTCGCCATCGACAAGCGCTTGCCGATGGGCGGCGGGCTGGGCGGCGGCTCGTCCGACGCCGCCACCGCGCTCTTGGCCGCCAACCACCTGTGGCAGGCCGGCCTCACGCGCGACGAGCTGATGGCGCTGGGCTTGCCGCTGGGCGCCGACATCCCGTTTTTCATCTTCGGCGAGAGCGCCTTTGCCGAGGGAGTAGGGGAGCGCCTGCAGGCCGTGGCGACGCCCGATTGCTGGTACCTCGTCATCGAGCCGGGAGTTGCCGTACCGACCGCAGCGATATTTTGCTCGCAAGATTTGACAAGGGACACGAAACCGGTCAGAATAGCGGACTTTTCCAGACACCTGATGAGTCAGAACGATCAGCAGGGGTTTGGCAGGAACGACTTGCAGGCAGTAGCCGCGAAGCTTTTCCCGCCGGTAGCAGAAGCGGTTGAATGGTTGAGCAGTTACGGCGACGCCAGGATGACCGGTTCCGGAGCGTGCGTGTTTTGCGCGTTTTCCAGCGAAGCGCGCGCCGAGGCGGTGCTTGCCGCGGTGCCCAGCAAGTGGGTGGCGTGGACAGCCAGATCGCTGGCGCGGCATCCGATGTTCGAGCGGTTGCAAGTTGCACGGGTTATAGAATAGAATTTGGCTTGGCGTGATGTTTGACTGTAAAATACGTTAAATGTAACGGCAAGTAGTCAGTTGCGTAGGGGAATCGCCAAGCTGGTTAAGGCACTGGATTTTGATTCCAGCATACCAAGGTTCGAATCCTTGTTCCCCTGCCATTCGTTTTACTGGCCTGTCGATGCGATGTTAGCGTCCAGCCGGTGAACTTCGGTGGACTCGCTCTCGCGGGTCATCGTTTTAGCATAGCGTCAGTCACGGTTGTTTCGGCTGGCGTCTTTCAAGAATCAACGCTTCTCTCTTGGGACTCCCATGGCTTACGAAAACCTGATGGTTTTTACCGGCAACGCTAACCCGGCGCTGGCAGAAGGAGTCGCAAAAAATCTCGGCATCCCTCTTGGCAAGGCAAACGTCTCCAAATTCTCGGATGGCGAAGTGATGGTCGAAATCAACGAGAACGTCCGCGGTAAAGACGTCTTCGTGCTGCAGTCGACCTGCAATCCGACCAACGACAACCTGATGGAACTGATCCTGATGGTCGACGCCCTGAAACGCGCATCGGCTGGCCGTATCACCGCCGCCATCCCGTATTTCGGTTATGCCCGTCAGGATCGCCGTCCACGTTCGGCGCGCGTCGCCATCTCGGCCAAGGTCGTTGCCAACATGCTCGAAGAAGCCGGCGTCGAGCGCGTCCTGATCATGGACTTGCACGCCGACCAGATCCAGGGCTTCTTCGATATCCCTGTCGACAACATCTACGCCTCGCCAATCCTGCTGGGCGACCTGCAGAAAAAGAACTACGGCGACCTGCTGGTGGTGTCCCCGGACGTCGGCGGCGTGGTGCGCGCCCGTGCGCTGGCCAAGCGCCTCGGCTGCGACCTGGCCATCATCGACAAGCGCCGCCCGAAGGCGAACGTGTCGGAAGTGATGAACATCATCGGTGAAGTCGAAGGCCGTAACTGCGTCATCATGGACGACATGGTCGACACCGCCGGCACCCTGACCAAGGCTGCCGAAGTGTTGAAGGAGCGCGGCGCCAAGAAGGTCGTCGCCTACTGTACCCACCCGGTGCTGTCGGGCCCGGCGATCGAGCGCATCGCGGCCTCGCCGCTGGACGAGCTGGTCGTCACCGACACCATTCCGCTGTCGGCTGCCGCCGCGGCGTGCAGCAAGATTCGCCAGCTGACCTGCGCGCCGCTGATGGCGGAGACGTTCAAGCGCATCAGCAAGGGCGACTCGGTCATTTCGCTCTTTATCGACTAAATATCGGCTAAAATAGCGGTCCGTTTCGACGCTGCCCCCGCGGCGCACCTGGCAAAATGAGCCGGTGCGCCGTTGGCGTTTTCAGAATTTGCAGTTTGTACCGTTTTTTGTTGGGCGCATTGGTTGCGCCCAAATTCGGAAGACCCCTGGTCGCGGGGGCCTTCACACCGCGGGGCAATCCAGCCTCGCATTTCTTGGAGCAACACATGAAAGTTATCGCATTCAATCGCACTTTGCAGGGGTCCGGAGCGAGCCGCCGCCTGCGCACTTCCGGCCAGACGCCTGGCATCATCTACGGTGGCACCGAAGCCCCGGTCATGATCTCGCTGGACGGCAATGCGCTGTACCACGCGCTGAAGAAAGAAGCCTTCCACGGTTCGATCCTCGACCTCGAAATCGACGGCAAGACCCAGGCTGTCATGCTGCGCGACTTCCAGATGCACGCATACAAGCAACTGGTCATGCACGCTGACTTCCAGCGCGTCGATGCCAAGAGCAAAGTCCACACCAAGGTCACGCTGCACTTCGTCAACGCCGAAGGTTCGCCAGCGGTCAAGCTGCACGGCGCCATCGTGTCGCACGTGATGGCCGAGCTGGAAGTGACCTGCCTGCCAGCCGACCTGCCTGAGTTCATCGAAGTCGACCTGGCCAACATCGACGTCGGCCATTCGATCCACGTCGCCGACCTGGTCCTGCCTAAGGGCGTGACCGCAGTGACCCACGGTTCGAACCAGACCGTCGCCACCGCTGCTGTGCCAGCCGGCCACGTTGCCGCTGAAGCAGAAGAAAGCGCCGCTGCCGCTGCCGCTTCGGAAGCCGATGCGACCGCCAAGGCTGCCGCTGCTGCCAAGCCGAAGAAGTAATTCTTTCGCTGTCGCTGCAAAAAAACCCGCCGGCTCGCGCCTGGCGGGTTTTTTTCTGTCCAATTTCCCGGATAATCACGTTTTCCTTTGGGTCGCTCCATTATGTCCATACGCCTCATCGTCGGCCTCGGCAACCCCGGCCCCGAATACGAGCAAACCCGCCACAACGCCGGCTTCTGGCTGGTCGACAACCTGGCCAACAGCCTGCCCGGCTGCCGCCTGCAGCGCGAGGCGCGCTTCAACGGCATGGTGGCCAAGACCACGGTCGGCGGCAACGAGCTGTGGCTGCTCGAGCCGCTCACCTTCATGAACCGCTCCGGCCTGTCGGTGGGCCAGCTGGCGCGCTTCTACAAGATCAATGCGGACGAGGTGCTGGTCGTCCACGACGAACTCGACCTCGCGCCCGGCGTGGTCAAGATGAAGAAGGGCGGCGGCGCCGGCGGCCACAATGGCCTCAAGGACATCACCGCCGCGCTCGGCACGCAGGATTACTGGCGCCTGCGGCTGGGCATAGGCCATCCGCGCAGCATCAACTCGCAGCAGCAGGTGGCCGACTACGTGCTGCACCGGCCCCGCAAGGAAGAGCAGGTGCTGATCGAAGAAGCGATCGAGAAGAGCCTGCGCGTGCTGCCGCTGGTATTGGACGGCAAGTTCGATGCGGCGACGATGCAGCTGCATACTGCCTGACAGCCGTCCTGATCCCATTGCTGGCCGGATAGCTTGTTCATTCCTGCCGAAAAGGTCCTTGATCGTGGTCGTCTGAAGGTCAATCGCAAGGCCGATGGCTGTCCGATGTCTAGCCCGGCAGCCCCATGCGACCGTATGGTTGGGCAGTTACACCCCGACTCATACAAGCACCTTCATGGAGATTGCCATGTCAAAACTAAAGCGTCTATTGGCGGGCGCGCTCGGCCTCGCCGTTGCGTTCACCACACCCGCTGCAATGTCACAGTGGGCGGAACAGGGTCCGGGACCGACCCTGAACGGGCAGAGCGAAGGGCTGCCCGGTAACCCCGTCACAGGCGGTATCAACGCGATCGCGGTCGACCTGCAGCATCCCGGCACGGTTTACCTCGCCACCATCAACGGCGGCATCTGGAAAAGCACCAACGCGAGCACCGCGCCGCCGACCTGGGTGCCGCTCACCGACCTGAAGTTGCCGGCCCTGTCGATCAATTCGATCGCCATCAGCCC
This sequence comes from Burkholderiales bacterium, assembly GCA_038248405.1. Taxonomy (GTDB): domain Bacteria; phylum Pseudomonadota; class Gammaproteobacteria; order Burkholderiales; family Burkholderiaceae_D; genus JAFCUW01. Next base: position 77,186 of record JBBRXM010000008.1, read on the forward strand.
GCTCGACGCGTCGACCATCTTTGCCGGCACCGGCAGCACCAGTTCCGATGCATTCGAGGGCAGCCCCGGATTCGGCGTGCTGCGCAGCACCGACGCCGGCAACTCCTGGTCGATCCTGGCCGGGTCGACGTTTGCCGGCCGCCGCATCAACAGCATCGTCCCGCTCGCGCAGACCAGCGGCGGCCTGGCCGGCCAGGTCGTGCTGGCCGCGACCCTGTTCGACGGCGCCGGCGCCTACCGCAGCACCAACGGCGGCGCCTCGTTTGCGCGCATTTCGGGCACGGCCGGCTTGCCCGACGGCGGCGTCAGCAGCCTGGTGGCCGATCCGACCAACAGCGCGCGCCTGTATGCGGCGGTGCCGGCCAGCTACGGCGGCGGCGCGGCCGCCGGCGTGTTCAGGAGCGACGACGCCGGCGTCAGCTGGCACGCCGTCAACACCGGCCTTGCCGGGCTCGACACATCGCTGCGCATCCTGCTGGCGGCGGGCCGCCAGACCGGTGTCGCCTACGCGATGGTGATCGATGCCGGCGGTGTCGCCAGCGGGGTGTTCCGCTCGGCCAATGGCGGCGCGACCTGGACCGCCATGGGGGTCCCGTCGCCCACCATCCACCCCGGCGGCCAGGGCATCGTCCATGCCGCCATCGCGGCCGATCCGGTCAATCCGAACGTGGTGTACGTCAGCGGCGACCGGCAAGACTTTCCCTTCCCAAATATAAACGGCTGCTCGAACTTCAGCGCGAACACCTTCCGCGGCGATGCCGCGCTCGCCTCGCCATGGCAAAACGTGGTGTGCAATGGCGCCCAGGGAGGGTCGCCCCATGCCGACTCGCGCGGGATGGATTTCGATCACAACGGCAACCTGCTGCAAGCCAATGACGGCGGCATCTACCGCCTGAACAACCCGCAGCTGGCCAGCCACCAGTGGGACTCGTTGAACGGCAACATCCGTCCGACGGAAATGCATTCGGCCGCCTTCGACGCGGTCGCCAGGATCGCCTTCGGCGGCACCCAGGACACCGGCACGACGATGCAAAACGCGCCCGGCAGCCGGACCTGGACCGATTTCCTGCAAGGTGACGGCGGCGTCGTCGGCATCGACGACACCTCGTCCGGCGGCGCCTCCTCGATCCGCTACACCAGCTTCAACAACCTCGGCTTCTTCAACCGTTCCACCTGGAGTCCTGCCAACACGCTGCTGAGCGGACCCACTGCGCTCGGCCTGCAGATCATCTCCGGCCCCGGCACCGGCCAGAACCTGTTCGATGCCGACCCCAACATCCAGTTCTACAATCCCTACGAGCTCAACCGGATCGATCCGGGCCGGATGCTGATCGGCACGGCCAGCATCTACGAATCGCGCGACCGTGGCGATACCCTGGCCAGCCTGCTTTTTACCGGCAAGTTCATCTCCTCGCTGTCGTACGGCGGCCGCTTGAACGGCGCGCCCAGGCCGGACGTGTTTTATGTCGGCACGGCCGGCGCGGGTAGCCCGTACATCCTGCACCGCGCCAGCGGCGCGCGCGCCGTCGCCGAGCTGGCCGCCTATCCCGGCAGCGGCGTGCGCGACCTGGTGATGGACCCGTTCAACATCATGCATGTCTATGTGGTGGACGACCAGAACCGGGTATGGGCTTCGTTCGACGAAGGCCGCAGCTGGCGCGACCTGAGCGCCAACCTGTCCCGGCTGCTCGGACAGGCCCGCACCATCGAGCTCATTTCGTCCGCATGTAACTGCAGGAGCGAACTTGTCGTCGGCGGCCTCGGCGGGGTCGTCCACATGCATCATCCCGGCGCGGCCGGTGCTGTCTGGGCACCGCTGGGCAACAACCTGCCGCATGGCCTGGTGCTCGACCTGCGCTACAACGTCACGGCCAGGGTGCTGACGGCGGCCATCCTGGGACGCGGCGCCTGGACGCTGTCCTATTCCACGACCGGCACCGTTGCCAGCTGGGACGGGGCCGGCACCGCCGCCGCTGCCCCCGCTGATGCGGCCGCAGCGGCAAGGCCGCTGGTCGCGCCTGCGGGGCTGCCGGTGCTCGCGCCGCGGTCCCGGACCGGCAGCGCCACTGCCGTCGTGCCCATGAGGAAGTAGGTTGCGAAAAGCGCCGGGCGGTGGTCGCGTCCGGCGCCGGCGGATGCGGGGCAGCGTTTATCGCTGTTGGCAGCTGCGGCCAGCGGCGTTACGATCTGTTCTTCGACGAAGGAGACGGCGGCACGCCCGTGTTGCCGAGGAAATGCCGGATCGGCGCACAACATGATTCCACTTACCACTGTCGCCTTACCCCTGGTGCTGCTGCTTGCGGCCGCCCCCGCGCGCGCCGATTGCCACTGGGCATGGCACTGCGAACAGCCGGCCGGATGCGGCTTCGTGCCGTTCTGCGACTCGCCCGATGACAAGCCGGGGCCGTTGCGGGGAGCCAGGCTGCCCGGGGACTGCGCTGCGTCGCCACTGCCGCCGGCCGCATATCCGGGGCGAAAGCCCTTGCCCGGCTTTAAACCCGTTCCACCGCCGCCGGCCGCGTTGCCGGGCGGGCGGCCCGGGCCTTGCGCTCCCGCGGGCGCGCCGCCGGCGCCGGGCACCAAGCGCCCCGATCCCGGCGGCCACCGATAGGCATGGCGGGCAGGCGAGGGCGGCGCAATGGCCGCCTTCCTGAGATAATTCGTCCATGAGTTCACTTTCCTTCCACGCCGGCCCCGCCGCGATGGCGCGCCTGCGTTCGCACGGGCTGCAGGCGGCCGACGTCGGCATCGTGCCGGCCGCGGCCGGCGGGCCGAAAGGCCTGATCTTCCAGGCGCTCGATCAATACCTGTTCGGCCACTGGCTGCCGCGGGCGCCGCGCGAGCGCACCCTGATCGGCTCCTCGATCGGGGCCTGGCGCATGGCCGCGGCCTGCCAGGCCGATCCGGCGGCCGCGTTCGCCCGCCTCGGCGCGCTCTACTGTGGCCAGCGCTACAGCGCCAGGCCGTCGCAGCAGGAGATCGATGCAGTCTGCCAGCGCTTGCTGGCCGAGTTCGTCGGCGGCCGCGAGAACGAGGTCCTGAACCATCCGCATCACCGGCTGCACATGCTGACCGTGCGCGGCCTGGGCGCCTTGGCCGCGCCGCAGGGGCGCCAGGCAGAGATGCGCGGCTTCGCCGGCGCGGCGCTGCGCAACCTCGCCTCGCGCGAGCGGCTGGCCGCCATCCTGGAACGGGTGGTGGTGGGCGATGCCCGCGACGATGCGGCGTGGCTGCGTGAAAGCTTCGACAGCTTCACCACCCGCTTCGCCGCCTTATCAAGCGACAACCTGGCCAGCGCGCTGCTGGCCTCGGGCAGCCTGCCGCTGGTGATGCAGCCGGTGCGCACCCTGGCGGGCGCGCCGCCGGGCCACTACTGGGACGGCGGCATCATCGACTACAACCTGGCGCTGCCGTATTCGCGCGTCGCCGGCGACCTGGTGCTGTACCCGCATTTCAGCGAGCACATCGTGCCGGGCTGGCTGGACAAGGCGATGCCGTGGCGGCGCGCCGCCCGCGGGCCGCGCCGCGGCTGGCTCGACAACGTCATCATCGTCGCGCCGACGCCGGCGTTCCTGCGCAGCCTGCCACGCGGCAAACTACCGGACCGCAAGGATTTCACCCATTACGGGCTCGACCACGACGAGCGCATCCGCAACTGGCAGCAGGCGATCGGCCAAGGGCAGCGCCTGCGCGACGAGTTCGCCGCGTTCGCGGCCGATCCGGACCTGGCGCGCGTCAGGCCGCTCTGATCCGGCCGCCTGCAACGATCAGCGTGCGCGGCGCCGCCAGCCCAGCAGGCCAAGGCCCAGCGCGAACAAGCCCAGTGATGCCGGCTCCGGCACTGTGCCCGTTGCGGTCGGGTCGCTGACGCCCGACAGCAGGATCGAATCGATTTCTTCCCAGCTGCCGCTGGTGTTCGTATCGACGTATACCTTCAGGCCGTTCACCAGGTACGCGGTCTCGTTCCAGGTCACTGCGAAATCGTAGGGCACGTTTTGGACGGAAGTATCGGTACCGGTCCAGACCGTGTGCAGCACGCCGTTGGTATCGCGTGCGTCGATCTGGAAGACGAAGCCATTGCCGAACGTTTCGCGGATGGTGGCGCCGTTTGCGTATACGGATGTGCCGAAGCCGACGGTAATGAATTCGGCAGTACCGTTCTGGGGGCTCGGTGCCCATGCGGTCTGGTAGTCTCCGTAAGCGAAGGTGTTCGGCGCGCCGAGCGCCTGGGCGGCACTCCAGCTGTTCGGTGTGAACTGGCTGCTGTACTCGATTACTGTCGACGCGTACTGCATCACGGGGGCAGCGCTGGCCCCTGGGCCGAACGACATCAACAATGCGAGGGCGACGGCCGATGCCGCGGTCTGCGATTTGAATGACATGGTCAATCCTTCCGAAGGGCGAGGCTGTACTGACACGCAATATAAATGCCAGTTATAAATTTCCAGTGTTTTCAATGGATTGCAGCGTTTAAAGCACACAACGTTGCGAATACTGTAAGATTTTTCGACAATATCGCGAGCGAAAAGGGGCCGCGGCGGCCGCTAAAAGCGCCGGTTTTTGCGGCACATTTCCCTTCCAAGGTACAATGACCGGTTTTGGGGCTGTTCGCGCCTGCGCGCCGCTCGTTCATCGAATTTGAAAGTCTTCCCATGAGTCTCCAATGCGGCATCGTCGGCCTGCCTAACGTCGGCAAGTCCACCCTTTTCAATGCGCTGACCAAGGCTGGCATCCCGGCCGAGAACTATCCGTTCTGCACCATCGAGCCGAACGTCGGCGTCGTCGAGGTGCCCGATCCGCGCATGGATGCGCTGGCGGCCATCGTCAAGCCCGAGCGCATGGTCAATGCCATCGTCGAGTTCGTCGACATCGCCGGCCTGGTCGCGGGCGCCTCGAAAGGCGAGGGCCTGGGCAACCAGTTCCTGTCGCACATCCGCGAGACCGACGCCATCGTCAACGTCGTGCGCTGCTTCGAAGACGACAACGTGATCCACGTCGCCGGCAAGATCAGCCCGCTCGACGACATCGAAGTGATCCAGACCGAGCTGGCGCTGGCCGACATGGCCGCCGTCGAAAAGGCGATCCACCGCGAGAACAAGAAGGCGCGCTCGGGCGACAAGGATGCCGCCAAGCTGGTCGCCATCTGCGAGCGCCTGATGCCGCACCTCGACCAGGGCAAACCGGTGCGCACGATGGGTCTCGACGAGGACGACATGGCGCTGATCAAGACGCTGTGCCTGATCACGGCCAAGCCGGCGATGTTCGTTGCCAACGTCTCCGACACCGGCTTCACCAACAACCCGCTGCTCGACCAGCTGACCGAATACGCCAAGGCGCAGAACGCGCCGATCGTCGCCATCTGCGCGTCGATCGAGTCCGAGATCGCCGACCTCGACGACGCCGACAAGGGCGCCTTCCTGGCCGACATGGGCATGCAGGAGCCGGGCCTGGACCGCCTGATCCGCGCCGCCTACAACCTGCTCGGCCTGCAGACCTACTTTACCGCCGGCGTGAAGGAAGTGCGCGCCTGGACCATCCACGTCGGCGACACCGCGCCGCAGGCGGCCGGCGTCATCCACACCGACTTCGAGCGCGGCTTCATCCGCGCCCAGACCATCGCCTACGACGACTTCATCGCCTACAAGGGCGAGGCCGGCGCCAAGGAAGCGGGCAAGATGCGCGCCGAGGGCAAGGAATATGTCGTCAAGGACGGCGACGTGCTGAACTTCCTGTTCAACGTCTAAGTCTGCATCGCGCGTCGCTGCACGCGCAGGCCCCGAAAATCCCGTCTCGCGCGGGATTTTTTATTTCCCGGACATGGCCGACGTGTTGATGTGTCCGTCGTCAGCGTCAGCGCGTGCGGCGCGTCGCGCGATTTGGCAGCACAATAGGGCATGGCTCCCGATGCTTCCGCCAACCTCGCCGCCATCTTTGCCTTGCAGCACGCGGCCTCCCGCGCGGCGCCTTCCGTCGCATGGGCAACGCGCGCCGATCGCCTGCGCCGGCTGCGAGCGCTGTTGCTGGAAAACCGCGCCGAACTCGCCGGCGCCATCAGCGACGATTTCGGCCAGCGCTCGCGCCACGAAACGGAACTGCTGGAAATTAATCCATTGTTAGATGCCATAGCGTATTCGCTGCGCTACGGCCGCGCCTGGATGCGCGCGGTGCCGCGCCAGGCAGGATACAAGTACTGGCCGGGCCGGGCGGCCGTGATGCCGCAGCCGCTCGGTGTTGCCGGCATCGTGGTGCCGTGGAACTATCCGCTGTCGCTGTCGATCGGCCCGCTCAATTGTGCGCTCGCGGCCGGCAACCGCGCGCTGCTGAAGATGTCGGAACTGAGCCCGCGCCTGGGCGCGCTGCTGGCCGCGCTGGCCGAGCGCCATTTCGCCGACGACGAGCTGCGTGTGTTCAACGGCGACGCCGAATTCGCCCACCAGTTCTGCATGCTGCCCTTCGATCACCTGCTGTTTACCGGGTCGGGCGCCGTCGGCCGGCTCGTCATGCGCGCCGCCAGCGACAACCTGACGCCGGTGACGCTGGAGCTGGGCGGCAAGTCGCCTGCCATCATGGGCCCGACGCCGGTGTCGCCGGCGCAGTTCGATCTCGCCGTGCGGCGCCTGATGATCGGCAAGACCTTCAACGCCGGCCAGACCTGCATCGCGCCCGACTACGCCTTCGTGCCGCGCGACCGCGTGGCGCAGTTCATCGACTCCGCCCGCCGCGCCACCGCGCGCGCCTATCCGCAACTGGCCAGCACGCGCGACTACACCAGCATCGTCAGCGAGCGCCACTTCGACCGCCTGCAGGCGTTGGTCGACGACGCCGTCGCCCACGGCGCCACCGCTTGGCCGCTGGCCGATGCCGGCAACGAGCGCGGCCGCAGGCTGTTCGCGCCCGTGCTGCTGAGCGAACCGGGCGCCGCCAGCCGCGTGCTGCAAGAAGAGATCTTCGGCCCGCTGCTGCCGGTGCTGCCCTACGACGACCTGGGCGAGGTGCTGGCGTGGATCAATGCGCGGACCAGGCCGCTCGCGCTCTACCTGTTCGAGCGCGACCGCGCGACCGTCGCGCGGGTGCTGGAGGGCACCGTCAGCGGCGGGGTCACCGTCAACGATACCTTCCTGCATGTGGCGCCCGACGCCTTGCCGTTCGGCGGCGTCGGCGGCTCCGGCATGGGCGCCTACCATGGCGAAGCGGGCTTTCGCACCTTCAGCCACGACAAGCCCGTGTTCCGCCAGGCCCGCGTCAGTTTCCTGCCTTGGCTGTACCCGCCTTACGGCCGCCTCGCCGAGCGGGTGCTGCGGATGCGTCCGCCGCCTTGACGGCGGCCGGCCGGCGCGGCGGCGCCGCCAGCCAGCTGCGGATCTTCTCGTACACTTCGATGCGGCTGAGCAGGTCGAGGTGGTGGATGCCGAACGCGATCCATTGCCGCGACGCCGGAAACGCCAGCGTGCGCGTGCGCTCGGCGTGGCGGCCCAGCGCCGTGTCGAGCGGCACCAGGCCGTCGCCCAGCAGGCGGGTGCGGATGTCGTCGAGCCGCCGGCCGGTGCAGCCGGCGATGGCGTAACAGCGTACCGCGCGCGGCAACGGGATCTTGCGGCGCAGGTCGCCGCTGTGCTCGAAGCGGTCGCGGCCCTGCCAGTCTTCGTCGACCAGGTTGCCGTAGCGCAGGTCGGTGATGCCGGCGCTGCGCAGTTCGCCAAGCCGTGCGAACGGCGCCGTCAGGGTACTGCGGCCCAGCAGCGCGCCCAGCCAGTTGCCGTGCCGTTCGAGCGGCGCGCCGTGGTGCGGCGTGCCGAGGAAGATGATGTGGCGCAGCCGCGCCGGCCAGGCGTGGCGCGCGGCGCGCGCGTAATGGCAGGCGCTGCGCGTGACCAGCCCGCCCATGCTGTGGCCGAGGATGGCGATCTCCTCGACCGGCAGCGGCCATTGCGCCACCAGCTGCTCCATCAAGGCGGCAAATTCGCGGCCGTTGACGGAGACGTGACGGCCGCTGTTGTAGTGCAGGTAGAGCGGCGTGTAGCCGAGCTCGCGGGCCAGCGCGGCGCCGTGGTCGTGGCCGCCGCGGCGCCACTGCAGGTCGCTGCGGCACAGGCCGTGCACCAGGATCAGCAGCTTGCCGCTGGCCGCCGGCAGCGCCGCCGCCAGCGCCGCCTTGTCCAGCTGCAGCGGCACGCCATGCTGGCGCAGGCGCATGCGGATCGCCAGCGGGTTGCCGGTGCGCGCCAGCAGGTCGCCGAACAGGCCGTTCAGCGCCGACAGCACCGCCTCGCGCTCGCCGCTCGACAGCGGCCGCGCCGCATGCCGCGGCGGCGCCAGCGCGCTGTCGAACCAGCGGCCCGCCGTCACCGTCGTCGCCCGCGCCCGGCGGTAGGTGACGCCGCTGCCGGACAGCCGCGCGTGCAGCGCCTCGACGCGCTCGATGATCACGTCGACCACCAGCAGCGCCAGCCGCGCGATGCCGTGCAGGTCGGCCGCGTGCAGGTGGCGCGCCGACGCCTCGGCCTCGGTTGCCGGTGTCACCTTACTCACCGAGTTCTTCGCGGGCGCGTTCAATATCGTGCCTTTCCATTGCGTCGTGCGGTTCGAGCGCGACGGCCTCGCGGCGCAGCGCCTGCGCCGCTTCGGCCTGCTTGCGCCCGTCGAGCATGACAAGCGCCCGCGCGTATTCGACGCGCGCGATGGCCGAACCGGGATTGAGCGCCAGCGCCGTGCCGAACTGCGCGATGGCCTCGTCGCGGCTGGCGCCATAAGTGAGGCGGCCGATCAGCGCGCCGGTCTTGTCGATGATTTCGGCGTGGTAGACGCCCAGCGCAATGTGGGCGTCGGCATGGCGCGGCGCCAGCGCCAGCGTGGCCTCGAGGCTGGCTCTTACCTTGCCGCCGCTGCCCTGTGCCAGCGCCTTGAGCACCGAGATCTCCTGCGCATGGCGGCCCAGCGCGTAGGCATGCCAGTAAAAGGCGGCGGCGTTGCGCGGCTGCCTGGTCTGCTGATCCTCGCAACGCTCGATCACCTCGAGCAGGCGCGCGCTGCTGGCAGCGGCTGACTTCTCGAGATAGACTGCGTGCACGCAGCTGGCCTTGTTCGCCACCGCGTAGCCGGACATCCCCGTGTCCAGGCCTGACTGCGCGGCCTGCTCGAAGCGGCCGGCATGGAAGTCGATCCAGGCCGCCACCACCGCCGCGCTGCGCGGCCACGGCTCGGCGTCGCCGGCATGCAGGCCGTGCCAGGCCTGTTTCAGCGTCGCCGCCGTGTGCTCGAAGCGGGCATGCGCGTAGGGGAACTTGGTCCACGCCATGGCATGCACGGCGCCGTCAGGTATGCCGGGCCGCTGATTTGGCCACGGCGCGCTTGGCGACCGGCTTGGCGGCGGCCTTCGCGATCGGCTTGCTGACCGGCTTTGCCTGCGCCGCCGGCCTGGCCGGCGCGGCGCGGCGCACTGGTTTTTTCTCGGCCTGCGCCAGCGCCGCCTTCAGCATGTCGAGCTCGAGGCGCAGCGCGTCGAACTCCGCGCGCGCCGGCGCGCCGATGCGCTGCAGCGCGCGCGCCACGCGGTCATCGAAGATCTTCTCGATCTTCTCCCACGAACCGCTGGCCTGCCGGCCGACATTGTCGGCCAGCCGGCTCACCTTGCCGGCCACCCCGAACGGGGCGCCGCCGCCCAGATGCCCGGTCAGCTGGTGCAGCGCCGCGCCATCCTGCACCAGCTTGTCGAACAGCTCGCTTCCGCCTTGCTGCGCCTTGGCGAAAGCGCCCAGCCCGGCCTGCCAGATCTGCTGGGCCGAAGCGAGCACCGCGTCGACCAGGTCGCTCTGTTCCGGCACCTCGTCCTTGATCTTCTTGACCATCGTCGTCCCCTTGCTGGTCGATTCATCCCGCCCGCGCCGGCGCCGTGCGCGCCGCTTCTTCTTCGGCCATCACCACCCGCCGCAAGATCTTGCCGATGTTCGACTTCGGCAAGGGCTGCTCGCGAAACACCACGTATTTCGGCACCTTGTAGCCGGTCAGCGTTTTCCGGCAATAGTCGATCAGGGTCTCGGCGCTGAGGTTCGGGTCGCGCCGCAGCACCACCAGCTTGACGACCTCGTCGGAATGCTCGTCCGAGGCGCGGATGGCAGCCGCCTCGAACACCCCCGGGTGCATCATGACGACGTCCTCGACTTCATTGGGATAGACCTTGAAGCCGGACACCACGATAATGTCTTTCTTGCGATCGACCAGCTTGACGTAACCGCGTTCATCCATGACGCCGATGTCGCCGGTGCGCAGCCAGTGGTCGGCGTGGAACACCTGCGCCGTTTCCTCCGACATGTTCCAGTAGCCGCGCATCACCTGCGGGCCGCGCACGCAGATTTCGCCTTTCTCGCCCAGCGGCAGTTCGGCGCCGCTGTCGTCCATGATCGCCACCTCGGTCGACGGCAGCGGCAGGCCGATGCAGCCGGAGAACTGGCGCAGGTCGAGCGGGTTGGCACACACGATCGGCGACGTTTCGGTCAGGCCGTAGCCCTCGATCAGCGGGGCGCCGAACACCTGCTGCCAGCGCTCGGCGACGGCGCGCTGCACCGCCATGCCGCCGGCGACGACCAGCTTCACGCCGCCCGGCGCGACCTGGCGCAGCTCGGGCGCGTCGAGCAACGCATTGAACAGCGTGTTCACGCCGATCATTACCGTGAACGGAGTATGGCGCAGCTCCTTGACGAAGGCCGGCAGGTCGCGCGGGTTGGTGATCAGCACGATGTGGGCGCCGAGCCGGCAGAACGTCAGCGTCGCCGTCAGCGCGAACACGTGGTACAGCGGCAGCGGGATGACGGCCGTTTCCTTGCCGGCCTCGAGGACGCCGGAGACCCAGGCGGTGGTCTGCTCGATGTTGGCCACCAGGTTGCCATGGGTGAGCACCGCACCCTTCGGCACGCCGGTGGTGCCGCCGGTGTACTGCAGGAACGCCATGTCGGTCGAGACGAGCGGCACCGGTGCCAGCGCCAGCGCCTCGCCGCGCCGCATCACGTCGTGCCAGTCGACCGCGTTACTGATCTGCCAGGGCGGCACCATGTGGCGCACGTGCTTGACGACCAGGTTGACGATCTGCGCCTTGGGAAAATGCAGCATGTCGCCGATGCGCGTGGTGATGACGTGGCGCACCGATGTGAGCGGCTGCACCTGCTCGAAGGTATGGGCGAAGTTGTCGAGCACGACGAGGACGTCGGCGCCGCTGTCGGCCAGCTGGTGCTGCAGTTCGCGCGGGGTGTACTGGGGATTGACGTTGACGACGACGCCGCCGGCGCGCAGCACGCCGAACAGCGCCACCGGGTACTGCAGCAGGTTCGGCAGCATGACGGCGACGCGCTCACCCTTGCGCAACCCGGTGGCCTGCTGCAGGTAGGCGGCGAAATGGCGCGACAACTTGTCGAGCTCGTTCCAGGTGATGGCCGCGCCCTGGTTGCTGAACGCGGGCAGCGCGCCGTAGCGCTCGCAGATCCATTGCCGCAACTGCTCCAGCGACGCGAACGCGGCGACATCGACGTCGGCCGGCACGCCGGGCGGATAACTGTTTAACCAGATTTTTTGCATTGCAAGCCTCGCTGACCACGCTGCCGGCTCGGCAGGGCGTGGCAAACGTCCGTCACCCACACAGTATAGTTGATGCGGTGGCGCGGACGGCCGGCGCCAACGGCGGCACTTCGGCGCTTTTGATCCGCATCAAGCCATCGCCACGACGCGCCGCCGACGGGTGAGCACAATGCGCGCCGGCGTGTCTAACAACCCTGAGGGGGCTGACTACCAGCTTCGAGGTGGCAAACGTAAAGGAGCGAACATGACTGCCAAGGACAGCAAGACAGAGAGCAAGACAGCGCGGGCGACGGTGGCGCCGCGGGCGGGCGGCGACGGCGGCGTGGCCGAGCATGCCGGGCGCGCCGTGCAGCAGGGCATCGCCGACAGCCTTGGCGCGCTCGGCACGGTTGAAACGCAGATCGCCGCACTGGTGCGCCGGACCATTGCCGACACCATCGGCACCGGCGGCGTCGCGGCGGCCGAGCTGACCACGGTGATCGAACACGTGGCCAGGGGCGCGCTGGCGGCCAGCGAGCAGGTCGGCACCGGCATGGCGCTCAGCGTGCGCGGGGTGGCGAAAGGCATCGTCGCCGGCGTGCACGATGTCGGCGGCGACGTCGTGGTGGCCGGTTTCGACACCATGCGCGCGCTGGTGCGGGTCGGCGCCACCCTTGGCGCCGACGTCGGCATGGTGGCGCGCCACGCGCTGGCAGGCCTGCTGGAAGCGGCCGGCGACATCGGCGCCGACGCCGGGCGGCTGGGCAAGCGCGGCGTCGAGGGCGCGATCGAGGCTGCCGGCGAGATCGGCAACATGGCGGTCAATACCGTGCGCGACGTGCTGGTGGGGGCGGCGGCCAGCGTCGGCCAGACCATCGGCGCGGCGCTGCCGCAGGAAGGCGCCCACGGCGCCCACGGCGGCCAGGATAGCGGCAAGGGACGTCATCACTGACGCCGGCGCCACGCGGCCGCCTCGCCTGGCCACGGCTGCATCAGGGTGGACAGCAGCAGCGCCTCGACCTGGTCCGCCAGGCGCGGCGCGATGGCCGACGCATCGGGCACCAGGCCGGCGTCGGCCAGCACGCCGAAGCTGACCTGGCCGGCGTAGCTGAGGATGCTGATGCCCAGGCCGATGCCGCCCGACTGCGGCACCCAGAACAGCTGCCGCGCGATGCGCTGGCCGGCCAGGTAGCGCGGCGTGTCGACGCCGTGCACGTTGGTGATGATGACGCTGGCGTTTTCGGCCAGCGTGGCCAGGATGCGCTCCTTGAGCACGTCGGGCGCCACGCCCATGGCGGCCAGCACCCCCAGCGCCACCAGCGGCTGGGCCGACTGCCTCAGTTCGCCCATGCGGCAGCGCACTTCTGCCACCCGTTCGAGCGGATCGTCGATGCCGATCGGCAGGCTGAGGAACACCATGCCGAAGCGGTTGCCCAGCTCCGTGAGCGGGCCGGGCGGGCGCAGGTTGACCGGCACCAGCGCGCGCAGGTCGCCGGCCACCGCGTCGCCGTGCTCGCGCAGGTAGGCGCCGAGGGCGCCGGCGATGCACGACACCAGCACATCGTTGACCGAACAGTCCAGCACCGCGGCGACCGCCTTGACGTCGGCCAGCGCCAGCGGTTCGGTCCAGGCGACGCGCTTCATGACGCCGAGCCGGCCCTTCAGGCGGCTCGGCGCGTCCGGCGCCATGGCGGCGATGACGCCGGCCTGGTAGGCGAGGTCGGCGCCGCTGAGCGCCGCCTCGATGGCCTTGCCCGGATGGGCCAGCAGCGCGGCGCCGCTGCCGGCCAGCGACAGCGCGCCACGCACGGCGTCGCCCAGGGTGGCGGCCGGGGCGCCGATGATGCGCTCGAGCGCGCTGCGCGCCGGCGCGGCGGCGCCGACGTCGCTGCCGGGCCCGCGCGGGTGGCGCGGATCGAGGTCGGTGATGGCGTCGACGACGTGCAGCAGGGCGAAGCCGTCGCCGTAGCAGTGGTGCACGCGCAGTACGACGGCGCTGGCGCGGCCGCGCTCGACGACGTGGAACTGCCACATCGGTTTGCTGGGGTCCAGTGCGGTGCTGACCAGGTCGCTCGCGATCTGCTCGAGGGTGGCGGCGCCGGCCACGGTGCGGCGCACGTGCCAGTCGAGATCGAGGTCGGGATCGGTTTCCCAGCGCGGCGTGCCGGCGGCGTCGATCACCCGCTGGCGGAAGCGGTGAAAACGCAGCATGCGCGTGCGGACCACCTCGCGCAGCGCGTGGAGCTCGACCGGGCCGTCGAGCATCATCATGCCGCAGATCATCATCAGGTTGGTCGGCCGGTCCATCCGCAGCCAGGCGGCATCGACCGCCGACAGCGGCTCGGCCGCCATGTCAGATGTGCACGCCGTGCAGCAGGTGCTGCATGGCGCGCAGTTCGGGCGAGGCCGCCTGCTCCGGCGCCGGCACGCTGTCGGCGTCGGCAGAGAGCTGGAACGCGGTGCTCATGATGATCTGCGACAGGTGCGGCGCCGCGAGCTGCATACCCAGGCCGATCATGCCGACGTCGGTGGCCAGGCGCGCCGGCTGGTCGACGATGGCGCGCACCACCAGTTCGGCCGCCTCGGCCGGCGTGAGGGCCGGCGCGTCGTGGTAGGCGGCGGTGGGGGCGATCATCGGCGTGCGCACCAGCGGCATGTTGATGGTGGTGAACTTGACGCCGGCCTCGGCGTATTCGGCGGCGGCGCAGTAGGACCATGCTTCCAGCGCCGCCTTCGAGGCGACGTAGGCGGAAAAGCGCGGCGTGTTGGTCAGCACGCCGATCGAGGAAATATTGACGACGTGGCCGGCGCGGCGCGCCGCCATCTGCGGCAGCAGGCCCAGCGTCACGCGCAGCGCGCCGAAGTAATTGAGCTGCATCATGCGCTCGACATCGTGGAAGCGCTCGTAGCTGGCCTCGATCGCGCGCCGGATCGAGCGGCCGGCATTGTTGACCAGCACGTCGACGGCGCCGTGTTCGGCCAGCAGCGCCTGCACGAAGCGCGCGCTGTCGGCGGCGTCGGTCAGGTCGACGGCGTAAGTGTGCAGGTCGAAGCCGCGCGCGGTCACCTGCGCGCGGGCGGCGGCCAGCTTGGCCGGGTCGCGTCCGCAGATCAGCGTGGTGGCGCCGGCCTCGGCCAGCCGGTGCGCGGTGGCCAGGCCGATGCCCGAGGAGCCGCCGGTAACCAGCACCACCTTGCCGGCGACGCGCCCGTGCAGGCTGCGGTCGACCAGCAGCGCCGGGTCGAGGTGGCGCTCCCAGTAGTCCCAGATCGGCGCGGCATATTGTTCCAGCGGCGGGCAGGCAATGCCGCTGCCCTCGAGCACTGCGGCGGCCTGGCGGTTGTCGAAATGGGTGGGCCAGTTCAGCAGCTGCAGGATGCCTTCCGGCAGGCCCAGGTCGTCCATGACGGCCTGGCGCAGCCGTTGCACCGGGCGCAGCGCGGCCACGCTGCGGCGCAGCCAGTCCGGCAGCAGGCCGATCATCGCCGCGTTGATGCGCAGGCTCATCGGCGGCGCGTGGGCGGCGCGGGCGAACAGGTTGAGGACGTCGCCGACCCGTTTCGGCGCCGGATCGGTCAGGTGGAAGCACCGGCCGTCGAGCCCGCCCTGGTGGGCGATGTAGTGCAGCGCGTCGACGACGAAATCGACCGGCACGATGTTGATGCGGCCGCCCTCGATGCCGATCGCGGGCAGCCACGGCGGCAGCAGGGACCGGATGCGCTGGATCAGCTTGAAGAAATAGTACGGGCCGTCCGGCTTGTCCGCTTCGCCGGTGCGCGAATCGCCCACCACCAGGCCGGGACGATAGACGCGCCACGCCAGCCCCTGGGCCTGGCGCACCACCTGCTCGGAGGCATGCTTGGTGGCGAAATACGGATGCCACAGCTGCTCGGCCTCGTCGAACATGTCTTCGCGAAAAGTGCCCTGGTACATGCCGGCCGCCGCGACCGAACTGATGTGATGAAAGCAGCCGGCCCGCAGCGTGCGCGCCAGTTCGACCGCATGGGTGGTACCGTCGACATTGGTGGCGACCTGCTCGGGGGCGCCGGCGCGCAGGTCGTAGATGGCCGCCAGGTGGAAGAAGTGGTCGATCTTGCCGGTCAGGGCGGCGCAGTCGGCGTCGGCCAGGCCGAGGCGCGGCTGGCGCACGTCGCCAGCGACGGCGACCGCCTGCTGCGGCGTGGCGTGCCAGAACTGCAGCAGATCGGCGAGCTTGCCGCGGCTGTTCTCGCGCAGCAGGAACCACACCGTATTGCCGGGTGTGGCAAGCAGCTTGCGGACCAGGCGCTTGCCGATGAAGCCGGTCGCGCCCGTGACGAAATAATGCATGATGCTCTCCAGATGAGCACACTCATGGCGTCCCGCGTTTGCCGCCTTCCTGGTCGCCGCCGTACATGATTTCAGTATAATTCGTGCGCCAGCATCGTGGCGTTGCTTACGGCGGAGCATCGGCGCAGGCCGCGCCGCCACCATTTTCCGGAGAATCGATGAACAATCCAGTGCTGTCGGCCATCCATCTCTACCCCGTCAAATCGTGCGGCGCGATCTCGCTCGCCGAGGCGGTGCTGGGCGCGGCCGGCGTCGAGGCCGGCGGCGTGCGCGACCGCGAATGGATGGTGGTGGACGAGGCGGGCGGCTTCCTCACGCAGCGCGAGCTTCCGCGCATGGCGCTGGTGACGCCGCGCCTGGCCGACGGCGTGCTGGAACTGTCGGCGCCGGACATGCCGGTGCACCGCATCGCGCTTGACCGGGCGGCGGCCGGCGCCGGCGTGCGCGTGCGCCTGTGGGACGACGACGTCGTCGCCGACGACTGCGGCGACGCCGGCGCGGCGTGGTTCGCGCGGGCGATCGGCGCCCGATGCCGGCTGGTGCGCTTTGGCGAGGCGGCAAGCCGCCAGGCCAGCATGCGCTGGACCGGCGGCGTCGCCGCGCCGACCCGCTTCGCCGACGGCTACCCGGTGCTGGTGATCGGCGCCGCCTCCCTCGACGACCTGAACGGCAGGCTGGCGGCCGCCGGGCGCGCGGCGCTGCCGATGGACCGCTTCCGGCCCAACCTGGTGATCGACGGCCTGGCCGCCTTCGAGGAAGACTATGTCGAGCAGTTCACGCTGGGCGCGCTGGCGCTCAGGCCCGTCAAGCCGTGCCCGCGCTGCCCGATACCGGCCATCGACCAGGCTACCGGCATCGCCGGCGCCGACCCGCTCGACATCCTGCAGGGCTACCGGGGCAAGGCGCAGCTGGACGGCGCCGTCTGTTTCGGCATGAACTGCATCGTCACCGCCGGCGCCGGCGAGCGCATCCATGTCGGCCAGCAGGCCGGGGCGGCGCTGCTGTTCTGACGGGACGGCAGGCCATCGCCTTTTCGCATGCAACTTTGGTAAGATGGGGCAAGGTTCAGGTTACCGTAGAAAAACCTGCCACAACATGGAGTCAGGAGCCTTATGTACGAGCAGGGTGCGTCGCCGCGAGAGCTGGAAGCCGAAAATGAATCCCTGCGCGCGCGCATGGCCTACCTGATGGAGCAGGCCGAGCGCAATCACGCGATCATGTGCCGGCACCAGGCGTTCGACCTCGAGATTGTCGGCGCCGCCAGCTTTCCGGAGCTGATCGATACGATCTTCCGTTCGCTGCCGGTCATTTCCGAGCTCGACATCGTCACCCTGTGCCTGGTCGATCCCGAGCAGGACATCCATACCGTGATGGTCAAGCTGGGGGTCGACTTTGCCCGCTATCCGCAGCTGGTGTTTGTCGAGCGCGACAGCGTGCTCGGCTTCGTGCCTTCGCGCAAGGCGCATTTGACGGCGCCGTCCAAGCCGCTGCTGGGGCCGTATGTGCCGACCGTGCACCAGGCCATGTTCCCGCAGCCGCCGGCCGGGCTGCAGAGCATTGCGCTGGTGCCGCTGCTGCGCAACAAGCGCATCATCGGCAGCCTCAACCTGGGCAGCCTGGATCCGACGCGCTTCACGCCGGCGCTGGGCACCGACTTCATCGAGCACATGGCGTCGATCATTGCGATCTGCCTGGAAAACGTGATCAGCAACGAGATGCTCAAGTACATCGGCCTGACCGATTCGCTGACCGGTGTCTACAACCGGCGCTATATCGACCGCCGGCTGCTGGAGGAGATCGGGCGGGCGCGGCGCCAGGCCTACCGCATTTCGTGCCTGTACATCGATCTCGACCATTTCAAGGCTGTCAACGACACGTATGGGCACCAGGGCGGCGACGAAGTGCTGCGCGAGGTGGCGACCCGCATCAAGGCCGAGTTGCGGCTGTCGGACGCGCTGGGGCGTTTTGGCGGCGAAGAATTCGTGGTGCTGCTGATCGATGCCGACCTGGCCAGCGCGACCACCTGTGCGCAACGCATCCGCGCCAGCGTGGCCGATGCGCCGTTCCGGCTCTCGAGTGGCGAGCAGCTGCCCATTTCGGTGTCGATCGGCGTGGCGACGCTGGACGACTTCGAACGCGACCATGCGATCGAAGGCGTGGCGCAGCAGCTGGTGGCGAAAGCCGACAGCGCGCTGTACCAGGCCAAGGAAAACGGCCGCAACCAGGTCGTCACGCTCGACTAGTTTCCTGCAAACCCGGGTCAGCCCCTTTTTTTCGCACCGCCGGCTTGGGCTGGGAAAAATACAAAACGGGTCTGACCCGGGTTTTGGGGCAACTATTGCAGCAGGCGGCCTTCGGCGCGCGTGACGGCGTCGCCGGAGCCGCGCAGCACCACCACGTCGCCCGCCGCCAGCAGCGTGTGCGCCGTCACGTCGATGCGCTCCTTGCCGCGCCGGATCGTGGTCACCTCGGCGCCGACAGCGTCAAGCTCGAGCTGCTCGATGCGCTTGCCGACGGCGCCGGCGTCGTCGCGCAAGATCACCGAATGCAGCCGCACGTACAGGTGCTCGGGATCGTCGGCGGCGTCGCTGGCGCCATGGAAGTAGCCGCGCAGCGAGGCGTAGCGCTCGTCGCGCGCGCTCTGCACCCGGTGCACCACGCGCCGCAACGGCACCCCCATCATCACCAGCGCGTGCGAGGCGAGCATCAGGCTGCCCTCGAGCGCTTCCGGCACCACCTCGGCGGCGCCGGCCTTCTTCAGCAGATCGAGATCGGTGTCGTCATGGCTGCGCACGATCACCGGCAGCGTCGGCGCCATCTCGTGCACCAGCATCAGCACCTTCAGCGCCGCCTGCGTGTCGGCAAACGAGATCACCAGCGCGCTGGCCCGGTAGACGCCGGCGGCGACCAGGCTTTCGCGCCGCGCCGCATCGCCATAGGCGACATTGGCGCCGGCCGCCTGCGCTTCGTGCACCCGCTCGGGATCGAGGTCGAGCGCCTGGTAAGGCACCTTTTCCTCGCCCAGCAGCGTCGCCAGGCTTTGCCCGCTGCGCCCGAAGCCGGCCACGATCACGTGCTTTTGCAGCGCCATCGTGCGGCTGGCGATCTGCGTCAGCTGCAGCGACTGCAGCATCCATTCGTTGGCGGCGATCTTCATCACGATCTGGTCGGACTTGGCGATGATGAACGGCGCCACCAGCATCGACAGCACCATCGAGGCCAGCACCAGCTGGATGATGGCCGGCTCCAGCAGGTGCGCGCCGACGGTGAGATTGAGCAGCACGAAGCCGAATTCTCCGGCCTGCGCCAGCGCCAGGCCGGTGCGCATGGCGACGCCGTCCGATGACCCGAACAGCTTGGCCAGCAGCGCGATCAGGGCGAACTTGAGCAGCACCGGCCCGGCCAGCAAAATGAGCACGACCCACCAGTGCTGCAGCACCAGGCCGACGTTGAGCAGCATGCCGACGGTGATGAAAAACAGCCCCAGCAGCACGTCGCGAAACGGCTTGATGTCTTCTTCCACCTGGTGCTTGTACTGGGTCTCGGAGATCAGCATGCCGGCCACGAATGCGCCCAGCGCCATCGACAGGCCGGCCTTCTCGGTGATCCACGCCGCCCCCAGCGTCACCAGCAGCAGGTTGAGCATGAACAGCTCCTGCGAGCGGCGCTTGACCACCAGCGTGAACCACTTCCGCATCCACTTCTGGCCGAAAAACAGCAGCAGCACCAGCACGATGGCCGCCTTCAGCGCCGCCCAGCCGAGGGTGACGGCCAGTTCTTCGGGATCCTTGCCCAGCGCGGGAATGAGGATCAGCAGCGGCACCACCGCCAGGTCCTGGAACAGCAATATGCCGATGATCTTGCGCCCGTGCGCGCTTTCCAGTTCGAGCCGCTCGGTGAGCATCTTGGAGACGATCGCGGTCGACGACATCGCCAGCGCGCCGCCGAGGGCGAACGAGGCCTGCCAGCCGATGTGGAGGGAGGCCGGCAAAAAGCGCGCGATCAGCCAGCCGAACAGCATGGTGGCGACGATGGTGAGCACCACCTGCGCCATCCCCAGCCCGAACACGATGCGGCGCATCGCCATCAGCTGCGACAGCGAAAATTCGAGGCCGATCGAGAACATCAGGAACACCACGCCGAATTCGGCCAGCGCGTGGGTGGTGGCGTCGTTTTCGGCCATCCCCATCGCGTGCGGGCCGATCAGGATGCCGACCGCCAGGTAGCCGAGCATCGGCGGCAGGTGCAGCATGCGGAAGGCGACCACGCCGAGCACGGCGCTGCCCAGCAACAACAGGGTCAGTTCGAGGCCGGTCACCATGGCGCCCGCCCATGCCCGGCAATGCCTGCCGTAACGGGGAAAGTGTGTTTTACTATGACTGGCAAGTTTTTTGCTTTCCCAATTCGTTTATACTTCCGTCATGAGTGTAACCCATGAAAAAACAATGCTGAAAGCTTTTGACGAAAACCTGACGCGCCGCTCCATGCTGCTGGCCCGCGAGACCCTCGAAATCGAGGCCGACGCGATCCGCGCGCTGCATGCACGGCTGGCCACCGACGACAGCGTCGGCCACGCGGTCGGACTGCTGCTCGGCTGCAGCGGGCGGGTGGTGGTGTCGGGCATCGGCAAGTCGGGCCACATCGCCCGCAAGATCGCCGCCACGCTGGCCTCGACGGGCACGCCGGCGATGTTCGTGCACCCGGCCGAAGCGGCCCACGGCGACCTCGGCATGGTCACCGCGCAGGATGCCTTCATCGCCATCTCGTACTCGGGCGAGTCGACCGAGCTGATGGCGATCCTGCCGATCGTCAAGCGCATGGGCGCGCCTCTCATCTCGATGACCGGCAAGCCCGGTTCGAGCCTGGCGCTGCTGGCCGACGTCCACCTCGACGTCTCGGTAGCCAAGGAGGCCTGCCCGCTGAACCTGGCGCCGACCGCCAGCACCACCGTCACGCTGGCGCTGGGCGACGCGCTGGCGGTGGCGCTGCTCGATGCGCGCGGCTTCAAGGAAGAAGACTTCGCCCGCTCGCACCCGGGCGGCGCGCTGGGACGGCGCCTGCTGACCCACGTGTACGACGTCATGCGCAGCGGCGACGCCGTGCCGAAAGTGAGCGCCGACGCGCTGCTGCCGGCGGCGCTGCTCGAGATCACCCGCAAGGGCATGGGCATGACCGCCATCGTCGACGACGCCGGCCGCCCGGTCGGCGTGTTCACCGACGGCGACCTGCGCCGCATGATCGAGCAGGTGCAGGACTTCACCCGGGTCGTCATCGGCGACGTCATGCATCCAAGCCCGCGCCGCATCCGGCCCGAGCGCCTGGCGGTCGACGCGGTGGCCATCATGGAGGAGTTCCGCATCAACCAGATGCTGGTGGTCGACGCCGACGACAAGCTGGTCGGCGCGCTGCACATCCACGACCTCACGCGCGCGAAGGTGATCTGATGACCACCACTCCCCAGCCGGACCACCTGCGCCGCGCCGCCGCCGTCAAGGTGCTGATCCTCGACGTCGACGGCGTGCTCACCGACGGCAGCCTGACCTACGGCGCCGACGGCGAAGTGACCAAGACCTTCAACGTGCTCGACGGCCTTGGCATCGAGCTGCTGCAGAAAACCGGCGTGGCGGTGGCCATCATCAGCGCGCGCAAGTCGCCGGTGGTGGTGCGCCGCGCGGCCGACCTGAAGATCATGCACGTCTACCAGGGCACCCACGACAAGCGCATTGCGTTCGCCGAACTGCTGGCCGTGACCGGCGTCGGCGCCGGGCAGTGCGGCTACATCGGCGACGACGTCATCGACCTGCCGCTGTTGCGCCAGGTCGGCTTCGCGGTGACGGTGCCGACCGGGCATCCGGAAGTGCAGCATCGCGCCCACTACGTCACGCGCGCCGGCGGCGGCCGCGGCGCAGTGCGCGAAGTGTGCGACATGCTGATGCGCGCCCAAGGAAATTACGACGCGGCGCTGGCGCCGTACTTCGCCTGAGATGGGCTCGATGCACAAGCGAACCGCCCACCGCTGGCAGCTCGGATCGATGATGATCGGCGGCGTCGTGCTGGCGCTGGGCAGCTTCTGGCTGGTGGAGGTGATCACCCGCGAAGACCAGGTGTCGCCGGCGAACGGGCTCAAGACCGAGCCTGATTACATCGTCGAACAATTCAGCTTCGTGCGCATGACGCCGCAAGGCAAGCCGGGCTACATCATCTCCGGCGACAAGCTGACCCACCGGCCCAGCGACGACTCGCTCGACGTGACGCAGCCGGTGGTGCTCAACGTCGGCTCCAAACAGCCGCCGATGACGATGCACGCAAAGGAAGCGCACATCGACCAGGCCAACAACGTGGTCGACCTGAAGGGCGACGTCGACATCCGCCGGCCGCAGCAAGGCAACGTGCAGGCGCTCACGCTCAAGACCGAGGCGCTGACCGTGTTCCCGGACGAAGAGCGGATGGAGACCAGGCAGCCGTTCGAAGCGTTGATCGGCACCACCGCGGTGTCGGGCGTCGGCATGAAAGCGAACAATGCCACCGGCCAGCTCGAAGTGCCGAGCAGGTCGAGAATGATTTTTCCTCCGCGCGCCCGCTGACGACAGCGGAACCGGACCAATATGGGAGTAACGATGAAGAAAATTTTGATGGGTGCAGCTTGCGTGCTGGCGTGCGGCTCGAGCCTGGCCGAGCGCGCCGACGCGCTGAAGCAGATCGCCATCGAGGCCAACTCCAGCGTGATCAACAGCGTCACCCAGGGCGGCACCGCCGAGGGTAATGTGGTGCTCACGCGCGGCACCCTGATCATGAAGTCGGAGAAGCTGGTCGCCACCAAGGATCCGCAAGGCTACCAGTTCGTGACCCTGCTGGCCGCACCCGGTGCGCTGGCCACCTTCCGCCAGAAGAAGGACGGCGGCGACCTGTGGATCGAGGGCGAGGCCGAGCGCATCGAATACAACGACAAGACCGACGTGGTCAAGCTGCTCGGCCGCGCCAAGGTGAGGAACCTGGAAGGCACGCGCGTCACCGGCGCTGCCGAAGGCGCCTTCATTTCCTACGACAGCCGCCAGGAGGTTGTCACCACCACCAATACGCCGACCGGCGAGAGCAAGGTCGGCGGCGGCCGCGTCCAGTGGATCATCGACCGCTCGCCGCGGCCTGCGGCGCCGGCCGCAGCCACCCCGGGAAAACAATAATGGAAAAGCGCTGCGGCAGCACCCTGATCGTGCGCGGCCTGCAAAAGAGCTACGGCAAGCGCCTGGTGGTGCGCGACGTCTCGCTGCAGGTCGAATGCGGCGAAGTGGTCGGCCTGCTGGGGCCCAACGGCGCCGGCAAGACGACCTCGTTCTACATGATCGTCGGCCTGGTGCCGTCGGATGCCGGCTCGATCGACATCAGCGGCGTCGACATCTCCAGCATGCCGATCCACCGCCGCGCCGCGCTCGGCCTGTCCTACCTGCCGCAGGAGGCGTCGGTGTTTCGCAAGCTGACGGTGGAGGACAACATCCGCGCCGTGCTCGAACTGCAGAAGGTGGACGGCAAATCGCTCACCAAGGACCAGATCAACGAGCGCCTCGACACCCTGCTGGCCGACCTGCAGATCGAGAAGCTGCGCGAGAACCAGGCGCTGTCGCTGTCGGGCGGCGAGCGGCGCCGCGTCGAGATCGCGCGCGCGCTGGCGACCAATCCGCGCTTCGTGCTGCTCGACGAACCGTTCGCCGGCGTCGACCCGATCGCGGTGATCGAGATCCAGCGCATCGTGCGCTTCCTGAAGGAGCGCGGCATCGGCGTGCTGATCACCGATCACAACGTGCGCGAGACGCTCGGCATCTGCGACCGCGCCTACATCATCAACCAGGGTGCGGTACTCGCTTCCGGCCGGCCCGACGACATCATCGCCGACGAATCGGTGCGGCGCGTGTACCTGGGTGAACACTTCCGGATGTAGCCATGAAACAGTCATTGCAACTACGGACCTCGCAGCACCTTGCGCTCACACCGCAACTCCAGCAATCGATCCGCCTGCTGCAGTTGTCCACGCTCGAACTGCACCAGGAACTCGAGCACCTGTTGTCCGATAATCCGCTGCTTGAACGGCTCGACGACCCGCTCGATAATTCGGTGCGTCTGCTGGCCGACGGCGCCATCGGCTCGAGCGCGGCGCCGGGCGAAGCGGCGCCGGAACCGGGCGGCCAGGAGGCGCCGCCGGCCGATGCGCCGGCCGAAGGAGGCGAGGGCGGCGAGGGCGAGGGCGCCGCCGCCGAAGCAGGCGCGGACAGCGACGACTGGGGCGAGGCGGCCCGCAACAAGGCGCCCGACGACGAGGACTCGCGCCCGCAGCTCGAAGCGAGCGCGATCAGCTTGCGCGATCACCTGTCCGAGCAGATGCGGCTGGCGGTGCTGGAGGTGCGCGACCGCGCGCTGGTCGAACTGATGATCGACGCGCTCGACGACAACGGCTACCTGACCGAGTCGCTCGACGAGATCCTCGAGCGCATGCCGCCCGAACTCGAGCTGGACATCGACGAACTGAAGACGGCGCTGTCGCTGCTGCAAAGCTTCGACCCGGCCGGCGTCGGCGCGCGCAGCGCCTCCGAATGCCTGGCGCTGCAGATCCGCCGCATGCCGGCCATACCGATGGTCACGCGGCGCATGGCGCTGGCGATCGTGACGAACCACCTGGCGTGGTTCGCGCAGCGCGATTTCAACAAGCTGAAAAAAGCGCTCGACTGCGACGACGAGGACCTGCGCGAGGCGCAGAGTGTGATTCGCCAGTGCAATCCCCATCCGGGCGCCGCGTTTGCGTCGGCCTCGTCGGACTACGTCGTGCCGGACGTGATCGTGCGCAAGGCCAAGAACGGCTGGGCGGTGACGCTGAACCACGAGGTGATGCCGCGCCTGCGCGTCAACAGCATGTACGCCAACCTGCTCAAGCAGGGCAAGGGCGAAGGGCAGATGGGTGCGCAGTTGCAGGAAGCCAAATGGCTGATCAAAAACATGCGCCAGCGCTTCGATACAATCCTGCGTGTATCGCAAGCAATTGTCGAGCGCCAGCGCAATTTCTTCTCGCACGGCGCGGTTGCCATGCGTCCCCTTGTGTTGCGTGAAATTGCTGATACACTGGGTTTACACGAGAGTACTATTTCTCGTGTCACAACCCAGAAATACATGCTGACACCGCATGGAATGTTTGAGTTGAAATATTTCTTTGGTAGCCACGTCGCCACTGAAGCCGGGGGAGAAGCTTCCTCGACGGCGATACGGGCACTCATCGTGCAATTGACAGGAGCAGAAGACCCTAAAAACCCACTATCAGACAGTAAGATTGCAGACATGCTGGGGGAACAGGGGATGGTCATTGCGCGGCGCACCGTCGCCAAGTACCGTGAAGCGCTGAAGATCCCGCCTGTGACTCTCCGGAAAAGTCTGTAAAGTTATTACGACGTTCCTCTGCGTGCTTATGAGCGCATGAACAGGAAGCGACACCATCAAAGGAGTGTGTATGAATCTCACAATCAGCGGACATCATCTTGAAGTGACACCAGCCATCCGTGATTACGTACAGAGCAAACTGGAGCGAGTGAAACGTCATTTCGATCAAGTGATCGACATCGCCGTGATCCTCACCGTCGACAATCTTACCGAAAAAGAAAAGCGGCAAAAAGCCGAAATCAATTTGCGCATGCCGGGCAAGACCATCAACGTCGCCAGCATGTCGCACGACCTGTACGCCGCCGTCGATTCGCTGATCGACAAGCTGGACCGACAGGTCATGAAGTACAAAACCCAGTTGCAGGAGCATGGCCACCAGGCCATCAAGCACCTCCCTGAGCAAGAGGTGCCGGCCGCCGCGTAAGCCGGCCGATCCCTGCACGTAAGGGCGCCTCGATGGCGCCCTTTTCAATTGGGTCTGACCCCGCCGGGTCAGACTCCGGTTTGCTGCCAACCCGGTTGTCGGACGCCACCACACCGGGGTCAGACCCCCAAATGAACAACCGGGGTCTGACCCGCGCCTGCGCTAGAATGCTGCTTTCTCCAACGAAATCCATCCCATGACCGACTTCGTCAACACCACTGTCGCCCACGGCACCGCCATCATCACGCTGGACCGTCCGCGCTCGCTCAATTCCCTGTCGCTGGACATGATCCGCGCGCTCACCGACGCGCTGCTGGCCTGGCGCGACGACGCCACGGTCGGTGCGGTGGTGCTGCGCAGCAGCAGCGAGAAGGCGCTGTGCGCCGGCGGCGACATCCGCTATTTCTACGACGTCGGCAGCATGCCCACCACGGGCGGCAGCGCGTCGCTGGAAGATTTCTTCACCGAAGAATACCAGCTCAACCACCTGATCCATCACTATCCGAAACTGTACGTGGCGCTGATGGACGGCGTCGTCATGGGCGGCGGCCTCGGCATTGCGGAAGCCGGCGCCAGCGGCTTGCGCGTCGTCACCGACGGCACCAAGATGGCGATGCCTGAGGTAAACATCGGCCTGTTCCCCGACGTCGGCGGCAGCTATTTCCTGTCGCGCGCGCCGGGCAAGCTGGGCGTCTACCTTGGCCTGACCGGCCTGACCATCCGCGCCGCCGACGCGCTGTACTGCGGCCTGGCCGACACCTTCGTGCCGCAGGCACAGATGGCGGCGCTGCTGCAATTGATCGACGCGACGCCGGGCGCGCAGCTGCGCGACGCGATCGTGCAATTTGCCGCGCCGTTTGCCGCCGGCGCCGCCACATTGGAGGCCGAGCGCGCCGCCATCGACCGCCATTTCGGCGCCCCGACGGTGCAGGCCATCATGGATTCGCTGGCCACCGACTCCACCGAGTTCGCCCAGAAAGCGCTGGCGGCGATGCAGAAGCGTTCGCCGTTATTGATGTGCGTGACGCTGGAACTGCTCAAGCGCGGCGCCCAACTGGACCTGGCCGACTGCCTGCGTCTCGAGCGCATCCTGGTGCGGCGCAATTTTGAACATGGTGAAGTGCTGGAAGGCATCCGCGCCCTCGTCATCGACAAGGACAATGCGCCGAAGTGGAATCCGCCGACGCTCGCCGAAGTGACCGACGAGATGGTGGCGCAGTTTTTCGCGTCACCATGGCCGCAGCGCGCGCATCCGCTGCGCGACCTGTAACTTAGTTAACTCAGGACTGTTCGCGGTGGCGCAGCACTACCCGTTCGGTTGGGCTGAAGTGCGCCGCCAGCCGTTCCGCCATGTAGACGGAGCGGTGCTGGCCGCCGGTGCAGCCGAGGGCGACGGTGAGGTAGCTGCGGTTATCGGTCTTGAATGACGGCAGCCATTTGGCGATGAAACCGCGGATGTCTTCGAGCAGCTCGGCCGCGCTTGGCTGGGCGTCGAGGAAAGCGATGACGGGCGCATCCATGCCGGTCAGCGGGCGCAGCGTCAGGTCGTAATACGGGTTGGGCAGCGCGCGCACATCGAACACGAAATCGGCGTCGAGCGGCACGCCGAGCTTGAAGGCGAACGATTCGAAGAACAGCGTCAGCGGCGCGCGTTCCACCGCGACCAGTTCCTTGATCCACGCGCGCAGCTTGTTGGCCGACAGGTCGGAGGTGTCGATCACGTGGCCGAGCTGCTCGATGGCGGAGAGCCGTTCGCGTTCTTCGAGGATGCACTCGATCAGCGTGCGGCGCGAGGCGGGGTTTTCATCCGGGCGCAGCTGGTGCGACAGCGGATGGCTGCGCCGCGTTTCCGAAAAGCGCGCCACCAGCGAGTGCGTGTTCGCGGTCAGGAACATCACCTTGACGTCGTGGCCGGCGTCCTTCAGGTCGCGGATATTGGCGGGCAGGTCGACCAGCGACTCCGCGCTGCGGGCGTCGACGGCGACGGCGAGACTGTCGGTGCCTTCGTTGCCGAGCGTGCGGACCAGTTCCGGCAGCAGGGCCGGCGGCAGGTTGTCGACGCAATAATAGCCGCCGTCTTCGAGGACGTTGAGGGCGACGGATTTACCCGAGCCGGAAATACCAGTGATAAGGACGATGCGCATACGTTGATGATACCGCAACGGGCGCAGGTCTGCGGAGTCGGAACATTTCCCGCCTTCGCGGGGGCGGCAGGACTAATCCCCACTCATCGCCTGGCGCTGGCGCTCCATGAACTCCTGCAGCGTATCGATGCCGCGCAGTTGCAGGATGGTATTGCGCACCGCCGCCTCCAGCAGCACCGCGATGTTGCGGCCGGCCGCCACCGGAATGACCACCTTACGGATCGGCAATCCCAGCACATCGTCGGTGGGGAACAGGAACGGCAGCCGTTCGACTTCTTCTTCCAGCGCGCTGCGCCGCACCAGGTGCACGATCAGCTTCAGGCGCATCTTGCGGCGCACCGCGGTCTCGCCGAAGATGGCCTTGATGTCGAGCAGCCCCAGCCCCCGTACTTCCAGCAGGTTTTGCAGCAGCGCCGGGCAACGTCCCTCGATCATGTTCGGCGCAATGCGCGAGAACTCGACCGCGTCGTCGGCCACCAGGCCGTGGCTGCGCGAAATCAGTTCCAGGCCCAGTTCGCTCTTGCCGAGGCCCGAGTCGCCCGTGATCAGCACGCCCACGCCCAGCACGTCCATGAACACGCCATGCATGATGATGCGCTGCGCCAGCTTCTTCGACAGGTAGACGCGCAGGTAGTCGATCACCTGCGCGGCCGGCAGCGGCGTCGAAAACAGCGGAATGTTCTGCTCGTCGCAGATGGCGAGGATGTCGGGCGGCGTGTCGAGCCCCTGGGCGATGATCAGCGCGGGCGGGCCGCCGGCGATCAGTTCGCCGATGACGTGGCTGCGCGAACTCGACTTGAGACGGTGGTAATAATTGATTTCCTGGTGGCCGAACACCTGGATGCGGCCGGGGTGGATCAGGTTCAGGTGGCCGACCTGGTCGGCGGCCGAGGCGACGTCGCCCGAGATGAGGCGTTCGCCGCCGGGAAAGCCGGCAAACCAACCGAGCTGCAGGCTTTCGCGATTATCGTCGTACAGCCGTTGAATCGTCAGCGGGGTTTGCAGCATGGAGGGGTCTTCTGAAAGGTGGAGGGCGGCGGGCGCCCGGCACCGGGAAGTTTAACCCAAGGCTTGCAGGCTGGGTTGCCAATTGACGATGCGCTCATGCACCGACTTGGGGTCGGGATCGGTCGCCAGCGCGGTGCGGAACGCATCGTCGGAAAACATTTCGGCGATCTCGTACAAGATCTCCAGGTGCTGCTGGGTGACGTGGTCGGGAATGAGCAGGAAAAACAGCAGATTGACCGGCTGGCCGTCGGGCGACTCGAACGGAATCGGCTCGGCCAGGCGCACGAAGGCAGCCAGCGGCGATTTCAGGCTCTTGCTGCCCTTGATGCGCCCGTGCGGCACGGCAACGCCATGGCCCAGGCCGGTCGAGCCGAGCCGTTCGCGGGCGAACAGATTGTCCGATACGGTCGAGCGGGCGATGCCGCAATTGTTCTCGAAAATCAGGCCAGCCTGCTCGAAGGCGCGCTTCTTGCTGGACACTTCGAGGTCGAGCAGGACATTCTCGAGAGATAAAATTTTGCTAAGGTTGGTCATAAACGGATTAATGGTCCCACCCACAGGGGTGCTTGCGAGCCAGAATTATAGGCCTGTTTGTGCCATGTGTAATTCAAATTCTCCCAAGCAAGCTCGGGATATGCAGGCGGCATGCACTATTGACGCTATTCCCATGTAGTAATAACGTCAACAGTCGCACATTGAATCGTTGAGTTAAATCAAACTCTTATTGCCGTGCGTTACGCAAGTTGGGCGGGCGGCCGCTGGTGAAGTTGGTGCGCCAGGGATTGATGTCGAGGCCGCCGCGGCGGGTGTAGCGGGCGTAGACGGCCAGCTTTTGCGGCTTGCAGGCGCGCATGATGTCGACGAAGATGCGCTCGACGCATTGCTCGTGGAATTCGTTGTGCTCGCGAAAGCCGATCAGGTAACGCAGCAGGCCTTCCTGGTCGATCTGCGGGCCGACGTAATGGATCTGCACGCTGGCCCAGTCCGGCTGTCCGGTGACCAGGCAGTTCGACTTGAGCAGGTGCGACAGCAGTTTTTCCTCGACCGGCGCCTCATCAATGTTAGCCGTCAGCAGCGATGGGGTTGGCGAATACAGGTCGATGTCGAGGTCGAGCCGGTCCAGCAGCACGCCGTCCAGTTCGCCCATCTTCAGGGTCGAGAAATTCTCCGGCAGGGTAAGCGCGACCTGGACGGGTGCGCCGAAGCCGGCCGCCAGGTCCTCGCGCAGCAGCGACAACAACGCTTCTTCGTTGGCCAGCTTGGTCTGGTTGAACGAATTGAGGTAGAGCTTGAACGACTTCGACTCGACGATGTTGGGCGAATCGGCCGGCGCCGTGATGGTGGCGATGGCGATCTGCGGCTTGCCGCGCATGTTCAGCCAGGAGATCTCGTAGGCATTCCAGATGTCGGCACCGAAGAAGGGCAGGGTGCCGGTCAGTTGCAGCTCGTCGCGCTTGCCCTGGCGCGGGATCGGAAACAGCAGTTCCGGCGCGTACTGGGTCTGGTAGGCGGAGGTTTTGCCAAGCGGCGATTGGTCAGCAGTAATAGTCATATCTCTTCTAAATAAGGGGGCGGTGCAGCAGGGGTCTGCCCCCTAGAGGAACAGCTTGTAGACGGGGTTGGCGCTCTCGTCCCAGTAGCGGTAGCCCAGCGTCGTCAGGAATTGGCGGAACTCGTCCATCTCCTCGGCCGGCACCTGCAAGCCCACTAAAATGCGGCCGACGTCGCCGCCCTGGTTGCGGTAGTGGAACAGCGAAATGTTCCAGTTCGGCGCCATGCTGTCGAGGAAGCGCATCAGCGCACCCGGCCGCTCCGGGAATTCGAAACGATACAGCAGCTCGTCATGCGCCAGCGCACTCTTGCCGCCGACCAGGTGGCGGATGTGCAGCTTGGCCAGCTCGTCGTGGGTCAGGTCGAGGGTGCGGAAGTCGTGCTCCTCGAACGAGCGCGCCAGCACGCCGGACTCGCCGCGGCTGGCGATCTGGATGCCGACGAACACGTGCGCCTCGCGCTCGTCGCTGACGCGGTAATTGAATTCGGTCACGTTGCGCGGCCCCACCAGCTGGCAGAAGCGCTTGAAGCTGCCGCGCTGCTCCGGAATCGTCACGGCGAACACCGCTTCGCGCGATTCGCCCAGCTCGGCACGCTCGGCAACGAAGCGCAGGCGGTCGAAGTTCATGTTGGCGCCGCAGGCGATCGCCACCAGCGATTCGTTGCGCACCGGGTTCTTGGTCAGCGCCGCACGCTCGACGTAGGCCTTGGCGCCGGCCACCGCCAGCGCGCCGGCCGGCTCGAGGATGCTGCGGGTGTCCTGGAACACGTCCTTGATGGCCGCGCAGATGGCATCGGTGTCGACGATGATGATCTCGTCGACCACTTCCTTGGCGATGCGGAAGGTTTCCTCGCCGACCAGCCGGACCGCGGTGCCGTCCGAAAACAGGCCGACATCCGGCAGCGTGATGCGCTCGCCGGCCTTCAGGCTGCGCGCCATCGCGTCCGAATCGAGCGTCTGCACGCCGATGATCTTGATGTCGGGGCGGATCGCCTTGACGTAGGCGCCGATGCCGGCAATCAAGCCGCCGCCGCCGATGGCGATGAAGATGGCGTGGATCGGGCGCGCATGCTGGCGCAGGATTTCCATGCCGATGGTGCCCTGGCCGGCGATCACGTCCGGATCGTCGAACGGATGCACGAAAGTGAGCTTCTGCTCCTTTTCCAGCGTCAGCGCATGGTTGTAGGCGTCGGTGTAGGAGTCGCCGTGCAGCACCACTTCGACGTTGGCGCCGCCGCGCTCCTTGACGGCGTCGATCTTCAGCGCCGGCGTGGTGGTGGGCATCACCACCAGCGCGCGGCAGCCCAGCTTGGCCGCCGACAGCGCCACGCCCTGCGCGTGGTTGCCGGCCGAGGCGCAGATGACGCCGCGCTTGAGCTGTCCCTCGGACAGGTTCGCCATCTTGTTGTAGGCGCCGCGCACCTTGAAGCTGAACACGCTCTGCATGTCCTCGCGCTTGAAGTAGATGCGGTTCTCGAAACGCTGCGACAGCGACGGCGCCAGTTCCAGCGGCGTCTCGAAGGCCACGTCATAGACGCGCGAAGTCAGGATTTTTTTGAGATAGTCGATAGTCATAGTCTGCGGACAATATATTCTGGGGCCGAAAGTCGGAATGTTCTCGTCGGCGGGTGACCGAGGCGTGCTGGACGATGGCGGCCCGCGGGTGGCGGGCTCGGCGTATCGTGGCGGGACATGAGGTTTTCCTCATTATAATGGACCTCCCCCGTCGCCTTCAAAGTGCTTTCGATGATCGAATCCGTAGTTATCTGGCTGCTCAAGACGCTCGCCGCCCCGGCAGTCGGACTGACTTCGGTCTTTCTCATCAGCTTCGTTTCCGCCACCCTGGTGCCGCTCGGCTCCGAGCCGGCCGTGTTTGCCGTCGTCAAGGCCAACGAGGCCATGTTCTGGCCGGCCATCCTGATCGGCACCCTCGGCAACACCCTCGGCGGCGCCTTCGACTACTTCCTCGGCTACCGCGCCAAGGTCGCTTTCGCCAAGGAACGCGAAACGCGCTGGTTCGCCTGGCTGGCGCGCTATGGCCCCAAGACCATGCTGTTGTCGTGGGTTCCCGGCATCGGCGACCCGCTGTGCACCATGGCCGGCTGGCTGCACATGCCGTTCTGGGCCAGCGTCGGCTACATGGCGATCGGGAAATTCATGCGCTATCTCAGCATGACGGCGCTGCTGCTGTACGTCCCGGACGGCGTCTGGAAGCGTCTTGCCCATCTTGTCGGCTAAACAGCCCATTGTCGAATCGGAGAATTTTCAGCATCTGATCCGCAGTATATTTGCCGCTAAATTTGGCCGGCCAGAGAAAATCCGAATATGCGTTGGTTCAGCGCGCCCGGCCGATTCTCAGCAATAGCCGCGCCTGCCAGCGTGGTGCAGCGCAATACGATAGAATGACTTTCCCAGGGTCCAGCCAAGATAGTCTACGCATACATGAACGCCCCCGCACATATACAGGCGCTGTTGTCCGAAACGCCGAACGGTCCCGCCACCACGCGCCTGCGCGAAATTCCTTATAACTACACCTCGTTTTCGGACCGCGAAATCGTCATCCGTCTGCTGGGCGAATCGTCCTGGCAGCTGCTGGACGAACTGCGCGGTTCGCGCCAGACCGGCCGCTCGGCGCGCATGCTGTACGAAGTGCTCGGCGACATCTGGGTGGTGCGGCGCAATCCCTACCTGCAAGACGACATGCTGGACAACCCGAAACGGCGCCAGGAGCTGATCGACGCGCTGCACCATCGGCTGGCCGAAGTCGACAAGCGCCGCCTGGCAGTCGAGGGCGCCGACGAAGTCGATGCCGCCGTCGCCGCCACCCGCAGCGCCAACGTCGAACGGCTGCTGGCCGCGGCCCGCAAGGCGGTCGACG
>JBBRXM010000009.1:0-96662 GCA_038248405.1 Burkholderiales bacterium
ATCCCGTTAGCCTTAAACCCGCCGTCCACGCGAATGCGGGGACCCATACTTCACCGCCTCAGCATGGACCCCCGCTTTCGCGAGGACGACGTTGATTTTGTTAGATTTTTTCTTAATTCATCGACTTCGGCGACTTCGCCAGCGCATGCTATATCTAAGCAGCCAGGAAATCGAGCAGCGTCAGCGCCACCACCTTGGTCGCCTTGCGCAAGTCGTCCAGCGCCAGCTTCTCGTCGGCCTTCTTCGCGTTCGACTCGGGCACCGTGCGCGGGCCGGCGCCGTACAGGACCGCCGGGATCCCGTGCTCGCCATACAGGCGTGCATCCGCATACAGCGGCGTGCCCTGCGCGGTGATCTCCTCGCCCATCACCTGCCGGCCGTTCTTCTGCAGGCTGGCCACCAGCTTGTCCGACCCCGGCAGCGGCCGCAGCGCATGCGACAGCAGCAGCCGCCTGATCTCGAGCCGGATGCCCGGCATGCCCTGCACCGCGTTCTCGATCAGCGCGCGCACCTGCGCCTCCACCGCCACCGGATCTTCGTCCGGGATCATGCGGCGGTCGAGCTTGAGCACCACCTTGCCGGGGACGACGTTGGTGTTGGTGCCGCCGTCGATGCGGCCCACCAGCATGGTCGGCGAATCGATCCCCGGCACGGTCGACTTGATCTTCCTGAGCTCCGGCAGTTCGTTGTAGATGGCGTTGAGGATACGGGTGGCCGCCTGCAAGGCGTCGACGCCGGTCTCCGGCATCGCGCCATGGCCCGACTTGCCGTGTACCGTCACTTCCAGCTGCAGGCAGGCGTTGTGCGCGGTGACGATGTTGTAGCTGAAGCCCGCCGCGATGACGAAATCGGGCCTGGTCAGTTTCTGCTCCAACAACCAGCCGGGGCCCAGCAGGCCGCCGAATTCCTCGTCGTAGGTGAAGTGCAGTTCGACGCCACCCCGAAGCGGCACGCCGGCCGCCTCCAGCGCGCGCACGGCGAAGATGAAGGTCGCAAAATCGCACTTCGACACCGCCGCCGCGCGGCCATAGATATAGCCGTCCTCGATCACGCCGCCATACGGCGGGTGGGTCCAGCCCTCGCCCGGCGGCACCACGTCGCCGTGCGCGTTGAGCGCGATGGTGGGTCCGCCCGCGCCATACGGCCGGCGCACGATCAGGTTGGTGATGCTCTCCATGCCGTAATCGCGCACCGCCTGCGCCGGCACCGCGTGCTTCTCGGCGCTCCAGCCGAAGCCCTCCACCATCTCGGCCACCGCGTCGGCGTGCGGCGCGTTGTTACCGGGCGGCGTGTCGGTCGGAATCCGGATCACCTGCTGCAGGAAGGCCACCTCCTCGTCGAAGTGGGCGTCGATCCATCCGGTCAGCTTGTCTTGTGCGTTCATGTCAGTCCCTATTTTGCGCCGGCTTCGAACCAGGCGCCGACCTGCGCGCGTTCGGCATCGGTCATGTTGGTCATGTTCGCCAGCGGCATGGCCTTGAGCTGCACCGCCTGCTGGTAGATTCTTGCGCCATTCTGGCGGATCGCGTCCGGCGTATCGAGCATCACGCCGGACGGCGCCGCCGCAAAGCCCGCCTGCGTCGGATGGGCCGCGTGGCACGACACGCAGCGCTGCGCGAGGATCGATTGCACCTGCGCGATCGATACCGCAGGCGCCGCAGCGGGTGGCTTCGGCGCGATCGCCACCGCCAGCGCCAGCAGCAGCGCCACGCCGGCGGCCGGGTAGCGCCACTCGGTGCGGCCGCGGTGGCGCAGGTTGAAGAAGTGGCGAATCAGCACGCCCGCCGCCATCATCACCGCCAGCACCGCCCATGCATGCTGGTGGCGGTAGGTCATCGCGTAGTGATTGCTGATCATGATGAACAGCACCGGCAGCGTGAAGTAGTTATTGTGGACGCTGCGCTGCTTGGCGCGCTGGCCGTGGATCGGATCGGGCTTGCCGCCGGCCGCCATCGCCGCCACCATCTTGCGCTGGCCGGGGATAATCAGCATCAGCACATTGGCCACCATGATGGTGCCGATCATGGCGCCGACGTGGATGTAGGCCGCGCGCCCGCTCAGGTATTTGTTCAGCATCCACGCGCTGGCGGTGAGGAAGGCGAACATCACAATGCCGAACGCGAGGTCGCGCTGGCCCAGCTTCGAGCGGCACAGCAGGTCGTACACGGTCCAGCCGACCACCAGGCTGCCAAGGCCGATCCCGATCGCCTGCCAGCTCGAGATGTCCGCCACCGCTTTGTCGACCATCATCGCCTGCGCGTTGAAGTAGTAGGCGACCGTCAGCAGCGCGAAGCCGGACAGCCAGGTGGAATAGGCTTCCCACTTGAACCAGTGCAGCTCCTTCGGCAGTTCGCTTGGGGCCACCAGGTACTTCTGCGGGTTGTAGAAGCCGCCGCCGTGCACCGCCCACAGCTCGCCCGAGACGCCTTTGTTTGCCAGCTCCGAGCCCGGCGCCGGCGGGCGGATCGAGTTATCGAGCCAGACAAAATAGAACGACGCGCCGATCCAGGCGATGCCGGTGATGACGTGCAGCCAGCGCAGCAGCAGGTTGAACCAGTCGAGCGCATACGGGATCAGATAACCGAAAACTTCCATGGGGTTCCTAGTGGCGGGCAGGGCGAACGCAGTAGCGCGAGTGTAGCGAAGATAGCCTGATTAGCAAGCCGCGACATGAAAAATGGCGTATATTCGACATACTCGTTTTCATATACTCAGCCATGCCCAGCCTCCCCGTCCATCTCGACCTGCACCTGATCCGCATCCTCTACCTGCTGCTGGTCGAAAAAAACGTCTCGCGCGTGGCGCTCAAGCTCAATCAGCCGCAGCCCTCCATTTCGGCCTCGTTGCGTAAACTCCGCGAGCTGACCGGCGACCCGCTGCTGGTACGCGGCGCGCGCGGCATGGTGCCCACCCAGCACGGCGAGAGCCTGCTCAAGCCGGCCAAGCGCATCCTCGACGAGACCGAGAGCCTGTTCGTCAGGAAGTCGCCCTTCGTGCCGCAGGAAGAAGCGCGCACCTTCCGCATCGCCGCGCCCGACTACCTCGACAGCCAGTTCCTGCCCAACGTGGTGGCGGCGCTGCGGCGCGGTTCGCCCGACAGCCGCGTCGTCATTCACAGCCTGGGTGCCGGCATCGACTACCTGCGCATGCTCTCGGACGGCGACATGGACCTGGTGATCGCCAACTGGGACGAGCCGCCGGCGCACCTGCACATTTCCAAGCTGTTCGAAGACCCGATCGTGTGCACCATGCGCGCCGACTGCCCCTACGCCAGGCGCACCGCCAGCGATGCCATGACGGTGGAAGACTACCTGTCGCTGCCGCACGTGGCGCCGGCGCAGATGGTGCCGGGGAACCTGGGCGTGATCGACGCCTTCCTCGAACGCCAGGGCATGGCCCGCAACGTCGCCGTCGAGTCGCCCTACTTCGGCCTGATCCCCTACATGCTGACCCAGACCGACCTGGTGCTCACCACCGGCCGCCAGTTCATGCGCTACTACGAAAAGACACTGCCGCTCAAGACCTTCACGGTGCCGGTCAAGTTCCCGCCTATGCGCTTCTACCAGCTGTGGCATGAGCGGGTGCACCAGTCGCCGGAGCACAAATGGCTGCGCGACCAGGTCAGCGCGGCCGCCCGCGCCCTGCCGAAGTGACCCTGCGTGAGCTTGTAAGAAACCCCTGCCCTATCGGACAATGACGCCATGACCACACTATCGCAACTGAACGGCTGCAGCGAAGCCGACTTCGCCGACACCCTGCACGGCATCTACGAGCATTCGCGCTGGATCCCGCAGCGCGCCGCCCACAAGCGCCCGTTCGCCAGCGTCGCCGCGCTCAAACTCGCGCTGCAGGCCGCAGTGGCCGCCGCCACTGAAGACGAGCAGCTGCGCCTGATTCGCGCCCACCCGGAACTGGCCGGCAAGGCGGCGATCGCCGGCCAGCTGACCGCCGAGTCGACCAGCGAGCAGGCCAGATCGGGCCTGAACCTGTGCAGCGCGGAAGAATACGCGACGCTGCACCGCCTCAACGCCGACTACAACAACAAGTTCGGCTTCCCCTTCATCCTGGCGGTGAAGGGGCCGGACGGCAGCGGCTTGGCGCGCCATGCCATCATCGACACCTTCACGCGCCGGATCAGGAACCAGCGCGCCGACGAGATGGCCGAATGCCTGCGCCAGATCCACCGCATCGCCGAGCTGCGGCTGAACGACCTGTTGCAGGTGCAGCTCGACTTCGGGCCGGCCATCATGCACTGGGCGGACGTGATCGGCGCCTGGAGCGACGCCGACGACGGCCTGACATGCTCGTACATGACGAGCGCGCACCGGCGCACGGCGGCGCAGCTGGCCGAATGGATGTGCGAGGCCGGCATGCAGGCGCACGTCGACGCGGTCGGCAACGTCGTCGGCCGCTACGCTTCCGACCGGCCCGACGCGAAGACGCTCATCACCGGCTCGCACTACGACACGGTGCGCGACGGCGGCAAGTACGACGGGCGCCTCGGCATCCTGCTGCCGCTTGCGGTCGTGCGCCAACTGCACCGGCATGGCGAGCGGCTGCCGTTCCACCTCGAGGTGATCGGCTTCGCCGAAGAGGAAGGCGTGCGCTTCAAGAGCACCTTCCTGGGCAGTAACGCGGTCACCGGGCGCTTCGACATGGCGCAGCTGGACGCGGTCGATGCCGACGGCGTCAGCATGCGCGCGGCGCTCGCGGAAGCCGGCCACGATGCAGGCGCGATCGCCGCCATCGCGCGCGATCCGGCCACGGTGCTCGGCTTCGTCGAAGTGCATATCGAGCAGGGCCCGGTGCTGCTCGAGCACGGCCTGCCGGTGGGCGTGGTCACCGCGATTGCCGGCAGCTCGCGCTACCTGGTCGAGCTGACCGGCCTGGCCAGCCATGCCGGCACCACGCCGATGAACATGCGCAAGGACGCCGCCGCCGCGGCAGCCGAGATCGTGCTGATGGTGGAGAAGCGCTGCGGCGGGCAGGCGTCGCTGGTGGGCACGGTGGGCCAGCTGGAGGTTCCCAACGGCTCGGTCAACGTCATACCGGGCCAGTGCAAGCTGTCGCTCGATATCCGCGCCGCGAACGACGCGGTGCGGCTGGCGGCGGTGCAGGATGTACTCGATGCGATCGACGGCATCTGCGGGCGGCGCCACGTCGAGGCCAGCGTCAGGCAGGTGCTGTCGGCGCAGGCGGCGCCGTGCGCGCCATGGCTGATGGAGCAGCTGGGCGCGGCGGTCGAACGGGCGGGCGTGCCGCGCTACGACCTGGCGTCAGGGGCGGGACACGACGCGATGGCGATGGCGAAGATGACGGACGTGGCGATGCTTTTCACCCGCTGCGGCAACGGCGGCATCAGCCACAACCGGCTCGAGACGATGACGGCCGACGATGCCGACATCTCGGCGCGGGTGCTGCTGGATTTCTTCAGAAATTTCAAGCCGCGGCGCCCCTGACGCAGCAACCGGGGTCTGACCCCGCGGGGTCAGACCCCGGACCCGGCCCCTGCCGATCAAGGCGTCAGCACGACCTTGCGACAGTTATCCTCTTTTTTGTCGAACATCTTGTACGCCTCGGCTGCCTGCTCGAGCTTCATGCGGTGCGAGATGATGGCGCTCGGATGCAGCTTGCCTTCCTCGATCGCCTTGAGCAGTTCGGGCATGTGCTTCTGAACGTGCGTCTGGCCGGCCTTGATGCCGATGCCCTTTTCGAAGATATCACCGAACAGGAAGCCGTGGATGAAGCCCGCATACACGCCCGGCACGCTGATCATGCCGCCGCGGCGCACGGCGGCGATACACTGGCGCAGCGCCTTGCCGCTGGAGCCCTCGAGCTTCAGGTCCGTCAGCACGGTCTCGATCTTGCTGCCCTTGGCCTCGAAGCCGACCGCATCGATCACGCCGTCGACACCGCGGCCGTCGGTCGCCTGCAGGATGAATTCGGCGGCGTCGCCATCGTCGAAGTTAAACGGCACCACGCCATAGGTCTGGGTGGCGAAGTCGAGCCGGTACTTGTGATGGTCGACCATGAAGATGCGGTCGATGCCCATCATCTTCGCGCTCGCCGCCGCCATCTGGCCAACCGGGCCGGCGCCGAAGATCGCCAGGCTGCCGCCCTTGGTGACGCCGGTATTGAGCACCGCCTGGTAACCGGTCGGCAGGATATCGGAGAGGAACAGTACCTGTTCGTCGGCCATGTTGGTCGGGATCTTGATCGGGCCGACGTTCGCCTTCGGCACGCGCACGTACTCGGCCTGGCCGCCCGGGATGCCGCCGTACAGGTGGCTGAAGCCGAACAGCGCCGCGCCGGAGCGCAGGCTCTTCTTGTTCATGATGGCGCCGCGGTCAGGATTGGTGGTCTCGCAGGCCGAGTACAGGTCCATGTCGCAGAAGAAGCAGCTGCCGCAGGCGATCACGAACGGCACCACCACGCGGTCGCCTTTTTGCAGCGCCGTCACCTTCGGGCCGGCGTCGACCACCTCGCCCATGAACTCGTGGCCGAGGATGTCGCCGCTCTTCATCGCCGGGATCTTGCCACGGTACATGTGCAGGTCCGAACCGCAGATCGCCGTTGCCGTCACTTTCAGGATGACGTCGTCCTGCTCCTGCAGGATCGGATCCGGAACGGTATCGACCTTGACATCCAGACTGCCGTGGTAAGTGAGCGCTCGCATTTAGATCTCCTGAAAAGGGTTGCCTGGCCGGGGCGGCAGGATATATGGCAAGCCTAACAATATTGAGCGTCGACTCATGTCGGAGAACCGCTGTCATCCTTGTAGGCATCTACCCACAGCAATGAAATGCACCAAGATGGTGCGGTCACGTTCGTGCTTGGTGCAACTCTGCCGTTCAGGCATACGCCCGGGCGCCCGGGGCCCTGCACTGAAATGGCACGTTTTTTGCTGGGTATAAACCCAATGGCGAAGTGCCGCACGCTTTCAGGGAGTTTTTCAGCATGAACAGTCACACAAATGGGGCAGACGCCCTCTTCATCATGCTCGGCGGGATCATGATCCTGGCAATGCACGCCGGCTTCGCCTTCCTCGAACTGGGCACGGTGCGCGAAAAGAACCAGGTCAACGCCCTCGTCAAGATCCTGGTCGATTTCGCCATCTCGACGATCGCCTATTTTTTTGTCGGCTACAGCATCGCCTACGGCATCAATTTTTTCGGCGCCACCGAAATGCTGGTGGCCAAGAACGGCTACGAACTGGTGAAGTTCTTTTTCCTCCTGACGTTCGCGGCGGCGATTCCCGCCATCGTCTCCGGCGGCATCGCCGAGCGCGCGAAGTTCTATCCGCAGTTGATGGCCACCGCGCTGCTGGTCGGCGTGATCTACCCGCTGTTCGAGGGCATCGCCTGGAACCACCGCTTCGGCGTGCAGGCGGCGTTCCAGGCGCTGTTTGGCCATGAATTCCATGACTTCGCCGGTTCGGTGGTGGTGCACGCGGTGGGCGGCTGGGTGGCGCTGCCCGCCATCCTGTTGCTCGGCGCGCGGCGCGGGCGCTATCACAAGGACGGCGGCATGGCGGCCCACCCGCCGTCGAGCATCCCCTTTCTGGCGCTGGGGGCCTGGATCCTGACCATCGGCTGGTTCGGCTTTAACGTGATGAGCGCGCAGACGCTCGACAAGATGAATGGCCTGGTGGCCGTCAATTCGCTGATGGCGCTGGTCGGCGGCACGCTCACCGCGCTGGTGATGGGGCGGAACGATCCCGGCTTCGTCTACAACGGGCCGCTGGCCGGCCTGGTGGCCATCTGCGCCGGCTCGGACCTGAT
Organism: Burkholderiales bacterium; assembly: GCA_038248405.1. GTDB lineage: Bacteria > Pseudomonadota > Gammaproteobacteria > Burkholderiales > Burkholderiaceae_D > JAFCUW01. The sequence continues at coordinate 7,782 of JBBRXM010000009.1, forward strand.
GCATCCGCTGGGCGCGCTGGCCACCGGCGCGGTCGCCGGCGTCATCTTCGTGGTGATGTTCACCTGGACGCAGAACAAATGGAAGAAAGACGACGTGCTGGGCGTGTGGCCGCTGCACGGCCTGTGCGGCGCCTGGGGCGGCATCGCGGCCGGCATCTTCGGCAGCAAGGCGCTGGGCGGGCTGGGCGGCGTGTCGTTCCTGGCGCAGCTGTCGGGTACCCTGCTGGGGATCGCGATCGCGGCCGCCGGCGGCGCCGCGGTGTATGGCCTGCTGAAGGCCACCGTCGGCATCCGGCTCGATCCGGAGCAGGAGTTCGACGGCGCCGACCTGGCGGTGCACAAGATCAGCGCGACGCCGGATTGACCGGCCCGGGTTAGCGCGCCGAGGGGTCTGACCCGGGTTTTGGGTCAGAGCCCGGTGTTGCCGGCTTCAAACCGGGGGTCTGACCCCAACGGCGGGTCAGACCCCCAACGCGATCATCAAGCAATTACCCGCGCCCGCTCGAGCATCGCGTGCAGCAGCACGTTGCAGCCGGCCTCCAGGTGGTCCGGCCGGGCGTCCTCGATCTCGTTGTGGCTGATGCCGTCCTTGCACGGCACGAAGATCATGCCGGCCGGCGCCAGCCGCGCCGCGTAGATGGCGTCGTGGCCGGCGCCGGACACCACGTCCATCGTCGAGTACCCGAGCTTTTCGGTCGCCGCCCGCACCGCGCCGACGCAATCGGGATGGAAGGGACAAGGCGGGTAGTACGACACCCGCTCGATGCTGATCTCAAGGCCGCTGTCGGCGCGCGTCTTGTCGATGAAGGCCAGCATCTCCTCATGCATCGTGTTGAGCAGTTCGTCGTTCACATTGCGCAGGTCGATGCTGAACTTGACTTCGCCGGGAATCACATTGCGGCTGTTCGGGAACACCTGCACCATGCCGACCGTGCCGCGGCCATACGGCGGATAGCGGTTGGCGATCTGCACCACCTCCTGCATGATGCGGGTCGCCACCTGCAGGGCATCGCGGCGCAAGCCCATCGGCGTCGGCCCCGCGTGCGCTTCCATGCCCGTCACCACGCAGTCGTACCAGGACAGTCCCATCACCGCCGGCACCACGCCGATCACCTTGTCGGCGTCTTCCAGTACCGGGCCCTGCTCGATGTGGGTCTCGAAGTAGGCCCCGATCGGATGCTGGCCGGGCACCTGCTCGCCCAGGTAGCCGATGCGCTCGAGTTCATCCTTCACGCTCTTGCCTTCGGTGTCCCTGGCGGCGTACGCCGTCTCCAGGCTGAAGGCGCCGCAAAACACGCCGGAGCCCATCATCACCGGCACGAAGCGCGAACCCTCTTCGTTGGTCCAGAAGGCGACCTCGATCGGCGCCTCGGTGGCGATGTTCAGGTCGTTCAGCGTGCGCACCACTTCCAGGCCCGCCAGCACGCCGTAATTGCCGTCGAATTTGCCGCCGGTCGGCTGGGTGTCGATATGGCTGCCGGTGACGACCGGCGGCAGCGCCGGGTTGCTCCCCTCGCGCCGCATGAACACGTTGCCGATCTGGTCGACCGTGATCGACAGCCCGGCGTCGCGCGCCCAGCCGACCACCAGGTCGCGCCCCTGGCGGTCGAGATCCGTCAACGCCAGGCGCTTGACGCCGCCCTTCGGCGTCGCGCCGATTTTCGCCAGTTCCATCAGCGAGGCCCACAAGCGCTCGCCGTTGATTCGCAGTTCGTTCATGGTGAAGCACCTGTTCTTGTTCTAGCAAAATGGGGTCCCCGCGTGCGCGAGGACGGCGTCAATCAGGCAGTGGTGGCGGCGAATGCGGGACGGTCCACGTGGCGGCCGGCGCCTTCGACCGCGCGCAAATCGCCGCGCTCGAACACGAGCTTGCCGGCGGCGAGCGTGTGGGTCGGGATGCCGCGCACGGTGCGTCCCTCGAACACGTTGAAGCCGCCCCTGGCAAACTGCGTTTTGGCCGAAATGGTGCGGCTGCCTTCAGGATTCCACACCACCAGGTCGGCGTCGGCGCCGGGCGCCACCAGGCCTTTGCGCGGATACATGTTGAAGATCTGCGCCGCGTTGGTGGACGTGACGCGCACGAATTCGGACGGCGTCAAGAGGCCCGAATTGACGCCGGCGTCCCACACCACCGACATGCGGTCTTCCACCCCGCCGCAGCCGTTCGGGATCTTCGTGAAATCGTCGGCGCCGGCCGCCTTCTGCTCGGCGCAGAACGTGCAGTGGTCGGTTGCGGTGGTGTGCAGGTTCCCGCCGCGCAGGCCCTGCCACAGCGCGGCCTGGTGGTGCTTGCCGCGAAACGGTGGACTCATCACGTGGGCCCGTGCGTACTCGAGGTCCTCGCTCTGGTAGACGCTGTCGTCGATCACCAGGTGGCCGGCCAGCGCCTCGCCGTACACGCGCTGGCCCTTGGCGCGCGCGCGCGTGATCGCTTCGAGCGACTCGGCGCACGAGACGTGCACGATGTACACCGGCGTGCCGAGCACGTTGGCGATCGCAATCGCCCGGTTGGCCGCTTCGGCCTCCACTTCCGGCGGGCGCGACAGCGGATGCGCGGCAGGCCCGCGGATGCCTTTTCTGAGCAGGTCCTGCTGCAGCTGGAACACCAGTTCGCCGTTCTCGGCGTGCACGGTCGGAATGGCGCCCAGCTCCAGCGCGCGCGTGAAGCTCTTCACCAGCGTTTCGTCGTCGGCCATGATGGCGTTCTTGTACGCCATGAAGTGCTTGAAGCTGTTGACGCCGTGCTTGCGCACCAGCGTGCCCATGTCCGCGTGCACCGAATCGTCCCACCAGGTGACGGCGACGTGGAAGGTGTAGTCGCCGGCCGATTTGGCCGCCCAGCCGCGCCAGGTATGGTAAGCCTCGAGCAGCGACTGCTTCGGATCGGGAATGACGAAGTCCATGATGGTGGTGGTGCCGCCGGCCAGGCCCGCGGCGGTGCCGGTAAAGAAATCGTCGGCCGTGACGGTGCCCATGAAGGGCAGCTGCATGTGGGTGTGGGTGTCGATCCCGCCCGGCATGACGTACTGGCCGCGTGCGTCGATCACGGTGGCGTGCGGCGGCGCCTCGAGGTTCTCGCCGACGGCGATGATCTTGTCGCCGAAGCAGACCACGTCGGCCTTGAACGCGCGGTCCGCGTTGACGACCGTACCGCCTCGAATGAAGGTGCTCATAAGGTTCTCCTTGTTGTTCTAACGGTGCGCGGCAGCCAGGGCGGGACTGGTGCGTCCCTTCATCATGACGCCGTACACCAGGGCCGAGATGGCGATGCCGACGAACCATGCGTAGGTATAGATCAGCTTGAAGCCATCCCCCACCGACGGGAACGACTGCGGGAAGGCGGCGTTGAGAAAGCCGGGGATATTGGGCAGCACGCCGGCGACGAAAGCGATCACCGCGGCCATGTTCCAGCCGCTCCCGTACGAGTAGATGCCGTCATGGCGGTACAGCTGGTCGACATCGAGTTCGGTCTTGCGGATGAAGTAGTAGTCGATGATCAGCACGCCGGCGATGGGGCCGAGCAGCGCCGAGTAGCCGATCAGCCAGGTGAAGATGTAGCCCTGAGTGGTCTCGAGGATTTTCCAGGGCATCATCACCAGCGCGATGCCGGCGGTGATGTAGCCGCCGGTGCGGTAAGAGATGTGGCGCGGCGCCAGCGCCGAAAAATCGTAGGCCGGGCCGACCAGGTTGGCCGCCAGGTTGACGCTGACGGTATCGACCAGCAGCACGATCAGCGCGATCAGCACGGCGATGCCGGTCATGCGGCTGGCCAGGTCGACCGGATCCCAGATCGCCTTGCCGTACAAGACCACGGTGGCCGACGTGACGATCACCGCCAGCATGGCCAGCAAACCCATCGGCACCGGCAGGCCGACGGTCTGGCCGAGCACCTGGTCGCGCTGCGATCTGGCGAAGCGGGTGAAGTCGGGGATGTTGAGCGCCAGGGTGGCCCAGAAGCCGACCATGGCGGTAAGCGACGGCCAGAAGGTGGACCAGAACTGGCCGGCCTTCTTGCCGCCGGCGACGAACTGCGAGGGCTGCTCGAGCAGCGGGCCGAAGCCGCCGGCGCGGTTGTGCACCCAGTACAGCAGCACGAAGCAGATCAGGATCTTGAGCGGCGCGGTGTAGGTTTCGAGCTTGCGGATCGATTCCATGCCGTGCACGATGTAGTAGAACTGGATCGCCCAGAAGCCGAGGAAGCACAACAGCTGCATGGCATTGATGCCCAGGCCCGCGAGCTTGGCGCCGCCGATCTCGTGGCCGGCCATGACGCCGAGCAGGGTGTAGATCATGCTGCCGCCGAACCAGGTCTGGATGCCGTACCAGCCGCAGGCGACGATCGCCCGCATCAGCGCCGGGATGCGCGCGCCGGTGGTGCCGAACGAGGAGCGCGCCAGCACCGCGTAGGGGATGCCGTACTTGGTGCCGGCATGCCCGATCAGCAGCATCGGCAGGAGCACGATGGCATTGGCCAGGAAGACGGTCAGCACCGCCTGGTAGCCGGACATGCCGCCTTCGATCAGGCTGGCCGACAAGGTGTAGGCCGGAATGCACATCACCATGCCGACCCACAGCGCGGCGAAGTGGTACCAGCGCCAGGTGCGCTGCGCCGCGGTGGTGGGCGCCAGGTCGGCATTCCACAGGTCGGCGCTGGCTGACGTATCTTTACTCATGCTGGGCGGCTCCTAGGGGTCAGACCCCGGTTTTTCAGTTAGGGGGTCTGACCCCGGTTTGAGTTGACGTGTGCAAGCCCGAGTTTAGCAGGCTGCACACCGGGGTCAGACCCCCAACTGAAAGACCGGGGTCTGACCCCTAGGTCTAGGCCGCGCGCCGCGGATTGCGCGGATCCTGCGTCCAGTTCATGTACGCCTTGCCGCTCTCCTGCGGCACCATGGTGATGCAGGCCTCCACCGGGCAAGTGATCTCGCACAGGTTGCAGCCCACGCACTCCGACTCGATCACCTCGTAGGTGCGCCCGCCGGCCGCATCGATCAGTTGTGCGATCGACTGGTGCGACGTGTCTTCGCAGGCGACGAAGCACTTGCCGCACTTGATGCACAAATCCTGGTCGATCTGCGCGATCACCTGGTAGTTCATGTCGAGGTACTTCCAGTCGGTGGTGTTGGCCACCGCCTTGCCCTGGAACTCGGCGATGGACGCATAGCCCTTCTCGTCCATCCAGCGCGACAGGCCGTCCTTCATCTCCTCGACGATGCGAAAACCATGCAGCATCGCCGCCGTGCAGACCTGCACCGAGCCGGAACCCAGGGCGATGAATTCGGCGGCGTCGCGCCAGTTGCCGATGCCGCCGATGCCGGAAATCGGCAGGCCCTGCGTGGCCGGGTCGCGCGCGATTTCAGCCACCATGTTGAGCGCAATCGGCTTGACCGCCGAACCGCAGTAGCCGCCGTGGGTGCTGGCGTTGCCGACGATCGGGAACGCCACCATGCGGTCGAGGTCGAGGTGGGTGATCGAGTTGATGGTGTTGATCAGCGAGACCGCATCGGCGCCGCCGGCCTTGGCCGCGCGCGCCGGCCCGCGCACGTCGGTGATGTTGGGCGTGAGCTTGACGATCACCGGCAGCTTCGAATGCTTCTTGCACCAGCGCGTGACCATCTCGACGTATTCGGGCACCTGGCCGACGGCGGCGCCCATGCCGCGCTCCGGCATGCCGTGCGGGCAGCCGAAATTGAGCTCGATGCCGTCGGCGCCGGTTGCCTCCACCAGCGGCAGGATGGCCGCCCACAGCGGCTCCTCGCACGGCAGCATCAGCGAGACGATCATCGCGCGGTCCGGCCAGTCCTTCTTGACCTGGGTGATCTCGCGCAGGTTGATCTCCAGGCTGCGGTCGGTGATCAGTTCGATGTTGTTGAAGCCGATGACTTCGCGGTTCTTGCCATAGAGGGCCGAGTAGCGCGACGACACGTTGACCGCGGCCGGATCTTCGCCCAGCGTCTTCCACACCACGCCGCCCCACCCCGCCTCGAAGGCGCGCACGACGTTGTAGGCCTTGTCGGTCGGCGGCGCCGACGCCAGCCAGAACGGGTTGGGCGATTTGATGCCGCAGAAATCGATGCTCAGGTCGGCCATGCTGCCCCCGCTTTGGTTTGGATGTCGTTGTGGATTGCGTGTGCCGCCAGCTTGCCGTGCTGGACTGCCTCGACCGTCAGGTCCTGGCCGGGCGCGACGCAGTCGCCGCCGGCATAGATGCCGGGCAGCGCGGTGCGGAACTGGGCGTCGACATGCAGCTTGTCGCCGCTTTTCGCCAGCTGCTGCGCCATCGGTTCGGCCAGCGCGGCGGGATCGAGAGTCTGGCCGATCGCCTTGAAGACGGCGTCGGCGGCGATCTCGATGAAGGCGCCGGTGCCTTGCAGGCGGCCGCCGTCCATGCGGGTCTCTTCGAAGCGCATGCCGCGCACGTTGCCGTGGTCGTCGAGCAGCACCTCCAACGGCGCCGCCCAGGTGCGCATGCGTACGTAATTGGCCTTGGCGATGTCCTGCTCGTGGCCTGTTGCGGTCATCGACTCGAAGCCGCGCCGGTACACCAGCGTGACGTCCTCGGCGCCCATGCGCTTGATCTGCACCGCCATGTCGATGGCGGTGTTGCCGGCGCCGATGACGATGGCGCGGCGCGGAACCGGCAGCTTCGACAGGTCGTCGGCCTGGCGCAGCGCGGCAATGTAATCGACCGCCGCCATCAGGCCGGGCGCGTCCTCGCCGGTCAGGCCCAGCTGGCGGCAGGCGTTCAGGCCCATCGACAGGAACACGGCATCGTATTGCGCATGCAGGTCGCGCAGGCTGAGGTTCTCGCCCAGGGTGTGGCCATGGCGTACTTCGATGCCGCCGATCGACAGCAAAAATTGCACTTCCTGCTGCGCGAAGTCGCCGGTCAGCTTGTACTTGGCGATGCCGTATTCATTGAGGCCTCCCGCCTTTTCGCGCGACTCGAAAATGACGACGTCGTTGCCGAGCATGGCGAGCCGGTGGGCGCACGACAGGCCGGCCGGGCCGGCGCCGACGACGGCGATCACCTTGCCGGTCGCCGCTGCGCGCTGGAAGGGATGGACGTCGAAGCTGGCGTGATCGAGCGCGTGGCGCTGCAGCAGGCCGATCTTGACGGGCTGGCCTTCGTCGTCGTGGTTGCGCACGCAGGCGTCTTCGCACAGGATCTCGGTGGGACACACGCGCGCGCAGCTGCCGCCCAGGATGTTCTGCTTGAGGATGCCGACGGCGGCGCCGTTGATATTGCGGTCGTGGATATTGCGGATGAAGCTGGCGACGTCGATCTCGGACGGGCAGATGCGGGTGCACGGCGCGTCGTAGCAGTACAGGCAGCGCGCCGCTTCGATGGCGGCCTGGCGGTTTGTCAGCGGCGGCGCGAGGTCGGTAAACTGCTCCGCCAACGCGCCGTGCGACCCGATCGAGCCGGGCAGGTGTTTGAGTGAGTCGATCATGTGCATCCCTGGTGTTTTGGCGTTATACGTAGGGCGATACACGGGGAGGCGACCGCGCCCTCCCCGGCCTGACTGTCACTTCATTTGCGGGAAGGCGAATTCGGCGCCGGCGCTGGCGGTGTTCGGCCAGCGCTGCATCACGGCCTTGTGGCGCGTGTAGAAGCGGATGCCTTCCGGGCCGTAGGCGTGGTGGTCGCCGAACATGCTCTTCTTCCAGCCGCCGAAGCTGTTGAAGGCCATCGGCACCGGCAGCGGCACGTTCACTCCGACCATGCCGACCTGGATCTGGCGCACGAACTCGCGCGCGACGCCGCCGTCGCGGGTATAGATGGCGACGCCGTTGCCGTACTCGTTGGCGTTGATCAGCTTGACGGCGCTGGCGACGTCGGGCGAACGCATCATGCACAGCACCGGCCCGAAGATCTCTTCCTTGTAGATCGACATGTCGGCGGTGACATGGTCGAACAGCGTGCCGCCGACGAAAAATCCGTTCTCGCGGCCCGGCACCTTGAAGTCGCGGCCATCGACCAGCAAGGTGGCGCCCTGCTCGACGCCTTCACCGATCAGCTTTTCGATGCGCTGCTTGGCCGCGCTGGTAACCACCGGGCCCATTTCGGCGCCCGACTCCATGCCGTCGCCCACCTTCAGCGCGCCGGTGCGCTTGGCCAGCGCATCGGCGAGCTTGTCGCCGGCGTTGCCGACCGCGACCACGACCGAGATGGCCATGCAGCGCTCGCCGGCGGAACCGTAGGCGGCACCCATCAGCGCATCGATCGTCATGTCCATGTCGGCGTCGGGCATGACCACCATGTGGTTCTTGGCGCCGCCAAGCGCCTGCACGCGCTTGCCGCAAGCGCTGCCGCGCGCGTAGATGTACTGGGCGATCGGGGTCGAGCCGACGAAGCTGATGGCCTGCACGTCGGGATGGTCGAGCAGCGCGTCGACGGTGACCTTGTCGCCCTGGATGACGTTGAAGACACCGTCCGGCAGGCCGGCGTCCTTGAGCAGCTTGGCGTGCAGCAGCGCCGGCGACGGGTCGCGCTCGGACGGCTTGAGGATGAAGGTATTGCCGCAGGCGATAGCCACCGGGAACATCCACATCGGCACCATCACCGGGAAGTTGAACGGGGTGATGCCGGCGACGACGCCGAGCGGCATGCGCATCGACCAGGCGTCGATGCCGCGCGCGATCTGGTCGGTGAATTCGCCCTTGAGCAGGTTCGGGATGCCGACCGCGAATTCGACGATCTCGATGCCGCGCGCGACTTCGCCCCTGGCGTCGTCGAAGGTCTTGCCGTGTTCGCGCGTGATCATCGCCGCGAATTCGTCGGTGTGCTGCTGGCACAGCTGCAGGTACTTGAACAGCACTCGCGCGCGCGCCAGCGGCGGCGTGTTGGACCAGGCCGGGAAGGCGGCGCTGGCGGCGGCAACGGCGCTGCCGACGTCGTCGGCGGTACCCAGCGCCACGCGCGCGCACGGCGCGCCGACGGCCGGATTGAAAACGTCGGCGTAGCGGCCGCTGGTGGTGTCGACCTTCTGGCCGTTAATGAAGTGGGTGATGGTGTCGAGGGTGTTGGCGATGGTATCCATGGGGTCTCTTGTCTCAGTCTAGGTTTTTTAATACGGTGGTGAGCTTGCCGAACAATTCGTCGATGTGCTGCTTCTCGAGCACCAGCGGCGGCGACAGCGCGATGATGTCGCCGGTGGTGCGGATCAGCACACCGTCGGCGAACGCTTTCTTGAACGCGCCGAACGCGCGCGCGCCCGGCTTGCCGGCGATCGATTCGAGCTCGATGCCGGCGATCAGGCCAATGGTGCGCAGGTCGGTCACGTACGGCAGGCCCTTGAGCGAGTGGACCGCGTCTTCCCAGTAGCCCTGCATGGCGGCGGCGTGTTCGAGGACTTTCTGTTCCTTGAACACTTCCAGCGTGGCCAGCGCCGCGGCGCAGGCGACCGGGTGGCCGGAGTAGGTGTAGCCGTGAAAGAGCTCGATGCCGGGCGGCGCGTCCATGAAGGCGTCGTGGATGTGCTGTTTGCTGAACACGGCGCCCATCGGGATGACGCCGTTGGTGAGGCCCTTGGCGGTGGTCATCAGGTCCGGCTCGACGTCGAAATAGTCGGCGGCGAACGGCGTGGTGAGGCGCCCGAAACCGGTGATGACTTCGTCGAAGATGAGCAGGATGCCGTGCCTGGTGCACAGCTCGCGCAGGCGCTTGAGGTAGCCCTTGGGCGGGATCAGCACGCCGGTGGAACCGGCCACCGGCTCGACGATGACGGCGGCGATGTTCGACGCGTCATGCAGCGCGACCAGGCGTTCGAGTTCGTCGGCCAGGTGGCTGCCGTATTCGGGCTCGCCGCGGGTATAGGCGTTCTGTTCGAGGTCGTGGGTGTGCGGCAGGTGGTCGACGCCCGGCAGCAGCGGGCCGAAGCTCTTGCGGTTGCCGCCGATGCCGCCCACCGACAGGCCGCCGAAGCCGACGCCGTGGTAGCCGCGCTCGCGGCCGATCAGGCGGGTGCGGCTGCCTTCGCCGCGCGCCTTGTGGTAGGCCAGCGCCATCTTCAGCGCGGTGTCGACCGCTTCCGAGCCGGAGTTGGTGTAGAACACGTGGCCGAACTTGTGGCCGGAGTATTCCATCAGCTGTTCGGCCAGGTCGAAGGCGGCCGGGTGACCCATCTGGAAGGTCGGCGCAAAGTCGAGCTGGCCGATCATTTCGCGCACGGCGCCGACGATCTTCGGCTGGGCGTGGCCGCAAGGCACGCACCACAAGCCGGCGGTACCGTCGAGTACGCTGTTGCCGTCGACGTCCTTGTAGTACATGCCTTCGGCGGACACGAGCAGGCGGGGATTGGCCTTGAAGTCGCGATTGTTGGTAAATGGCATCCAAAACGACGACATCGATGCTGGCCTGGTCAGGTTCATGCGGCTCTCCGAGAATTTTTACGGCAAAAAAAATTATTTACCAGTTGGCAAAATGATGATGCAATAATAGTCAGCGTCCCGGCGATGGCACAGATACACAAATCGCAAAAACGGCCAACCGTATTGGCAGCATAACCTGTACAGTTTTATGGGGCGCACGTGGCGGCGCGATTAAGGGACTGTGGATGGATGAATCGTCTTCTGTGACTGAAAATATTCCTGCTGGCAACGGCACCGTTGAGTGGCCGGTGCTGGCGATCGACCGCGCAAAACGGGGCAGCCTGGTCGATCAGATTGTGGCAGCGATCGCGCTGATGGTAAACAAACGTGAACTGCGGATCGGTACAAAGATGCCGTCGGTGCGACAATTCGCCAAGTGTAACGGTGTAAGCACCTTCACGGTGGTGGAATCGTACGACCGGCTGCTCAATGTTGGACTCTTGTCGTCGCGCCGCGGTTCCGGCTTTTTCGTCGCCCGCAGCGATGTCGCCGCGGCGCCGGCGCTGGCGGTGGCGGCGACACCGATCGCCATCGACGCCCTCACCCCCGACCTGTATTCGGGCGTGTCGGACGCGCTGCCGGTGGGCGCCGGCTGGCTGCCGCCGGAGTGGTATGGCGAGACCACGGTGCTCGACGCCGTGCGCCATGCGATGAAGATCCCGGCTTCGCGGCTGCGCGGCTACGGCCACCCGCTTGGATTCCCGACGCTGCGCCAGCACCTGGCGGCGACGCTGGCCGAAGACCTGTTCACGGCGCAGCCGGACCAGGTGCTGCTCACGCACGGCGCCACCCACGCCTTCGACCTGATCCTGAGGACGCTGACCAAGCCGGGCGACACCGTGTTTGTCGAAGATCCCGGCTACAGCAACCTGACTTCGCTGATCCGCCACCACGGCTGCATACCGGTGGGGATCCCGCGCGGCGCGGCGGGACTCGATTTCGAGGTGCTCATCGCGCAGGCGGCGGCCACCAGCCCCAAGCTCATGTTCGTCAACACGGTGCTGCAAAACCCGCTCGGCACTTCCCTCACGCAGGCGCAGGCGCACCGCCTGCTGGGCGTGGCCGAGCAGTTCGACTTCTGGCTGGTGGAGGACGACATCTACCGCGAACTGGCGGCGCGCGGCGAGGCCTCGCTGGCGGCGATGGACGGCCTGCGCCGCGTGATCCGGGTCGGCAGCTTCTCGAAGACGCTGTCGCCGGTGCTGCGGGTGGGCTCGATCTGCGCGTCGAACTCGCTGGTGCCGGAACTGCTGCGGGTGAAGATGCTGGCCGGTCTGACCACCTCGGAGATCAACGAGCGCGCGGTGTACCACGCGGTGTCGGCGCGGCCGTACAAGCGGATGATCGAAAAGCTGGTCGACCGGCTCGACACGGGGCGCGAGCGCACCATCGAGCGCCTGTCTGAAGCCGGCATGACGCCGATCGCACGCCCTCGCGGGGGCATGTTCGTCAGCGCCGGCTGGCAGCAGGCGCCGACGCCCGAATGGAACGGCAAGGTGATCGCCGACCTGGCTTTGAAGTCGGGCATCCTGCTCTCGCCGAACGACTTCTTCATGCTGCGCCCATCGGGCTCGATCTGGTTCCGCTTCAACGTCGCCTACGCGGCCGAGACGCCGGCGCTGATCGCGTTTCTCACATCGATACGCTGAAAGAGACCATGACCCTCACCAAGACCGCCAATGCGCTGCGCTCGGCCACCGTCAAGCGCAGGGTGATCAACCGCGACAAGCTGGAAGCGGACATCGTCGCCGAGGCGGTGCGGGTGTTCGCCGAGAGCGGCTACGAGGGCGCCTCGGTCGCCACCGTGGCCGACAACGCCGGGCTGTCGAAGCAGAACCTGATGTACTACTTCCCGACCAAGCAGGCGCTGTACCAGCGCGTGCTCGACGACGTGCTCGACGAATGGCTGGAGCGGATGGACACGCTGGCCGACCCGGCGCAGGAGCCGGGCGACATGCTGCGCGCGTACATCCAGGCCAAGCTGCGCTTTTCGCGCGAGCATCCGCTCGGTTCGCGCGTGTATGCGATGGAAGTGATCAGCGGCGCCCCGCTGTACGGGGAACAGATCCGCGAGCGCGTGGTGCCGCTGGTGCGCAAGGACATCCTGGTGTTCGAGCGCTGGATCGCCGAAGGCCGCATCGCGCCGGTCAACGCCACCCACCTGCTGTTCGCGATCTGGGCGATGACGCAGTCGTACGCCGACTTCGCCGCGCAGATGGCGCTGGTGCTGAACCGCAAGCTCACGCCCAGGGATTTCGCCGATGCCGAAAAAATGATCACCGACATGGTGCTGTGCGCCGTAAAACTGCCTGGAGATGCCGATGCCGCTTGACCCGACCACCCTCACTTCAGAACGGCTGGTGCTGCGCCCGTTGCGCGCCGCCGATGCCGACGCGCTGTTCGCGATCTTCTCGGACAGCGCCGTCACGCGCTACTGGAGCAGCACGGCGTGGACCACGATGCAACAGGCGCGCGACTACATCGCGGCCGCCGCCGAGGGCCTGGCCAGCGGCAGCGCGCTACGCCTGGGCATCGAACTGGCCGCCAGCGGGGAGCTGGTCGGCCAGGCGGCGCTGTACGCCTTCCAGCCGGCGAACCGGCGCTGCGACGCCGGCTATGCGCTCGCCCGGGCGCATTGGGGCAAAGGCTATGTCAGCGAAGCGATGACGGCCTTGCTCGAACATGGCTTCGGCGCGCTCGACCTGAACCGGGTCGAGGCCGACATCGACCCGCGCAACACGGCCTCGGCCAGGGCACTCACGCGGCTCGGCTTCGAGCGCGAGGGCTTGCTGCGCGAACGCTGGATGGTCGGCGGCGAGATTACCGACACCGAGTTCTACGGCCTGCTGAAACGCGACTGGGAATACCGCGTCACCGTTAATCGCGCCGGATGACCGGTGGTGCCACCGTTTGCCCGCTTCGTCGGACGCGTCTGGAAAAGCAGCCGGCCCCTTGCTAAAGTCTAGCCATCGACTAACCACTCCCCGGAGCACTTGCATGAAAAACCTGACCTTCTCATCGATTGGCGAGCTGCTCGAAGAGATCGCCCGCGCGTTCGCCCAGGCGTTCCGCTATGGCGCGCGCGCCATCGCCACCATGTCGGCGCCGCAGATGGTGGCCACCTGCATCGGCCTGGCGCTGCTGATCACCATCCTGCCGCTGGCGGTATGCCTGTTCATCCTGTTCATGATCGTCAAGCTGGCGGTGGCGGCGATCGTCATCAACACGCGCCGCCAGAAGGACTGAGCATGAGCGCGTCGCAGCTGAACCGCATGGCGGAGATCGCGCACGAAGCGGTCGAAGTGACCCGGACCACCTGGTGGCGCTTCGTCGACTGGCTGGCGGTGATCGAGTGGCGCCGGCTGGTGATCATCTGGGTGCTGGTCCTGGTGACCGGCGCCATGACGCAGACGCCGGAACCGGCGCTGTGGTTCATGCTGATCTCGTTCGCCGTCAAGGTGCTCGCCGGCGGCAAGCGCAAGGCCGAGCTGGACGCGGCCGAGTCGAGCCGCCAGGCCGACGTCGCCACGCTCGAGCGCAAGCTGACGGAGGCGCAGATGGCCACGCTGCAGGCGCAGGTCGAGCCGCACTTCCTGTTCAACACCCTGGCGCTGATCGGCCAGCTGATCGAAACGGACCCGCCGGAAGCGGCGCGCATCCATGCGCACCTGATCGACTACCTGCGCACGACGCTGCCGCAGATGCGCGCGGCCGGCGGCGGCACACTGGGCAAGCAGGTGGAGCTCTCGCGCGCCTACCTGGCGATCATGCAGGCGCGGATGAAGGAACGACTGACGGTGAGTTTCAAGGTACCGGAGTTCCTCGGCAGCGCGCCGTTCCCGCCGATGATGCTGCAGATATTGATCGAGAACGCCATCAAGCACGGGCTCGAGCCGAAAATCGAGGGCGGACGCATCGAGATCAGCGCGCGCGTTGTCGATGCGACCCTGCACGTCGACGTGCGCGACAACGGCGCCGGCTTCGACATGCATGCCGACGACGGCGTCGGCCTGGCCAACGTTCGCGAGCGGCTGCACCTGTTGTACGGCAAGGATGGCGAACTGGTCATCGAAACGCCGCCCGAAGGCGGCGCGCTGGCTTCGATCCGCATTCCCTACAAGATGATGGCGACCTGACATGGCTGCTGCGCAAAAAGCGGTCACCGCGCTGATCGCCGACGACGAGGCGCCGATGCGCGACCAGCTGCGCGCGCGGCTGCGCGAGGCATGGCCGGAGCTGGAAATCGTCGGCGAAGCGGCCAACGGCGTGGAGGCGGTGGCGATGGCGGCCGCGCACGAGCCCGACATCGTCTTCCTCGACATCCGCATGCCGGGAAAAAGCGGCATCGAGGCGGCGCGCGAGCTGTGCCAGCGCTGCCATATCGTGTTCGTCACTGCCTACGACCAGTACGCCGTCGACGCCTTCGAGCAGGGTGCGATGGACTACCTGCTGAAACCGGTGGCGACGGCGCGGCTGGCGACCACCTGCGCGCGGCTGCGCCAGCGGATAGTGCAAGCGCCGGAGGATATCGGCCAGAAGCTGGCGCAGCTGACGGCGGCGCTGCAGCACGGCGGCGCCGCCAGGCCATCCTACCTGCGCTGGATCCAGGCGCAGGTGGGCGGCAGCCTGCGCATGATCAGCACGCGCGAGGTGCTGTTCTTCCGCTCCGACGAAAAGTACACCCGGGTGCAGACGGCGCAGGCCGAACTGCTGATCCGCAAAACGCTGAAGGAACTGGCCGACGAGCTCGATCCCGGCGAGTTCTGGCGCATCCACCGCTCGACGCTGGTGCGGGTCGATGCGATCGCCGCGGTAACGCGCGACATGCGCGGGCGCCAGATGCTGAAGGTGCACGGCATTGCCGAGGAGCTCGAAGTGAGCCGCAACCACGCACACCTGTTCCAGCAAATGTAGGCGGCGGCGCAAAAAAGGCTTACCATATTCATATCGATCGAATCGCCAGGAGCGTGCCATGCCAGCGAACCCGAGCAATTCCGGCTCCACCGTCATCCCCTGCCTGCGCTACCGTGACGCGCCGCGCGCAATCGACTGGCTGTGCAAGGTGTTCGGCTTCACGCCGCACCTGGTGGTGGACGGCGAGAACGGCGCCATCGCCCACGCGCAGCTCAACAATGGCCGCGGCATGATCATGCTCGGCTCGGCCAGCAACGAAGGCGCCTACGGGCCGCTGGTGGTGCAGCCGGAAGACATCGGCGGCTCGCAGACCCAGACCGTGTACCTGGTGGTGGCCGACGCCGATGCCGTCTACGATCGCGTGCGCGAGGCCGGCGCCACCGTCGTCATCGACATCGTCGACGAGGAGTACGGCGGGCGCGGCTTCACCTGCCGCGACCTCGAGGGCCACATCTGGAGCATCGGCACCTACGACCCCTGGCAGCAATAACGCGGAAAACAAGGGAGAGCACCATGGCAGCGCGCCCCATGCACTTCGAGATCCAGGCGTCCGATCCGGCGGCGCTGATGGATTTTTATTCGGCCCTGTTCGGCTGGTCCTTCAACAAATGGGGCGGCGGCGACTACTGGATGATCCACACCGGCCCGGACGACCAGCCGGACATCAACGGCGGCCTGCTGCCGCGCCCTGGCCCGCCGCCGGCGGCGACGGCAGCGGTCAACGCCTTCGTCGTCACCGTCATCGTCGACGAACTCGATGCGCTGCTGGCAAAGGTGGACAGTATCGGCGGCGGCGCCCAGGTGGCGGTGCCCAAGATGGCGGTGCCCGGCATCGGCTGGCTGGCGTACGTCAAGGACCCCGATGGCAATATCTTCGGCATGATGCAGCCCGATACGAGCGCTGCCTGACCTGAGCTGGAATCGACATGAATGCGGATGAACAGACTATACGCGACGCCATCGGCAACTGGCTGCAGGCCACCCGCGACGGCGACGTCCAGGCGGTGCTGGACCTGATGGCGCCCGACGTGATTTTCCTCGTGCCCGGGCAGCCACCCATGCACGGGCGCGATGCCTTCGAAAAGGGACTGCGCAGCATGCTCGCCACGCACGCCATCGAGTCGTCGAGCGAAATCGAGGAAGTGGTGGTGGCGGGCGATTTTGCCTATACCCGCACGCAATTGTCGGTCACGATCACCTCCCGGCATGGCAACCTGCCGATGCTGCGCACCGGCGCCACGCTGTCGATCTGGCGCAAGGGCGCCGATGCCAAGTGGCGCCTGTCGCGAGACGCCAACCTGCTGGCGGCGCCGGGCTAAGCTTCCAGTGCGGCGGCCAGCGCGCCGTCGCCGACCGGCGTGGGCCGTACCCGGATCGTGTCGCGGTACAGCGGCGGCATGGCGCCGCACAGCGCGTGCAGCTCAGGTTCGCCGATCCGCGCCAGCACGTACTGGAACTGCTCCGGATTATCGGCCGGCAGCGGGCCTTCCATCGTCGAGCCCCAGGCGCCCAGGTCCATCAGGCCGAGGGCGTCGGCGCCCGGCCCGCGCGCCACCACGAAAGTGCCCTCTTTCGGATGCGGCAGAAAGCGGCGCACCTCTTCGCGCAGCTTGTCGTCGGCGCCGAGCATCAGCTGGTAGCGCAGCTGCGCATACCCGCGGGTGCACTCCATGAAGGCGGTGCGGATGGGCGAGTGCGAGCGGCGCCCCGGCACGCACAGCAGCAGGTTGCCGAAGCCGTCCAGCAGCGCGGCGGCATCGCCATCGCCGCGCTGCCGGCGGTCCTGCTCCATCGCCGCCAGCAGGAATGGCGCGAGGCCGGCGTCGGGCGCGTGCGGCGTGCAGCGATAAGCCAGCGCCTGCGGATACAGGGCCTTGAGCTTGCGGACGATCGGGTGCGCCGGCGCCAGCGCCGCGGGGTCTTCCAGCTGCGCTTGCGGCAGGTCGCTGTTCAGGAATGCCTGCACCTTCTCGGACGTCGCCTCCAGCGCCAGCGCGCACAAGGCCTGGGTCGGCTCGGAGATGGTTTTACCGATGAAGAATGACTTGGGGCCGGCGCCGGCGGCCTCGCGCGCGTAGCCGGACGAACCGAGCACGGCCGGATAGAAGAAGCGTTCGGCGGCGAGCGCGCGCAGGTCCTGCGGCAACGAAGAAAAGGTGCCGCTGCCGTCATGGTTGATGCCGGCGTCGGCGTCGTTGGCGGCCACCACCACGTTGAACCCCGCCGCCAGAATCGCGCCGGCGCACATGGCGCACGGGTCGAGCGAGGTAACGAGGGTGACCTCGTGGGGCTGCGGCAGCGCGCGGCCGGCGGCACGCTCGGCGAAGTACCAGTCGATCAGCTGGCGCTCGCCATGCGCGGTCGGGTCATGGACGAGGCCATCGCGCACCACGTTGTTGTGCATCGACCGGAGCACGTTGCCGTACTGGTCGAGCAGCACGCCGCCGACGCCGAAAGTGCCTTGCGCCTTGGCGGAGATGGCTTCGGCGGCGGCGATCGCCACCGCCGCCTGTACGTCGATCGTCTTGTTCAACTTACTTCTTCAGGTCCCAGCCGCCGAAGGCGTTGGGGAGCTGGGCGGCGGCGGTGGTCTCGAACAGGTCGCCCTTGAGGTTGGTCAGGATGACCGGCAGGTCGTTGCCGCCCAATTCGAGCACCACCTGGCGGCAGGCGCCGCATGGGGCGATCGGGCCGTCGGTCGAGCCGATCACCGCCAGCGCGGTGAAGTCGCCCGGCTTGTAGCCGTGGGCGATGGCGCTGAAGAAGGCGGTGCGCTCGGCGCAGTTGCACAAGCCGTAGGATGCGTTCTCGACGTTACAGCCGCGGAAGACGCGGCCGTCCTTGCATTGCAGGGCGGCGCCTACCTGGAAGTTCGAGTAAGGCACGTAGGCCAGTTCGCGCGCGGCGCGTGCTTCGTCGATCAGTGCTGCGTAGTTCATGAGTCTTTCCCTTTTATGGACGGATGGTGCGGTAGGTGACCGGGTTCGGCGCGGCCTTTTCGGCGCCGACCTGGTAGGCGGCCTGCACTTCGCGGATCGCCTGCTGCGCGGCCGCTTCGGTGCGCGCGTGGACCATCGCCAGCGGCTGGCCGACGGCGATCGGCGCGCCCAGTTCGACGAGGCCGGTCAGGCCGACGGCGAAGTCGATGGCGTCTTCCGGACGGCGGCGGCCGCCACCGAGGCTGACCACGGCCAGGCCCAGCGAGCGGCAGTCGGTGGCGGTGGCGAAACCGGCCTGCAGCGCCGGCACCGGCACCACGATCGGCGCCTGTTCGAGGTAGGCGTCGGGGCGTTCGAGCAGGTCGGCCGGACCGCCCAGGGCTGCGACCATGCGGGCGAACCGGTCGGCCGCTTCGCCCGAATCGAGCGCCGCCTGCAGTCTGGCGCGGGCGTCGGCCTCGGTGGCGGCGATGCCGCCGACGACCAGCATTTCTGCGCACAGCGCCATCGTCACTTCATGCAGGCGCGCCGGGCGCGAACGGCCGGTGAGGTAATCCATCGCCAGGCGCACTTCGAGTGCGTTGCCGGCGACCGGTCCGAGCGACTCGTTCATGTCGGTCAGGATGGCGGAGGTGCGGGTGCCGGCGCCGTTGCCGACGGCGACGATGCTTTCGGCCAGTTCCACCGATTTCTCGAAACTCGGCATGAAGGCGCCGGTGCCGACCTTGACGTCCATGACCAGCGCGTCAAGGCCGGCGGAGAGCTTCTTGGACAGGATCGAGCCGGTGATCATGGCCACCGATTCGACGGTGGCGGTGGTGTCGCGGATGCTGTAGAAGCGCTTGTCGGCCGGGGCCAGTTCGGCGGTCTGGCCGATGATGGCGACGCCCACTTCGCGCACCACCTTGCGAAACAGCGCCGGCTCGGGCACGGTGCTGTAGCCGGGGATGGAATCGAACTTGTCGAGCGTGCCGCCGGTGTGGCCGAGGCCCCGGCCGGAGATCATCGGCACGAAGCCGCCGCATGCGGCGACCATTGGCCCGAGCATCAGCGAGACGACGTCGCCGACGCCGCCGGTTGAGTGCTTGTCGACGACGGGGCCGGGCAGGTCGAGCGAGCGCCATTCCAGCACTTGGCCGGAGTCGCGCATCGCCAGCGTGAAGGCGACGCGCTCATCCATGTTCATGTCGTTGAAGTAGACGGCCATCGCGAGCGCGGCGATCTGGCCTTCGGTGGTGGCACCGGTGGTAATGCCGGCGACAAAAAACTGGATCTCCTGAGCGGTCAGGGCGTCGCCGTTGCGCTTCTTGCGGATGATCTCTTGGTTCAAAAACATAAATTCTCGCCTTCAATAAACAAAAACCGGGGTCAGACCAACTGGACTCGGCGTCCCCGTCTGACCCCGTGGTCTGACCCCGGTTTTACGGGTGGAAACTATTATCAGACGCCGTAGGGGATCCAGACGTTTTTCACCTGGCTGGCGTGGGCCAGCACTGCGCGACCGCCGGCCTGCTTGGTGCTGTACCAGTCGCGGCCCCTGGCGCCGCCCACCCAGGTGCGCTTGAGCGACTCAGCCGACAGGCGCTCGACTTCGGCGCAGCCTTCGGCCGAACCGTCGTGGCGCCACACGGCGTCGACGTCGGAGTGCGACGCCAGCGTGCGCGCCAGTTCGTCGGCGCTGCCGGTGACGATGTTGAGCGCGCCGCCCGGCAGGTCCGAGGTGTCGAGCACCTGGTACAAGTCGGTCGCGGCCAGCGGATACGCCTGCGAGGGCACCGCGATGACGCGGTTGCCCAGCGCCAGCGCCGGCGCCACCAGCGAGATGAAGCCCAGCAGCGGCGCTTCGTTCGGGCAGATGATGCCGATCACGCCGACCGGCTCGTTGAGCGCGACGGTGATGCCGTGCATCGGCGGCTGGTGCGCGAGGCCGTCGTACTTGTCGGCCCAGGCGGCGTAGTAGAACAGGCGCTCGATCGATGCCTGCACTTCCTTCTCGGGATTCTTCGCGCCGGTCATGGCGCCCAGGCGCGCGGCGAATTCGTCGGCGCGGATCGCCAGGTTTTCGGCAATGTAGTACAGCACCTGCGCGCGGTTGTGCGCGGTGGCCCTGGCCCAGCCGGACGCCTTGTGCGCCGCCTCGACGGCGTTGCGGATGTCCTTGCGGTTGCCTTCGCCGACGTCGCCCAGGAATGCACCACCGGCGCCGGTGATGGCGCGGCTGTAGGCGCCGTCAGGGCGCGCCTGCTTGCCGCCGATGTACAGCTTGGCGGTGCGGTCGATGCCGAACACGCCGCCCGCTTCGTTAGATGTGACCTTGCCGGCCGCTTCGATCGCCGGCAGCGCCGGACGCGCGTCTTCCGACAGCGCCGTCATGTACTCGTACATGCCTTCCTTGCCGCCTTCGCGGCCGAAGCCGGACTCGCGGTAGCCGCCGAAGCCGCAGGCGGCGTCGAACTGGTTGGCGGTGTTAATCCACACCACGCCGGCCTTGATCTGCGGCGCGACGTCGAGCGCGAGGCTGATCGACTCGGACCACACGCAGGCGGCCAGGCCGTAGACGGTGTTGTTGGCCAGCTGGACCGCTTCGGCCGGGGTGCGGAAGCTCATGGCCACCAGCACCGGCCCGAAGATCTCGGCCTGCGCGACGGCCGCCGAGGTGGAGGCGCCGGTGATCAGCGTCGGCAGGAACCACGAACCGGTTGCCGGCATCTCGCACTTCGGCTGCCAGATAGTGCAACCTTCGGCGCGCGCCGATTCGACCAGGCCGTGGATGCGCTGCTGCTGCACCGGATCGACCAGCGCGCCGACGTCCATCGACTTGTCGAGCGGGGAGCCGAGGCGCAGGTTTTCCATGCGGGCGCGGACCTTGTTCAGAAAGCGTTCTTCGACCGACTCCTGGATCAACAGGCGCGAACCGGCGCAGCAGACCTGGCCCTGGTTGAACCAGATCGAGTCGACCAGGCCTTCGACGGCGGCGTCCAGGTCAGCGTCTTCGAAGACGATGAACGGCGACTTGCCGCCGAGTTCGAGCGAGAGCTTCTTGCCGCTGCCGGCGGTGGCCTTGCGGATCAGGCGCCCTACTTCGGTCGAGCCGGTGAAGGCCAGCTTGTCGATGCCAGGATGGTTGACGATCGCCTCGCCGACGCTGCCGTCGCCGGTGACGATGTTGACGACGCCCGCCGGCACGCCGGCCTGCTGGCAGATTTCGGCAAACAGCAGCGCGGAGAGGCTGGTGAATTCGGCCGGCTTGAAGACGACGGTGTTACCGGCGGCCAGCGCGGGCGCGATTTTCCAGGCCAGCATCAGCAGCGGGAAGTTCCAGGGGACGATCTGGCCAACCACGCCGACGGCGCGGTAGTCGGCGAATTCTTCCGACTGCAGCTGGGCCCAGCCGGCGTGATGGTAGAAGTGGCGCGCCGCCAGCGGCAAGTCGGCATCGCGCGTTTCGCGAATGGTCTTGCCGTTGTCGAGCGTTTCGATGACGGCGAACAGGCGCGAATGGCGCTGCAGCAGGCGCGCCAGCGCGTACATCACGCGCGCACGGCCATGGCCGCCCAGCGCGACCCAGCCCGGCTGGGCGCGGCGCGCCGCTGCCACGGCGCGGTCGACATCGTCGCCGGTCGCCTGGGTGATCTGCGCCAGTTCGAGGCCGTCGGCCGGATTGGTCGAGGCGAAGGTCTCGGACGCCGGGGTCCACGCGTTATCGATGAACAGGCCGAAACGGCGCTCGTGCTGGTCCAGCCACGCTTGCGCTTCTTTGGTGCTTTCGGGGGCTGGGCCGTAATCCATGGTGGTGAGAATCTCGTTAATAGTTGGCATGACGAATCCGATGACTTTTTATGGTTGCGCGTGGCGGTGGTTCGCCGAGTAATTGCCGGTGACGTAGTGTTCGAGCTGGCGTTCGATGTCGGTCAGCAGGCTCGATGCACCGATGCGGAACAGGTGCGGCTCGAGCCACTCGCGGCCCAGTTCTTCCTTCATCAGCGCCAGGTACTGCAGCGCGCTCTTGGCCGAGCTGACGCCGCCGGCCGGCTTGAAGCCGACCTGGAAGCCGGTCTGCTCGTGGTATTCGCGGATCGCGCGCACCATCGTCAGCGCCACCGGGATGGTGGCGTTGACGCCTTCCTTGCCGGTCGAAGTCTTGATGAAATCGGAACCAGCCATCATGCACACCATTGATGCCTTGGCGACGTTTTCGAGCGTGGTCAGGTCGCCGGTGGCGAGGATCGCCTTGACGTGGGCGTCGCCGCAAGCCTGGCGATAGGCGACCATCTCGTCGTACAGCGCCTGCCAGTTACCGTTCAATACGTGCTGGCGGGTGATGACGATGTCGATCTCGGTGGCGCCGGCGGCAACCGACAGTTCGATCTCGCGCACCTTCGTTTCCATGCTCGCCAGGCCGGCCGGGAACGCGGTCGACACGGCGGCGATCGGCAGGCGGCCCTGCAGGATCTTGCCGGCCGGGGCGATCATCTCGTGGTAAACGCAGACGGCGCCGGTCGACAGCGACGCCAGGCCCAGTGCTTCCATCAGGTCGGAGCGCAAAGGGCGCATCGCCTTCATGCACAGTCGCTCGACGCGGCCCGGTGTGTCGTCGCCGCCGAGGGTGGTCAGGTCGATGCACTTGATCGCCTGCACCAGCCAGGCGGCCTGGTACTCTTTTTTCACCGTGCGGCGGTTCGCCAGGCTGGCGGCGCGGCGGTCGGCGGCATTGCGGTTGACCTTGATCTGGTTGACCCAGCCGAGATCGAGGCCACTGGCCTCATTGCGTTTGAATGCGGTAGGTTGGGTCATAGCAGAGGTGTTCCGTTGGAGAGTGGTTTGACGCCCAGGTGCTTGGCCAGCGTGGCGCCAATGTCAGAGAAGGTTTCGGAGACCGGCAGCTCGCGCGGCGCCACGCCGGGACCGAAGAAGATCATCGGGACGTGTTCGCGCGTGTGGTCCGAACCCGGCCAGCTCGGGTCGCAGCCATGGTCGGCGGTGATGACGACCAGGTCGCCCTCCCGCAGTTTGACCATGAATTCGGGCAGGCGTTCGTCGAGCTGCTGCAGCGCGTTGGCGTAGCCGGCGATGTCGCGGCGGTGGCCGAAGGCCTGGTCGAAGTCGACGAAGTTGACGAACGTGAGCGACTTGTCGCCCGCTTCTTCTTCGACTTTCAGCAGCGCGTCGAACAGCGCCATGTTGTCGACGCCCTTGACCACGCGCGAGACGCCTTGCGTGGCGAAGATGTCGCTGATCTTACCGAGGGCGATCACTTCGCCGCCGGCGTCCTTGACGTGATCGAGCAGCGTGGCGCTCGGCGGCGGCACGGCGTAGTCGTGGCGGTTGCTGGTGCGGCGGTAGTTGCCGTTGTCGCCGAGGAAAGGACGGGCGATGACGCGGCCGATGTTGTAAGGCTTGACCAGCTCGAACGCGGCTTCGCACATGGCGTACAGGCGCTCGAGGCCGAAGTGCTCTTCGTGGGCGGCGATCTGCATGACCGAATCGCCCGAGGTGTACAGGATCGGCTTGCCGGTGGCGACATGCTCGTCGCCATGCTTGTTGATGATCTCGGTGCCGGAGGCGTGGCAGTTGCCGAGGAAGCCAGGCACGCCCGTCAGTTCCTGCAGCTTGTCGGTGACGTCGGCCGGAATCGACGGCACCTCGCGCGGGAAGTAGCCCCAGTCGAACAGCACCGGCACGCCGGCGATTTCCCAGTGGCCGCTCTGGGTGTCCTTGCCCGTGGAGCGCTCGCACGCCGCGCCATAAGCGCCGGTGAAGCCGTCGCGCCGGGCGAAGCCGGCTGCCCATTCGCCGCTGGCGCTATGGGCGGCGGCGGCGAGGCCGAGGCGCTCGAGGTTCGGCAGCTGCATTGGCTTGCCGCTGTCGGCAGCCCAGCTGGCGATGTGGCCGAAGGTGTTGGCGCCGACGTCGCCGAAGGCCGCGGCGTCGGGTGCAGCGCCCAGGCCGAATGAGTCAAGCAGGAGGATGAATGCGCGGGACATGGTATCGCTCTTAATATATAAGTGTGGGACTAGGCGTGGGACGGTCAGGCCGCCCCGGCGCGCGGCGTCTTGGCCACGTTGCCGAGGAAGGCCAGGATCAGCGTGACCAGGTCTTTGGCGCCGATGGCGGCGTACTTCAGGGTCTGCTCATGCGACAGCGGGAACGGCGACATGCCTTCGGCCAGGTTGGTGATGACCGAGACGCCGGTGACCTTCAGGCCGCAGTGGCGCGCCGAGATCACTTCCGGCACCACCGACATGCCGACGACGTCGGCGCCCATTTTTGCCATCATGCGGATCTCGGCCGGGGTTTCGAAGTTGGGGCCCGGATAGGCGACGAACACGCCTTCATGCAGGGTGATGCCGTTAGCGGCGGCGGTGTCCTGCACCAGTGCGCGGATGTCGCTGTCGTAGGCGTTGGCCATGCTGAAAAAGCGCGGGCCGAAGCGATCGTCGTTGGGGCCGACCATCGGGGTGCCCGGCAGCAGGTTGATATGGTCGGTCAGCGCCACCAGGCTGCCTGCATCGACCTCGGGGCGCAGCGAGCCGGCCGCGTTGGTCACGAACAGCATTTCGCAGCCGAGCAGCTTGAGGGTGCGCACCGCGGAAGTCATCACGCCCATGCCGTAGCCTTCGTAGAAGTGGCCACGACCTTTCATGCAGACGACGTCGACGCCGGCCAGGGTGCCGAGCACCAGCTCGCCGGCGTGGCCGTGCACGGTGCTGATCGGGAAGCCCGGCAGTTCGTCGAAGCCGATCGCCACCGCGTCGGCCATCTGCTCGGCCAGCACGCCCAGGCCGGACCCGAGGATCAGCGCCACGCGCGGCGCAAAACCAGGCTTGCGTGCGCGGATGAGGTCGGCTGCGTCGAATGGCGTGTTATTGGACATGCGGTTTCCTTGTTGGGTGAGGATGGAGGTGAAAATGGTGCAATCGGGAAGGGCCGGGAGAGTGCTTCGTGGATATATCGGCCTACTATTATAACTATGCCGTAAAGGCTATATGTATGGCAAATACCCTTTTTCTTGCCAATTTATATTAAGATCGAATAAATAGATTGCTCGGTTGACAGAGGAAAAACAACTGTCTACGATACGAACATATGTTTATTCCGGATCACTTGTGAGCGACCTGCCAAAAAAAGAACAGCTGTACGAACTGATCCGTGCAAACCCGTTTATCTCCCAGCAAGACCTGGCCGGCGAGCTCGGGCTGTCGCGTTCGGCGGTGGCCGGCCATATCGCCGGGCTGATCCGTGAACGGCGGTTGCTGGGGCGCGCCTACGTGCTGCCCGGCGTGCGGCCGATCGCCTGCATCGGCGCGGCCAACATCGACCGCAAGCTGCGCCCGCTGGCGCCGCTGGCGATGGGCAGCTCCAATCCGGCGCGCCAGCACGAGTCGTTCGGCGGCGTCGCCCGCAACATCGCCGAGAACCTCGCGCGCCTGGGCGCCCCGGTCACCCTGACTACCGCGATCGGCGGCGACGCCTCGGGCCGCGCCCTGCTGGCGCACGCCGAAGCGGCCGGCATCGACACGGCCGCCACGCTGAAGGTGGACCACGCCATGAGCGGCACCTACACCGCGGTGCTCGACGAGCATGGCGAGATGGTGGTGGCGATGGCCGACATGGCGCTGATCGACCAGCTTACGGCGCAATGGCTGGCGGGCCGCCGGCGCGCGCCCGCCGCGCTGACCGTGGCCGACCTGAACCTGCCGGCCGACACCGTGGCGGCGCTGCTGGCCGAAGCGCGCGACGGCGCCCCGCTGGTGGTGGTGGCGGTGTCGGAACCGAAGATGGCGCGCCTGCCGCAGGACCTGCGCGGCCTGCGCCTCCTGATCCTCAACGAAGGCGAACTGGCGGCGCGCGCCGGCGCCGGCCTCGATATCGCCGCTGCCTGCGCGGCCGTGCAGGCGCAAGGCGCGCAAGACCTGATCGTCACGCGCGGCGCCGCCGGCGTGTGCTTTACCAGCGCGGGCGGCGTCAGGCACCTGGCGGTGCCGCGCGCGGACGTCGTCGACGTCACCGGCGCCGGCGACGCCTTCGCCGCCGCCGTCTGCTGGTCGCTCTTTCACGGCAGCGACGACCTCGAAGCGGCATGCCGGCGCGGCCTCAAGCTCTCTGGCATGACACTTGCATGTGACCAGACGGTGTGCCCGCAGCTCAGCGCCGACAGCCTCGACGACATTGCAGCCGCCGACTCACCACCATCGAACACCCTTTACCAGGAATGACCATGCAGCAGTTTCTCTTGTTTTCGCCAGAAGTCGCCGCCGCCCGCGCCGCCGGCGTTCCGGTCGTCGCGCTCGAATCGACCATCATCTCGCACGGCATGCCGTATCCGCAGAACGTGACGATGGCGCGCGAAGTGGAGCAGATCATCCGCGACGCCGGCGCCGTGCCGGCCACCATCGCCATCATCGGCGGCAAAATCTGCATCGGCCTCTCGCCTGAACAGCTCGAGCTGCTCGGCACGTCGCCCGACGCCATGAAGGTCAGCCGGCGCGACCTGCCCTACGTGGTGGCGCAGGGGAGCCTCGGCGCCACCACTGTTGCGGCGACCATGATCTGCGCGCAGCTGGCCGGCATCTCGGTGTTCGTCACCGGCGGCATCGGCGGCGTGCACCGCGGCGCCGAAACGAGCTTCGACATCTCGGCGGACCTGCAGGAGCTGGCGCGCACCAGCGTGGCGGTGGTGTGCGCGGGGGTCAAGTCGATCCTCGACATCGGCCTCACGCTCGAATACCTGGAGACGCACGGCGTGCCGGTGATCGGCGTCGGCCAGAAGGGCTTTCCGGCGTTCTTCACGCGCGAAAGCGGCTTCGACGCCGACTTCCAGTGCGACACCGCGCTCGAGCAGGCAGCCTTCATCCACACCAAGTGGGCGCTGGGCTTGCGCGGCGGCGTGGTGGTCAGCAATGCGGTGCCGGCGCAGCATGCGATGGACAAGGACGAGATCGACCGCATCACCGAGCAGGCGCTGGCCGAGGCGCAGCAGCGCGGCGTGACGGGCAAGGCGGTGACGCCGTTCCTGCTCGGGCGCATCAAGGAGCTCACCGAAGGGCGCAGCCTGGCCACCAACATCGCGCTGGTCAAGCACAACGCGCTGGTGGGGGCGCGACTGGCGCGCGCTTTGCACGACCTGCCCGGCATGAAGCCGCTCTGACCCGAACCGACCACCGACTCCAGGCCGCCATGTCCATCGACCTCAAACAGCTGAAGTACTTCCTTGCGGTTGCCGAAGAAAAGAGCTTCAGCCGCGCCGCCGAGCGGCTGCACATCTCGCAGCCGCCGCTGTCCCAGCAGATCATGAAGCTCGAGAGCGAGCTGGGGGTCAAGCTGTTCGCGCGCACCACCCGCACGTTCGAACTGACAGTGGCCGGCAAGGCGCTGATGGCGGAGGCGTCCGAGCTGCTGGCGAAGATGCGCATGACGATCGACACCATCCGCCAGATCGACCGCGGCGAAGTGGGCCGGCTGCGGGTGGGGATCGTCGGCTCGGCGATGTGGGGACCGATCCCGAGCCTGCTCGAACAGTTCCAGACCATGTACCCGCGGGTGACGTGGACGCTGCACGAATCGGGGCCGAACGTGCAGTACGAGGCACTGCGCGCCAAGCAGATCGACGTCGGCTTCTGGCGCGAGCCAAAACTGGACGAGGACGAACTGCGGCACCACAACCTGCGCCAGGAGCTGTGCTTTCGCGAGAACGTGTGCGTGGCCGTCAACGAGCACAACCCGCTGGCCGGCAAGGGGCACATCGAACTGATCGACATCGCCGACCAGCCGATGCTGACGCTCGCGCTGGACAAGTCGGCGTTCCCGCGCTACCTGATCCAGTGCTGCGTCGACGCCGGCTTCCAGCCGACCATCTTCCAGGAGGCGACCGAGCCGCAGACGCTGCTGGCGATGGTGGGCGCGGGCCTGGGCGTGGCGCTGATGCCGGAGACGACCAGCCGGATCGGCTGGCCGGGCGTGATTTTCCTGCCGATCAAAACGGCGCCGCCGTCGGCCAACCTGTACATCGCCTACACCACGCAGGACGACGCGCCGGTGGTGCGCGCCTTCCTCAACATCCTCAACCCGCCGGCCCGCGAGTAGGCGCACCTGGCACAAGCGCGCCATGCGCCGTCGGCGGCAGCGCCCGCAACCGGCGCGCATGGCGCCGCACCTCGGCGGCGGCAAGCGGTCCGCCGTGTCCCATATAAAAGCGCTGCATGCCGGTGTCGACCATGGATTCGAGGGCGGCGGCGACCAGGTGGGGATCATCCTCGAACGGCGGACGCTTGGCGCGGCCGGTGCGCACCAGCCCGCCGAGCAGCACGCCCGAGGCCAGCAGATCGCCGACCATCGCGTCGCTCGAGTCGAGCGTCAGCGCAAGCGAACCATCGGTGTGCCCGGGACAGTGGTGGACGATGCCAACGACGCCAAAACGTTCAAGCGGCATGGCCTCATCGTCCGCCAGTACGATATCGGGCTGGAACGCCCGGTAGGGCTGGCAGATCAGGCGCGTCTTCAGAAACAGCGTGCCGAACCAGCCGGTGGAACAAAAGTGCATCGGCTGCTCCTGGCGATAGAACCTGCAATCGGCCGCATGCCCGAGAATCGGCGCACCCGACAGCTCGCGCAGGCTGGCGGCGCTGCCGGCATGGTCGACATGCGCGTGCGTGACGACGATGAGGCTGATGTCTTTTACTGTGCGTCCGTGACTTTTGAGCACGCGGGCGATCTTTGCTTCCGAGCCGGGCAATCCGGTGTCGACCAGCACACAGGCCTGGGGAGTGAGGATCAGGTGGGCGTTCACCATGCCGAACGGCAGGATGGGAATGCGTACGATGGTCGGCGAGGCTGTCAAGTCGGACTCCGGTCATGCATCGGCTGATGCGGTGCGGCCATCATGACGCGCCTGGCTCAACCGTTCAAGTAGGCACTTTTTGGTGCCCGGTATGCGGCAAGTGACTAACGGCGCTGTGCTCGCATGAATGCATTTCACGGTATGATCGGTGTGCCGGCGCAGACCGCGCCCCCCTCTCACTACATCGAGAAAGCCTAGCCATGAGCGTCACGCTTTCGGCCGCACGCACCGGGACCGACTGCCCGATGGTGTCTACCCTGAACATCATCGGCGGGAAATGGAAACCGGTGCTGCTGCACCTGCTGACCGAGCGCACCATGCGCTTCGGCGAACTGAAAAAGCATATCGGCGCCATCAGTCAGAAAATGCTCACCCAGCAATTGCGCGAACTCGAAGCCGACGGCATCGTCCACCGCCAGGTCTACGCTGAAGTACCGCCACGCGTGGAATACTCGCTCACGGCGCATGGCCTGACCCTGCGTCCGGCGTTGCAGGCGCTGTACCATTGGGGTCAGTGCCACGCCGGCGCCAAGACGCCGGCGCGTTAGCGGGCATCCTGAAGTCCCCCTTGTGCCGGCCAGCGTACGCCGCTGCACAGACAGGCTCGAGCATGCGGTTGCGCAAGGCGGCGTATGCGATGTCGGCGCGCTTTCGCACCGAACGCACCGTCGCGGCGCCGGCCGAACCGAAGGACCTGAACGGCTTTCCGCCCCCCTGAGGCAAACGTCGGCCGCGGCCCGGGGTCAGACCCGCGGCCCGGAGACCAATTGGTCTGACCCGGGGCCGCTCGTCTATATCGAAAAGATATAAATCGAAAAGAAAAAACGTATTTGCCATACATATGCCGGTGATGCATAGTTCGCAATTGTCCCCT
This sequence comes from Burkholderiales bacterium, assembly GCA_038248405.1. GTDB lineage: Bacteria > Pseudomonadota > Gammaproteobacteria > Burkholderiales > Burkholderiaceae_D > JAFCUW01. The sequence goes on from JBBRXM010000009.1 coordinate 37,720, forward strand.
TGCCGGAATCAACTCGATACAATCCGTAACTACTTGTCGCGCACGGACCTGACACTATGCGTCCTGGGCAGGCATCGAATTGCTGGCTTTGCCTGGTTAGTTACTATTAAGCTACACAGTCCCTCCCAACGCAGCGGTTGCGCCGGGTACAATATCGACATTCCAGGAGCCTTCATGAAATTAAAGCAACTTAGTATCTCGATCGCGGCGCTGCTCGTCGCCGCCAGTGCTTCTGCGGCCGACCCGAAACTGGGCATCGTGTACGACGCCGGCGGCAAGTTCGACAAGTCGTTCAACCAGTCCGCTTTCGAAGGCGCCAACCGCTTCAAGGCCGAGACCAAGATCGGCTACATCGAAGCGCAGGCCAGCAGCGACACCCAGGCCGAGCAGGTGCTGCGCGGCCTGGCCCGCAAGAAGCTCGACCTGATCGCGGCGATCGGCTTCTCGCAGACCCAGGCCGTGCAGAAGGTCGCGGCCGAATTCCCGAACGTGAAGTTCGTCCTGATCGACAGCGTCGCCAAGGGCCCGAACATCAACTCGGTGCTGTTCAAGGAAGAAGAAGGCTCCTACCTGGTCGGCGTGGCCGCCTCGATGGCGTCGAAGACCAAGAAGCTCGGTTTTGTGGGCGGCATGGACATCCCGCTGATCCGCGCTTTCGCCTGCGGCTACAGCCAGGGCGCCAAAGCGAACAACCCCAAAGTGGAAGTGCTGCAGAATATGGTCGGCACCACCAGCGCGGCCTGGAACGATCCGGCCAAGGGCGGCGAGCTCGCGCGCGCGCAGTTCGACCGCGGCGTCGACGTGGTGTTCGCGGTGGCCGGCGGCAGCGGCATGGGCACGCTGCAGACGGCCAAGGAAAAAGGCAAGCTGGCGATCGGCGTCGACTCGAACCAGAACTACCTCCATCCGGGTACCATGCTGACCTCGATGGTCAAGCGCGTCGACGGCGCCATCTACGACTCCTTCATGGCCGTCAAGAACGGCACCTGGAAGCCGGGCGTGACCTACCGTGGCCTGAAAGAAGGCGGCGTCGACTGGGCGCTCGACAAGGACAACCGCAAGGTCGTCTCGCCGGAGATCGAGAAGAAGGTCAACGAAGCGAAGGCCGGCATCATCAGCGGCAAGATCAAGGTCATCGACTACCGTGCCGGCAGCAGCTGCCCGGTCTGATTTTTTTCCGCGCCACCTGAAAGCGCGCCGCACCGGATTTCCGGTCCGGCGCGCTTTTGAATACATCCATCTCACCTACTGATTCGCTATGCAGCCAGCCGTAGAATTTCGCAACATATGCAAGGCCTTCGGCCCGGTGCAGGCGAACGCCGACGTCAGCTTCGCCATCGCCAAGGGCTCGATCCACGGCGTGATCGGCGAGAACGGTGCCGGCAAGTCGACCCTGATGAGCATCCTGTACGGCTACTACAACGCCGACAGCGGCCAGCTGCTGTTGGGCGGCGAGCCGCGCGCCATCCGCACCAGCCACGAGGCGATCGCGCTCGGTATCGGCATGGTGCACCAGCACTTCATGCTGGTCGAGAACATGAGCGTGCTCGACAACGTCATGCTCGGCACCGAAGGCGGCTTTCGCCTGGCCGCGCACCGCGCCGCCACCGAGGCGAAGTTGCGCGAAATCTGCAAGCGCTACCGGCTCGACGTCGACCCGCTGGCGGTCGTCTCGAGCCTGTCGGTCGGCGCCCAGCAGCGCGTCGAAATCCTCAAACAGATCTACCGCAGCGCCAGCATCCTGATCCTCGACGAACCGACCGCGGTGCTGACGGCGCAGGAGACGGCGTCGCTGTTCGAGATCCTGCGCCTGTTCAAGGAGCAGGGCAAAACCATCATCCTGATCACCCACAAGCTGGGCGAGATCATGGAGATCACCGACCAGGTGACGGTAATGCGCGCCGGCCGCGTGGTAGGCGCCGTGGCCACCGCCGGCACCTCGAAGGAAGAGCTGGCCAACATGATGGTCGGGCGCCCGATCCAGAGCGAACTGCCGCGCGCGCCGTTCAAGCCGGGCGCGCCGGTACTGAAGGTCGAGAACCTGCAGCTGAACGACGACGCCGGCGTGCGCCTGCTGGCCGACGTCGGCTTCCTGCTCCGCGCCGGCGAGATCGTGGCGATTGCGGGCGTGTCCGGCAACGGCCAGAGCGAACTGCTGGAAATCCTGTCGGGCATGCGCCTGCCCTCTTCCGGAAAGGTCGAGATGCTGGGCAAGGCGCTGCCGTTCGCCGGCCGCGCCGACGCCGACGGCCTGCCGGCGACGTTTCGCAAGCTGGGCATCGGCCATGTGCCGGAAGACCGCCTGCGCGACGGCGTCATCAAGGATTTCTCGGTGATGCAGAACACCGTGTTCGGCTACCAGGACCGCGTCAAGAACCGCTGGGGCCTGTTCGATTTCGCCGCCATCGCCAAGCGCTGCGCCCACCTGCTCAAGGCCTTCGACGTGCGCCCGTCCGATCCGGACATGCGCATCGGCCTGCTCTCGGGCGGCAACCAGCAGAAGGTGGTGATCGCGCGCGAAGTGTCGGCCAGCCCGAAGCTGATGCTGGTCGGCCAGCCGACGCGCGGCGTCGACATCGGCACCATCGAGAGCATCCACACGCAGCTGTTGAAAATGCGCGACGACGGCGTCGCCATCCTGCTGGTGTCGGTCGAACTGGAGGAAGTGCGGGCGCTGGCCGACCGCATCATCGTCATGTCGGGCGGGCGCATCACCGGCGAATTGAACATCGAAGAATTTGACACCACCCGCATCGGCTTGCTGATGGGCGGGATGCACACCTCATGAAAACGACCGAACTTCCCCGCTGGGCCACCGCCGTGGTGCTGCCCCTCCTGAACCTGGTGTCGGCGCTGCTGGTGGCCGCGCTGGTGATCCACCTGCTCGGCGAAAGCCCGACCGAGTCGCTCGGCATCCTGATCAACAGCGCCATCATCAACCCGGAAGGGCTGTCGTACACGCTGTTCTACGCGTCGACCTTCATCTTCACCGGCCTGTCGGTGTCGATCGCGATGAAGGCGGGCCTGTTCAACATCGGCAGCGAAGGCCAGATGTACCTGGGCGGCCTGGGCCTGACGGTGGCCATGCTGGCGCTCGACAAGGCGCTGCCGGCCTTGCTGCTGATTCCGGCGGCGATGGCCGCGGCGGCGCTGTTCGGCGCCTTGTGGGCCTTCATCCCCGGCTATCTGCAGGCGAAACGCGGCAGCCACGTGGTGGTCACCACCATCATGTTCAACTTCATCGCCGCCAGCCTGATGAACTTCATCATCGTCAAGTACCTGATTCCCGAAGGCCAGCAGAATCCGGCCAGCCGCGTGTTCGCCGACTCCGGCGCGATGCCGCGCCTGAACCAGTGGTTCCCGATCCTCGGCGACACCCCGCTCAACGTCAGCTTTTTGCTGGCGATCGTCGCGCTGGTGATCTACGGTGTGATGGTATGGCGCTCGTCGTGGGGCTACCAGCTGCGCGCCACCGGCCTGAACCAGCACGCGGCGCACTACGCCGGCGTTTCGATCAGCCGCACGATCATCGTGGCGATGCTCATTTCGGGCGCGCTGGCGGGCCTGGCGGCGGTCAATTCGGTGATGGGTTCGACCCACTACCTGTCGCTCAACTTCCCGGCCGGCGCCGGTTTCGTCGGCATCGCCATTGCGCTGATGGGGCGCCAGCACCCGGTCGGCATCTTCCTGTCGGCGGTGCTGTTCGGCGCGCTGATCCAGGGCGGCTTCGACCTGTCGCTGGAAAAGCCGAACATCCCGCAAGAGACCTTCATTTTCATCCAGGGCCTGATCATCCTGTTCTGCGGCGCGATGGAGAACTTCTACGCTCCCGCGATCCTGAAGATGATCAACCTGCGCGCGACGCCCGTGCCGGCGAAAGGATAAGCCATGGAAGAATTCAACTTAGCCAGTATCCTGGTCTCGACCATCCGCAATGCGCCCGTCTTGATGTTCGCCGCGATGGCGGGCCTGTTCGCCGAACGCAGCGGCGTGATCGACCTTGCGTTAGAGGGCAAGATCCTCGCCAGCGCGTTCGCTTCCGCCGCGGTGGCCTACACCACGCAAAACCCGTGGTACGGCGTGGCCGCGGGCGTTGCCGTGTCGGCCGCGCTGGCGCTGCTGCAGGGTTACGTCAGCATCACGCAAAAGGGCAACCAGCTGGTCGGCGGCATCGCCATCAACATCGCCATGAGCGGCCTGACGTTCGTGCTGGCGCAGTTCTTCTACCAGCAGGGCGGGCGCACGCCGGACCTGGGCCAGGCGCGCCTGTTCGACATCGTCCTGCCGGGCACCGCCGCCCTCGAAGGCGTGCCCTTCCTCGGCTGGTTCTGGGGCCACGTGATCGGCGGCCATTCGGTGCTGGTGTACCTGGCGTTCGCGCTGGTGCCGCTGGTGCACTGGGTGGTGTACCACAGCCGCTTCGGCTTGCGCCTGCGCGCCTGCGGCGAGAACCCGCACGCGGCCGACGCCGCGGGCGTGAACGTCGAGGCGACGCGCTACATGGCGATGCTGATCGCCGGCGTGCTGTGCTCCTTTTCGGGCGCCTACCTGGCCATCGTGCAAAGCGGCTTCTTCTTGCGCGACATGTCGGCCGGCGCCGGCTACCTGGCGCTGACCGCGCTGGTGTTCGGTAACTGGCGCCCGCTCTACACGGCGCTCGGCTGCGTGATGTTCGGCTTCTTCTCGGCGGTGCAGATCCAGATGGAAGGCGTCGACCTGCCGGTGGTCGGCCGCATCCCCGGTTCGCTGATCCAGATGATCCCGTACGTGGTCACCGTGATCGTGCTGGCCGGCCTGATGGCCAAGTCGGTGGCGCCGAAGGCGATCGGCAAGCCGTTCGTCAAGTCGAGGTAGTCGGGTCCGGGGTCAGACCCCGGTTTTCGTCAGGGGACCACATGCCTTCATCGCGCGGCCACCACAATCATCGCTGGCGCCGTTTCAGCGAGGTCCTGCTCGGCACCGTCATGCACGGCGGCCACCTGGCGCGCCTGAGCTACCGCCTCGGCCTGGGCGGGCGCCTCGGCATCACCCGCCATGACCTTACGCTGCCGGCTGGCCGCGCCCTGCCCCGCCCGTTGCGCATCGCCTTCGCCTCCGACCTGCACGCCGGGCCCACTACCGATCCCTCGATCTTCGCGCACCTGTTCGAACAGATCGCGCTGGAAGCACCCGACGTGCTGCTGCTGGGTGGCGACTTCGTCTCCGGCCATGCACGCAACGCCGCGGTGCTGGCCGAGGCGCTGGCTGCCTGCGAGCCGCCGCTGGGCAAATTCGCGGTGATGGGCAACCACGACCTGTGGACCGACGACAGCATGCTGCGCGCGATGCTGGCGGCGGCCGGCGTCGACGTGCTGGTCAACCGCAACCTCACGCTGCCGGCGCCGTTCGAGTCGGTGTCGCTGTGCGGGATGGACGAGCCGTGGACCGGCCGTCCGGACGCCGCGCTGACGTTTGCCGGCGCGGCGGCGACGCGCATCCTGATGATCCACTCGCCGGACGGCCTGCTCATCGCGCGCGGCCACCAGTTCGACCTGGCGCTGGCCGGCCACACGCACGGCGGCCAGGTAGCCCTGCCGAACGGGCAGCCGATCATCGTGCCGGACGGCCCGCTGTGCCGCCAGTTTCACTACGGGCGCTTCGAGGTCGAGAACAACGGCGTGATGGTGGTCAGCCGCGGCATCGGCTGCAGCACCATTCCGCTGCGGCTCAATGCGCATCCGGAGCTGGTGGTTTTCACCCTGCTGCCAGGCGAGTGAGGGTCACCTGCCTGCCGGCTCCTTGGTCCGGACATCCTCTCCTTTCGGGGAGCCGGTCATGACCGCCCAGTCGCCCATCTTGTCCTTGTAGACGCGCGCGTCGCGCACCCTGCGCAATGCCTGCGTCTCGCCGGTGTAGTAGGTTCGGACCGTGAAGTCGACAATTGCCGGAGTGACGGACCCGTTCGCCGGAAAGCCCTCGACCTGCACCTCCTGCGCCGTGGCCTTGTAGGCCGGGCCAAGCCGAACTGCATTAAGTGTCAATGCGCTTCTTGGATTGGTCGAGCTGGCTGATTTGTCCCAACTGGCCTTGAGGACCTTCTCAACGATCGCGTGATTCGGCGCGTCCGCCGTGGCGAAGGCAAGTGGCGCCACAAACATCAACGCCGAGAGGCCGCAGGCTTGCAATACGAGTGTTTTCATAGGAGGGCTTATCCTTCAATTAACAAGACGCGCAGATCTGCGGCGAGGGTGGCGCCAAGGAACCGCTCAGAGAAAGGGAGATTATTTGAACAATAATTGCATTTAGAATAGCCCACGCGACGGGTAAAACCAACCTCGCTAAAACTTGGATTTCAGGGAGATCGATAGCAATGACAGTGGGGGCCGAGAACTGCATACCCGAAGCGGGTGATCCGCACGGTACTCCCATGCGCCGGCTGAGCATCCGGCTGTGGGTCGTACCGATTGCTGCGCTGCTGGCCTTGGCCGCGCTGGTCGCCGCCGGCGAAAAGCTCAGCGCGCCGGCGCCGGCGTTGATCGGCGAGGCGCCAGCGGACCTGCACGCGACAACCGTGCGCATCGCAACCGCTTCCGGCTTCGTCGCTGGATGGCTGGCCCCAGGCAAGGCAGGCGCCGGCGCCGTGCTGCTGATGCACGGCGTGCGCGCCAACCGGCTGGCGATGCTGGCGCGCGCACGTTTTCTGTGGAAGTCGGGCTACACCGTGCTGCTGATCGACCTGCCCTCCCACGGCGAGAGCAGCGGCGGCCGCATCACGTTCGGCGCGCGCGAGAAGGAAGGCGCCAGCGCGGCGCTGGCGTTCCTGGCGCAGCGGTTCCCGGCCGAGCGGATCGGCGTGATCGGGGTGTCGCTGGGCGCCGCCTCGCTGGTGCTGGCGCAGCCGCACCCGGCGCCGGCCGCGGTCGTGCTCGAATCGATGTATCCGACGATCGACGAGGCGGTGGCGGACCGGCTGCGCATGCGGCTGGGCGCGCCGGGCGGCTGGCTGGCGCCGCTGCTGGTGCGCCAGCTGCCGCTGCGCGCGGGGGTGTCGCCGCAGGAGTTGCGGCCGGTCGACAAGGCGGCAGCGCTGCACAGCGCCGTGATGGTGATATCCGGGAGCGCCGACCAGCACACCCCGGCCGACGAGACGCGCCGCATCTACGACGCGCTGCCCGGTCCCAGGCAGTTATGGCTGATCGATGGTGCGGCGCACGTCGACCTGCACGCTTTTGCGGCGGGCGAGTACGAGCGCCGGGTGGGCGCGTTCCTTGTGCGGGAACTGCGGCAGGATGGCGGTCACGGGCTGAGCGACGACATGGGGTCCCCGCGTCCGCGAGGACGACGTCGATGACGTGCGGGGTACTCCCTCTTCCGGGCTCCGGAGAGGGAACGGGCCTTACTGCGCGCTGCGCGCCGGCGACTTCGAGCGGCCAAGCGTCCAGGTGAAGCCGCCGCCGATCGAGGCGTCGCTGCTATTTTTCAGCAGCGGCGAATCGCGGTTGGCCGCGCCCGCATAACTCTCCATCCGCAGGAAGCCGAACACGCGCACGTCGTCGTTGACCTTGTAGGAGGTCGACACGCCGGCACGCACCAGCATCAGGCCCGCATCCGCGTGGTAGGCCGGACGCGTGGCGGTGGCGTACTGCGGCGCCACTTCGTAGAAGTAGCGGTTGATGCGGCTGTCGCCGACGACGAAGCCGATGTTGGCGTCGTAGCTCCAGTTGCTGCCGGCCTCGCGCGTTTCGTACACCAGGCGCGGCTCGAACGTGGCGCCCTGGCGCCGCACGCCGTCGCGGAACTCCATCACGGCGCGCAGCGGCAGGTCGAGCCGCAGCCGGCTGGTCGGGCCCGGGTTGGCCAGGAACACCTTCAGGCGCGGCCCGAACTCGCCGAGGAAGCCCAAATCCGGCATGCCGGCACGGGCGGCGCCGGCGTCCGAACGGGCCGGCAACGAGGCGGCAAAGCCGACGTCGAATTCGATCCGCTCATTGCGCACCAGGCGCGCGCCGATGCCGGAACGGTCGGCACGCAGCACTTCGCCGCGGTAGATCAGGAACGGCACGGCGAGCACGCGCGAGGAGCGGGTGTCGGCGCCCGGGTAGGCGGGCGTGAACGCGGCGAAGCCGGCCACGCCAGCTTCCCACAACGGCAGCGCCGGTGCGGTGGTGGTTTGCTGCGCGGCGGCCGGCAGCAGGAAGGTGAGCGCCAGCGCGCCGGGGATCAGGGTGCGCATGATCATGGCCAGATCGTGGTCAGCAGCGCGGCCAGGTTGTAGCCGCCCTTGATCAGCTGCGTCTTGGCGATCGCAGAACTCGGCACCGGATAGTTGGCCGGCACCTCCAGGTTCCAGTTGTAATAGACCTCGCCCTTCTTGCTCGTCTGCGCCATGCCGGGACCGGTGGTGACGTCGGCGTAGGCCTGCTTGGCCAGCACCAGCGAATCGTCGGCCCACTGGTATGGCCAGGTGACCGGGTCGCCGCTGTTCTTGACCACGCCCGGATTGGTGGCGATCACCGCCGCCGCGAATTTTTCCGGCGTACGGGTGCTGATGCGGCGCATCGCGTAGTCGACCGCGGTGCTGTCCCAGTACGAGTGGAAGGGCTTGGTCAGCGACTTGGGCACGCCCTCGCGCTCCGGCTTGTTCTCGCCCGGGATCTGGCTGGCGCCCATGGCGGCGATCTTCTCGTCGTTGAGCAGGAAATTGTTACCGCCGCGAGAATCGAAGATGCTGACGGTGTCGATGTCGGTGTGCTTGTTCGGCACCACGAACTTGCCGTCCTTGCCGACGAAGGCGGCGCCCACGTGCAGCGGCTGGTGGATGTCGCCGGTCAGGTGGGTGATCAGCAGCAGCGCCTGGCGGCGCGAAAAGCCGTGCGGGTTCAGCGCCGGGTCGGTCTTGCCCTGCAGGACGGCGATCGCCTGCTTGAGCGTCTGCACGATGTCGTCTTCGGCGGTGCCAACGTCGTGGTCGTGGTAGTGGTCCTTCTGGAACGGCACGTCGGTGTAGTGGTATTCGCTGGCCTTGGGGTTGGCCGATACGTACGACACCATCTCCGGCGTCTGCGGACCGCACCAGTTGCCCTTGACACAGTCGGCCCAGATCGACACCGACTCGAGGCTCTCGCCCGGCAGCAGCAGCGCGGCAACCTGCTTTTCGGCGTTGCTGCCCTTGATCAGTTTGTCGGCGATGGCGCCGACGGCGCGGTGGCCGTCGTTGCCCCACGCCAGCGCTTCGGTCGACAGGAAAGCACCGGCCAGGGCCAGTACGCACGCTAGTTTTTTCATGTTGTTGGTCCTTGGTGTTGTCGTTTGCATGTCAGTTGAGGCGTTCGATGCGCGGCGCCGCAGCGGCGGCGGGCGCCATCATGGCGGCGCCCGCCGCTTCGTTCTTGAGGTAGGCGAGGAAGGCGTCGAGGTCGACGATCTGGGTGTCGACCTTGTTGGCCGCCTGCTTGAAGACCGGGTAGCCGTCGCCGCCTTCGGCGAGGAAGTTGTTGGCCACGATGCGGTAGGTCTTGTTGTCGTCGACCGGCACGCCGTCGATGCGCATGCTGCCGGCAACCACGCGCTGCCCTTCCGGCCGGGCGTGGTCCCACTTGTAGTAGAACGATCGCGATACCTGCAGCATCGAGTGGCCGCCGGAGGCGCCCATCCACTGGTTCTCGAGCAGCGCGCGGATCTGCGCGCCGGTCATGTCCATCACCACCAGCGTGTTCGAGAACGGCAGCACGGCCTGCGCCTGGCCGAAGGTGGCGGTGAGGTTGTCGGAGACGTCGAAGTCGCTGCGCAGGCCGCCCATGTTCATGAAGCCGACCTGCACGCCCTGCGCGCGCGTGGCCGCGGCGACGGCGTCTGCGATCAGGCTGCCGAGCGCCGATTCGCCGGCCGCGTTCATCTTGCGCACGGTGCTGCGCTGGCCCACGCGCGCCACCGGCCGCGCCAGCGCCGACCTGCTTTGCGCCCTGACGGCGTCGAGGTAGCTGGCCGCCTGCGGGTCGGCCGGATATTCGCCCGCGCGCACCGCCACGTTGCGCACCGCGACATCGCGCAGCACGCCGGTGGCGGCATCGACCGACAGCCGGATGCGCGAGAGCGCATGGCCGCCCATCTGCGCCTGGGTGATGGTGCGCCCTTCCACCTTGCACTGGAAGCCCTTGTGGGTGTGGCCGCTGATGATCAGGCGCACCGCCGGGTCGAGCCGTTTGGCGATGCCGACGATGGGTCCTTTGAGCTGGCTGCAGTCGGGCTGGTCGAACGGCTCGGGGGTGTCGCCGCCTTCGTGGATCAGCACCACGAACACGCTGGCGCCCTGCCCGCGCGCCTGCGCCACGCCCTTGTTGATGGCGTCGGCCTCGTCGGTGAAGGCCAGCCCGGCGATGCCGGAAGCGAGCACCACCGACGGCGTACCCTGGAGGACTGCGCCGATGAAGGCGATCCTGACGCCCTTGACCTGCTCGATGGCGAAAGCCGGCAGCAGCGGCTGGCCGGTGACGCGGTCGATGACGTTGGCGCCGAGGTAGGTGAAGGCGGCGCCGCGGAAGTCGGGCGAGAGCTTGCAGGACTTGGCGCCGAGCGCCGGCTGGCAGCCGCCGCGCTGCTTGCGCAGCAGTTCGGCGCGGCCCTGGTCGAATTCGTGGTTGCCGACCGAGCTCAGTTTCATGCCCAGCATGTTGAGCGCGGCGATGGCGGGTTCGTCGGCCCACATCGACGACATGGCGGGGCTGCCGCCGACCAGGTCGCCCGCGCCGACCAGCAGCAGGTCCTTGTCTTCGCGGCGGTAAGCGTGCAAGGCGGCGGCGAGGTTGTCGATGCCGCCGGCCATGATGGTGTTTTCCTTGCCGTCACGGGCGCTGGTGTAGACGAACTTGGTCGCTTCGAGATGCCCGTGGAAGTCGTTCAGCGCGACCAGGTTGATGTCGATCGGCGCGGCGGGGGCATCCGGGCGCGTGGCGCAGCCGGTCAATGCGAGCGTCAGTGCGAATGCGATCGGCGTGAATACGGGACGAAATGGCATGTTGTAAGTACTTAAGTGAGCGGACGTGAAAACAGGCCCGAAGGCCTGTCCGATTATGCACCTTTTCCGGTCCGCTGCCGGGTGAACCCGGCAACGGACAGGGTGGAACTATTTAGATATCCACCGACAGGGTGACCGACGCAAAGCGTGGGGCACCCAGGTAGTAACGCAGGGTGCCGGCCGACACGCCTGGGTAAGCGGTGGTGTTGGTGATGCTGGTCGACGACGCATTGCGGTACTGCTTGTTGGTGATGTTGCTCCAGTTCAGGGTCAGCTTAGGACGCTTCAGGATGCCGTAGTTGGCAAACGTGTAGCCAGCGTCGAAGCCGAACACGGTGTAACCCGGTGCCTTTTCGTCGTTGACCAGCGTCGACTGCTGCTCGCTGGTGGCCTTGGCCTTCAGACGCGCCCAGAATGCATTTTGCGAGTACTCGAGCGACAGGCCACCCTTGAGGCGCGGCGTGTTCGGCAGTTCCTTGCCGGCCAGCGGCAGCGTGCCGGTCGCCGACACGCGCAGGTCGTTCTGGATCTCGCTCTTGATGTAGCCGACCGAACCGTACAGCGACCAGCCGTTGATCGGCATGTTGTTCGCTTCGATTTCGAAACCGCGCGTCTTGACGTCGCCGACGTTGGTGTAGCTGTTGGCGTTGAGGATAGGGTCGAAGCCGGAAGCCTGGCGGTTCTTGAAGGCTACGCCGAACGCGGTGAAGGTGGCGATGAAGCGGCTGTCCTGGTGGCGGTAACCGATGTCGGTGTTCCACGAGGTCTCTTCCTTGACGTCGCCGGCCAGCGTGACCACGCCAGGGCTGATGATCTTGACGTTGGTGCCGACGTTGGAGAACACGAAGTTGGGTGGCGCCTTCATGTTCTTGGCCAGGCTGATGAAGACCTGGTCGTCGTTGGTGATCTTGTAGCGCGCGCCGAACTGTGGCAGTACCGCCTTGTAGGTACGCTCGACCTGGTAGGTGGCGTTCTGGTTGCCTTCGCTGGCGAAGTTGGTGAAGTCACGCTTGATGAACGGCGTGCGCACGCCGACGTTGATGACGGCCTTGTCGTCGAGCATGGTGATCGTGTCCTGGGCGAATGCCTGGTACGCGGTCGAGATGGTGCGGTTGTCGCGGCTGTTGAAAGCCGAGCCGTCCGGGCGCACGATCTTCTGATCCTGCAGGTAGACGTCGACCGGGTCGCCTGCGTTGGTCACTGGCACCATCGGGCCGGTCTGGCGGTGGTTGGCGCGCTCGTACCAGCCGCCGACCAGCAGGTCGTGGTTGCCGAAGCTGTGGGTCAGCGAGCCGGTGATGCCCGGACGCTGGGTGCGGGTGACCGACGCGTTGGCGACGATGACGGTGTCGAGGGTATCGCCGTCACCGTTGAGGTCGACTGCTGCGGTGTTCTTGAACGTGGTGGTGTTCAGGAAGCCGGACGCTTCCGACTGCGAGCGCTGCTGCAGGCCGCCGTTGCCGAAGCCATACCAGTAGTAAGGAACGATCTTGATGTCGGTGCCTTCAGCGAGGCGGAATTTCGCGGTTGCCGAGAAAATCGCGTTCTTGAACGGGTTGATGTACAGGCCGTAGTACAGCGGCGACGGCACGGTGTCCTTCTGGGCGGTGCCGCGCACCGGCGTGACGTGGCCAGGGAAGGTCGGCGAGGTGTCGTAGAAGTAGCCGTTGTTCTTCAGTTCGGTCAGCGTCAGGTTGTTGATGCTGTTGTTCATCGCCTCGTTGTAGAGGATGGTGGCCTGGACGTAGTTGAAACGATCCCAGTTGTAGTTGAAGCCGCCGTCGATGTGATTACGCTCTGCCTGGCCGCGGCCTTTCCACTTGTCCGCTTCAGCGCGCGAGAAGGAAATGAATGCTTTCGAGCGCTTGTCCGACAGCAGGCCGGTATCGAAACGCACGAAGGTCTTGTGCATGGCCAGCTGGCCGACGGTTTGCATCAGGCGTACGCGGCGGACGTTCTCCGGCGCGCAGGTGACGATGCCGAAGTTGCCGCCGGAGGCGCCCACTTGCGGCGAGTCGACGTCGGTCGAACCCTGGGTGACGAACTGCGAGCAGGTGTTTTCCTGGTCGACGTATTCTTGTGGGTAGACAGCGAAGCTGCCGGAATCGTTGACCGGCACGCCGTTGATGGTGGCGCCGATCTGGTCGCTGTTGAAACCGCGCAGGCTCATGCCGCCGCCGAACAGGCCGGTGGCGTCGTGGTTGTAGCTGTTAACAGACGGCAGCATCTCGAGAGCTTCATAGGCATTGCCCGTTGGGCGCTGCTTTTCCAGTTCCTCAGCCGTGATGGTCGAACGCGCTTTTGGCGCATCTTCGGTCACCATCAGGCCCATACCGATTTTTTTACCGGTAATGACAACTTCAGTCCGCGTCGGCGTCGCGGCGACTTCTTGCGCGGTCTGCGCATTGGCCGACAGGCTCAGGCACGCGAGCTGGCAGGCCAGAGCGATCATGCTCAGGCGCAGCTTAGGTTGTTGATTAAAAGCGGATTGCATTGAGAACTCCCTAGAGTGTTATTGTAAGAACGACATCTGCAAGCGTCACACCTGCGGCAAAAAAATGGGGCATGGACTGTGCGGTGTCCGGCGCACGGGGGAGTTTAACTTTCCCAAATGACAACGTCATGACATCGCATTCCCGTATCGCTAACTGTTGCCAATGGAACATTATCAGCCAGACCTAAATCAACTATGCATTAAGGCTACAAGGTTGACCAATACCATTTCGTTTCCATATTTATACGATAAATGTATATATGCGGACGAAAACGAGATGGCCTTTAGGTGCCAAGGGACAATTGATACCAATACATCAAGGCGCGATTATAAAGGAGGCTTTCGCGGCAGAAATCCTTTCCCGGAGAAATTCGAAAAAGCAGCGGCCGATCGGGAAATTGTGTAGCGAGAAGACCACAAAGATACAAAAATGATATCGTGGCAAGCAGCGGCGGCCGATGCCGGCAGCCTCGCGCTGCCGGCATGCCGGGCGCGGCCTCAATGGCGGGCGGCGGTCTTTTTCATGCCGAGCGCGGCGATGGCGGCCTCGAAGCGGGCGAAGCGCTGGTCGAGCTGGCGGGTCAGCCGTTGTTTTTGCGCATCCGGCAGGAAAGCGTAGCGCACGCTGTTGTAGGACAGCTTTTTCACCTCGGCATAGTCGGGCCGGTAGCGGCTGGCGAACAGCATGTACTCGTGCGACAGGTTGTGGCGCGTCACGCCGGCGTCGTCGGTCGAAATGACGAACGGCACGCCATGCTTGCGGTACAGGACGACCGGGTGGTTTTCGCCGCGCACGCCGTTGATGAACTCGTTGCTGGTCAGGTTGATCTCGACCGGGATGTCGGCGGCGCGCATCTTCTGCATGATCGCCAGCACGTTGCGCTCGTGGGCGAGATCGATGCCGTGGCCGATGCGGTCGGCGCCGGCCACGTTGACGGCCTGGTCGATGTGGAAATTGAGCCCTTCCGGCGGCACGTCGCCCAGCGCCAGCTCGCCCGCGTGCAGCGCCACTTTCACCTTCGGATACTGCGCCTTGAGGAAACGGAACATCTGCATGTGCAGCGCATAGTCGCGCATCGACACGGCCTGGCTCTCCTGGCCGACGATGTTGACGCCGACGATCAGCTCGCTCTGGCTGGCGGCCTTGAAGGCGGCCACCATCGACGAGAACACCTGCGACGGCGCCAGCAGGCGCAGCACGTAGGCCTGGTAGCGCATGGTGAAGTTGTCGTCGTCGATGCCGGCGGCGGCGGCGCCGATCTTGGCGATGTAATCGGCGACGTTGCGCGCGAACGCCGGATCCTGCTCGAGCAGCGCCAGCTGGCCGCGCATCAGCTCGCCGAAGGCGGCGTCGGACAGGCCCGCCTCGGCCGCCCTGGCGTCGAAGCCGGCATGCAGCGTGAACGGGGCCAGCTTGAACATCGTCTCGATGTAGCCGACGTTCTCGGCGATGGCGCGCTGCTTGAGCGTTTGCAGGCCGTCGTTGAAGTTGGCGTTCGACACCGGGCCGAAGTAGCCGAAGGTCTGGAAGAACTGGCGGTCGGGCGGCGCCTGGATGGCGCCGTGGTTGTAGAAGTCCTTGCTCGACCAGCGCTGCAGCAGCTCGCGCCAGGTGGCGTCGTCGGCCATCACTTCGGCAGCCGACAGGCAGGTGCGCTGCGCCGGCGGCAGCGCCCGCTCGGCGTCGATGACGGCCTTGTTGGTCTCGATGCGGGAGGTCAGCTTGTTGGCGCACAGGCCCTGCTTGTCGAGGAACTCGACGTATTGCTCGGCGTACAGCGCGCCGGAATAATGGTGGTGCAGGTCGCCGCCCTTGGGCATTTGCGAGAAAAACATCGTCAGCTCGGCAAGCTGGGGATCGTGGCCGGCCACCAGGGCCGCGAAGTAGCGCGCGGTGGCCGCTTCGTTGCCTGTCGCGCGGGGCGCCTTGGCGCCGCTGTCGGCGACCGCGCCAGCCAGGGCCAGGGCGATCATGAAGCTGCTCAGTTTCTTCTGCATTCGATGTTCTCTCGGTGATGGGTTCGCGCTTTCCTGCGCGCTACTTTATAGGCTTCATGCATGGTTTGCAACATGGCCGCGGAAGCGAAACTTGGCGTTTCCTTGACGCTGACGGGTTGACGAAGGGCAACACATCATATCTACTGTCGAGTGCGCCACCCAGACACGACAATTCCGTTTTCCGTCATTCGATCGGGGCTGTATCCATGCCAAAAGCCAGGTTTCTCAGTCCGGAGCTGTTCAACGCGGTCAAGCGCGACGTGTCCAAACACATCAAGAAAAAGCTGCGCGGCATGGAAATCGACGTCACTGACATGGAGCTGCACAACTCGACGCAGACGAAGACCTTGCGCGTGTATGTCACGCTCAGCCGCACCACCAACCTGAAGGCGCTGTACCTGGCGGAGTCGATGATCTGCAAGGAATTGCAGGACGAATTCGACATGCAGCCGCACGCCTTTTACTGGCGCTACCTGCCCGAAGACAAAGCGGCGGCAGAAGCGGCGCCGTCCCCGCCACCTGCCTCCTGATATTTGCCATGGCCAATCAAACAATACTTGTAGTGGACGATTCGCTGTCGCAGCGGCTAGTGCTGAACGCGCTGCTGACGAAGCAGGGACACCGCGTGATCATGGCGTGCGACGGCGAGGAAGCGGTGGCGAAGGCGAAAAGCGAGCTGCCGGACCTGATCGTCATGGACATCGTGATGCCGGGACTGAACGGCTTCCAGGCCACGCGCGCGATCACCAACGACGAGAGCACCTGGCACATCCCGGTGATCCTGCTCACCAGCAAGGACATGGATTCGGACCGCATCTGGGCGCTGCGCCAGGGCGCCACCGCCTTCCTCAACAAGCCGCTCGACCATGGCGCCCTGCTGTCGCTGATCGACACGCTGGCCTGACCCTCATTAGCGCTGGTGTCAGGTCTGACCTTCGGACATTTTGTCCGATTGTCAGACCTGACACCAGCGTTGTATTAGGCCATTTGTCCGATTGTCAGACCTGACACCGGCGTTTCAAAATTAGGTGGCGGTGCGGTCGTGCACCTTGCGGCCGGCGGCGTAGGTGGCGCCGATGACGCGGTCGTCGCCCAGCAGCGCCAGCGCGAACAGCTGTTCCTCCAGGCTCTCGCACTCGCCACTGCGGCGCGCCAGCAGGGGCGTCGCCTGCGGATCAAGGACGATAAAGTCGGCCTCGGCGCCAGGCAGGAAACTGCCGATCGTGCCCTCGAGCCGCATGCTGCGCGCCGCGCCCAGCGTCGCCAGATAGAACATGCGCAGCGCCGGCAGGTAGCTGCCTTTCATGCGTGCCACCTTGTACGCTTCGTTCATCGTCTGCAGCATGCAAAACGCGGTGCCGGCGCCGACGTCCGACGCCAGCGACACCGATACCCCGGCCGCATCGGCAAGCTCGAAGTCGAACAGGCCGCTGCCCAGGAACAGGTTGGAGGTAGGGCACACCGCCACCGCCGCCCCGGTCTCGGCCATCCGCGCGAAATCCTGCCGGTCGCACCAGATGCAGTGGCCGAACACCGCGCGCGGGCGCGACAGGCCGTGCTTGTCATACACGTCGAGGTAGCTGCGCGCACCCGGAAACAGGGACTGCACCCACTTGCATTCGTCGGGGTTCTCGGACAGGTGGGTCTGGATGAAGGTGTCGGGATAGGCCGCCGCCAGTTCACCGGCCAGCTGCAGCTGGGCCTCGCTGGAAGTGGGCGCGAAGCGCGGCGTGATCGCATACAGCGCACGGCCGCGCTTGTGCCAGCGCCCGATCAGTTCCTCGCTGTCGCGGGTGCCGCTTTCGGCGGTGTCGGCCAAAAATGCGGGGCAGTTGCGGTCCATCAGGACTTTGCCGGCGACCATGCGCAGGTTGCGCGCTTCGCTGGCTTCGAAAAACGCGTCGACCGATTCCTTGTGCACGGTGCAGTAGACCATCGCCGTGGTGGTGCCGCAGCGCAGCAGCTCGTCGAGAAAAAACTCGGCCACCTCGCGCGCATGCGCGGGATCGCCGAACTGGCGCTCGGTCGGGAAGGTATAAGTCTCCAGCCACGGCAGCAGGCCAGGCGCGGGCGAACCGATCATGTCGGTCTGGGGGAAATGGATATGCGTGTCGATGAAGCCGGGCATGATGATCTTGCCCCGATAATCGGTGATGGCGACGCCTTCGGGCAGCGCCGGCGCCAGTTGCGCGTAGTCGCCGGCGGCGTGGATCTTGTCGCCGTCGACCAGCAGCAGGCCGTCCTCATGCCACGACCAGGCATGCTCCACCAGCGCCGGGTCGGCGTGAAAATGCAGCAAGCTGGCACGGTAGGCCCGCAGGTGGTCAGGTAATGCAATGGACATCAGTGTCTTTCTTGTTACGGTCAGCAGGAGCCTACCAGTCTAATCGGGGGTGCGCCAGCGTCGGCGCGGCATGCCGCTTCCCACAGCATCAACAGTTGTGCCGATACCGAGGCCGCGATCACCGCCGGCTCCTTGCCGGTGATGCCGGGCAGCCCGATCGGACAGGCCATGGCGTCGATCCGCTCGCCATCGAAGCCGCGCGCGCGCAGCCGGTGTTCGAACTGCTTGCGCTTGGTCTTCGAGCCGATCAGGCCGAACCAGCCGACGCCATCGCGCGCGAGAATCGCTTCGGCCAGCCGCTGGTCGAGCGCATGGCTGTGGGTCATGACGAGATAGCTGGCGCCGTCCGGCGCGCTCCCTACCAGGTCTTCGGGCGCATCGGTCGCTTCGATGCGGACGTTGTCCGGCACGTCATCGGGGAACATGTCGTCGCGTTCGTCGACCCAGGTGATGGTGCACGGCAGCGGCGAGAGCGCGCGCACCACGGCGGCGCCGACATGGCCGGCGCCGAACAGCACCAGGTGCGCGCGCGGCGCGGCCACCTGTGCCACCAGCCAGCGGCGGCCGTCCTGTTCCTGCATCACGTGGGTGCCGCGGTTGCGCGCGAACAGGGGCGCCGCGGCGCCGGCGAGATGGCGGCCGGCACCGTCGAACAGCGCGCTGTCGGCCTCGCCGTCGAGGGCGGACAAGCGCCAGCTGTCCTGGTTGCGTCGACCGGCGAGCATGCGCGCGTGCTCCGCCTCGACCCGTTCGAACGCCAGGTGCACCACGCCACCGCAGCACTGGCCCAGGCTCGGCCCCAGCGCGTAGCGTTCGAAGCGGCGCGCCCTGCCCTCTCGCAGCATGGCGCGCGCGGTCTCGATGGCGCGCTGTTCGAGGTGGCCGCCGCCGATGGTGCCGGCCAGGTGTCCGCCGACGAGCATCCTGGCGCCCGGTTCGCGCGGACCGGAACCTTCGACGATGGCGACGGTGACCAGCACCGCCGGCTCATGCGCGGCGACGGTCCACTCGTTCATCAGGCAGCTCCCGCAGCCGCTTCCACCGCGGCGATCGACCTGAGGATTTCTTCGCAGGTGGCCGGCGCGTTCAAGGGCGGGTTGACCTTGTGGCCGCCGACGGCGGAGACGGCGTCGCGGATGGCAAAAAACACGGAGAACGGCAGCAGCAGCGGCGGCTCGCCGACGGCCTTGGAACGGTGGATGCTGTCGGTGGCGTTGGCGTTGTCGTACAGCGCCACGCGGAAGTCCTCGGGACAATCGGACACGCCGGGAATCTTGTAGGTCGACGGCGCGTGCGTCATCAGCTTGCCGCCGTCGTTCCACCACAGTTCTTCGGTGGTCAGCCAGCCCATGCCCTGGATGAAGGCGCCTTCGACCTGGCCGATGTCGATCGCCGGATTGAGCGAGCGGCCGGCGTCGTACAGCACGTCGGCGCGCAGCAGCTTGAATTCGCCGGTGAGGGTGTCGACCACCACCTCCGACACCGCGGCGCCATACGCAAAGTACGAGAACGGATTGCCGTTCATGGTTTTCGGATCCCAGTGCAGGCCAGGGGTGGCGTAGAAACCGTCGGACCACAGCTGCACGCGCGCCAGGTAGGCCTTCTGCACCAACTCGGGGAAGCGCACTTCGTGGCCGTTCACATACACCGTGTCGGCGGCAAAGCGCACATCCTGCGCGTCGCCTCCATACAGTTTGACCGCGTAGGCGGCCAGGCGTTCACGGATCTGGCGCGCAGCGTCCTGCGCCGCCTTGCCGTTCAGGTCAGCGCCGGTCGAGGCGGCGGTGGCCGAGGTGTTGGAGACCTTGCTGGTGTCGGTGGCGGTGGCGCGCAGGTGCGCCATGTCGACGCCCAGTTCGTGCGCCACCACCTGCAGCACCTTGGTGTTGATGCCCTGCCCCATCTCGGTGCCGCCGTGGTTGACGAGGATGGAGCCGTCCACGTACACGTGCACCAGCGCGCCGGCCTGGTTCAGGTGGGTGACGTTGAAGGCGATGCCGAACTTGACGGGCGTGAGCGCGAGGCCTCTTTTCAGTACCGGGCTGGCGCGGTTGAAGGCCGCAATGGCCGCGCGGCGGGCGCGGTAATCGCTGCCTTGTTCGAGTTCGGCCACCAGTTCGCCGATGACGTTGTCGATGACGACCTGGCCGTACGGGGTGACGTTGCGTCCTTCGCCGCCGTAGAAATTGAGGCGGCGGATGTCGAGCGGATCGCGGCCGAGGTTGCGGGCGATCTCGTCGATCACGTATTCGATGGCGATGGCGCCCTGCGGGCCGCCGAAGCCGCGGAAGGCGGTGTTGGACTGGGTGTTGGTCTTGCCGCAGGCGGCGAGGATCTCGACGTCGGACAGGTAATAGGTATTGTCGAAGTGGCAGACGGCGCGCGTGGCGACGGGACCGGACAGGTCGGCCGAGTAGCCGGCGCGGGTCACCATGTCGACCCTGGCGGCGGCAATGCGGCCGTCGTCGTCGTAGCCGACTTCATACTCATAATGGAAGCAGTGGCGCTTGCCCGTGACGAGCATGTCGTCGTCGCGGTCGGCGCGCAGCTTGACCGGGCGCTTGAGAAGCGATGCGGCGATGGCTGCGGCGGCGCACCACAGCGCGGACTGCGACTCCTTGCCGCCGAAGCCGCCGCCCATGCGCCGGCATTCGACGACGATGTTGTGCGAGTGGACGCCGAGCGCATGGGCGACGACGTGCTGCATCTCGCTCGGGTGCTGGGTCGAGCACAGCACCAGCATGCCCTTGTCTTCCTTCGGCACGGCGTAGGCGATCTGGCCCTCCAGGTAGAACTGCTCCTGGCCGCCGACGTACAGCTCGCCCCTGACGGAATGCGGCGCGCGCTCGAACGCCTGCCTGAAGTCGCCGCGCTCGAGGCGCATCGGCGGCAGCACGAAGGACTGCGCTGCCTTCGCCGCCTGCGGCGTCAGGATCGCAGGCAGCTCTTCGTAGACGACGTCGGCCAGGCGCGCGGCGCGGCGGGCCTGGTCGTGCGTTTCAGCGACGACGATGAAGATCGGCTGGCCGACGTACATGACGACGCCGTCGGCGAAGATCGGGTCGTCGTGGATGATCGGGCCGCAGTCGTTCAGGCCCGGAATGTCGCCGGCAGCGTAGACCGCCAACACGCCCGGAGCGGCGCGCACGCGGGCAAAATCGGTCGCCACGATGCGGGCATGCGCCTTGGCGGACAAGCCGAGCGCGCCGTGAACGGTGCCCTGCACTTCGGCGATGTCGTCGGTGTAGGTGGCCTGGCCGAGCACGTGCAACGCGGCCGATTCGTGCGCGTGCGGCACGCCGACGGCGCGCCAGGCGGCTTCTTTCAGGACGGGGACGCCGGCGTCGTTCATGCTGCTTCTCCTTCGGCGCGCGCGGCAAACGCGTTGACCGCGCTTGCCGGCAGCGGATTCTCGCCGCGCGTCTCGAACCAGAAACGGCGCAGCAGGTTTTGCGCCGCCTTCATGCGGTAGGCACTGGAGGCGCGCATGTCCGACAGCGGCGCGTAGTCCTCGGCGAGCATCGCCATCGCTTCGCGCAGCGTCTCTTCGCTCCAGCTGCGCCCGGCCAGCAGCGCCTCGGTGCGGGCGGCGCGCTGCGGCATTGCGGCCATGCCGCCGAAGGCGATGCGGGCGCTGCCAATGAGGTCGCCGTCGAGCCGGAACGCGAAGGCGGCGCACACCGCCGAGATGTCCTGGTCGAAGCGCTTGGCCAGCTTGTAGGTGCGGAACTGGACGCCGGCGCGCGGCATCGGCACCCGCACCGCCTGCACGAATTCGCCGGCCTGCAGGTCTTTGTTCTGGTAGCCGAGGTAGAAGTCTTCCAGCGGCATGGCGCGCACGCCGCCTGGTCCCCGCAGCACCAGTTCGGCGCCGAGCGCGATCAGCCACGGCATCGAGTCGCCGATCGGCGAGCCGTTGGCGACGTTGCCGCCAAGGGTGCCGGCGTTGCGGATCGGGAGCGAGGCGAAGCGCTGCCACATTTCGGAGAGCTGCCCAGGATAGTGCTTGCAGACGGCGCGGTAGGCGTCCTCCAGGGTGGCGCCGGCGCCGATGTCGATGAAGCCATCGGCCTCAGCGATCGCCTTGAGCGCGTCGACGTGGCCGAGGTAGATGATGTCGCCGATATCGCGCATCTGCTTGGTGACCCACAGGCCGATGTCGGTGGAGCCCGCCAGCAGCAGCGCGGCGGGATGCCCGGCGCGCACTTGCGCCAGTTCGTCGAGCGTGCGCGGGGCGAAGAAGTGGCGGCCGCCGGCGCTGTAGGTGGCCATGCTGTCGCGCCGCAGTTCCGTCAGCCGGGCTTTGATGCCGGCGCGGTCGAATTCCACGCGCGGCAGTTCGCCCATGCGGCGGGCGGCGTCGATGATGGGACGGTAGCCGGTGCAGCGGCACAGGTTGCCGGAGAGGGCGTCGTCGATCTGGCAGCGGCTCGGTTGTTCGCCATCCTGTTTCAGGTACATGCCCCACAAGGACATGACGAAGCCGGGCGTGCAGAAGCCGCACTGGGACCCGTGGCACTCGACCATCGCCTGCTGCACCGGGTGCAGGGCGCCGTCCCGCTGCTGCAAGTCTTCCACCGAGAACAGCGCCTTGCCGTCGAGGGTGGCGGCGAACTGGATGCAGGAGTTGACGGCGTTGAGGGACAGCTCGCCGTTTTCCAGCGAACCGATGACGACCGTACAGGCGCCGCAATCGCCTTCGGCGCAGCCTTCCTTGGTGCCGGTGCAGTGCAGATCCTCGCGCAAATGCTGCAGCACGGTGCGGGTCGGCGCCACGCCGTCCAGCTGGCGCACCTGGCCCTGGTAATAGAAACGAACTGGATCTGACATGCTGGCCTCGGTTTTCTCGCAGCTTCCAAGGTTAACATCCCGGGCCGGCATGAATATAAGACTGCGATGATGTCGCTTATACCTGATAAGCAATATCGGCAGGATGGGTGGCGCGCCAGTGGTCGGCGATGTCGATGCGGCGGGTGATCCAGACCTGGTCGTGCCGCTGCACGTAATCGAGGAAGCGCGCCAGCGATGCCGCGCGGCCAGGGCGGCCGACGATGCGGCAGTGCAGGCCGATGGAGAGCATCTTCGGCTGGTCGAGGCCGGCCGGGTCGCCTTCGGCGTACAGCGTGTCGAAGGCATCTTTCAGGTAGTCGAAAAACTGGGTGCCGGAATTGAAGCCCTGCATGGCGGCGAAGCGCATGTCGTTGGTGTCGAGCGTGTAGGGCACCACGAGTTGTTGCCTGACGCCTCCGGCGACTTCGACCGGCTGCCAGAACGGCAGGTCGTCGCCATAGTTGTCGGCGTCGTAGTCGAAGCCGCCGTGCTCGACCACGAGGCGGCGCGTGTTGGGCGAATCGCGCCCGGTGTACCAGCCACGCGGCGCGGCGCCGGTCAGCTCGCGGATGATCTGCACCGCTTCGGCCATGTGGGCGCGTTCGGTTGCCTCGTCGACGTTCTGGTACGAAATCCACTTCAGGCCGTGGCAGGCGATCTCGTGGCCAAGCTGCTGGAATGCGGCCACCGCCTCGGGGTTGCGCTTCAGCGCCATGGCGACGCCAAACACGGTCAGCGGCAGGCGGCGCTCCTCGAACAGGCGCAGCACGCGCCAGAGGCCCGCGCGCGAACCGTATTCGTAGAGCGACTCCATGCTCATATGGCGCATCGGAAAGGCGGCGGCGCCGATGATCTCGGAGAGGAAGGTTTCCGAGGCGGGATCGCCGTGCAGCACGTTGTTTTCGCCGCCTTCCTCGTAGTTGAGGACAAATTGCAGGGCGACGCGGGCCTGGCCAGGCCAGCGCGGGTGGGGCGGGTTGCGGCCGTAGCCGGCCAGGTCGCGCGGGTAGTTGTCGTAGGTGCTCATGGATGGCGGTGGCCGAGAGATGTATATGAAGCATCATATAATGTTCGCAACCATTGGGTATATGATCTCGCCCATAGCCGGCGTCGGCTCGGAATATAGGAAACATGATGGGAAAACTTAGTACACACGTGCTCGACACCACCCAGGGCAAGCCGGGCGTGGGCGTGCGCATCACGCTGTATGCGGTCGGCGCCGGCGGGCGCAGCCTGCTCAAGACCGACACCACCAACGCCGACGGCCGCTGCGGCGCGCCGCTGCTGGAAGGCGAGGCGATGCGCCCGGGCCGCTACGAACTGGTGTTTGCCGCCGGCGACTATTTCGCCGCCCAGGGCGTGGCCCTGCCCGAGCCGCGCTTCATCGACGAGGTGACCATCGCCTTCGGCATCGCCAGCGCCGAGCAGAACTATCACGTGCCGCTGGTGGTCACGCCGTGGTCGTACTCGACCTATCGGGGCAGCTAGGCTGTTTCAGCAATACTGGGGCGGCGGCCCGTTATTTGGTATTCTTGACTGAAGAAAGCGTCAGGAGAGCCCATGGCCTTGCACATCGTCCACTTCATCGGCCCGATCAACCACAGTTCGGTGAGCAGCATCCGCAACCTGTGCCTGCAGGCGCTGCAAAGCGGCGCCAGCGAGATCGAGCTGCACCTGTCGACCGAAGGCGGCAACATGACGGCCGGCTTCGCGCTGTATTTCTTCCTGAAGTCGCTGCCGCTGCCGCTGACGACCTATAACATCGGCAGCATCGAGTCCGTCGGCGTCGTCATTTTCCTTGCCGGCCAGAAGCGCTACGCCTGCCCGGGCACCCGCTTCCTGGTCCATCCGCTGCACTGGGGCTTCGGCAACCTGGTGGCGGCGGACCACTCGCGCGTGTCCGAATGGCGCGAATGCCTCGACTTCGACGCCGAACGCTACGCCAGCATCTACGAGGAAGCGACCAGCGGCGCCGGGCAGCCGGACGATATCCGCACCCACCTGTTCGGCAACGCCCGCATCTTCGACGCCGACCAGGCGCTCGCGGCCGGCATCATCCACGGGGCGGTGCAGGCGCGCCTGCCGGCCGCGGGCGAAACGTCGCACTGGTGGAACGGTTAGGCCCTGAAGACCGAAGTTAGCAGAGGTTCCGCACTACCGTTTCTTTTTAACGACACTATTTTGTATGTATTAACAAGAAATTACGGATAGGAATTTCTTTTCTTGCGGCAACTCGGATTTCCTTCCTACAATGGCCTTACAGCATTGCGTAACGGCCCAACAACTGCCGCTCCGCGTCCAATCACCCCCGACATCTTCCCAATGTTGCAGACGCTACAGGCCTTTCTATGAACAAACGTTTTATCGCTACCCTTCTGACCCTGCCGCTGGCCATTTCGAGCGCCTTTGCCCAGGAAGCCGCGACCGCACCGACCGTCAAGATCAGCGGCTTCGGCACCGGCGCCCTGACCTGGACCAACACTGACAACGCCGAATTCGCCCGCCCTAACCAGTCTACCGGCGTGCGCAAGGAGCCGCGCAGCGGCGTCGATTCGAACCTCGGCCTGCAAGCCGGTATCGACATTAACCCGTGGCTGTCGGCCACCGTGCAGGGCCTGGTGCGCAGGGATGCCGAAGACGGCTACGGCGCCGACCTGTCGTGGGCGTTCGTCAAGATGAAGGCGTCGGACCGCTTCAGCGTGCGCGTCGGCCGCATGGGCCTGCCCGTCTTCATGATTTCGGATTACCGCAACGTGGGCTACGCCAACACGATGGTGCGCCCGCCGGCCGAAGTGTATTCGCAGGTACCGTTCGACAGCATCGACGGCGTCGACGGCACCTACCAGCTCAACATTGGTGATACCAATGTGACGGCCCAGCTGGCGATCGGTCACACCAAGGCGACGCTGGCATCGACCCCGACCACCCAGGTCCACCTCGACACCAAGTGGCTGACGGCACTGAACGTGGTCGCCGAGCGTGGCCCGCTGACGGTGCGCGCCGGCTACGCCCGCACCAAAGCTTCCATCACCGATTCGGCTCCGCTGAACCAGCTGCTGGGCGGCCTGCGCGCCGCCGGCGCCGGCTACCGTTTCGCCCAACTGGCGCCGCTGGCCGACGCCCTGAGCGCCGACAACAAACAGACCTCGTTTGCCTCGGCCGGCGCGATCCTCGACTGGAACAACATCCTGGTGCAGACCGAATACGCCAAGCGCAAGACCGACGCCTACATCAACGACACCAGTTCGTGGTACCTGATGGCCGGCTACCGCATCGGCAAATTCCTGCCGTACGCCAGCCACGCCAACCTCACTTCCGACCGCGCCAACGCCAACACGGTGCCGGCCGCCTGCCCGGCCGGCTACCCTGCTGCCTGCACGCCAACGATGCAGGCGCTGTCGGCCGGCGTGATCCGCCTGACCACCACCGGCACCCAGGGCCAGCAAAGCACCGACACCATCGGCCTGCGCTGGGACTTCCATCGCTCCGCCGCGCTGAAGGTGCAGATCGACCGCGTCAAGCCGCAACACGGCCAGGGTCTGTTCCTGATGCCTGCCGCCAGCTTCACCGGCCCGGTCACCGTCGGTGCCGTTGCCGTCGATTTCGTATTCTAAGGATTTTTCGATGCCATCTATTTTCAAAACTGCCATCGCGGCCGTACTGATCGCCGCTGCCGCCCCATCGTTCGCCGAAGTGGTGGCGGTGGTCGGCGCCAAGAGCCCGGCCAGCACCATGACCAGCGAGCAGGTCGCCCAGTTCTTCCTCGGCAAATCGTCGACGATGACGCCGGTCGACCAGCCGGAGAGCTCGCCGATCCGCAACGAGTTCTACAAGAAGGTCGCCGACAAGGAAGCGTCGCAGGCCAAGGCGCTGTGGTCGAAGCTGGTGTTTACCGGCAAGGCAACGCTGCCGAAGGAATACGCCGGCAGCGCCGAAGTGAAGAAGGCCGTCGCGGCCGACCCGAAAGCGATCGGCTACATCGAAAAGAGCGCGGTCGACGCGACCGTCAAAGTCGTGCTGACGGCGCCTTAAAGCAACACCGCCAGCATCACTGTCCGCAGTACCGGGCCCGTCCCGCCGCCCTCGCGCGGCGCGGCGGGCCCGATCCAACTCAGGAAGCACGATGAACATCAAGCGCAGGATCTGGTCCCTTCCGGTCATCTCGACCATCATCTTCGGCCTCGGCGTGGCCGCCAGCGCGACCATCGCGACCGGCGCGCTGGACTCGATCCGCACCACCGAACAGGTCGACTATCCCGTGCTCGACGCCGCCAAAACCATCACGCTCGACGTCGGCGCCATCGCCGATGGCTTGCGCGATGCCGTCAGCGAAGGCGACAAGGCGCGCGTGACGCAGGTCGGCGAACAGGCCGGCAAGCTGCGCGCCAAGATCGCCGCCTTCGGCAAGATCGGTGGCCAGGGCGCCAACGGCGAGCGCCTCGGGAAGGAGTTCGACGCCTATTACGCGCCGGCGCTGTCGGCCGCGAAGATCATGCTGGAAATGGAACAGGGCGACCCGCAGGCGACCGTGGCGCGCATGCAAAGTACGCTGGCCACCTTGAACCAGGACCTCGAAAAAACCAACGCCGGCGCGCGGCAGCAGTTTACCGCCGGCATCAGCAAGAGCGAAGCGAGCGTGCGCAAGGTGCTCACCGCAACCATCCTGACGGCGCTGGTGGTGGTGGCCAGCCTGGCGCTGGTGTCCTTCTTCGTCGTGCGCGCCATCTGGCAGCAGCTCGGCGGCGAGCCTGAATATGCGCGCCAGATCGCGCGCGCGGTGGCCGGCGGCGACCTGTCGATGGAAATTGCCACCGATGCGGGCGACCGTACCAGCCTGCTGGCGGCGCTGAAGGAAATGCGCGCGCGCCTGGCCAACATGGTTGCCGAGATCAAGGTGTCGGCCGAGACGATCCAGACGGCCAGCGCCGAAATTGCCAGCGGCAACGCAGACCTGGCCAGCCGCACCGAATCGCAGGCCGGCAGCCTCGACCAGACCACGCGGGCGATCGAAACGCTCACCGGCACGGTACGCCAGAACGCCGGCAACGCCAGCCAGGCCAACCAGCTGGTGATCGACGCCTCCAGCATCGCCACCCGCGGCGGCCAGGTCGTCAGCGGCGTGGTGACGACGATGGGCGACATCAACACTTCGGCGAAGAAGATCGTCGACATCATTTCGGTGATCGACGGCATTGCCTTCCAGACCAACATCCTGGCGCTCAATGCCGCGGTGGAGGCAGCGC
The DNA here is from genome assembly GCA_038248405.1 of Burkholderiales bacterium. Lineage (GTDB taxonomy): Bacteria > Pseudomonadota > Gammaproteobacteria > Burkholderiales > Burkholderiaceae_D > JAFCUW01. The sequence continues at coordinate 65,622 of JBBRXM010000009.1, forward strand.
GCGCCGGCGAACAGGGCCGCGGCTTTGCAGTGGTGGCGGCCGAAGTGCGCAACCTGGCGCAGCGCAGCGCCGGCGCGGCCAAGGAGATCAAGGAGCTGATCGGCGACTCGGTGGCCAAGGTCAACGCCGGCACCGCGCTGGTCGACCAGGCCGGCACCACGATGGGACAGATCGTGGAATCGGTGCGCAAGGTGGCCGACATCATGGTCGAGATCAGCGCCGCCAGCCAGGAGCAAAGCGCCGGCATCGAGGACATCGGCCGCGCGATCGTCAGCATGGACGAGATGACGCAGCAAAACTCCGCGCTGGTGGAGGAAGCATCGGCGGCGGCGGAATCGCTGACGGAACAGACCACGCAGCTCACGCATGCGCTGGGAGTGTTCAAGCTGGCAGCCGGCGGCCAGGCGCAGCTGGCGCTTAACTAATTTCGCCCGCCGCCGTCATCCTCGCGAACGCGCCGGACCCATTTCAGCGCGCCTCGTTGGCCTTAATATGGCCTCGGGCGAATCTTAAGAATGGGGTCCCCGCGTACGCGAGGACGACGTGCATGGCCCCCCACACTGGTCAAACTTGCAAGGGAAGCGCGAGTGCCTTAAAATCCAAAGCTCTGCGGCTGCCCACCGGCGCCGAACCTTTCTGGGCCCGGCCCACCGCGATGTCCCCTGCCCTTTCATGCCGTTTTTCGTTCGGTAAGCCTTGAATACCGTGCCTATCTGGGCGCTGGTCCTCGCGCTCGTCATCCTGATCCTTTGCTCGGCCTTCTTCGCGATGGCGGAAACGGCGCTGATGGCGGCCAACAAGTACCGCCTGCGCCACCTGGCCAAGCGCGGCAACCGCGGCGCCATCACCACCTTGTGGCTGCTCGAGCGCACCGACAAGCTGTTGTCGCTGGTGCTGATCGCCAATACCCTGATCAACGCCATGGCCACCGCGCTGGTCACGGCGATCGCCATCCTGTTCTTCGGGCACGCCGAAACCGTGCTCAGTATCGCCACCGCGGTGGTGGCCTTCCTGCTGATCGTGTTCGCGGAAATTTCGCCGAAAGTGATTGGCGCGACCTACCCAGAGAAGATTTCGCTGGCTACCAGCGTGGTCCTCAAGCCACTGATGGCCGCAGCCAAGCCGGTGATCTGGTTCGTCAACCTGTTCGTCACGCTGGTGCTCAAAGTGCTGCGCATCGCGCCGGGCGGCAACGTCAACCAGCACCGCCTGTCACCCGAGGAACTGCGCTCGATCGTGCTGGAAGGGGGTAACTTCATCCCGCAAAAGCATAAAAGCATCCTGCTCAACCTGTTCGACCTGGAAACCATCTCGGTCGAGGACATCATGACGCCGCGCGCGCAGATCGAGGCGCTGAACCTGGCGGTGCCGGTGGCCGACATCAAGCGCCAGCTGACGACTTGCTACCATAACAAGCTGCTGGTCTACGAAGGCGAAATCAACCAGATCGTCGGCGTGCTGCACGTGCGCAAGGCAGTGGCGCTGCTGAACCAGGCCGACGAACTGACGGTCGAGCATTTCCGCGAACTGCTCAGCGCCCCCTACTTCATCCCGCAAGATACCGGCGTGTTTACCCAGCTGCAGTATTTCCAGGAAAACAAGGAGCGGCTCGGCATCATCGTCGACGAGTACGGCGAAGTGCAGGGCCTCGTCACGCTGGAAGATATCATCGAGGAAATGATCGGCGAATTCACCACCTCGGTGCCGGGCGCCGCCCGCAGCGACACCTTCAGCTGGGACGAACATGGCGAATGCCTGCTGGAAGGCTCGACGCCACTGCGCGACATCAACAAGCGCCTCGCGCTCGACTTCCCAGTGGACGGCCCGAAAACGCTGAACGGCCTGTTGCTCGAGGCGCTGCAGGAAATCCCGGAAGCGGCCATCAGCCTGAAAATCGGCAATTGTGTCATCGAGGTCATCCAGGCGCAGAACCAGTCGATCAAGGTCGTCAAACTGACCCGCCCGCCGGGAAAACGCCCCGCCTGAGGCGCCGGCCCGGCGCGCCGCCGCTGCATGCCATTTCGTCTACGTGGTATGCATGCCTCTTTACTGCGACAAACCCTTTACAAAAATGATGCCCGGAGGCATGATCTAATGCAGAATCGCCGTAATTGTCCAGTCCGGACCGGCGATGTTCGCTCCACCTTCCCTCCCAACCGCGCGCGCATATGGCAGCAGTGATCCCCAACACGGCTTCAGGCACTCCGATGTCGGGATTGGCGCGCGCGCTGACCCAGGCCGGGCGGCTGACGCCGGCGCAGGCGGACGCGCTGCAAAAGAAGGCGGTGGCCGACAAGGTGCAGTTCATCGACAGCCTCGTCACCAGCGGCCTGATCGACTCGCGCGGGCTGGCCGTGTTCTGCGCCGAAACCTTCGGCTATCCGATCATGGACCTGCAGACCTTCAACGTGGCGCTGCTGCCGCCGAAGGTCATCGACGACAAGCTGATGCAGGCGCAGCGGGTGATCGCGCTGGCCAAGCGCGGCAACAAGATGTCGGTGGCCATTTCCGACCCCACCAACAACCAGGCGCTGGACCAGATCAAGTTCCAGAGCGAAGCGTCGGTCGAACCGGTCATCGTGCCACACGACGCGTTGCTGGCACTGCTGGCTGTGCTGGGAAAAAGCGCCGAGCAGAGCCTGCAGGACCTGGCCGGCGAAGAGCAGGACATCGAATTTGCCGACGACACGCCGGCGGCGGCGCCGGAAGCGGGCAACGACATCGAAGACGCGCCGATCGTCAAGTTCCTCAACAAGATCCTGATGGACGCGATCAACCTGGGCGCCTCCGACATCCACTTCGAGCCGTTCGAGAAGTTCTACCGGATCCGGCTGCGCGTGGACGGCATCCTGCGCGAACATGCCCAGCCGCCGATCACGATCCGCGACAAGCTGGTGTCGCGCATCAAGGTGCTCGCCAAGCTCGACATTTCCGAGAAGCGCGTGCCGCAGGACGGCCGCATGCGGCTGGTGATGTCGCCGGTGAAGACGATCGACTTCCGCGTCAGCACGCTGCCGACCCTGTTCGGCGAAAAGACCGTGATGCGGATCCTCGACGCGACGCAGGCGCAGATGGGCATCGACGCGCTCGGCTACGACCCCGACCAGAAGGAACTGCTGATGGAGGCCATCCAGCGCCCCTACGGCATGGTGCTGGTGACGGGCCCGACCGGCTCGGGCAAGACGGTGTCGCTGTACACTTGCCTGAACGTCATTAACAAGCCCGGGATTAACATCTCGACCGCGGAAGACCCGGCCGAGATCAACCTGCCGGGCGTCAACCAGGTCAACGTCAACGAGCGCGCCGGCCTGACCTTCCCGGTGGCGCTGAAGTCTTTCCTGCGCCAGGATCCGGACATCATCATGGTCGGCGAGATCCGCGACCTCGAGACGGCCGACATCGCCATCAAGGCCGCGCAGACCGGCCACATGGTGTTTTCCACGCTGCACACCAACGACGCGCCGTCGACCCTTACGCGGCTGATGAACATGGGGGTGGCGCCGTTTAACATTGCCTCGTCGGTCATCATGATCACGGCGCAGCGCCTGACGCGCCGCCTGTGCACCTGCAAGAAGCCGGTCGAGACCAGCCGCGAGATATTGCTGGCGGCCGGCTTTCGCGACGAAGAACTGGAAGGCGGCTGGAAGCCCTACGGCCCGGTCGGCTGCGAGCGCTGCCTGGGCGGCGGCTACAAGGGGCGGGTCGGCATCTACCAGATCATGCCGATCACGCCGGCCATCGAGAAGATCATCCTGGCCCACGGAAATTCGATGGAAATCGCTGCCCAGTCGGAACGGGAGGGTGTGAAGTCGCTGCGCCGTTCCGGCCTGATGAAAGTCAAGCAGGGGCTCACCAGCCTCGAAGAAGTGCTTGGCTGCACTAACGAATAGGAAAATCATCATGGCAACCTCAGCATCGAAAGCGGGCAACGCGCAGGTCAAGGAATCGGTCTACTCCTGGGAAGGAAAGGACAAGGCCGGCAAGACCGTGCGCGGCGAACTGCGCGCCGGCGGCGAAGCCATCGTCAACGTGACGCTGCGCCGCCAGGGCGTGATGGTTACCAAGATCAAGAAAAAGGTCTACCGCAGCGGCAAGAAGATCACCGGCAAGGACATCGCCCTGTTCACCCGCCAGCTGGCGACGATGATGAAGGCCGGCGTGCCGCTGTTGCAGTCGTTCGATATCGTCGGCAAGGGCCACTCGAACCCGTCGATGTCCAAGCTGATCATGGACCTGCGCTCGGACATCGAGACCGGCACCAGCCTGAACAACGCGTTCCGCAAGTACCCGCTGTATTTCGACCCGCTGTTCTGCAACCTGGTGGGCGCCGGCGAACAGGCCGGTATCCTGGAAGACCTGCTCACGCGGCTGGCCATCTACAAGGAAAAGACGCTCGCCATCAAGGCCAAGATCAAGTCGGCGCTGATGTATCCGGTGTCGATCCTGGCGATCGCGTTCGTCGTTACCGCCGTGATCATGATCTGGGTGGTGCCGGCGTTCAAATCCGTGTTCGCCAGCTTCGGCGCCAACCTGCCGGCGCCGACGCTGGTGGTGATGGGCATTTCGGAATTCTTCGTGCAGTGGTGGTGGGCTATTTTCGGCAGCATCGGCGCCACGCTCTACTTCTTCTTCCAGGCCTGGCAGCGCTCGCCCAAGGTGCAGCGCTTCATGGACATCACGCTGCTGAAGGCGCCGATCTTCGGCTCGGTGATCCGCAAGGCGGCCATTGCCCGCTGGACGCGCACGCTGGCGACCATGTTCGCCGCCGGCGTGCCGCTGGTCGAAGCGCTCGACTCGGTCGGCGGCGCCGCCGGCAACGCGGTCTACCTCGACGCCACCCGCAAGATCCAGAACGAAGTGTCGACCGGCACCAGCCTGACGGCGGCGATGCAGAACGCCAACGTGTTCCCCAACCTGGTGACGCAGATGGTGGCGATCGGCGAAGAATCGGGCGCGCTCGACTCGATGCTGAGCAAGGTGGCCGACTTCTTCGAGGAAGAGGTCGACGAAGCCGTCGCCGCGCTGTCGTCGCTGATGGAGCCGCTGATCATGGTCATTCTGGGGGTGCTGATCGGCGGCCTGGTGATTGCGATGTACCTGCCAATCTTCAAGCTCGGCTCGGTGGTGTAAGTTCGTAATCAGAGCAACTTATGTGGTGGAGCGAATACGAAACGGTCGAAGGATGACCTGTTGCCAGACAAAAAGCGACTCGTCATTGATGCGATCCAACAGGCTAGGTATGCGATGCTACTGCAGGACGAGGCGGTAAGCGGCGCACGGACTGCCGGGCTTGTTGATTTGGGGCGAGAGGACACCGAGGCGACTCATTTGCCGTCAAATAACCGCGCCCCCGAGAATCAAGACTTCCCGAAGCGAGTCGCTATCACGCAGCACGAACAAGACATCCATGCCTCGCTTGCGGGCTAGTGCAAGGCCCTCGCTCTCGCCCAATACTAGCAGCGCCGTCGCCCAGGCATCGGCGAGCATGCATGTGGACGCGAGCACAGTAACCGCTGCAAGTCGGTTCGACAACGGTTGTTGCAGCGCCGGGTTCATCGTGTGCGCGTAGCGCTTCCCGTCAATATCAACCCAACGGCGGTAATCGCCTGAGGTGGCGATTGCCGTATCCTCGAGTTCCATCACGCCTGACACCTCGCGCAAGCCATATGTCGGTTTCTCGATCGCGACGGCCCACGCCTCGCCGCCGGGCTTGTTCCCGCGCGCGCGCATTTCCCCATCAATGCCGACCAGGTAACTCGAAATTCCCCAGCCATCGAGGCAGTGTGCGAGCTGATCGACACCGTAGCCTTTCGCGATACCGGAAAGGTCGATGACTATCGGTGCTAGTTTGCGCACTTGCTGCCGTGCACGGTCTATCTCCAACCTTGCGGAGGCCGGGCGGTTCCTCGATCCATGCAGCGCTGTGATTTGCGAGGGTAGCTTCCGTTTTGAGGGTCCGAAACCCCAAGCTTCGACCAACTCCCCGACACCGATGTCGAAGGCACCATTCGATTGCAGTCCTATCTGCATTCCAGTCTCGAGGACGTGGGCCAGTTCCCCCGGAACGGCAATCCAAGCATTATCGGGAGCCGCGTTAAGGCGGCACAGATCAGACGCGGGGTTCCACGTCGACATTTGCCGATCTACCTTGTCCACGGCGGAAAACAAGGCGGTGCCGATGGCCGCCACGTCCGTTCCCTCGGGAGCGTAGAAAACGGCAGTGTAGCGCGTACCCATCGTCTCGCCGTTCAGGCTGTAACGCTGCAGCGTGGCCGACGTGGCCCGGTCAGAATACGTCTTCACGGTACCTGCCACTGGCCTTGAGTTGCTGGACGCTCATGTTAAGCGGGGCAAGGACATCGTCGAGGGCCTGCCTGACGCTGCCGGCCATCGCGCTGCTGCCGCAAACGAGTACCTGGCCGCCGTTTTCGATCAGCTCGCGCATGTTGTCGGCATCGTCCGTCAACCGATTCTGCACGCGCGTTCCATTTGCTACGCGGGAGAAGGCGGTGTGCAGCTGCGTGAGTCGCCTGTCAGCCAAATAATCTCGCAGTTCGGGTTCATACAGGAAATCGGATTCGGGGTCGCGACCGCCCCAGTACAGGTACATCGGGTGCTTGCCGGTATTGTTCCGGATGAATCCGGCGAGCGGGCCGATACCGGTACCGGCGCCGATCAGAATAACCGGCGCCTTTCCGGACGCCGGCCGGAAATGTGGATTGGGTTGGATGAATGCCTCGATGCTGTCGCCCGGCCGCAGGCCATGCAGGTAGGTCGAACATACGCCCCCTGGCTGCTTACGCACGCAAATCTCGAGGATGCCGTCACGGGCGCCGCTCGCCAGCGAGTAAAATCGTGGCATCGGACTGCCTGGCGCGATGACGCCGGCCAGGTCGCCAGCTTCGAATCCTGGCAGCCGGCGCCGCCGGAACAGGCGGTCAAGCAAGCGCGTAGGTTCGCGCGCCGGAGCGGCGGTAAAGCGCAGCACGACGGTCGGTTCCCGCTCCTGCCGGCCGTAGTCGATGCGTTCGTACAGGCACAGGGAAAATGTGCGCGGATGTGCCGGCGCATGTTCGAGTTTGAGTTCGATCCCCAGGTGCTTGCCGACGCTGTCGCCCCATCGTGCGAACTCCTGCGTCGACTGGCGGTCGATCGTGGAGAGGTCCAGCGCACGCTGCCATCCGTGCGCGAGCAGCGCTGCGTCTACATCCCGGGCGAACTGGCAGAACTTCGGAAACTGGCGGTCGCCAAAGCCGAGCACAGCATATCCGGCCGCCGGATTCGGCGGCACCCGGTCGAGCAGCGCGAGGAACCGGTTGGCGGAAGCGGGGGCGTCGCCGTCGCCGTAGGTTGCCGTCAACAGGAACAGGTTTCGGGCTGCGTTGTAGCGGGTCGACAGCTGGTTCATCGGCGCCGTGTGGACCCGCTGCCCGGCCTTGCGTAAGCCATCATGCAGCACTCGGGCGAATCCCCAGGTACTGTTGTTTTCGCTGCCCACCAGTATGACCGTCTCGGCTGATTGCGCAGCGCCGTTGGCCGGGATACGGGGTTTGGCGCGCTGCCGCTGCCACCAGACGGTCATGCCCGTTACCGCCAGCCACGGGGCGCCGAGCGCACACAGGCCGAGCATGAGGCCCAGCCACCACAAGCCTTCGCCCGTGTGCAGCTGATAGACCAGTTCATAGGTTTCACGCACGCCGCTGTGCGCTCGATAGGATAGCGCCGCACCGGTCGATTGGTCGACGTAAGCGTCTCCCTGAACTGTCCTGAGCGTGTACACGGAGGACCGGTCGCCGGGGATTGGAAAGACCAGTTCGCGCAAGTCGGCAAGGTCGGCCGCCATCAGTGCGGGCAGACGGGATACCGGTGCTGGTGGCCCGCCGGACGTGGTGGCGGGGAAGTCGGGTTCGGCCTGCATGCCATCGGTAATCAAGCCGAAGGTTGCCGCCGACATGTAAGTGCCGGTAAGCGCCGACAACAGCAGGCCCGCAACGACAACACGGCCGACTTCGGCGTGCCAGCGCTGGCTGCGGCTACCGTGCAGAGGACGAATTACCTGGCGCCATCCGCCGACGCGCTTAATCAGCAACCAAGTGCCTGAAATGCTGAGCACCAGCATCGCCAGTGCGGTGATTCCCGATGCAACGCGACCGGGAGTATCGAGGAACAAGGACCGGTGCAGTTGTTTGACCCAGCGCGAGAATACTGATGGTACATAGGGCGCGATGGCCTTGCCACTCGCAGGATCGACCCGGTCGGCGCCGGCACCACTTGGCGCGCTGTAATAGACAATGAGCGATCCGGAAGGCGTGCGCTGGATCTGTTCCGCAGTGGGGTGGTGGCGAAGCACCCGGTCTGCCAGTTCGGCCACGCTGACGCCTGCGGGCAGGCTGGTGCCGAGCCGGTCGAGTGCCGGATCGATCGACAATAATGCGCCAGTGATCCCCAGAAGTATAACGAGCAACGCGCTTAGCAAGCCGGGAAGAGAATGAAACTGACGCAACATGTCGGCAGCTTACATATCGTAGGTGAAGGACTTGATGTAGCCGCGTCCCTTGACCGGCTTGCCGCCACCTTGTTTTGTCAGCGGTACGCGCGCGTCGGCAGGGTTGTCGCGGCCGTCCTCGACTGCGCTGTCGACACGTATTTCGTAGCCAGCATCGATAAGTGTGTCGGCCAATTCGACAGTTACCTTGAGCGACTTTCCACTTCCGACGCTGGCTCCGCTGAGCCCGTCAAATTCACGCGGATTGAGCCCGCTGCCGCGCGCCCAGTCGCTCATGTGCTTGTAGTATTTCACCTTAGTTCCGGCAACCCACAGTGTTTTCTTGTACTTGCCGGCGGCGTCGGTGAGATAGAACGCGAGATAGGCGCCGTTGCCTCCATAGCTCTGCAGTTGCGTGGTGAGCACGATAGGGCGCGCGTGGATCAGTCCGGGCAGTGTCAAGGCGCCCGCCAGGCAGGCACCAGCGATGATATTTTTCATGAAACGTTTCCTTTAGTTGCAGGGCCGGTTCGTTCGCGGCGGTTCTCCCTCGATTGCACCGGCCCGAAATAGTCCGAGGCGTCGCCAGTCTGCCCAAAGTCCACCTCAAGGCTGCGAATGCGCAGCGAGGCTGGGGCGTACTTGGCCTTGACTTTGTTACCCATGCGGTCGATTCCCCTGACCTCGTAGCAGCCGTCATCGACCTTGATGCGCTGGACCGTCCAGCCACGCCGCTCGACCTCCTGTCGCAGTAGGTCACGTGGTTTCCACTCGGAAATTGGATCCGTACAATCGTTTTCGGCAAATGCAACGCCGCTGGCCGCCAGGGCGGCAAACGCGGCAAGTGCAGCGAACGCACGAACTAGGGTCATCGTTTTCTCCTCGATAGAGAGACATCTGGACTGACAAAAGAAGGAGGCGATAAAGCGCGAAAAATCAGCAACAGACCATCGCCGCAACTTTTCCATGATCAATTCGAAATCGTGGGCAGGATTTCGCCGTTCGCAACCGGTTGAGTCGGCGCAGATAGAAATTTTTCAGAACCGTTCGCGTCAGGCCGGCAAGTGAAAAATCCCTCTATTTTGGATTCCGCCAATGATGCCGAAGGTCGAAATGGTCAACCTTACGTTTTGTGCAGCACGAATGCTCCTGTCGGGCTCTTGAAAAAATCGAAGCCCTGGATGATTGGTCCGTTCTTCCCTTGCCGCTCAACATAATTCACATGAATTGTCATTACTTGGCCAACTTATCTTTCCCGGCGATTTCATTGTTCACTGCCGAAATCATTTGAGCGGCTTGGATCTCGCGGGCCGACTTCGTCTTGCTACTTGCTCATATGCCGATTGCGGTAATCGTAATCCGGCTAATTCTTGCAGCAGGCTTTATCCGCGCTCCAAGCAGGGGTGGCAGCGGTGAATACTGCTATTGCGACACCGCGACTGCAACCAAACATTCTTTCATAACGTCGGTGTGATCAATAGTTGGATGATCGAATAAAAGGCGCAATGGGCGACGCGAATGCCAGCTGGCGCCCACGCTACGGCGTATCTCAGCTTGTTGTGTCTTACTATAGTTCTCGTGGAAACAAAAAAATATGATGTACATCAAAATTGGCGGACAACGATTTTTTGGAAAATTGGCGTGCACACCCTCGTGCTAGACTGGACAGAATTCGCCCGCCGGGCGCCGCGCAATGGACACGGCATTGAACAACTTTGGCGACATGATCGACGACCTGGAGGACACCCGGCACACCCCTGCCGAACGTTCCGCCGCCGCGTCGCGCAGCACTTGGGTCAGCGTCGCCGTCAACGTCGCGCTGAGCAGCTTGCAGATTTCTGTCGGCATGCTCGCAAAATCGCAGGGTTTGATTGCCGATGGCATTCATTCGCTGTCCGACCTGATTGCCGATTTTGTGGTGCTGTTTGCCAGCCATCACGGCGCCAAGGAAGCCGATACCGACCACCCATACGGCCACCAGCGTTTCGAAAATGCCGCCTCGATGGTGGTCGGCGCACTGCTGTTGGCCGTTGGCGCGGGGATGGCGTGGTCGGCAATCGGTAAACTGGAAAATCCGGAAAGCATTCCGGTTGTCCACGCTGTAGCACTGGCGGTCGCCGCGACGGCTTTAGTGGCGAAGGAAATTTTGTTCCGCTACATGCTGAAGATCGCCACGAAGGTCAAGTCGAGCATGCTGGTCGCGAATGCATGGCATGCCCGCTCGGATGCTGCCTCGTCGCTGGTGGTCGGCATCGGCATTGCCGGCAACCTGGCCGGCTATCCGCTGCTCGATCCCATCGCCGCACTGGTAGTCGGCCTGATGATCGCAAAAATGGGTTGGGAATTTGCATGGGATGCGCTGCACGAGCTGATGGACCGCAGTATCGATGAACAGGAGGTTGCGGCGATCACAAGCACGCTGGCAGGCACTCCCGGGGTGATGGGCGTGCACGACGTACGCACCCGCAAGATGGGCGACATGATCGTCGTCGATGCCCACATCGAGGTAGATGCAACGATCCCGGTCGAAGCCGGGCACGACATCGCCGTTGCTGCGCGTCGAAGCGTGATGGAGCGCCACCGCGTATTGTCGCTGATGACACACGTCGATCCATGGCACCGGCCTGACCTCGATCACGCCAGCGAGACCATCGCAACAGCACGCGGCGGCGCGGCGTCATGACCTTCACGGCTCCCTTCGAAGGCAGCCTGACAGAAGCGGAGGCCGCTCGCCGCCCGCTGCAAGACGGACGGAACGCGACCGATTTCGATCTTTTCCCGGACATCGGTCACGTAGCCGGAATACTGCGCACGATGCCGGAAGAGTGTTGTATTGCCTAGTAAGTGGGTCGTGCGGGTGCTGAGGGCAAAAAAGATGCGCCAGTTGCCCGTTCGATTGCGTCAAGCCGCACAGCGGGACGGCGAGGCAACTTAAGGTTCGGCTTGGAGTACGCGCACGGTTGCCGCGCCCAAATTGCGATAGATCCTGCGTTTGCGTACGATCGGCCACCATTCATAGAGAAATATTTGCATCGGACGCCACATGGCGACCCAGCCACCGATGAGCAGGCTTTCCTTCACCAGCTTAGAAAAAGTGTTCGTCGCAAAAACAGCGAGAAGATCGGCACCAAGCAGGCAAATTGTTAAAAATCCCACGCCGATCAACAGGCTAGTACGCCCCTCTATGAACAGCAACCGCAGGTTACGTTTTGCCAGCGTCGATTTGTAGTCAAAATAGTTCCGAATCGCCTCGGCAACCAAAGGAGATGGATCGGAGAGCGGCATCTGTTCGAGGTGAACATTGATACAGAAGTGGCTGCCCTGTGAAAATTCCAGTGCCCAGTTTTCCAGGAATTCGACAGCATCCCTATCCAGATCACGATGATGAAATGGGGTAGGATCCATCGAATTGAACAATGCCGAGAGCTCAGCAATTCGTATCTCGATCTGATGGACAGTGTGATGTCCAATTTTCATTGTCTACCTTGAGCTTGCGCTAGCGGCGCACTATGCCATTTGGGATGTACGAAGTGGGGGAATTAGCCTCCGACGACGTCGAAGGCTCTACGAGGGCCGGTAACACACCCCATCGAAAACCAACTACTTTGAGGAAACCCTACTGGGCACTTTACACTGTTGAGCGCATTTTCTGAAGGGTTTGCTATGCCTTTTTCACGTTCGATGTGACGCGTTCCGGTCGCGCCGAAGACGACGTGGCCGCGCCGAACGCCCTTAAAATTGTCCCTCGGAGAAGAGACTCATGCTGGGCATATCAGCCATATTTTCGGCGCCGAGCTTTGCCATCAGCTTGGCTGTGTGGACCAGCGTCACGGCGATATCCCTGTTGCGCTTGCCCTCGACCGCCAGCTCATCACTTCACGCTAGCGCGGCGTCGAAGATGGGATCAACGATAACGCACCTGTACGACTTGGCCCCGCAATCGGCTGCCAAAAAAACTCTGCAAACGCATCCCCGATTGCGTGAATTAGCGTGCAGCAGTGCTCGACGGCCAGCATACTGCTGGCCGTTCTCATTTGGTGGCGGCAGGAGATGCGTCGCTGCTCACGGCAGCCTCAGGTAACACCACGCGTAGACTATCACCCCGCCGGCAACGCCGGCCGCAGCACCACCACCGGCACCTTCGAGTACGCCAGCACCTTCTGCGTCTGGCTGCCGGCCACCAGCCGGCTCAGGCCGCGCCGCCCGTGCGAGGCGATGAAGATGACGTCGCACTTGTACTCCTCGGCGGCGCGGATGATTTCCTCGTAGGGCAGGAAGGACAGCGAGGTGTGCGTCTCGCAGGACACCCCGGCCGCCCTGCACACGCCGGCCACCGCCTCCACCGTGTCCTTGGCCAGCCGCTGCAACTCGGTGCTGTCGAGGGCAGGGTCGATCATCATCGCGCCGTCCACCGCCGGCAGCAGCGGATACGGCTGGGCGACCGAGAAGGCAACGATGACGGCGCCGCTCAGGCGCGCGTAGTCGACGGCCTCGGCGACGGCCTTGCCGGCCAGGTCCGAGCCGTCGGTGGGTACCAGGATTCTCTTCCACATGGTCTGCTCCTAATGGGACATCAATACGGGGATCGTCATCGATTCGAGCACGCTGTGCGTGACGCCGCCCAGCAGCACCTCGCGAACGCGGGTGTGGCCGTAGCCGCCCATCACCATCAGGTCGGCGCCCAGCTGGTCCGCCAGCTCCAGCAACGCCGGGCCGGCATCGAGGGTCGTCTCCTCGCTGCGCACCTCGACGTTGACGCCATGACGGGCCAGGTACAGCGCGATATCGGTTCCCGCCAGCTGCGGCCGGTCGGTGGCGTTGAACATGGCCAGCGTCACCTTGCGCGCGCGCGCCAGCGCCGGCAAAGCGCCGGCGAGCGCGCGCCGCGCCTGCAGGCTCTCGTCCCACGCCACCAGCGCATGGCCGCTGCCCAGCGCCGCGCGGCCGGCGTGCGGCACCACCAGCAAGGGACAGGCACTGTTGAGCAGCAAGAAGGCCTGCAGCCTGGGATCGACGCGGGCAACCGGGTCGTCGTGCTCATACTGGCTCAGCACGACGAGGTCGGCGTAGCGCGCCTGCAGCGCCAGCCCGGAGGCGGCGTCGTCCTCGACCAGGCGCCGTTCGAACGACAGCACGCCGGCGCCGGCGGCGATGGCGTCGAAGCGCGCCAGCGCATCGTTGGCCTGGCCGACCAGCACATCGAACTGGGCGGCAATGACGGTGCGCGCCAGGTCGACCGTGGCGCCGTGGAAAAGGAAAGGAGAAAGGCCGGTCATGGCGGCGCCGACCAGATGGGCGCCGTGCTCGGCAGCAAGCCCGGCGGCGGCGACGATGCGCGCCGCAGCGTGCTGCGACTGATCGACGTGGACGAGTATGGTCTTGTACGACATGCGGCTCCCTGGGTCAGAAATGGGGCGTATCTGCGCCATTCCTTGCAGTTTGTCAGTTCGCAAACGATATATCTTTGATGCGCATCAAGCCGCTGCCGAGGTTTCTTCTAGCGCGGCAGCTTTAATTGACAATATTTCCGAGCATTGATTTGCATATGGGGCTGGATCGCGTCTATGATAAGTTATATTCCTACGATGCAACATGCATGGCATCGCTACCCCTCATTTTGGAGTGTTAATGCTTCCGGAAACTTTTTTGTTCGCAGCACCCGGCTCGCTGGCGGCAGCCCTGGCTGCCGGCCTGTTCGGCTTGCTGATCGGCAGCTTCCTGAATGTCGTCATCTACCGGATGCCGAAGATGATGCAGCGCGAGTCGGACAACTACGTCGCCCACGAAAGCGGCAAGGAATTGCCGCACCAGGACCGTTTCAACCTGATGGTGCCGCGCTCGGCCTGCCCGCATTGCGGCCACCAGATCACCGCGCTGGAAAACATCCCGGTAGTGAGCTACATCGCGCTGGGCGGCAAGTGCAGTGCCTGCAAGGCGCCGATCTCGATCCGCTACCCGGCCATCGAACTGGTGGCCGGCCTGCTGTCGGCGCTATTGGTGTGGAAGTTCGGCAGCGGCTGGGCGGGCCTGGCCACGCTCGGCTTCGGCTACGCGCTGCTGGCGATGACGGCGATCGACTTCGACACCCAGCTGCTGCCCGACGACCTGACCTTCCCGCTGCTGTGGGCCGGCCTGCTGATCAACCTGAACGGCACTTTCGTGCCGCTGCACGAAGCGGTGATCGGCGCCGCCGCCGGCTACCTGGTGCTGTGGGCGATCTACTGGCTGTTCAAGCTGGCGACGGGCAAGGAAGGGATGGGCTATGGTGACTTCAAGCTGCTGGCGGCGCTGGGCGCCTGGCTCGGCTGGACCATGCTGCCGACCATCATCCTGCTGTCGTCGGCGGTCGGCGCGGTGGTCGGCATCTGCCTGATCGTGTTCGCCAAGCATGGCCGTGAAAAGCCGATCCCGTTCGGCCCCTACCTGGCGGCGGCCGGCATGATCGCAATGCTGTTCGGAACACCGATCGCCGCGTACACCAACCGCCTCCTCGGATAAGCGATGGGGGCCGGCGAGGAGCACATGGACAAGCACGGCCCCCTGCTGCAGATCGGACTGACCGGCGGTATCGGCTGCGGCAAGACGACCGTGGCCAACATGTTCGCCGCGCGCGGCGCCACCGTGGTCGATACCGACCTGATCGCCCACGCGATGACGCTGCCGGGCGGCGCGGCGATGTCGGCCATTCGCGCCGGATTCGGCGACGCCTATCTCACCGCCGACGGCGCGCTCGACCGCGCCGCCATGCGCGCGCTGGTGTTTTCCGATCCGTCGGCCAAGCTGCGCCTGGAGGCCATCCTGCACCCGCTGATCCGCGCCGCCGCCGAGGCAGAGGCGGACGCGGCCGAGGGCCTGTACGTCATCTTCGTCGTGCCCCTGCTGATCGAATCGGGCGCCTGGCGCGGCCGGGTAGCGCGCGTGCTGGCCATCGATTGCTCGGAAGCGACGCAAATTGCGCGGGTCATGGCCCGCAATGGCTTGCAAGAAGCGCAAGTGAAAGCCATCATGGCGGCACAGGTATCGCGCCAGGCGCGGCTGGCCGCGGCCGACGACGTCATCGTCAACGACGACGGCCTGGCCGCCCTGGAACCGCAAGTCGAGGCCTTGCACCAGACATATCTGGCAATTTCCGCCAGAATGGCAAAAATACCAATGGAGCGTTTGTAATTTTGCGCCGCATGGGTCAGAATCACGTGATTCTTCTCGGGCCACCACGTAAAGGGATGTCATTTTGATCGTCTACGAATACCCTTTCAACGAGCGCATACGCACGTTGTTGCGGCTGGAAGATTTGTACGAAAAATTCAAGTTTTTTGTTCACCAAGAACATGCGATGCAGCACCACGTCGCGCTCTCCACCATTTTCGACATGCTCGAAGTGGCCGGCCGCGCCGACCTCAAATCCGACCTGCTGCAAGAACTCGAGCGGCAGAAGCAAAGCCTGCTGGGCTACCGCTCCAATCCCAACGTCTCGGCCGACATGCTCGACGCCGTGCTGGGCGAACTGGAGACCGTCAGCGCCAGCCTGGTGGCGGCGCAAGGCAAGACCGGCCAGAACGTGCGCGACAACGAATGGCTGATGAGCATCCGCGGGCGCACGATCATCCCCGGCGGCGCCTGCGAATTCGATTTACCATCCTATTATGCGTGGCAGAAGCGCCCCGCCGAGCAGCGTTACAACGACATCGTGACCTGGTTCGCGCCGCTGGCGCCGCTGTTCGACGCGCTCGCGCTGGTGCTGCGCCTGCTGCGCGACTCCGGCGGCCCGGTAAAGATGATCGCCATCGCCGGCAGCTACCAGCAAATGCTGCAAGGCAAGGTGTACCAGATGCTGAGGCTGACGCTTGACGAGTCGCTGGGTGCGATTCCCGAGATATCGGCTAATAAATATATGTTGTGGGTTCGCTTTACGAGCCAGGGCGGCGACCTCAAGCCCAAGCCCCTGGAAGACGACGTACCGTTCGAACTCACGCTGTGCAACTTTTAAGATGTGAGTGATTTGCCATGACCGTTGTAAGCTGCCCTACCTGCGCCAAGAAAGTCGAATGGACGCCGGCCAACAAGTACCGCCCGTTCTGCTCGGAGCGCTGCAAGCAGATCGACCTGGGCGCCTGGGCCGAAGAGAAGTTCGTCATCCCCGGCGGCGCGCCGACCGACCCGCTGGACGACCCGCTGGCGGATGATTAAAAACCGGTGTCAGGTCTGACATTCGGACATTTCGCTCTGAAATGTCCGAATGTCAGACCTGACACCAGCTTTTTGTGACACCAGCTTTTTGCTGTCACCGCAGGGGACCCATGCGCCGACGCTTCATCGATGAGCCAGGACTGGCCGCAAGGTGCGCGCTGCGCGCGATCCGCTTCTACCAGCGCCACCTGTCGCCGCGCAAGGGATACTCGTGCGCGCACCGCGGGGCCACCGGTGGCGACAGCTGCTCGGCCTACGGCTACCGGGTATTACAGCGCTGCGGCCTGCGCACGGGGCTGCGCCTGCTCCGGCGCCGCCTCGATGCCTGCGGCCGCCAGCAGCGCTTTGGCGGCGGGCCGTTAAGCTATCAGCATGGAGATTGCGATCCGGGCATCGATGCCGATTGCTGCGGCGACGTGCTTTCCAGCACGTGCGACCTGGGCTGGAAGTCGAAGAAGAAAAAACAGGGATAGGCCGCGACCTTCCCCCGCCAGCGGCCAGCGCTCATGGATTATGGATCCCCGCCTGCGCGGGGGCGACGTTTCTACATTCGTTGAACGAAAAACCGTCGCAGGCGGGGATCCCTGCCGAACGTGCGCCGCAAAAACTTACGCGGTCACGCCCTGCGGCACGAAGATCGGCTTGTTGCTGCGGCCGTAGCGGTCCATGAACAAGCCCTCCAGACCGATCTCCGGCTGCCTGCCCGACACCAGGTCGGCCAGCACGCGCCCGGAACCGCACGCCATCGTCCAGCCCAGCGTGCCGTGGCCGGTGTTGAGGAACAGGTTGCGAAATGGCGTCGGCCCCACCACCGGCGTGCCGTCCGGCGTCATCGGCCGCAGGCCGCACCAGAACTGCGCCTTGGAGGTGTCGCCGCCGCGCGGGAACAGGTCATTCACCGAATGCTCCAGCGTGTCGCGGCGCGCCTGGTGCAGGCTCAGATCGTAGCCGGCGATTTCGGCGGTGCCGCCGACGCGGATGCGGTCGCCCAGGCGGGTGATCGCCACCTTGAACGTCTCGTCCATCACCGTCGATTCCGGCGCGCCGGCCGCATCGACGATCGGCACCGTGATCGAATAGCCCTTGACCGGATAGACCGGAATGCGGATGCCGACCTGGCGCAGCATCAGCGGCGAGTAGCTGCCCAGCGCCAGCACGAACGAGTCGGCCTTCAGCTCGCCCTTGTCGGTGACCACGCCGGTGACGCGGTCGCCATCGACCACCAGGCGCTGGATGTCGACGCCCTGGCGGAATACCACGCCCAGTTCCTTCGCCATCTCGGCCAGGCGCTGGGTGAACTTGAAGCAGTCGCCGGTCTCGTCGCCGGGCAGCTGCAGGCCGCCGACGAATTTGCCGCGCACGTTCGACAGCGCCGGCTCGGCCGCCTCGCAGCCTTCCGGGTCGAGCACCGCGTACGGCACCTTGTACTGATCGAGCACGGCGATGTCGGCGGCGGCGCCGTCGAGCTGCTTCTGGGTGCGGAACAGCTGCAGCGTGCCCTTGCTGCGCTCGTCGTAGGCGATGCCGGTGTCGGCGCGCAGCTGCACCAGGCAGTCGCGCGAGTATTCGGCCAGGCGCACCATGCGGCCCTTGTTGACCTCATAGCTTTTCTGGTTGCAGTTGGCCAGCATCTGGAACATCCAGCGCCACATCTCGGGATCGAACGCGGGCCGCACCACCAGCGGGCTATGCTGCATCAGCAGCCACTTGACGGCCTTCATCGGCACGCCGGGCCCGGCCCACGGCGACGCATAGCCGGGCGAGACCTCGCCGGCATTGGCGAAGCTCGTTTCCAGGCCCGCTTCCGGCTGGCGGTCGACGACGGTGACCTGATGGCCTGCTTTGGCCAGGTAATACGCTGACGTGGTGCCGATGACGCCACTACCCAAGACGATGATGTTCACGAAATTCCTTGTACAAATTTAGAGAGCGGTCGACGCGGAGGGCGGCGGGTTCGCCGCTGCATCGGCCGTCGCGCCGGCCGGCGGATAAGCCGGATAGCGCACCTGGTCCAGCCATTCAAGCAAGGGGATGGTTGCCGGCAGCAGCGGCGTCACGCCGACCGCGCCCTGCCACGCAAAAGCCTGCCCTTCCAGGCTTTGCGGTTCGCCGCGCCACGCACGGCTGATAAAAAAATGCAGTCGCACGTGCGCATGCTCGTACACGTGCCCGATGCCGCACCACTCGTCGGCGCTGGTGACGTCCAGGCCGAGCTCCTCGACGAACTCGCGCTGCAGCGCGGCGAACAGCTCTTCGCCCGCCTCCACTTTCCCGCCCGGGAATTCCCAGTAGCCGGCGTAGGGCTTGCCCTCGGGCCGCTGGCCGAGCAGCACGTCGCCGTTCGGCTTCATCAGGATGCCGACCACGACGTCGATCGGGCGGACCGCATCAGGCATCGGGCAGCTTCCCGGCGTGGTCCTTGGCGAACTGCCAGGCCACGCGGCCGGAGCGCGAGCCGCGCTGCAGCGCCCAGCGCAGCGCATCGGCGCGCGCCGCTTCGATCTGCGCGGCGTCGCAGCCGAAGCTGCCCAGCCAATGGGCGACGATGTCGAGGTAGTCGTCCTGCTTGAACGGGTAGAACGACAGCCACAGGCCGAAGCGCTCCGACAGCGAGATCTTCTCTTCCACCGTCTCGCCCGGATGCAGGTCGCCGTTGTCGTCGGAGGTATAGCCGGCGTTGTCGCTCATCCGCTCGGGCATCAGGTGGCGCCGGTTGGAGGTGGCGTAAATGAGGACGTTGTCCGACTGCGCCGAGATGGAGCCGTCGAGCGCGACTTTCAGCGCCTTGTAGCCGCTCTCGCCCTCCTCGAACGACAGGTCGTCGCAGAAGATGATGAAGCGCTCGGGACGGCCGGCGACCAGGTCGACGATGTCGGTCAGTTCGGCCAGGTCGGCCTTGTCGACTTCGATCAGGCGCAGGCCGTCGGCGGCGAACTGGTTCAGACAGGCCTTGATCAGCGAGGACTTGCCGGTGCCGCGCGCGCCCGTCAGCAGCACGTTGTTGGCCGGCCGCTTCTGCACGAACTGGCGCGTGTTCTGCTCGATCTGCTGCTTCTGGCTGCCGATGTTGTGCAGGTCCGACAGCGCGATGGTCGACGCGTGCGCCACCGGCTGCAGAAAGCCGCTGCCGCCGCGCTTCTTCCAGCGGAAGGCGAAGCTGCGCTTCCAGTCCGGCTCGCGCGGGATCGCCGGCGGCAGCACGCCTTCGACCCGCAGCAGCAGTGCCTCGGCGCGCAGCAGGAATTGTTCGAGCGGCGTCATGATGTTACGAGCGGTAGTCGGCGTTGATGGTCACGTACTCGTGCGACAGGTCGCAGGTCCACACGGTGGCGGCAGCCTCGCCGCGCTGCAGTGTCACGCGCACGGTGATCTCGCTCTGCTTCATCACGCGCTGGCCGTCCGCTTCCTGGTAGTCCGGATTGCGGCCGCCGTTCTTGGCCACCCAGACGTCGTCGAGGTACATGTCGAGCTTGCTGACGTCGAGGTCGTCGACGCCGGCGTAGCCGATCGCGGCCAGGATGCGGCCCAGGTTCGGGTCGGACGCGAAGAACGCCGTCTTGACCAGCGGCGAGTGGGCGATCGAGTAGGCGATCTTGCGGCATTCTTCGACGCTGGCGCCCTGCTCGACCGTGATGGTGATGAACTTGGTGGCGCCTTCGCCGTCGCGGATGATCTGCTGCGCCAGGTTGCGCGAGAGGTCGGTGACGGCGTCGCGCAGCGCGGCGTAGTCGGGCGAGTCGACGCTGTCGATGGCCAGGCTGCCGGCGCCGGTAGCGATCAGCATGAAGGAGTCGTTGGTCGAGGTGTCGCCGTCGATGGTGATGCAGTTGAACGACTGGTCGGCGGCGTGGCGCACCAGCTGGTCGAGTACGGGCTGCGTCACCTTCGCGTCGAACGCGAGGTAGCCCAGCATGGTGGCCATGTTCGGCTTGATCATGCCGGCGCCCTTGCTGATGCCCGTCATCGTCACCACGTGGGCGCCGATGGTGACGGTGCGCGACGCGGCCTTTGGCTGCGTATCGGTGGTCATGATCGCTTCGGCGGCGTTGAACCAGTTGTCCTGCCTGAGGTTCGCAATCGCGGCCGGCAGGCCGGCGACGATTTTCTCGACCGGCAGCGGTTCGAGGATGACGCCGGTCGAAAACGGCAGCACCTGCTGCTGCGTGCAGCCAAGCAGTTCGGCCAGCGCCGCGCAGGTCTGCTGCGCCTTCGCCAGGCCCGATTCGCCGGTGCCGGCGTTGGCGTTGCCGGTGTTGACCACCAGCGCGCGGATCGGCGCGCCGCCGGCCGTCACTGCCGCCAGGTTGGCCTTGCTGACCTGGACGGGCGCGGCGCAGAAGCGGTTCTTGGTGAACACGCCGGCCACGGTGGCGGTGTCGGCGAGCGTCATCACCAGCACGTCCTTGCGGTTGGGCTTCTTGATGCCGGCTTGGGCAAAGCCGATCTCGATGCCGTTGACGGGTTTCAGGTCGGCTGCTACGGGCAGGGGGGAATTGACGGCCATGGCGGATATCCAGCGGTTGAATTCGAAGCCGCTATTGTACCGCCTGTACCCGTGGCGGCGTCGCGCCGTGTTGCGAGGGTGTTACCCTAAGCGCCACTTCAGGAGATATATTGATGAGCGAAACCCAGCGCGACATCCTCAGCACCTGCTTCTCCCTGGCGATCATCGTGTTCGCCGCCTTCATCACGCAGCGTTTCTTCCTGCCGCTGGTGTGGGCCGGGATTATCTGCATCGCCACCTGGCCGATGTTCGCGCGGATCCTGCGCGCCTGCGCAGAGCACATGATACCGGCCGCGATCCTCGCTACCGCGGTGAGCGCACTGATGTTCGTGCTGCCGCTGGCGATCGGCGTCATCGAGGCGGCGCACCAGGCGCCGGCGCTGGCCGCGCTGGTGGCCGACGCCAACAACAACGGCCTGGCGCCGCCGCTGTGGCTTGCGCGCGTGCCGATGGTGGGCCAGGCGGTGCTGGACTGGTGGTCCAACACGCTGGGCCAGCCGCATGGTCTGGCGCACCTGCTGCAGGACGGCTCGGTGGGCCGGCTGCGCAGCGCCAGCGAAGTGCTGCGCAACCTGGGCGCGCTGGTGCTGCACCGGCTGATCGACGTCGGCTTCGCTTTTCTGGCGCTGTTCTTCTTCTATAAGGACGGGCCGGCGCTGGTGCGCCAGATGGACGCCATCGGCAGCCACAGCGTGGGCCGCGCGCGCTGGCAGCTGTATGCGACCAAGGTGCCGATGGCGATCCGCGCCACCGTCAACGGCCTCGTGCTGGTCGGGCTGGCCGAAGGCGCGCTGCTGGGCGTCGTGTACGTGTTCGCCGGCGTGCCCTCTGCAGTGCTGTGGGCGGCCGCCACCGGCGTACTGGCCATCATCCCGTTCGGCGCGCCGCTCGCCTTCCTCACCGTCGCGGCGCTGTTGTTCGCCAGCGGCCACTCCGGCGCGGCCATCGCGGTGGCGGTGGCCGGCATGGTGGTGCTGTTCGTCGCCGACCATTTCGTGCGGCCGACCATCATCGGCAACGCCACCAAGCTGCCCTTCCTGGCGGTGCTGCTGGGGATCCTGGGCGGCGTCGAGACGCTCGGCCTGGTGGGCCTGTTCATCGGCCCGGTCGTGATGACGCTGTTCGTCACGCTGTGGCACGAGGAGCGCGCCTTCGGGCCGGGCGTGCGTCCCGCCTGATCTCGTTCAAATTTTCTGATCCAACCAAGGATCGTAAAAGATGATTTGACAAATATGCGTGACGTCGTGTCGGGACGGGCGATCTGCAAGATCACGCTGCCGGCGCAATGAACCGCGACCGCTAGCGCCCGAGACGCGTCTGCGCCAGCCGGATCGCCGCCTCCACCATCTGCGCACGTGGGTACGCGTTGCGGTTGATGCCCACCAGCCGCGCATGCGGCATGGCGCTGTCGAACGGCAGGGCGACGGCGAAATGGTCGGCATCGGCGTAGGCGAGCAAGGTGCTGTGCGGGACGATCGCGTCGGCGTAGATCATCTGGCCGTCGTTGCGCGAGTCGGTGCGCGAGAGACTGCGGTGGAAGCCGGACAGCGCGCGCGAGACGCGCTCCGGCGACGGCAGCGCGACGATGGAAAAGTAAAGCGGTCCGGCCGGCAGGCGGTGCGTGGCGAGCCAGGTGCGGCGGTATTGGTGCGTCAGCGTGCGCACTTCGCCGCCATCGCCCACCGGACACGCGCGGTACGGCAGCAGGCCGGCGCTGGCGTTGTACAGCTTGAGGAAGCGATCCGCGGCGCCCGAGCCGTTGACCACGCCCGCGACGCTGATCAAGGCGCCCACCTTCTGCGCCATTTCGGGGTATGCCGCCAGCGCCGTCATGGCGTCGGTCACGCCCTTCGAATAGGCGACGATGACGACCGGCAGTTGCGGCATCGCTGCCGCTTCATGCAGCACGTGCGCGCGGATGATGGCGGCGTTGGACTCGGCACTGGCGCGTCCTTCGACCGGCGCGTAGCTGACCTGGGATCCGGCCACGCGCAGCGGCGCCACGGCGTCGCCGAACGCCGTCACCCCGGGCAGGCAATCGCCGAACAGGCCGCCGACGATGACGATCCTGACGGCGGGCGCCGCGGTGGCCGGCGGCGCCGCGAGCGGCGCTTCATCCGGGAAGCGGCGCAGCCAGTCGTCGCACCCGAACGACGGCTCGTCGCGCCGTAACAAGGCGCAGAACACGGCGCGAAATTCGGCACGCGCATCGACGATGCCGGCCGGCGTGACCGGCGCGGCGGCGTAGGCCGAAGTCCCGATCGTCAGCGCAGCAGCCAGGCAGACAAGTCGTAAAAGCCCCACTGATCTCCCCCAAATACCCAGGTGCCCAAAAACCGTCATCTTCGCGAAGCGGGGACCCATGCTGCGCGACTCTCGCCGCTTCGATTGGCTCATTATGGATCCCCGCTACGCGAGGATGACTTTGGTAAGCGGACGGCGAAAAAAAAAAGCGGCAAGGCTTGCGCCCTGCCGCTCGTTACGGTCACTGCCGGCTTACGCCAGCTTGCCGTGGCACTGCTTGAACTTCTTGCCGCTGCCGCAAGGGCAAGGATCGTTGCGGCCGACCTTGACGCCCATGTAGCCGACGTCGTCGGTGGCGGCAGCGCCGGCAGCGAATTGCGGCTCGGCCGTCGGCGCCAGCAGTTCTTCCGGCGCCGCGTTCGGGTTGAAGTCGGCGTGCTGGTAACTGACGTTGGCCAGGTGCGCCTGCTGCGCCGCCAGTTCCGCTTCGGCTGCATCGATTTCTTCGCGCGACTGGATCCGCACCGTCATGACCATCTTGATCACTTCGTTCTTGATCTGGTCGAGCATGCTGCCGAACAGTTCGAACGCTTCGCGCTTGTATTCCTGTTTCGGGTTCTTCTGCGCGTAGCCGCGCAGGTGGATGCCCTGGCGCAGGTGGTCGAGCGCGGCCAGGTGCTCGCGCCAGTGGCTGTCGACGCTTTGCAGCATGACGTTGCGCTCGAAACCGCCGAACGACTCCTTGCCGACGATGCCGATCTTGGCGTTGTACGAATCGTCGGCAGCGGCGAGCACCTTCTCGAGGATGTCCTCGTCGGTGACGTTCTGGTCGGCGGCGAGCATCGCCTGCAGCGGCACTTCCAGGTTCCACTCGGAAGCCAGCGTATTTTCCAGCGCCGCGACGCTCCACTGCTCTTCGACCGACTCGGCCGGCACATGGGCACGCACCACGTCGTGGAAGACGCCCACGCGCAGCGACGCGATCAGCTCCGAAATGTCGGTCGTCTCGAGCAGCTCGTTGCGCTGGGTGTAGATCACCTTGCGCTGGTCGTTGGCGACGTCGTCGTACTCGAGCAGCTGCTTGCGGATGTCGAAGTTGCGCGCCTCGACCTTGCGCTGCGCCGATTCGATCGAACGCGACACGATGCCCGCTTCGATCGGTTCGCCTTCCGGCATCTTCAGGCGGTCCATCACGGCGCGCACGCGGTCGCCGGCGAAGATGCGCAGCAGCGCGTCGTCGAGCGACAGGTAGAAGCGCGAGGAACCCGGATCGCCCTGGCGGCCGGAGCGCCCGCGCAGCTGGTTGTCGACGCGGCGCGATTCGTGCCGCTCGGTGCCGATGATGTGCAGCCCGCCCGCGCCGACCACGTGGTCGTGCAGCGATTGCCACTCGTCGCGCAGCTTTTCCGACTGCGCCGCTTTTTCGGACTCCGGCAGGTCGATGTTCGCTTCGATGATCTGGATCTGCTTTTCGACGTTACCGCCCAAAACGATGTCGGTACCGCGGCCGGCCATGTTGGTGGCGATCGTGATCATCTTCGGACGGCCGGCCTGCGCGATGATCTCCGCTTCGCGCGCATGCTGCTTGGCGTTGAGGACGTTGTGTGCGAGCTTGGCGCCGGTCAGGATCCCCGACAGCAGTTCGGAGTTTTCGATCGAGGTGGTGCCGACCAACACCGGCTGGCCGCGCTCGAAGCAGTCGCGGATATCGACCAGCATGGCGCCGTACTTTTCCTGCGCCGACTTGTAGACCTGGTCCTGGCGGTCGATGCGCTTGGACGGACGGTTCGGCGGAATGACGACGGTCTCGAGGCCGTAGATTTCCTGGAATTCGTAGGCCTCGGTGTCGGCGGTGCCGGTCATGCCCGACAGCTTGGCGTACATGCGGAAGTAGTTCTGGAACGTGATCGAGGCCAGCGTCTGGTTCTCGTTCTGGATGCGCACGCCCTCTTTCGCTTCGACTGCCTGGTGCAGGCCGTCGGACCAGCGCCGGCCCGTCATCAGGCGGCCGGTGAATTCGTCGACGATCACCACTTCGTCGTTCTGCACCACGTAATGCTGGTCCTTGTGGTACAGCGCGTGGGCGCGCAGCGCCGCATACAGGTGGTGGATCAGCGTGATGTTGGCGGCGTCGTAGAGCGAGGCGCCTTCCGGCAGCAGGCCCATCTTGGACAGGATCGCTTCGGCGTTCTCGTGGCCCGCTTCGGTCAGCAGCACGGTGTGCGCCTTTTCGTCCTTGGTGTAGTCGCCCGGGACTTCGATGACGCCCTTGCCGTCCGGCGTCTCTTCGCCGATCTGCATGGTCAGCATGCCGGGCAGTTCGTTGATCTTGTGGTACAGGTCCGTGTGGTTCTCGGCCTGGCCGGAGATGATCAGCGGGGTGCGCGCTTCGTCGATCAGGATCGAGTCGACCTCGTCGACGACGGCGAAGTTGAGCGAACGCTGGACGCGCTCGCGCGCCTCGTAGACCATGTTGTCGCGCAGGTAGTCGAAGCCGAATTCGTTGTTGGTGCCGTAGGTGATGTCGGCGGCGTAGGCGGACTGCTTGGTGTCGTGGTCCATCTGCGACAGGTTGACGCCGGTGGTCAGGCCCAGCCAGCTGTACAGGCGGCCCATCCACTCGGCATCGCGCTGCGCCAGGTAGTCGTTGACGGTGATGACGTGCACGCCCTTGCCGGACAGCGCGTTGAGGTAGGTCGGCAGCGTCGCCATCAGCGTCTTGCCTTCGCCCGTGCCCATCTCAGCGATTTTGCCGTAGTGCAGGACCATGCCGCCGATCATCTGGACGTCGAAGTGGCGCATCTTGAGCACGCGCCGGGCGGCCTCGCGGCACACCGCGAACGCTTCCGGCAGCAGGTCGTCGAGCGTCTCGCCTTTCGCCACGCGGTCCTTGAATTCAGGAGTCTTGGCCTGGAGTTCAGCGTCGGACAGCTTTTCGATCTGCGGCTCGAGCGCACTGATGGCGCGCACGGTCTTTTGATATTGCTTGAGCAGCCGCTGGTTGCGGCTACCGAAAATCTGGGTCAGTAATGACATGCTTGAATTCTTGAAAAATGCGCCGCGAAAAAGAGCCTGAATGGTATCAAAAAGATACCTGCACAAGGCCGACTATGGCAAAAAGACAGTGATTTTATCATGCGATCTGGCCACACTTGGGGTTAATGGCCCCGATAACAAGTGCACCCTGTAAAACAATGTTATCAAATTGTACCGCCGCCACCAAACAATGCCATCGCGCCGCCAGCTGTGATATGTTGCGCCTCATGCGGTTTAATTCCCACAATCAAGGCATCGGCCATATCTATGGCACCAAGTCGCGCCAGACCTCGCTTGGCGCCACCAGCTTTCTGAGCAGCAACGCGCGGATGGCCAGCCTGCTGCCGACCGCGATGCGCATGGCCAGCCTGCAAAAGGACTGCGCCGCCGCCCTGCCGCCGATGTTCGGCAACTGCGACGTGCTCTCGTTCGAGGACGCCCAGCTGGTGCTGGCAACGCCGACGTCGGCGGTCGCCGCCAAGCTCAAGCAGCAGGTGCCGAAGCTGCAGGCGGCGCTGTTAAAGCGCGGCTGGCAGGTCAATCATATCCGCCTGAAGGTGCAGGTTACGCGCAGCATCGCCCCGGTGGTGCACACGCGCCAGCTCGATTTCCCGCAGACGGCGGTGGCGGCGTTCGAAGAACTGGGCAACACGCTGCCGGAGACGGCGCAGAACGCCACGCTGATTGCGGCCATCAAGGCGATGGCGGCCAGGCGGCGCTAGGTTTTTCTTTTCGGGCCGGCGCTACACCGGGGTCTGACCCCACGGGGTCAGACCCCAGGCCCAGACCCAGAACCGTTAGGTGAGCGCCCACTCGCGCGCCATCTGGCGCACGTAGGATGCCGGCGCCGTCCCCGGCGCGTCGAACGAGATGATCTCGTACGCGTCCGGCCGCGCCAACAGCGCCAGCAGCAACTGGTTGTTGAGCGCGTGGCCCGACTTGTGGGCGTGGTAGCTGGCCAGCAGCGGATGGCCGACCAGGTACAGGTCGCCGATGGCGTCGAGGATCTTGTGGCGCACGAATTCGTCTTCGTAGCGCAGGCCGTCCGAATTGAGGATGCGGTACTCGTCCATCACGATGGCGTTTTCGAGCGAGCCGCCGCGCGCCAGGCCCATGCCGCGCAGGCTCTCCACATCCTGCATGAAGCCGAAGGTGCGCGCGCGCGCGACGTCGTGCACGTACGAGACGTCGCCGAAATCGACCAGCGCGCGCTGGGTGGTGCCATCGACCGCGGGATGATTGAACTCGATGTAGAAGTCGAGCTTGAAGCCGTCGTGCGGCGACAGGCGCGCCCACTTCTCGTTGTCGCCGCTGCCCTGGCGCACTTCGACCTCCTTGAGCACGCGGATGAATTTCTTGGCCGCGCCCTGCTCCTGCACGCCGGCCTGCTGCAGCAGGAACACGAACGACGACGCCGAGCCGTCCATGATCGGGATCTCTTCGGCCGAGACGTCGATGTACAGGTTGTCGATGCCCAGGCCCGCGCAGGCCGACATCAGGTGCTCGACGGTGGACACGCGCGCCTTGTCCTTGATCAGCACGGACGCCATGCGGGTGTCGCCCACCACGCCGGCGCTGGCGGGGAATTCGACCACCGGGTCGAGATCGACGCGGCGGAACACGATGCCGGTATCGATCGCGGCCGGACGCAGCGTCAGTTCAACCTTGGTGCCGGAGTGCAATCCGACGCCGATGGTGCGCACCTGCTGCCTGATGGTTCGTTGTTTTAACATGGGGCGATTATATCCAACTTGAATGACCGACGCTCAGCCTTACGGGTGTTCCGCTTCCGCGTGCACGCGCTCGTTGCGGATCAGGTAAATGCCGCTGCCGATGATGATCGCCGCGCCCAGCAGGGTGTACTGGTCGGGCAGCACGCGCCACAGCAGCCAGTCCAGGCCCACGCCCCACGCCAGCGCCGAGTATTCGAACGGCGCCACCTTGGACGCCTCGCCCGAGCCGAAGGCCTCGGTGATGGCCAGCTGGCCGACGAAGCCGCTCACGGCCAGGCCGCACAACAGCCAGGTGTGCTCGGCGCGCACCGGCACCCAGGCCGGCGCCGCCAGCGCGGTCGCGCCGATCGCCATCATCACCATCAGCCACACCACCATGTGCTCGCTGCGGTCGCTGCGCGAGAGGATGCGCGCGGAAATCGCCGACACCGCGTAGCAGGTGGCCGCGCACAGCACCGCCAGCCCGCCCATGGTGAGAAAGCCGGCACCGCTCGGGCGCAGCACCACCAGCACGCCGAGCAGGCCGACCGCGATCGCGATCCACTGGGCGCCGTTGACGCGCTCCTTCAGGAACAGCACCGACAGCGCCGTGATCAGCGCCGGCGCGATAAAGAAGATGGTGTAGGCTTCGGCCAGCGACAAGGTTTTCAGGCCATACGCGAACAGGGCCAGCATGGCGATGCCTAGCACGCCGCGCAGCAGGTGCATCGACCAGCGGATCTGCAGCAGCGAGCGGTGCGCGCCGCGCCAGACGACGTAGGCGCCCACCAGCGGCAGCGACACCAGCGCGCGCAGCGATGCCACCTGCATCGCCGGGTAGTGCGCCGACAGCAGCTTCATCGCCATGTCCATCAGCGAGAACACGGCGGCGGCGGTCAGCATCATGTAGATATTGCGGCGGTTGCCGTGGCGGCGGGCGAGTGCTTGGTCCATGAAAATCCGTATTCGGGGTAGAACGAAAAACGGCGCCGCGGCGCCGTTTTTGCGAGAACTGCAGGATCGCTTACAGCTGGCCGAGCATGGTTTCGGCGTTCGATACCTTGAAGCCGCCGCCTTCTTCGACGTTGAGCTGCTTGACGACGCCGTCTTCGACCAGCATCGAGTAGCGCTGCGAGCGGGTGCCCATGCCGAACTTGGAGAAGTCGGCGTCCAGGCCGAGTGCCTTGCTGAAGTCTGCGTTGCCGTCAGCCATCATGCGGACGATGCCGGTGGCTTTCTGTTCGCGGCCCCATGCACCCATTACGAACGCGTCGTTGACCGAGATGCACCAGATTTCGTCGACGCCCTTGGCCTTGAGTGCGTCCGCTTGCGCGACGTAGCCTGGCACGTGCTGCGCCGAGCAGGTCGGCGTGTAGGCGCCTGGCAGGCCGAAGATGGCGATCTTCTTGCCCTTGGCCAGTTCGGCCACCTGGAACGTATTCGGGCCGAGCGCGCAGCCTTCGGTGGCGGTGTCGATGAATTCCGCGAGCGTGCCTTCTGGCAATTTATCGCCGATTTTGATGGTCATGGATGACTCCTTGTACGGTGTTGGGTGAACGTTTTCACGTGCTCCCGGCAGTATGCCCGATCCTGGTTTTTTTTGCTGGAAGAGCAAGAAACCGCACCACCGCCACCAACGAAAAAAAACGTCATCCTCGCGAAGCGGGGATGACGTCCGGTGGTGCTTGTTACCCGAACTTAGTCTCGAACTTAGTCGGCTTGCTTGCGCAGGAACGCCGGGATGTCGTACGTCTCGACGCCGTTGCGCTGCATCGCCTGCACCTGCTCGGATGCCTGCTCGCGGCGCCACACGGCCGGCTGCTTCATGCCGTCCATGGCGGCGTGGCCGCTGACGGTCGTCGAACCCATCGTCACGCCGGCCGACGCATGCAGGCCGGCGCTCGCCGCCATCAGCGGCGCATTGTGGGTACCGGTGCGCATCATCGGCTGCTGCACCAGCTGCATCGCCTTCTTGCTCTTGCCCAGGCCGGTCGCCACCACGGTGACGCGGATGTCGTCGCCCATGGCGTCGTCGTAGGCGATGCCCTGCGCGATGGAAGCGTCGGGAGCGGCGAAGGCGCGCACTGCCGCCATCACTTCCTTGATCTCCTTACCCTTCAGGCCACGGCTGGCGGTGACGTTGACCAGCACGCCGCGCGCGCCGGACAGGTCGATGCCATCCAGCAGCGGCGAGGCCACGGCCTGTTCGGCGGCGATACGCGCACGGTCGACGCCGGAAGCGGTGGCGGTGCCCATCATCGCCTTGCCCTGCTCGCCCATGATGGTCTTGACGTCGTTGAAGTCGACGTTGATATGGCCCGGCACGTTGATGATCTCGGCGATACCGGCGACGGCGTTATTGAGCACGTCGTCGGCGTGCTTCATCCAGTCGATCATGCTTTCGTCTTCGTAGATCTCTTCGAGCTTTTCGTTGAGGATGATGATCAGCGAGTCGACGTGCTTGGTCAGTTCGTCCAGGCCTTCCTCGGCGATGTCCATGCACTTCTGGCCTTCGTACGAAAACGGCTTCGACACCACGGCCACCGTCAGCGCGCCCATCGACTTGGCGATTTCGGCCACGATCGGCGCGGCGCCGGTACCGGTGCCGCCGCCCATGCCGGCAGCGATGAACACCATGTGCGCGCCGCGCAGCGAGTCTTCGATGCGGGCACGCGATTCTTCGGCCAGCTGGCGGCCGACCGCAGGCTTCATGCCGGCGCCCAGGCCGGACTCGCCGATCTGGATGATGTTGTGCGCGCTCGAAGCGGCCAGCGCCTGGGCGTCCGTGTTCGCCGCGATGAACTCCACGCCCGACACGCCCTTGTTGATCATGTGTTGAACCGCGTTGCCGCCGGCTCCGCCCACGCCGACTA
>JBBRXM010000010.1:0-90172 GCA_038248405.1 Burkholderiales bacterium
ACGATATCGGCTTAGAACGACCGCCGGTCGCCGACGAACACCGGCTGCTTGAACAGGATGGAGTTGACGGCGAGGGTGGCGACGCGGCCGTTGGCGCGGCGCGTGGCCGGCAGCGAGCCGGCCACGTCCACCTGCGCCATGATCCAGCCGCCGAACACGTCGCCGTAGACGTTGGCGTCGGCGGGCGCCGGCATCACCCGCAGCTGCGGCATTTTGCCGGGCGGGAGGCCGGCGTTGGCGATGGTATTGCTTACTGTGTTTTCTGGCGTGGTCATCGTGAATTCCCGTGAAAGGCTACAATCGTCCGGAATTGAACCATAAATCACTGAGCTCTGCCATGCGCCGCCATTCCGAACCTTCCCCGCCCCCATCCGCCGACGGCAAAGCTGCCTCGCGCACTGACTGGGCCACGCTGAAAACCCTGTTCCCCTACTTGTGGGTGTACAAGTGGCGCGTGATGGCCGCGCTGGCCTGCCTGATCGGCGCCAAGGTCGCCAACGTCGGCATTCCGGTGGTGATGAAGCACCTGATCGATGCGCTGACGATCGGCCCGTCCAATCCGCGCGCGCTGCTGGTGCTGCCGGTGGCCGCGCTGGTCGCGTACGGCGCGCTGCGGCTGTCGACCACCGTGTTTACCGAGCTGCGCGAGTTCCTGTTCGCCCGCGTGACGCAGCGCGCCGTGCGCACCATCGCCCTGCAGGTGTTTCGCCACCTGCACGCGCTGTCGCTGCGCTTCCACCTGAACCGCCAGACCGGCGGCATGACGCGCGATATCGAACGCGGCACCCGCGGCGTCAGTTCGCTCATCTCCTACACCCTGTTCAACATCCTGCCGACGCTGGTGGAGATCACGCTGGTGCTGGTGTACCTGAGCAGCAAATACGACAAGTGGTTCAGCGTGATCACCGCGGTGGCGCTGGTGACCTACATTTCGTTCACGGTGATCGTGACGAACTGGCGCACCCACTTCCGCCGCACCATGAACGACCTCGATTCCAAGGCCAACACCAAGGCGGTCGACTCGCTGATCAATTATGAGACGGTCAAATACTTCGGCAACGAGGACTACGAGGCCAAACGCTACGACGAAGGCCTGAAGAACTTCGAGAACGCCGCCGTGAAGTCGCAGACCTCGCTGTCGGTGCTCAACACCGGGCAGTCGCTGATCATCGCCAGCACCGTCACGCTGATCCTCTGGCGCGCCACCGTCGGCGTCATCGACGGCAGCATGACGCTGGGCGACCTGGTGCTGGTCAATTCGTTCATGATCCAGCTGTACATCCCGCTCAACTTCCTGGGCGTGATCTACCGCGAGATCAAGCAAAGCCTGGCCGACATGGAGCGCCTGTTCGCGCTGCTCGACCAGAACCGCGAGGTCGCCGACAGCGCCGGCGCCACCGCGCTGGTCACCCATGGCGCCAAGGTGGTGTTCAGCCACGTCGACTTCAGCTACGAGTCCAAGCGCCAGATACTGTTCGACGTCGACTTCACGATCCCGGCCGGCACCACCACCGCCGTGGTCGGGCACAGCGGCTCGGGCAAGTCGACCATGTCGCGGCTGCTGTTCCGCTTCTACGACGTCAATGCCGGGGCGATTACCATCGACGGCCAGGACGTGCGCGCGGTGACGCAGGAGTCGCTGCGCGCGGCGATCGGCATCGTGCCGCAGGATACGGTGCTGTTCAACGACTCGATCGAATACAACATCGCCTACGGCCGGCCGGGCGCCAGCAAGGCCGACATCGTGTCGGCCGCGCGGGCGGCGTCGATCCACGACTTCATCGAGAGCCTGCCGGACGGCTATGCGACGATGGTGGGCGAGCGCGGCCTGAAGCTGTCGGGCGGCGAAAAGCAGCGGGTGGCGATTGCGCGCACGCTGCTCAAGGATCCGGCAATCCTCATCTTCGACGAGGCCACCTCGGCGCTCGACTCGAAGGCCGAGCAGGCGATCCAGGCGCAGCTCAAGGACATCGCCCGCAACCGCACCACGCTGGTGATCGCGCACCGCCTGTCGACGGTGGCCGACGCCCAGCAGATCCTGGTACTCGACCACGGCCGCATCGTCGAACGCGGAACCCACCAGTCGCTGCTGGCGGCCAATGGCCTGTATGCGCAGATGTGGGAACGCCAGCAGGCGCGCCAGGACGAGGCGCTGGCCTCGCCGCCGCTGGAGCTGGAAGAAGAATAGACGCCGGCGTGCTGGCGAATGCGGGGACCCCATTGCGTAGCAGAGAGATGCGTCAACACTCAGCCACGAAATGGGGTCCCCGCGTGCGCGAGGACGACTTCGGTCAGTAGGTGTAGAACATCCGCTGGATGTCCTTGCTGTTGCTGGTCTTCGTCAGCGCCAGCATCAGCAGGATGCGCGCCTTCTGCGCGTTGAGGGTATCGGCCACCACGAAATCGAGTTCATCGTCATTCGCCTCGCCATTGCGCGCCAGGATACCCTGGCCGACGCGGCTCGCACGCACCACCAGCACGCCCTTCTGGCGCGCCGATTTCAGCGACGGCAGCACCTTGGCGGCCAGGCTGCCGTCGCCCACGCCCGCATGGATGATGCCCTTGGCGCCGGCCGCGACAAACGCGTCGACCGCCACCGGCCCCACGTTCGCGTAGCCGTACACGATATCGACCTGCGGCAGCGACTGCAGCGCCGCGACGTCGAACTCGGTGTCGACGGTATGCCGGCGGGTCGACTGGCGATAGAAGAATGGCCTGCTGCCCTGG
The DNA here is from genome assembly GCA_038248405.1 of Burkholderiales bacterium. Lineage (GTDB taxonomy): Bacteria > Pseudomonadota > Gammaproteobacteria > Burkholderiales > Burkholderiaceae_D > JAFCUW01. Next base: position 2,728 of record JBBRXM010000010.1, read on the forward strand.
ATGTAGCCGAGCATGCCCAGTTCCGGCGTGCGGAACGAATCGAGTGTCGACGTGTTGGTCTTGGTGACGTCGCGCGCGCCCTGGATCTGGTCGTTCATGGCCACCAGCACGCCCTTGCCGATCGCGTCGGGGCTGGCCGCCAGCAGCACCGAGTTGTACAGGTTGATCGGACCGTCGGCCGACAGCGCGGTCGATGGCCGCATCGCGCCCACCAGCACCACCGGTTTGCGGCTCTTGACCACCAGGTTCAGGAAGTAGGCGGTCTCCTCGAGCGTGTCGGTGCCGTGGGTGATGACGATGCCGTCGACGTTGGCCTGCGCCAGCAGCGTGTTGACGCGCTTGGCCAGCGTCAGCCAGTGCTCGTTGCTCATGTTCTCGCTGGCGATCTGGAACACCTGCTCGCCGGTGACGTTGGCGACCTTGGCCAACTCCGGCACCGCCTTGATCAGGTTCTGCACGCCGACCGTGGCGGCGGTGTAGCCGACGGTAGTGGTGCTGGTGGCGCCGGTGCCGGCAATGGTGCCGCCGGTGGCGAGGATGGTCACGTTGGCCAGCCGCGGCGTGGGCGCCTCCGCCTGGGCCGCCGTGGCGACAACGAACAGAAATCCGACAACCGCCATCATCGAGCGGCGCTTTGCTTGGTACGTCATGAAACCTCCTGGTTGAAAAAGCGAATGCGTTACGGTTGCTTGTAGACGACGCCGGCCTTCATGACGAATTTCACCTGCTGCAGCACGCTGATGTCGCGCAGCGGATCGCCGCTGACGGCAACGATGTCGGCGGCGAAGCCCGGTTCGATCGAACCGAGGTTGGTCGACTGGTCGAGCAGCGTGGCCGCATGGATCGTGGCGGCGCGGATCGCTTCGAGCGGCGGCATGCCGGCTTCGACCATGTAGGCGAATTCCTTGGCGTTGTCGCCATGAGGGAAAACGCCGGCATCGGTGCCGAACGCGATTTTCACGCCGGCCTTGTAGGCGCGGCCGAGCGTGGCCTGGATCTGCGGGCCGATCGCCGCCGCCTTCGGACGCACCAGCGCCGAATAGTAGCCGTCTTCCTTGGCTTTCTCTGCCACATAGCGTCCGGCGGAAATGGTCGGGACATACCAGGCGCCATGCTTCTTGAACAGCGCGATCGCCTCGTCGTCCATCAGGGTGCCATGTTCGATCGAGTCGACCCCGGCGCGCAGCGCGCGCTTGACGCCTTCGGCGCCGTGGGCGTGCGCGGCGACGCGGAAGCCATAGTCCTTTGCGGTACTGACGACGGCGCGCAGCTCGTCGTCGGTGAACTGCGCATCCTGGCCGTTGCGCGCCTGGCTCAGCACGCCGCCGGTGGCGGTGACCTTGATCAGGTCCGCGCCTTCCTTGTAGCGTGCCCGCACCGCCTCGCGGCCCTGTTCGGCACTGTTGATGACGCCGCGCTCCGGCCCCGCTGGCCCCACCGCGCGGCCGAACGCCGTCGACAGGCCGTTGCTGCTGTCGCCGTGGCCGCCGGTGGTAGCGATGGTGCGACCCGACGTGAACATGCGCGGACCGGGAATGGCGCCGCGGGCGATGGCCTGTTTGAGTGCGACGTTGAGCATGTCGCTGGCGCCGAGGTCGCGCACGGTGGTGAAGCCGGCCTTCAGCGTGCGTTCGGCGTACGGCACCGAGCGGTAGGCGATGTCGGCGGGGTTGAGCGTCAATGCGGAGCGCAGCGCGTCGGCTTCCTTGCTCGTTTCGCCGGTGAGGTGCACATGCATGTCGATGAAGCCGGGCAGGCAGGAATGGTTCGACAGGTCGATATGCCCCGGTCCCGCGGCCATCGGCGCGATCGACTTGACGACGCCATTGTCGACGGTGATGCTGACGCGTTCGCGCCAGGCGCCCGCCTTGACGTCGAGCAGGCGGCCGCAGTCGACCGTTTGCGGTGCCGCCTGCGCACCGCCGAATACCAGAACAAGTCCGAGCGTATTGAGTGTTTTCATCGACAATTCCCGCAAGAGTGAGGCTATGACGGATGGGGCCGTGTCCGAATGTCGGCACTGACCCCGGGGGTATGTTTTCATCGACAATTCCCGCAAGAGTGAGGCTGTGACGGATGGGACCGTGTCCGAATGTCGGCACTGACCCCGGGGGTATGAACCAAAAAAAGGCCTCCCATCGCTGGAAAGCCTCGTCGTGACGGGGGCCGCCCGCCGTTACGGCAGCTCGGCCGTCGCCAGTTCCTTCTGTGCCGGTACCGGTACCGTCAGTTCGCCTTCCCACTTGGCGACGACGGCGGTGGCGATGCCGTTGCCGATGACGTTGGTCGCTGAGCGCGCCATGTCGAGGAAGTGGTCAATGCCCAGCAGCAGCAGCAGGCCCGCTTCCGGGATGTTGAACTGCGCCAGCGTGGCGGCGATCACCACCAGCGAGGCGCGCGGCACGCCGGCCATGCCCTTGGAAGTGAGCATCAGCACCAGCATCATCGTGATCTGGCTGCCCAGCGACATCTCGATGCCGTAGGCCTGGGCGATGAACACGGTGGCGAAGGTGCAGTACATCATCGAGCCGTCGAGGTTGAACGAGTAACCGATCGGCAGCACGAACGCGGCGATGCGGTTGCGCACGCCGAAACGCTCCAGCCCTTCGAGCGTCTTCGGGAATGCCGCTTCCGACGAGGCGGTCGAAAACGCCAGCAGCGTCGGCTCGCGCAGTTCGGCCAGCAGGCGCAGCACGCGCGGGCCGAGGAACATGAAGCCGATCGCGGTGAGCACTATCCACAGCAGCACGATGCCGAGGTAGAACTCGCCCATGAAGACGCCATAGGTCTTGAGCACACCCAGGCCGCTCTTGGCGATGATGCCCGATACCGCCGCCAGCACCGCGATCGGCGCCAGGTTCATGACGTAGCCGGTCACCTTCAGCATGATGTGGGCGATGCCGTCGATGGCGTCGACCAGCGGCTTGGCGCGCTCGCCCACCGCGGCGGCGGCGGTGCCGAAGAACAGCGAGAAGATCACGATCTGCAGGATCTCGTTCTTGGCCATGCCGTCGACGATCGACGACGGCACCAGGTGGGTGATGAATTCCTTCAGCGTCAGGCTGCTGGTGGCGATGCCCGAGGCGGTGCCGACCGGCGGCGCCAGGTTGGCCAGGGCCATCGCGTCGCCAGGGCGGAACAGGTTCACCAGGATCAGGCCGAGCGAGAGCGAGATGACCGAGGCGATGACGAACCAGCCGAGCGCCTTAAGCCCGATGCGGCCCACTTCGTTGGTGTCGCCCATGCGCGCGATGCCCACCACCAGGGTCGAAAACACCAGCGGCGCGATGATCATCTTAATCAGGCGCAGGAACAGCGTGGTGATCAGCGCCATGGCGTCGGCGAAGCCGGTGGGATTGGCCACGTTGCCGTTGACGAGGTAGCCAACCACGATGCCCAGCACCAGCGCGCCGAGGATGTAGACAGTGAGACGGTTTCGATTATTCATGTGCGGCTGGTCCTGTGAGAGAGTCGATCCGTTGCGACGTGACTGGAGAGATTAAACGCTGCCGCCCTGCGTTCTCGGGCAAAATGGAGGCAATTTGCGGGCGAGACGGACGTCCTTGCTGATGATTTGGCAAGTTCCGCAGTATCCTAAGCATTCCCATAACTGTCAAGCTCGCCAGCCCTTCCAGCAACGGACAACATGATTGAACTGAACAACGTCAGCAAATGGTTTGGCGCCTTCCAGGTGCTCGATGCCTGCAGCACCCGCGTCGACAAGGGCGACGTCGTCGTCATCTGCGGCCCGTCCGGCTCCGGCAAGTCCACGCTGATCAAGACCGTCAACGGCCTTGAACCCTTCCAGCAGGGCGCCATCATCGTCGACGGCGTGTCCGTGGGCGACCCGAACACCAACCTGTCGGCGCTGCGCGCGCGCATCGGCATGGTGTTCCAGAACTTCGAGCTGTTCCCGCACCTGACGGTGCGCCAGAACCTCACGCTCGGCCAGGTCAAGGTGTTAAAGCGCAGCGCCGAGGAAGCGACCGAGAAGGGCCTGGCCTACCTCGACCGCGTGGGCCTGCTGGCGCAGCAGGACAAGTTCCCCAGCCAGCTGTCGGGCGGCCAGCAGCAGCGGGTGGCGATCGCGCGCGCGCTGGCGATGGATCCGGTGGCCATGTTGTTCGACGAGCCTACCTCCGCGCTCGACCCGGAGATGATCAACGAGGTGCTCGACGTGATGGTCGGGCTGGCGCAGGACGGCATGACGATGATGGTGGTGACGCACGAGATGGGCTTTGCGCGCAAGGTGGCCGACCGCATCGTCTTCATGGACCATGGCAAGATCGTCGAGGACAGCGCCAAGGAAGAGTTCTTCGTGGCGCCGCGCTCGGAGCGGGCGCGCGAATTCCTGGCGCGGATCATCCATTGACGGGATAGTGACAGATAGTCGTCTTCGTTGCCGCGTTGCGTTTGCGATGCATTATCGCACTGGGCAGAGGCAGGATTCACTTCACCAACGCAATTGCATTTCACACTGATCAAGCGGTGTGGCCAAACCTTCGCGGATTGATTCACTCATTCCCGGGATCGAAAGCAGCTGCAGCGTTTCCTGTATCGAATTCCAATAAACTGTGGAGAGCAGTACAGCTTCGTGGCGTGACCCAATGATAGTCACGGGCAAGTCACTGTCCATAGTTCGCTCTATCAATTGCTCGAGCTCGCTACGAGCTTCGCTGGCGGATATCTTCGTCATTTGCCCTCCGCTTCCAGCTCAATAACGTACGCTTTCACTCTCGGTCTGTCAAACGCCTGGCACAAGTGCCGGGCCGCCCGGCCAGCGGGTAAAATAACGCCAATCGTTCCCCGAAAGCCGCCATGTCCCTCATCGCTACCCCCCAGCCCCAGACCCTGACCATCACCCGCCCGGACGACTGGCACCTGCATCTGCGCGACGGCGCGGCGCTGGCCAGCGTGCTGCCGCACAGCGCGCGCCAGTTCGCCCGCGCGATCGTGATGCCGAACCTGAAGCCGCCCGTCACCACCACCGCGATGGCGCAGGCCTACCGCGAGCGCATCCTGGCCGCGCTGCCGGCAGGCCTGTCGTTCGAGCCGCTGATGACGCTCTACCTGACCGACAACACCGACCCGGACGAGATCCGCCGCGCGCAGGACAGCGGCTTCGTTCACGCGGTCAAGCTGTACCCGGCCGGCGCCACCACCAATTCCGACGCCGGCGTCACCGACCTGGCCAGGTGCTACAAGACGCTCGAAGTGATGCAGGAAGTGGGCATGCCCTTCCTGGTGCACGGCGAAGTGACCGACGCCGACATCGATCTGTTCGACCGCGAGGCCGTCTTCATCGAGCGCGTGATGCGTCCGCTGCGGCGCGACATGCCGGCCCTGAAGATCGTCTTCGAGCACATCACCACCAAGGACGCGGCGCAGTACGTGGCCGAGGCGGAGGGCCCGATCGCCGCCACCATCACCGCCCACCACCTGCTCTACAACCGCAACGAGATCTTCAAGGGTGGCATCCGCCCGCACTACTACTGCCTGCCGGTGCTCAAGCGCGAGGAGCACCGCCTGGCACTGATGACGGCGGCCACCAGCGGCGACGAGCGCTTTTTCCTCGGCACCGACTCGGCGCCACACGCCATCGGTGCCAAGGAGACCTCCTGCGGCTGCGCCGGCTGCTACACCGCGCTGCACGCGCTCGAGCTCTACACCGAAGCGTTCGAACGCGCCGGCGCGCTCGACAAGCTGGAAGGTTTCGCCAGCTTCCACGGACCGGACTTCTACGAGCTGCCGCGCAACGAGGGCACGGTCACGCTGACGCGCCAGCCATGGACGCTGCCGGCCACCGTCGCGCTGGCCGACGGCGAGCTGGTGCCGCTGAACGCCGGCGAGCAGGTCAACTGGAAGATGCTGTAAGCGCGCATGCTGGCGGCGATCGACTGGAGCCACCCGTGGTACGACTCGGTGCGGCCCGCGTTCGAGCGGCTCGGGCAGTGCGAGGGCATGATCGCGGCCTTCAACGCCGCCGCCGGTGAGCTGGGGCTGCACAACGCCGCCGGCCTGCCGCTGCGCTTCGTGCCGCAGGAAGCGCTGCCGGAAGGGCGCGCGTACGAAGAGTTCATCGGCGCCACCGGCTGCGTGCCGACGCGCGAAAACCTGCACGACTTTTTCAATGCGCTGGTGTGGCTGACCTTCCCGCGCATCAAGCAGCAGTTGAATGCGCTGCAGTCGGCGCAGATTGCGCTGGCCGGCGTGGGCAAGTCGCGCGGCCCGGCGCGCGACGCCGCCACCATCTTCGACGAGAACTCGGCGCTGCTGGTGGTGCGCGATTCGGACGAGGGCCGCGCGCTGGTCGACGCCTTGCGCGGGCATCGCTGGCAGGAGGCGTTCTGCCAGCGCCGCGCCTCGTTCGGCCCGCACGCGCAGGTCTGGCTGTTCGGCCATGCACTGATGGAAAAGCTGGTGGCGCCGCGCAAGGCGATCACCGCGCACACCCGCGTCGTCAGCGCCGGCGACAGTTACTTCGCACTGGCGCCGGCGGCGCAGCGCGCCTGGATCGATGAACAGGTCGCCGCCGCGCTGGCCGCCGAACCCTTGACCACCGCCGGCTTCACGCCGCTGCCGGTACTGGGACTGCCGGGCTGGTGGCCCGCGCAGGACGATGAATTTTATGCCGACACGAGCGTGTTCCGGCCAAAGCGAGTCACATGATGAATGAGGTTCGTTGGGGGATCCTGGGCACCGGCAAGATCGCGCGCGCGTTTGCCGCGGCGCTGAAAGACACGCCAGGCGCGGTGCTGGCGGGCGTGGCCTCGCGCAGCGCCGCCAGTGCCCAGTCGTTCGCGCGCGAGTACGGCGCCGCCGCCAGTTACGCCTCCTGCCAGGCACTGGCCGACGCCGGCGACGTCGACCTCGTCTACATCGGCACGCCTCACCCCATGCATGCCGAGAATGCGCTGATGGCGCTTGGCGCCGGCAAGGGCGTGCTGTGTGAAAAAGCCTTCACGATGAACCGGCGCGAAGCGCAAGAGGTGGTGGCGCTGGCGCACGAGAAGCAGCTGTTCCTGATGGAGGCCATGTGGACGCGCTTTATGCCGGCGCTGGCCGAAGTGCGCCGCATTATCGCTTCCGGCGAGATCGGACCTGTCCAACAGGTCACCGCCGACTTCGGCTTCGTCGCCGCGCAGGGACCCGAGCATCGCGTCTTCAACCCGGAGCTGGGCGGCGGCGCGCTGTTGGACCTCGGCATTTATCCGCTGTCGATAGCGGCCGCGCTGCTTGGGCCGGTGGAGGCGGTGAAGGCGCAGGCGCAGATGGGCAGTACCGGCGTCGACATCGACACCGCGTTTACGCTGCGCCATGCCGGCGGCGGCATGTCCGCGTGCACTTGCTCGCTGCGGGCGCGCACCCCGTGCGAGCTGACGGTGTCCGGCACCAAGGGACAGGTGCGGATGAACACCCAGTTCCATCGCGCCAAATCGATCACCGTGGTGCGTGACGACGGCCAGGTGCGCACGGTACAGACGCCGTTCATCGGCAACGGCTACGCCCACGAGGCAATTGAAGCGCAGCGCTGCTTCCTGGCCGGGATGATCGAGAGCCCCGGCATGACGCATGATGAAACGCTGGCGCTGATGGGCGTGATGGACGCCATCCGCGAGCAGATCGGCTTGCGCTATGCGGCCGACACCATCGGCGCGCGCTAGGAGCAGGACGCGGCGGCGCGGGCCGCGTCGATCCGCTTGAACAGGTCGCGGTGCAGGTCGCGGGTGTGAGCCGTCATGTGCCTGCGCGCGTGGTCGAGTTCCTCCAGTTCGCGTTCGGCGATCGGTCGGTGGCCGTGGGCCAGCGCCCACAGTGCCAGTGCGGCGCGGGTCTCGACGCTGGCGTAGCGCCGCACGATCGCTTCGTATTCGGCGCCGGCTTCGTCGCTGCGCCCGGCCGCCTCGAGCGCGCCGGCCAGCAGCAGCCCGACCTGCTCGGGGCGGAAGCTCGGCTGCCTGGCGCGCAAGTCCCGCAGCACGGTCAGTGCCGCTTGCGGCTGCCCGTTGGCCAGTTTCGCGCGGGCCGCGCCTAGGCCGATCTCGGCGTCGCCGGCGAACGGGCCGCGCAGGCAGGCGTCGTACTGTTCGACGGCCTGCGCGTTTTCGCCGGCTGCGAACAGCGCGGCGGCCAGGCGCATCTGGTTGTGCGCGGTCGGCGCCAGGTCGAACGCCTGGCGCGCCTCGCGCATGTTACGGGCGGGATCGAGCGTCTGCTGGAGCGCGGCGCCGGCTTTTCGCAGGCCGCGCTCGATGCGCGAATGGGGCAGGAACACTGCCGCAAAATAGACGATGCTGCCGAGCAGCGGAAACATGAACAGGATCGGCAGCCAATACTGCGGGCGGCTGGTGCGAACGGCGTGTACCGCAAAAAAGATGGCGACGATGAGGTGAAGTCCGATTCCGAAGATGGGCATGGCGGGTCCGCGTCTGAAAGAAGAGTGGTGGGCAATTGGCGGTCAAGAATAAACGCTAATGAGATGGCAACATTGAATAAATGTCATGTCCATCGGCTTCCGCGTTACGACTTGCCTTTATGAAATTCTCGTCGAACGCACTTCCCCCGGCCGATGCGGTCCAAACTCCGTGATCCTTTACGGAGGCCATATGGCGAATCGAACGACCGGCGCGCCGGCGCCCGCACGTCCGCGCATCCGAAAAACATACTGGCCGCCGCTGGGCGCGGCTGCCTTTGCATGGTGCGCGGCGGCCGGTGCCGCCGAGCGCCTGCCGGCCCTGCGCGCCGATGCGGCCCAGATTTCGGTGTCTGGAATCTCGTCCGGCGGCTACATGGCGGTGCAGTTCCACGTTGCCTACTCGGCCAGCGTGGTCGGCGCCGGCGTGGTGGCCGGCGGCCCCTACTATTGTGCGCAGGACCGGGTCAGTGTCGCCGTCAGCAGCTGCATGGTGCCGGACGCCGACCACCCGCTGCCGGCGCTGCAGTACCTGGTCGACTTCACCGAGTCGGTGGCACGGGCAGGCGCGGTGGACGCCACGGCAAACCTGCGCAAGTCGAAGGTGTGGCTGTTCTCCGGCCGTAAAGACGAGATGGTCAGGCAGCCGGTGATGACCGCGCTGCAACGCTACTATCTGCACTACCTGCCGCCGGCGCAGGTGGTGTACCTGAACACGCTCGACGCCGGCCACGCTTTCCCGACCCTGAACTTCGGCAATGCCTGCCAGTTTACCGGCCCGCCCTTCATCGACAAGTGCGGCATCGACGGCGCCGGCGCGCTGCTGCAGCATATATATGGCCCGCTCACCCCGCGCGGCGCGGCAGCCGGCGCAGGCCTGGTGGAGTTCGAGCAGCGCGAATTCTTCGACCGTGGCGACGCCTATTCGCACAGCATGCGCGACGCCGGCCTGGCCTACATTCCGGCGGCGTGCCGGCAGGGCGGCTGCCGCGTGCATGTCGCTTTCCACGGGTGCCTGCAAAACGTCGACGAAGTCGGCGACAGCTTCGTGCGCCATGCCGGCTATAACGAGTGGGCGGACACGAACCGCTTCATCGTCCTCTACCCGCAGACCATTACCCGCCACGGGCCGGGATTTCGCGCATGGCGCTTCAGCTTCGTGCTCAATCCGCTGGGGTGCTGGGACTGGTGGGGTTACGACAGCAAGAACTACTACCGCAAGGACGGGCCGCAGATGCGCGCGGTGATGAAAATGGTGCAGCGGCTGTCAGCTTCGCCTTGACCCCGGCATGAGCGCTTCTCGCCGGGGCGCCAACACCCCGACTCCGCCCGCGCCCCTGCGGGCGGGAGATGCGGTGGATTTACGCGCCAGCAGCCAAACGTGAAAAAGCGCCAATAATTTCCTATAAATAATATTGTCTTTCGTCAATGATTCCCCAGCTATGATGTACAGACAGCTTGCCCCCGCCGAGGCCTGCAAGCGCATCGGGGAGGCTGGCGCGAACCCGGCGCCGATCCCGGACGGAACTGGCCCAGTCCGATTGAAGCATTCTCCATCAAAGGCTCTTCGTGAATATTCGTCTGCCCCTCATCCTGGTTTCCGCCCTCGTCCTGCTTACCGGTTGTGCCGGGGCGCCGCAGTTGGCCGTGCCGGTGGCCCCGCATGCCTTCGCCGCGCCGTCGAACAGCTATGGGCTCCTCATGACGACCTTGCCGGCAGTCGACACCGCGTTTCCCGGCGCCGGCTGCCTGTTGTGCATGATGGCCGCGTCGGTCGCCAATTCGGAGTTGACGGCGTACACCAAGACGCTGCCGAGCGAGGACTTCGCAGCCCTGAAACTGCAGCTTGCCGATGCCCTCAGGAAGAAGGGCGCCAAGGTAACGATGATCGATCAACTCGATATCAATGCGCTGCCGGACAGCCCCAAGGCCGCCCCCAACTTCGCCCGCAAGGATTTCACTGGCCTGAAAGCGAAATACAAGGTCGACAAGCTGCTGGTGGTTGCCATTTCGATGGCCGGCATCGAGCGCAACTACGCGTCTTATATCCCTGCCGGCGACCCGAAGGCCAGGGTGGCGGGCCAGGGCTATATCGTCAATCTGAACGACAACGCGCGCGAGTGGTACCTGCCGATCAACGTCGTCAAGGCCTCCGATGGCAAGTGGGACGAGCCGCCGAAGTTTCCCGGCCTGACCAACGCCTATTACCAGGTGGTCGAACTGACCAAGGACCAGCTGCTCGCGCCACTGTCGCGATAAGCCTGTTCACCCTCCACCGAAAAAACGATCGGCTCCCATGACAGACCAGATGGATTTGTTGGCACGCCGCAAGCGCGGCGCATCGCTGTGCGCCTTCCTGTGTGCAGCGGTAGTGTTCTCGCTCTCCGCGCTGCACGCGCATGCGTCGGAATCGGCAGCGCTGGCGGTGCCGGACCCGGCCAGGGCGCCGCGCATCGTTCTGCGCGGGCCGGTCGATGCGCCGATCCCGTTTCATGGCGCCATCAATTACGACGGCGCCGCCAAGCCGTATGAAAAAATCATCCGCGTCATTTCGCCGGCGCAGGGTGAAAAGGCCGGCGTGGCGGGCTGGTTCAACCAGAACGACAACATGCTCAGGCAGGTCAGCGCGCGCATGTACGCGCAGTCGCTCGATATCGCCCTGGGCGACATGAAGACCTCCGGTGAAAGCAGCGATCCGTTCAGGACCGTGCGCTACAGCGAAGGCGGCACCGAACGCATGGAGCGCGCCCAGGTGGTCAGCCAGCACTGCGGCCAGCTGGTGCTGCGCACCTAGCGCGGCAACCTCATTTCGGTGCCGCACAAGGCCGGCGCGGAGGACGCGGGCTGCAAGGGAACCTAGCAGGCGCGATTTTGTTTTCGGTTTTCTGCGTGCTGTTACACCGGGGTCTGACCCGAAAAAGGGTCAGACCCCAAGCGCCCACTGCCTACACCTTCAGGAATTCTTCTTTGCCGCCCAGCCAGCGCGCCAGGTGCGCTTCCACCGTGGCGGCCTTGTCGTCGCCGGCTTCGTGCAGCAGGTCGTGGGCGACGTCGCGCGCCTGCTCCACCAGCCACTGGTCCGTTTCCAAGTCGGCAAAGCGCAGCATCGCCTGGCCGGACTGGCGCGCGCCGAGGAACTCTCCGGGCCCGCGGATCTCGAGGTCGCGCCGCGCGATCTCGAAGCCGTCGGTGGTCTCGCGCATCGTCATCAGGCGCTGCTTGGCGACGCCGCCGAGCGGGCTTTGGTACAGCAGCAGGCAGACCGACGCCGCCGAACCGCGCCCGACCCGCCCGCGCAGCTGGTGCAGCTGCGACAGGCCGAAGCGCTCGGCATGCTCGATCACCATCAGCGACGCATTCGGCACGTCGACGCCCACTTCGATGACGGTGGTGGCCACCAGCACCTGCACCGCGTTGGCGGTGAACGCGTCCATCACTTCCTGCTTTTCGGCCGGCTTGAGGCGTCCGTGTACCAGGCCCACCTGCAGGTCCGGCAGCGCCTCGGCCAGCATCGCGTGGGTGTCGGTGGCGGTCTGCAGCTGCAGCGCTTCCGATTCTTCGATCAGCGGGCAGACCCAGTACACCTGCCGCCCTTCCAGCGCCGCCGCGTGCACCCGCTCGATGACCTCGTCGCGGCGGTTCTGGTCGATCGCGCGGGTGACGATCGGGCTGCGGCCGGGCGGCAGCTCGTCGATGACCGACACTTCGAGGTCGGCGTAATACGTCATCGCCAGCGTGCGCGGGATCGGCGTGGCCGACATCATCAGCTGGTGCGGCGTCTTGCCGTTGCTGCCCTTGTTGCGCAGGGTGAGGCGCTGGCCGACGCCGAAGCGGTGCTGCTCGTCGACGATCACCAGGCCCAGCTTCGCGAACTGCACCGTGTCCTGGATCAGCGCGTGGGTGCCGATCACCAGCTGCGCTTCGCCCGATTCGACCAGCGCGGTGGCGGCCAGCTTGTCCTTTTTCTTCAGGCTGCCGGTCAGCCACGCGACCTTCACGCCGAGCGGCTCCATCCAGCCGGCGATCTTGCGGAAGTGCTGGTCGGCGAGAATTTCCGTGGGCGCCATCAGCGCCGCCTGGTAGCCGCTGTCGATCGCCTGTGCCGCCGCCAGCGCCGCCACCACCGTCTTGCCGCTGCCGACGTCGCCCTGCAGCAGGCGCTGCATCGGGTAGCCGTGGCGCAGGTCGGCGCGGATCTCCTTGAGCACGCGCGCCTGCGCGCCGGTCAGCTTGAACGGCAGCACGGCGGTGAAGGCTTCCGTCAGCGTGCCGACGGTCTTGATCACCGGCGCGCCCTTGGCGCGGCGCGCACGCTGGGCGCGCTTGAGCGAGAGCTGCTGCGCCAGCAGTTCGTCGAACTTCATGCGCACCCACGCCGGATGCGAGCGGTCCATCAGCGCGTGCTCGTCGATTTCCTGCGGCGGGTAGTGCAGCAGCCGCACCGACGGCTCGAAATTGGACAGGTTCATCGCGCTGAGCAGGCTGGGCGGCAGGGTGTCCCGCCAGTCGATGCGCGCCATCGCCGCGCCGATTTCGCGCCGCAGGATCGCCTGGGACAGCCCCTCGCCGGAAGGGTAGACGGGCGTGAGCACGGTCGGCAGCGGCGCCCCTTCGTTGATCACCTTGTAGGCCGGGTGCACCATCTCGGCGCCGAAGAAGCCGTGCTTGAGCTCCGCGCGGGCGCGCACGCGGGTGCCTTCGGCCAGCTGCTTGACCTGGCTGCCGTAGAAGTTCATGAAGCGCAGCAGCAGCTCGCCAGTCTCGTCGGCGATGGTCACCAGCAGCTGGCGGCGCGGGCGGAAGCTGATTTCGCTTTTCGTCACCACGCCCTCGACCTGCGACGCGTGGCCGCCGCGCAGGCAAGCCTCGCGGATCGGCACCACCTGCGTCTCGTCTTCGTAGCGCATCGGCAGGTGCAGCACCAGGTCCATGTCGGTGAACAGGCCCAGCTTGGCGAGCTTGCTTTCGTTGGTTTTTGGCGTGGGTTTCGGTTTGGATGGGGGCATGTCGCGGTTTTTGCAGGGCAAGTGGCGTAAAATAGAGGGTTGCCTTGCGCAAGTGAGCCGTATTGTACGGCGCGTGAACCCTATTTTCGCAGAATTACCAGAATGTACTCGCTTTCCGACTTCGATTTCAACCTGCCCCCTGAACGCATCGCCCAGGTGCCGCTGCCGAACCGCAGCGCCTCGCGCCTGCTGCAGCTCGACGGCGACGCCATCGTCGACCGCCACTTCGCCGACATCGTCGAGCAGCTCTCCCCCGGCGACGTGCTGGTGATGAACGACACGCGCGTACTGAAGGCGCGCTTCTTCGGCGTCAAGGAATCCGGCGGCCAGGTAGAGGTGCTGGTCGAGCGCGTGCTCGACAGCCGCACCGTGCTGGCGCAGGTGCGCGCGTCGAAGTCGCCCAAGCCCGGCAACCGCATCCGCCTGGCCGACGCGTTTGATGTCGTTACCGGCGAGCGCGCCGGCGAATTCTTCACGCTGCATTTCGACGCCGACGTTTTTGAACTGATCGAGGCGCACGGCCGGCTGCCGCTGCCGCCCTACATCGACCACGCCGCCGACGAATTCGACGAGCAGCGCTACCAGACCGTGTATTCGAAGGAGCCGGGCGCGGTCGCCGCGCCCACCGCAGGCCTGCATTTCGACGAGGCGCTGCTGGCAAAGCTGGCCGCCAAGGGCGTCCATTTCGCGTACGTGACGCTGCACGTCGGCGCCGGTACCTTCCAGCCGGTGCGGGTAGAAGTGCTGGCCGAGCACAATATGCATACCGAGTGGTACACCGTGCCGCAGGCAACGGTGGACGCCGTGCGCGCCGCCAAGGCGGCCGGCCGCGACGTCGTCGCCGTCGGCACCACCAGCCTGCGCGCGCTCGAGTCGGCATCGCAGAGCGGCGAACTGGTTGCCGGCAGCGCCGACACGGCCCTCTTCATCACGCCCGGCTACACCTTCAAGACGGTCAGCCGCCTGATCACCAACTTCCACCTGCCCAAGTCGACCCTGCTGATGCTGGTGTCGGCCTTTGCCGGCTACGAGCCGATCCGCAAGGCCTACGCCCACGCGATCGCCAGCGAATACCGCTTTTTCAGCTATGGCGACGCCATGCTGCTCACCACAAAGAACATCTGACATGCTCGAATTCACCCTCCTTAAGACCGATACCAGCGGCCTGTCGCACGCGCGCCGCGGCCGCCTCAAGCTCAACCACGGCACCATCGAAACGCCGATCTTCATGCCAGTGGGCACTTACGGCTCGGTCAAGGCGATGGATCCGAACGAGCTGGTCGCGGTCGGTTCGCAGATCATCCTTGGCAACACTTTCCACCTGTGGCTGCGCCCGGGCACCGAGGTTCTCAACAAGTTCGGCGGCCTGCACGGCTTCATGGGCTGGAACGGCCCGATCCTGACCGATTCCGGCGGCTTCCAGGTGTTTTCGCTGGGCGCCATGCGCAAGATCACCGAGGAGGGCGTCAAGTTCGCTTCGCCGATCGACGGCAGCAAGCTGTTCCTGTCGCCGGAAATTTCGATGCAGATCCAGCGCGCGCTCAATTCCGACATCGTCATGCAGTTCGACGAATGCACGCCCTACGAAATCGACGGCCGGCCCGCCACCTCGGAAGAGGCGGCCAAGTCGATGCGCATGTCGCTGCGCTGGGCCCAGCGCTCGATGAACGAGTTCACCGGCGGCGAAAATCCGAACGCGCTGTTCGGCATCGTCCAGGGCGGCATGTTCGAGAACCTGCGCGACGAGTCGCTCGCCGGCCTCGAAGAGATCAATTTCCCCGGCATCGCCATCGGCGGCCTGTCGGTCGGCGAGCCGAAGGAAGACATGATGCGCATGCTGGCGCACGTCGGCCCGCGCCTGCCGGCCAACAAGCCGCACTACCTGATGGGCGTCGGTACGCCGGAAGACCTGGTCGCCGGCGTTGCCAACGGCATCGACATGTTCGACTGCGTCATGCCGACCCGCAATGCGCGCAATGGCTGGCTGTTCACCCGTTTCGGCGACGTCAAGATCAAGAACGCCCGCTATAAAGATGATCAGGGGCCGCTCGACGAGAGCTGCGATTGTTATTGCTGCAAGAATTTTTCGCGCGCGTACCTGCACCACCTGCACCGCTCGAAGGAAATCCTCGGCGCGCGCCTGAACACGATCCACAACCTGCACTACTACCTGAAGCTGATGCAGGAGATGCGCGACGCCATCGACGCCGACGGCTTCCATGCGTTCCGCCTCAAGTTCAACGAACAGCGCGCCCGCGGGGTCTGACCCCGCGGGGTCAGACCCGGGTTTAGCGGCCGCCCGACCTTCGAAGCAGATTATTTGTCTA
Source organism: Burkholderiales bacterium (assembly GCA_038248405.1). GTDB lineage: Bacteria > Pseudomonadota > Gammaproteobacteria > Burkholderiales > Burkholderiaceae_D > JAFCUW01. Next base: position 18,474 of record JBBRXM010000010.1, read on the forward strand.
ACAATAGCTTGCAAAAGAAATTACAGCTACCAGATAGCCGGAAGTGACTAGCCCCGCCCGGCCAGTGCTAGAATACAGCGCTGCTTTTTTAACCAAGTAAAACCAATAATTGGAGTAACTGTGTTCATTTCTAATGCTTATGCACAAACCGCTGGCACCGCAGCCGACCCCGGCATGATGGGTAGCCTGACCACTTTCGCGCCGCTGGTGCTGATGTTCGTGGTCATGTATTTCCTGATGATCCGTCCTCAGCAGAAACGCGCAAAAGAACAGAAATCGATGATGGACGCGCTCGCCAAGGGCGACGAAGTGATCACCGCCGGCGGCATCCTCGGCAAGGTTTCCAAGGTCAACGACACGTATGTCACCGTCGAGATCGCGCAGAATACCGAAATCGTGGTCCAGAAGAACTCGATCACGACGCTGCTGCCAAAGGGCACCCTGAAGTCCCTGTAAGCCTGCCGGGCGGCTTCCGCCGCTTTTGCCTGCCCAATTGAACGCTGGAACATTATGAATCGCTACCCCCTCTGGAAATATATCCTGATCGCCATCACGCTGGTGTTCGGCGCGCTGTTTACGGCGCCGAACTACTTTGGCGAATCGCCGGCGTTGCAAGTGACTACCGGCAAGGCAACGGTCAAGGTGACCAGCGCGACCACGGCCCAGGTCGCGGCAGCGCTCAAGCAGGAAGGCATCGCGCCTGACCGCGTCAGCCTCGATGGCGAAGGCAACAGCACCTCGGTGCGCGTGCGCTTCCCGAGCACCGACGCCCAGTTCAAGGCCAAGCTCGCGCTCGAGCGCGACCTCAACAAGGATCCGGCCGACCCCGACTACATCGTTACCGTCAACCTGGTGAAAAATACGCCACAGTGGATGCAGGCGATCCGTGCGCTGCCGATGAACCTGGGCCTTGACCTGCGCGGCGGCGTCCACTTCCTGATGCAAGTCGACGCCAACGCCGTGCTGGAAAACAAGATCAAGGGCATCCAGTCCAGCGCCCGCAGCATGCTGCGCGACAAGAACGTGCGCCACGCCGGCATCGACCGCGTCGGCAACACCGTCGAAATCAAATTCCGCGACGCCGAGACGCGTACCCGTGCGCGTGACGTGCTGGGCAGCCAGATGAGCGACCTCGCCTTCGCCGATGGCGCCGACGGCACCGACCTCAAGCTGCTCGTCACCCTCAAGCCCGATGCGCTGACCCGCATCGTCAAGGAAGGCGTCACCCAGAACATCGCCACGCTGTCCAAGCGGATCAACGAGCTGGGCGTGTCCGAGCCGATCATCCAGCAGCAGGGCGCCGACCGCATCGTCATCCAATTGCCGGGCGTGCAAGACGTGGCGCGCGCAAAAGACATCATCGGCCGCACCGCCACGCTGGAAATGCGCATGGTCGACGACAGCATCACGCCGGGCACCGAAACCTCGGCCGCCATCCCCCTTAATTCGGAACTGTTTACCGTCGGCAACGGCGCGCCCGTGGTGGTCTTCAAGGACATCGTGCTGACCGGCGAATACATCTCCAGCGCCACCGCCAGCTTCGACCAGAACCAGCAGCCGGCCGTCAGCCTCGACTTGAATGGCGATGGCGGGCGCAAGATGCGCGAAGCGACGCGCGACCGCATCGGCAAGCGCATGGCCATCCTGCTCAAGGAAAAGGGCAAGTACAGCGTGCTGTCGGCGCCGACCATCCAGAGCGAGCTGGGCAGCACTTTCCAGATCACCGGCATGGGTACGGCCGAGAAGTCCAACGAACTGGCGCTGCTGCTGCGCTCGGGCGCACTGTCGGCGCCGATGGAATTTGTCGAAGAGCGCGTGGTCGGCCCGCAATTGGGTGCCGAGAACATCGCCAAGGGCTTGTACTCGACGGTGTATGGTTTCGCCGCGATCGCCATCTTCATGATCATCTATTACCAGCTGTTCGGTTTCTTCAGCGTGCTGGCGCTGGCCTGCAACCTGCTGTTCCTGCTGGCCTTGCTGTCGATGCTGCAGGCGACCCTGACCTTGCCGGGTATCGCCGCCATCGCGCTGGCGCTGGGCATGGCGATCGACGCCAACGTGCTGATCAACGAGCGCATCCGCGAGGAGTTGCGCAACGGCGCCACGCCGCAGGCGGCGATCGCCGCCGGCTTCGACCGCGCCTGGGCCACCATTCTCGACTCCAACGTCACCACGCTGATCGTCGGCCTGGCGCTGCTGGTGTTCGGTTCCGGCGCGGTGCGCGGCTTCGCGGTGGTGCACTGCCTGGGCATCCTGACGTCGATGTTCTCGGCCGTGTTCGTCTCGCGCGGCGTCGTCAACCTCTGGTACGGCCGCAAGAAGAAGCTTGGCAAGATTGCCATTGGCACCGTGTGGACGCCTGGCGTGACCAGCATCCGCAAGTAAAGAAAAAGTAACGCGGCCGGCATTCCGGCCGCGCAACTCACCCGTACAGGATTCAAGATGGAATTTTTCAAGATCAAGAAGGACATCCCCTTCATGCGCCACGCGTTGATTTTCAACGTGTTCTCGGCGCTGACCTTCGTCGCCGCGGTGTTCTTCCTGCTGCACAAGGGCCTGAATTTGTCGGTCGAGTTCACCGGCGGCACCAAGATGGAGCTGCGCTACCCGCATGCGGCCGACCAGGAAAAGATTCGCCGCAGCCTCGAAACGCTCGGTTACGAGCAGCCCGAGGTGACCAGTTTCGGCACCGCCCAGGACATCATGCTGCGCCTGCGCGCGCCGAAGGGCCAGCCGGCCAATAACGTCTCGACGGTGGCCTTCAACGCGCTGTGCGCCTCCGAAGCCGGCACCCCGAAACAGATCGACACTGTCAGCGCCGGCGGCCAGCCGGTGTCGAAAAAAGGCTGCGTCAACGCTGCCGGCGCCGAGGTGCTCAGCCTGCAGGCGGTCGACTTCGTCGGCCCGCAGGTGGGCGACGAACTGATGCAAAACGGCATCAACGCCCTGATCATGGTCGTCATCGGCGTGATGATCTACCTGGCCGTGCGCTTCGAATGGAAATTTGCGGTGGCGGCGATCGTCGCCAACTTGCACGACGTCGTCATCATCCTTGGCTTTTTCGCCTACTTCGAGTGGGAATTCTCGCTGACGGTGCTCGCTGCCGTGCTCGCGGTGCTGGGGTATTCGGTCAACGAATCGGTCGTCATCTTCGACCGGATCCGCGAAAACTTCCGCAAGCAGCGCAAGGCGCCGGTGCAGGAAGTGATCGACAACGCCATCACCAGCACCATCTCGCGCACCATCATCACCCACGGCTGTACCCAGATGATGGTGCTGTCGATGCTGTTCCTGGGCGGCCAGACGCTGCACTACTTCGCCATCGCGCTGACCATCGGCATCTGCTTCGGTATCTACTCGTCGGTGTTCGTGGCCGCGGCGATCGCCATGTGGCTGGGCGTCAAGCGTGAAGACCTGATCAAGCCGGTCAAGGAAAAAGACGAGACCGACGGCGCCGTCGTCTGACCCCGGGTCTGGCCTTGGGTCTGACCCCCCGGGGTCAGACCCCGGTTTTCAGCCCAGCCAGCTTATTATCTGTTTTATGTGGGTTAACGCACAGAAGAAGAATCGGTACGAAACTATAGTGGAACTGTCTCTTTCAGGACATCCCTAGTTTTGGACTTAGGCCCGCTCACCAGAGCGGGCATTTTTTTTGGTGCGGACGGTTCTGGCGGCGGTCAGGACAGCGCGACAGTCAGACTGCGCATTTCCTCAGCCGATTCCTCGAGGATCGAGGCGAGGGTGCCTTCGCCGGTGACGAAGTCGATGGTCGCGGCCGACTGGCGCGAGGTGGCGCCGGGGCGCACGTGCAGCGGCGAGTCGAGCGGCGCGAGGTCGTTGGCCAGCATCAGCGTGTCGCCCAGGGTCTCGGGCGGCAGGGCGCGCATGCCGCGCCACATCGCTTCGATCGCCTCCATGATGGGCGCCGGCACGCCGAGCTTGCGCAGCACGCCGCGCCCGATGGCCATTTCGCCATGTTCGATCCAGTCCTCCGGCTCGCCGTCGAGCAGGCCCGGGAACTCTTCGGCACGTGACAGCAGGTAGAAGCCGCCCACTTCGTGGACGATGCCGGCAAACAGCGCCGTGTCCGGGTCGACGCGGGTGATGCGGCGCGCGATCACCTGCGACAGCGCGGCCACATGGGCAGAATGCTGCCACAGCTGGTCGGCCTTGGCGCGCAGGTCGGGGCGGGTGATCTTGCTGTCGAGCTGGCGCACGATGACGGCGGCGGCCAGCGCGTTGAGGGTGCGAAAGCCGACCCGCTTGACGGCGGCGCGCACGTTGGTGACGCCGTTGCCGGCGCGGTTATAGGCCACCGAGTTGGCGATGGCGACGGTGCGGGCGGCCAGCAGCGGCTCGGCCTGGACCAGCCGCGCTGCCTCGTCGGCATGCAGGTCCGGGTCGCTCAGCGCCCGCTGCAGCCTGAGGGTGGCCTCGACGTTGGTCGGAAAGGTGAGGTCGCCGCGCCCAGCCTGGGCGGCAATGCTTCTGAAGGCTTCGAGTCTGTCCATCGGAAAATTATACTCCCAATAGCCGCGCAAAATGGCGGCTGAACGTTCCCAAAAGCATGTTTTTCAGGTGCGTGGCTGGCTGGCGTCAGGGCGCGCTGAAGATGGCGTCGCAGCCTTCCTGGGGCGCTTCGGTGTCCTTCAGCTCGTCGACCAGGCCCAGGTCCTCCAGTTCCTCGACCGCGTTCATGTAGCTGTTGACCTTGGTGGCGCCGATCAGGCGGTAGATGTCGCCGGCCTCATTGCGCACGCCGATCAGCATCTTTTCCTGGCGCACGTCGGCGGCGGAGGCGACATCGAGCAGCAGGTTGCCGATGATCTGTTTGTCAATTTTGGCCGGCGTGATGCCGTCGAGCAGGGCGGTTTTCAATATTCTTCCTTTGGTGGTGGCGTTGAAGGGGGGGCGCCGGCGGCGTCGGTGATCAGTTGCTTGAGCCGCGACAGGGCGGCGTCGATGGCCTCGAAGTCGGCCTCGCTGCAGTGGGCGAACAGCTGCTTGCCGTGGTTCACCACGGTGGGAAACACCTGCTCGAACAAGGCTTCGCCGCTGGCGGTGAGGCTGACGAAAAAGGAGCGCTTGTCGTCGCCGCTGCGCTGGCGGGCGACCAGGCCCTTCTGTTCAAGCCGTTCGATGACGCCGGTGAGGGTGCCTTTGGTGATCAGGGTGCGCTCGCCGAGTTGCTTGTAAGTCATCCCGGCGGTATTGCCGAGCGTGGCGATGATGTCGAACTGGGCATGCGTGAGGCCGCACTGGCGCACCGAATCGCCGGTAAAGCGTTCGAAGCCCTGCATGCACTCCGCCAGCAAGCGGACACTTCGTAAGTATCGTTCCCCCATAGGCCGTGATTATAGCTGGCGCGGCGGGTTTGCCGGCGGCGCCGCGTTCGCCGGACGTTCGCCTTTTACCGCCGAGGCAGTTACCATACCGCTATTGCCATCCAAACCAGAAGCGAAGAGACTTATGACCCATCAGTTACGCGGCATCCTTGCCTTGCTGCTTGTCACCGTGGTGTGGGGAACGACCTTTCCCGCGATGAAAGACCTGACGGTGTATTTCTCGCCCGTGTGGATCATCTTCCTGCGCTTTGCGCTGGCGGCGGTGCTGCTGGCGCCGTTCCTGTGGAAAGCCGGGCGCGACGACCTGGTCTCGGGCGGCCTGCTCGGCGTGCTGCTGTTTTTCTGCTACGTGTTCCAGGTGCAAGGCCTGTCGTTGACCAGTTCGAACCGCAACGCCTTCATCTGCGGCCTGAACGTGCTGGTGGTGCCGCTGCTGGGGCTGGTGGCCGGCAAGGTGCCCGACAAGCGCATCGTCTACGCGTTGGTGCTGGCCATTGCGGGCCTGACCGCGCTGTGCTGGGACAGCGGTGCCTGGGGGCGCGGCGACACGCTGGCGCTGCTGGGCGCGTTCGCGTTCGGCCTGTACATCAGGATGATGGAATTTCGCACCCGCCGCGCCTCGCGCCTGATGACGCTGACGGCAGCGCAGATCGTGACGGTTGCCTTGTGCGCGGCGGTGTGGCTGCTGGCGCGCGAAGTGCCGCGCTCGACCATCGACGCCGGCAACGACTTTGCCAATTACTGGGACTACATCGCGCAGGGCATCGGCCAGCATGGCATCAACATTGTCTACCTGGGCGTGGTGGCGACGGCGGCCATCATTTCGCTGCAGAGCTGGGGGCAGTCGCGCAGCACTGCCAACGAAGCGGCGGTGATCTACGCGTTCGAGCCGGCCGCGGCGGCGTTTTTCGCCTTTTTCTGGCTCGGCGAAACCTTGACGGCGCGCGGCTGGATCGGCGCCGCGCTGCTGATCGCCGGCATGATCGTCAGTCAATGGAACGCCCCGCCGCGGCCGGTGGCCGTGCTGGCCCCGGAGTAATGATGTTGTCGTCTTCCACCGATGCCGCACGCTGAACTGGCCCGCCTGGCGCAGGAGTCGCCGCTGCGCGTGCTGCTGGTGGGCGCCGGCCAGCCCGATTCGCTGACCTGGTCGGGCCTGTACCAGCCGCTGCGGCTGGCGGCCAAGCTGCTCGGTCCCGATCGCCTGCATGTGGACGTGCGCAGTCCCGACAAGTTCGCCGCCGATGCCTTGCGCCACTGGCACCTGGTGTTGCTGGTGGCCGACGAGTCGGAGGCGGCGTTGAAGCCGGCCGCGATCCGGCCCGTCATCGAGCGCGTGCGGGCGGCGCCGTTCTGGGGCGGCGTCGGCGCCGGTGTGGCGTGGCTGGCCGACGCGGGCGTGCTGAACGGGGTGCGCGCGGCGCTGCCGTGGGCGCTGTATGCCGAGGTCGGCATCAACGCCGACCACGCCGTGTTCACGCCGCACCTGTACGAGCTCGACGGCAACCGCCTGACCTGCTGCGGCGGCGCGGCCAGCATCGATTTTGCGCTGACCCTGGTCGACTACCTGTTCGGCGCGGCGCTGCAGGCGCAGATCAAGGAAGCGTTGTGCGTGGACCGGGTGCGCGGCACCGAAGAGCGCCAGAGGGTGGCGTTGCAGGCGCGTTTCGGCGCGCTGCAGCCCAAGCTGAGCGAAGCGGTGACGCTGATGGAAGCGAACATTGAAGAGCCGCTGTCGACGGACGACATTGCCGGCCTGGTCGGCTTGTCGCGGCGCCAGCTCGAACGGCTGTTCAAGCAATATCTGGGCAGCCTGCCGTCGCGTTACTACCTCGAGCTGCGGCTACAGCGCGCGCGCCAGCTGCTGCTCGACACCAACTACTCGATCGTCCAGGTCGGGCTGATGTGCGGCTTCTCTTCCGGCTCGCACTTCTCGACCGCGTTCGGCGCGCTGTTCGGCAACACCCCGCGCGAAGAGCGCCAGCGCCGCCTGAGCGCCTGAGGTTTGGGGTCTGACCCCGCGGGGTCAGACCCCGGTGTGGCTGCCATTTCGCTTTGCGCCATTCGCGCGATTGAGGCGGGTCGAACGCGCCGATGCGGGACGAAGCTAGGCTGTGCACTTCTTCAGAATGCGAGCGCGCCATGCCACGTCAACCCCGACCGGTCATCCCGGAGATTCCTCTTCATATCACGCAGCGAGGGAACAACCGGCTAACCTGCTTTTTTGAGCCTGCCGACTTCATGGTGTACCTCGACTTGCTCGGTACTGCTGCGCGAGAGGCAAGTTGCCGAGTCCATGCCTTCGTGCTGATGACAAACCACGTCCACCTTCTGCTCACCCCTGGTGACGAGCAAGGACCGGCGGCCATGATGAAATCGCTAGGCGAGCGATACGTTCGCTATGTCAACCGGCGATACACCCGGACAGGCGCTCTGTGGGAAGGTCGCTACAGGTCTTCCCTTGTGCAAAGTGAGCGTTACCTGATGGTGTGCCACCGCTACATCGAGCTCAATCCCGTGCGGGCCCGTATGGTCGCTGAGCCAAATCACTATCCATGGTCGAGCTATCGCTGCAATGCGCACGGTGAGGCCAGCACGCTGGTAACACCCCACGAGCTTTACTGTCGTTTGGGAAATGACGTGCGCAGCCGCGCGCTCGCGTACCGGGCTCTTTTCGATGAGGCGCTTAGCGATGACACGCTCAAGCTTCTGCGGCAGGCCTCGCAGGGAAGTTTCACTTTGGGCAACATTGAATTCACGGACTACGTGGCCAACTTGCTCAAGCCCACACCGGGGTCAGACCAACTGGTCTGACCCCGGTGTGGGCTGCCTGGAATTTTTGCCATGTCGGCAGGAAATTGCCATCGACCAAAAATGAAAATGACTGTCGCAGTTTGAAAAGAACTTTGTTGCATGCTTTCCTATAATGGGCCATCCGCCCAGCTGTCCGAGCCCGGGCGAGCCCCCTAACATTGGATGAGGAATGCCATGAACGCAAAGCTTGATTCGGGTGTCACCACGCGGCCTGTCACACGCCAGACTTTCGACGACGTACTGGTCCCAACCTACGCGCCCGCCGCGATGGTGCCCGTGCGCGCCAGCGGACTCGACCTGTGGGACCAGGCCGGCAAGCATTACCTCGACTTTACTGCCGGCATCGCCGTCACCAGCCTCGGCCATGCCAACCCGACCCTGGTCGACGCCCTCACCAAACAGATCAATACGCTCTGGCACCTCGGCAACGGCTACACCAACGAGCCGGTGCTGCGCCTGGCGCTGGCGCTGACCGAAGCGACCTTCGCCGACCGCGCCTTCTTCTGCAACTCCGGCGCCGAAGCGAACGAAGCGGCCCTCAAACTGGCCCGCAAATACGCCCACACCAAATTCGGCCCGCACAAGTCGCGCATCGTCTCCTGCCTGTCGTCCTTCCACGGCCGTACGCTGTTTACCGTCTCGGTCGGCGGCCAGCCGAAATACACCGAAGGCTTCGAGCCGCTGCCGCAAGAGATCAACCACATCCCGTATAACGACGTCGCCGCCGCGCGCGCCGCCATCACCGACGACGTCGCCGCCGTCATCGTCGAGCCGATCCAGGGCGAGGGCGGCGTGATTCCAGGCGACGCCGCCTTCCTCAAGGCGCTGCGCGAACGCTGCGACGAAACCGGCGCGCTGCTGATCTTCGACGAAGTGCAGTCCGGCGTCGGCCGCACCGGCTCCCTGTACGCCTACATGGACTGCGGCGTCACCCCCGACATCCTCACCAGCGCCAAGGCGCTCGGTAACGGCTACCCGATCGGCGCCATGCTCACCACCAGCGACATCGCCCAACACTTTGGCGTCGGCTCGCACGGCACCACCTACGGCGGCAACCCGCTCGCCGCCACCGTCGCCCTGAACGTGATCGAAACGATCAACACGCCGGCATTCCTGGCGCGCGTGCGTGAAGCGAGCACCAAGGTCTTCGCCAACCTGACCAAGCTGTCGGCCGACTATCCGCAGCTGTTCGGCCAGCCGCGCGGCATGGGCCTGTTGATCGGCCTGCCGGTCGCCGACGCCTTCAAGGGCCGCGCCAAGGACTTCACCAAGGCCGCCGAGGCGCTCGGCCTGATGCTGCTCATCGCCGGCCCCGACGTGATCCGGCTGGCGCCCGCGCTGATCGTCACTGACGCCCAGATCGCCGAAGCGGACCGCATCATGCGCGCCGCCGCCGACGCCATCCTGGCCGCCGCCTGATTCGCCGCGCGCTGCACGCATCGATATCACCCAAGGAGTCCCCATGCATGTTGTCCGTCCGGTAGCGCTGTCCGACATCGCGGCCCTCGAGAAGATGGCCACGGTGACGATGCCGGGTGTTCACACCCTGCCGAAGACGCGCGAGAAAATCGCCGCCTCGGTGGAGCGCTCGATCGCGTCGTTCGCCGCGCACGTCGATATCCCCAGCGAAGAGTCCTACCTGTTTGTGCTGCAGAACCAGGCCAGCGGCGAGATCGTCGGCACCGCCGCGATCTTCGCCTCGGCCGGCTCGAACGGCACCTATTTTTCGTTTCGCAACGACGTCATCCAGCAGGTCTCGCGTGACCTGAACATCAGCCACAGCGTGCACGCGCTCACGCTCTGCTCCGAGCTGACTGCCTACTCGCAGCTGTCCGGCTTCTACCTGTGCGAGCGTGACCGCGCCGGCGTCGAGGCGGCGCTGCTGTCGCGCGCGCGCCTGCTGTTCGCGGTGCTGGCGCCGCACCGTTTCGGCGACCGCTTCTTCGTGCCGCTGGCCGGCGTCACGGACAACGACGGCTCCTCGCCGTTCTGGGACGCGCTCGGCCGCAAGTTCTTCAAGATGGATTTCCTCGACGCCGAAAAGGTCATCGGCGGCGCCCGCAACCGCACCCTGATCGTCGAGCTGATGCCGCACTATCCGGTTTACGTGCCACTGCTGCCGGGCGACGCCCAGGCGGCGATGGGCCAGATCCATCCGGACGGCGAACTGGCCTTCAACCTGCTCACCGAAGAAGGCTTCGAGGCCGACGACTACATCGACATCTTCGACGGCGGCCCGATCCTGCAGGCGCACAAGAATTCGCTGCGCTCGTTTACCGGTTCGGTGGTGCGCCGCGTACTGTTGGATGAGCGCGCCGGCGGGCGCGATGCTGCCGTCAGCTACGCCATCGCCGCCAGCAGCGAGCAGGATTTTCGCGCCATCACGGCGCGCTGCCCCTCGGTCGACGCCGGCGAGTTCGTCCACCTGTCGCAGGCGGCCATCGATGCGCTGATGGTGCAGCCCGGCGACAGCGTCATCTGCGTCAGAATCTGAGAAGGAACCTTATGCTCGTCGTACGCGCCATCACCACCTCGGACCTCGACGCCCTGCTCGAGATGGCCAGCCAGGTCGGCACCGGCATGACCACCTTGAAGCCCGACCGCGCCATGCTGAGCGAGCGCATCGCCGTGGCCGCGGCGTCGTTCGCGCAGACCATCGCGCCCGAAAAACGCGACTACATGTTCGTCATGGAGGACACCGCCAACGGCCGCATGGCGGGCGTGTGCGCGATCAAGGGCGCCGTCGGGCTGACCGAACCGTTCTACAACTACCGCATCGGCACGCTGGTGCATTCGAGCCGCGAGCTCGATATCTTCACCCGCATGGACACGCTGTACCTGTCGAACGACCTGACCGGCTCGACCGAACTGTGCTCGCTGTTCCTGCACCCGGACTACCGCATCGGCCACAACGGCAAGTGGCTGTCGAAAAGCCGCTTCCTGTTCATCGCCCAGTTCCCGCACCTGTTCACCGAAAAGCTGATCGCCGAGATGCGCGGTTTCCAGGCCGAAGACGGCAGCTCGCCGTTCTACGAGGGACTCGGGCGCCACTTCTTCAAGATGGATTTCGACCACGTCGACGACCTCACGGCGCTCGGCAAGAAGTCCTTCATCGCCGAACTGATGCCACGCCAGCCACTGTACGTGGCCTACCTGCCCGAAGAAGCGCAGGCGGTGATCGGCATGGTCCATCGCAGCACCGCGCCGGCGCGCCGGCTGCTCGAACAGGAAGGCATGCACTTCGAAGGCTACATCGACATCTTCGACGCCGGCCCGGTGCTGCAGGGACGCGTATCGGAACTGCGCGCGGTGCGCGACAGCCTGGTCGTCACCGCCACCCTTGGAGCGGCGCCGCCGGAATCGGACCAGGTCCTCATCTCCAACACGGTGCTGCACGACTTCCGCATGATCGTCGCCGAAGCCTCGCCGGCGGGCGGCGCCGTCGCCCTCACCGCCGCGCAGCTCGCACTTCTCCACTGCGAAAACGGCGACCAGCTGCGAACCCTGCCACTGAACGTAAGGAAGAACACCAATGTCTAACCTGAGTAACTACATCGGCGGCGAGTGGCTGCCCGGCGGCGGCGCCGAACTGGCGACCATCGATCCGTCCACCGGCCGGAGAACCTGGTCGAGCAATGAGTCGACGCCCGACGACGTGCTGCGCGCCGTGCAGGCCGCGCGCACCGCGTTCGAGGAATGGGCCGCCACGCCACTGGAGCAGCGCATCGCGGTGTGCACGCGTTTTCGCGACCTGCTCAAGCAGGACGCCGAACAGCTGGCGCAGATCATCGCCGAGGAAGTCGGCAAGCCATTGTGGGAAGCGCGCACCGAAGTAGCCACCATGGCCAACAAGGTCGACATCTCGGTGCAGGCCTACGGCGCGCGCACCGGCGAGACGGCAGCGAAGGTCGCCGACGGCAGCGCCGTGCTGCGCCATCGCCCGCACGGCGTGTTCGGCGTGTTCGGCCCGTATAACTTCCCGGGCCACCTGCCCAACGGCCATATCGTCCCGGCCTTCATCGCCGGCAATACGGTGGTGTTCAAGCCGAGCGAATATGCGCCGCGCACCGCCGTCATGACGGTGCAGCTGTGGCAGCAGGCCGGCCTGCCCGCCGGCGTGATCAACCTGGTCAACGGCGGCCGCAACACCGGCATCGCGCTCGGCCAACAGAGCCTGCTGGACGGCGTGCTGTTTACCGGCAGCTGCCAGACCGGCGTCGCGCTGCACAAGCAGTTCGGCGGCCAGCCCGGCAAGATGCTGGCGCTTGAAATGGGCGGCAACAACCCGCTGGTGGTGTGGGACGTCGACAATATCGACGCCGCCGTCCACCACGCCGTGATGTCCGCGTTTATCTCGGCCGGCCAGCGCTGCACCTGCGCGCGCCGCCTGATCGTGCAGGACACGCCGGCCGGCGCCGCCTTCGTCAAGCGCCTGGTCGAAGTGGCGTCGACGCTGGCGGTGGGCCCGTCCAACGCCGAGCCGCAGCCCTTCATGGGGCCGGTGGTGTCGAACGCGGTGGCCGCCATGCTGGTGCAGGCGCAGGCGTCGATGGTGGCCAAGGGCGGCGTCGCGCTGCTGCAGATGCGCCAGCTCGATCCGAACGCAGGCTTCGTCACCGCCGGCATCGTCGACGTCACCGATGCCGTCGGCATCCCGGACGAAGAATGGTTCGGTCCCCTGCTGCAGGTGATCCGCGTGGCCGACTTCGACGCCGCCATCAAGACCGCCAATGCGACCGAATTCGGCCTGGCGGCGGCGCTGCTGTCGAACGACGCGGCGCTATGGAAGCGCTTTGCCGCGCAGGCGCGCGCCGGCATCGTCAACTGGAACCGGCCGACCACCGGCGCGGCCAGCTCGGCGCCGTTCGGCGGCGTCGGCAAATCGGGCAACCATCGCCCCAGCGCCTACTATGCGGCCGACTACTGCGCCTATCCGGTGGCGTCGATCGAGACGAGCGAACTAGAGATGCCGGCCAAACTGTCGCCCGGCCTGAGCTTCTGATGCACACCGCGCGCGAATTCAATTTCGATGGCCTGGTCGGCCCGTCCCACAACTACGCCGGGCTTTCGTTCGGCAATGTGGCCTCGTTCAGCAACGTCAAGAGCGCGTCCAACCCGAAGCAGGCCGCCTTGCAGGGGCTGGCCAAGATGCGCGCGCTGGCAGAACGCGGGTTCGCTCAGGCGCTGCTGCCGCCGCACGCCCGCCCCAACTTCCGCATGCTGCGCAGGATCGGCTTCACGGGCACCGATGCCGACGTCCTGGCGCAGGCCTGGCGCGAGGCGCCGGTGATCCTGGCGTGCGCCTATTCGGCCTCGCCGATGTGGACCGCCAACGCCGCCACCGTCAGTCCCTCGGCCGACAGCCGGGACGGCCGCGCGCACTTCACCAGCGCGAACCTGAACAACAAGCTGCACCGCGCCGACGAGCACCTGCAGTCGACCCGCACGCTGCGCGCGCTGTTCGGCGACGAGCGCTATTTCGCCGTGCACGATGCGCTGCCGTCGACGCCGGCCTTCGGCGACGAAGGCGCGGCCAACCACACGCGCCTGTCCGCCAGCCATGGCGAGCGGGGCGTGCAGCTGTTCGTCTACGGGCGCGTCGAGTTCGATCCGTCGGCGCCGGCGCCCAAGCGCTATCCGGCACGCCAGACGCTCGAAGCGTCGCAGGCGATCGCGCGCCTGCATGGCCTCGACGCCGGCCGCACCGTGTTCGCCTCGCAGAACCCGGACGTGATCGACCAGGGCGTGTTCCATAACGACGTCATCGCGGTCGGCAACGGCAACGTGCTGTTTTATCACGAACAGGCCTTCGCCGACGAGGCCGACGTCCTGGCCAGGCTGCGCGCGGCGATGGAGGGCATCGGCGCCGCGCTGGCGCCGGTGCGGGTCGGCACCGGCGCGGTGCCGGTGGCCGACGCCGTGAGCAGCTACCTGTTCAACAGCCAGCTATTGAGCAAGCCCGATGGCGCGATGGCGCTGGTGGTGCCGCACGAATGCCGCGAGAACGAAGCGGTGTCGCGCTACCTCGAACAGCTGGTCGGCAGCGGCGGGCCGATCGATGAGCTGATCGACTTCGACCTGCGCCAGAGCATGCGCAACGGCGGCGGTCCCGCCTGCCTGCGCCTGCGCGTGGCGCTGACGGACGACGAAGCGCGCGCCATGCACCAGGGCGTGGTGATGACCGAGATCTTGTACGCGCAACTGGTCGCATGGGTCGAGTCGCACTACCGCGACCGCCTCGAGCCGAAAGACCTGGCCGACCCGCAGCTGGCGATCGAATGCGCGCGGGCGCTGGAAGAGCTGATGCGCATCCTCGGCCTGCCGGGACTGTACGATTTATCGTGATCGGCGCCGCGCGGCGTTTGATTACGCTGGCCTTAGCTGTTCTAATGCTGGCAGCGTCGAAGTTTGACAATATGATTGGACCGGACACCCCGGTCTGCCTGTAGATCGCAGTCGCGAGGCCACAAGCCGGTGCGGAGGCGATGCAACAAACCTCTGATTGGAGAAGCAACAATGAAACAGATGCCACAAGATTTGCGTACGCAGACACTCGAGCTGGTGAATGCCAACCCGCCGGCGAGCAGCGGCAGCCAGGTGCCTGCGCTGGTCGAAGCCTGGCTTGGCTCGCTGGACGAAGAGGACCTGGCGGGCACCTCGCCCGACAGCCTCGCGCCGGTCTTGTGGGAGGGCTTCACCGCGGCGGCCACGCGCGAGGCGCCCGGCTGCGAAATCGCGGCGATGCGCTACACGGACGGCCGCGGCGGCATGGCCACGGCACTGCTGATCCTCAACGACGACATGCCCTACCTGGTCGACTCGATCGTGATGGCCATGCGCAAGGAGCGCGTGGCCGTTGCCGGCGTGATGAACGCGGTGCTGCCGGTGCGGCGCGACGCCGCCGGCATGGCGGTGGCGGTGGGCGAAGAGGGCAGCCCCCTCGAGTCGTACGTACTGTGCCTGCTGGCCGAAGAATTGAAAGCCGACGAATTGAGCGCGCTCACAGGCCGCCTGCAGATGGTCGCGCGCGACGCCGCCGTGGTGCGCCGCGATTCGGTGGCGATGGCAGACCGCCTGACCGCGGTGGCCGCCGAAGCGGCCGCGCATGGCGGCACCGGCCTCGAAGTGGCAGCTTTCCTCGAATGGTCCAAGAACGAAGGGTTCGAGCCGTTCGGCTACGCCTACTACGTCGTCAAGCCGGGCGTGCGCGAACTCGAACGCGACATCCCGAGCCGCATCGGCGTGCTGCAGGACACCTCCCATCCGGTGTACGGCACCTGCCTGGCCAACATCCCGGGCGACTTCGACACGCTGTCGCGCCGTCCCGACACGCTGTCGATCGTCAAGGCCGACGTCGAGGGCACGCTGCACCGCGACCAGCCGCTCGACTTCATCGGCGTGCGCAATACCGACACCCAGGGGAACATCCTCGGTGAGCACTGCTTCGTCGGCCTGTTCACCCGCGCCGCCACCGCCACCGCGCTGGCGCGCCTGCCGTATGCGCGCGGCCGCGTCGCCAAGGTGCTGAACCTGGCCGGCGTGCGCCAGGAAGGCTTCCGCGCCGAAAAATTTCTCGAGATCCTCGAGTCGCTGCCGCGCACCGAAGCGCTGGAAGCCGATCCCGAATGGCTGGCGCAAGTGTGCTCCTCCGTCGTCTCGCTCTACAAGCAGCCGCGCGCGCGCGTGTTCGCCCGCCGCGACGTCTATGCGCGCCACCTCAACGTGCTGGTCTACCTGCCGCGCGAGCGCTACAGCGCCGCCGTCGCCGCCAGCCTGGCCGCCGCCCTCAAGGACAGCTCCGGCGCGCGCGAAGTGCGCTCGCAGACCCTGGTCGCCGACGGCCCGCTCGCGCGCGTCTACCTGATCGCCCACGCCGCCCGCAATCCGCTCGACCTCGAGTCCGACATCCAGCGTCCGCTGCTGTCGGTGCTCGACGGCTGGCACGATACCTTCGCCGCACTGACCGACAGCGTCGCCGACGTTGCCGTGCGCAGCAGCCTGCGCAAGCTCGGCGCCGCCCTGCCGGGCAACTACGTCGCCGCCACCGCGCCGGCCGTCGCCTTCCGCGACCTCGGCGCCCTGCTGTCGAACGGTGCCCCGGGCCATGTCTCGGTGCGGGTGGAGCTCGATGACGCCGGCGGCGCTTCGATCCGCCTGTACTCGGCCGCCAGCGTGCCGTCGCTGTCGCGCATCCTGCCGGCGCTGCACAACGCCGGCGTGGCGATCGACCGCGAACAAACCTACGCCATCACGCTGGCCGACGGCAGCCGCCATTTCGTCACCTCGCTGGCGGTCGATGCCGCCAGCGCCGTCAAGCTGGCCAGGCCGAACGTCGTCGCCGTAGCCGAAGAGCTGTTTGCATCGCTGTTCAACGACGAAGCCGAAGACGGCCGCCTCAACGGCCTGGCCGTCGAAGGCGGCCTGCGCATGCGCGAAGTGCAGCTGATCCGCGCCTACATGAGCTACTGGCGCCAGACCGGCAGCAAGTTCTCGGTCCGCTACATCGCCGACACCCTGCGCCGCCAGCCGATGCTGGTCAAGGAACTGGTCGACGGCTTCCTGCTGCGCTTCGACCCGTCGCTGGGCGACGCCGAGCACGCCGTCGGCGCCGAGCAGATCGCCACCGTCAGGCAGCAGCTGGCCGCGGTCAACCATGCAGACACCGAGGAGATCCTCGCCGCGCTGGCCGACCTGATGCTCGCCACCGTCCGCACCAGCTACTTCCAGAACGAGCAGAAGGGCGACAAGATCATCTTCAAGTTCGACACCAGCGACCTGGCGCTGGTGCCGGAACCGCGTCCGTACCGCGAGATCTTCGTGTTTTCGCGCCGTTTCGAAGGCGTGCACCTGCGCGGCGGCCCGGTCGCCCGCGGCGGCCTGCGCTGGTCGGACCGGATGGAAGACTACCGCACCGAAGTGCTTGGCCTGGTCAAGGCGCAGACCCTGAAAAACGCCGTCATCGTGCCGGCCGGTTCGAAGGGCGGTTTCGTCTGCAAGCAGATGCCGAAGGACGCCGTGCGCGAGGCCGTCGCCGCTGAAGGCGAAGCAGTCTACCGCCTGTTCATCGCCAGCCTGCTGGAAGTGACCGACAACCGCGTGCGCGGCGCTATCGTGCCGCCGGCCGACACGGTGCGCTACGACCAGGACGATCCTTACCTGGTGGTGGCCGCCGACAAGGGCACCGCGACCTTCTCGGACATCGCCAACAGCATCGCCGTGCAGCGCGGCTTCTGGCTGGGCGACGCCTTCGCGTCTGGCGGCTCGAACGGGTACGACCACAAGAAAATGGGCATCACCGCCAAGGGCGCGTTCGAAGCCGTGCGCCGCCACTTCTACGAAATGGACCACGACATCGACACCATGCCGACCACCATGGTCGGCGTTGGCGACATGTCGGGCGACGTGTTCGGCAACGGCGTGCTGCTGTCGCGCCAGCTGAAGGTGCTGGCCGCGTTCGACCATCGCCACATCTTCCTCGACCCGGCGCCGGACGTCGCCGTCTCGTTCGCCGAGCGCGCGCGCATGTTCGCGCTGCCGCGCTCGTCCTGGGAAGACTACAACAAGGAGTTGATCTCCGAGGGCGGCGGCGTATTCCCGCGCAGCGCGCGCAGCATCGAGCTCTCACCCCAGGTGCGCGCCGCTCTCGACATCGCCGAGACGCAGCTGGCGCCTGAAGAACTGATGCACCGCATCCTGCTCGCGCCCGTCGACCTGTTCTACAACGGCGGCATCGGCACCTACATCAAGGCGTCGACCGAAACGCACGCGCAGGTCAAGGACCGCGCCAACGACCAGATCCGCGTGGACGGCAACCAGCTGCGCTGCAAGGTGGTGGCCGAAGGCGGCAACCTGGGCGCAACCCAGAACGGCCGCATCGAATTCGCGCTGGCCGGCGGTCGCATCTTCTCCGACGCCATCGACAACTCGGCCGGCGTCGACTGCTCCGACCATGAAGTCAACGTCAAGGTCTGGCTCGACACCGAGGTCAATGCCGGCGAACTGTCCGAAGCGGACCGCAACCGCATCCTCGGCGAGATGACCGACGATATCGAACACCTGGTCCTGCGCGACAACACGCTGCAGACCCACATGCTGGTGCGCGAAGTGCAGGCGCAGGCCGATCCGGCGATCGTCGACGGCTACGCCGCGCTGATCACCAGCCTCGGGCTCGAGGGCGCGCTGTCGCGCGAACTCGAACAGCTGCCAACCGACGCCGAACTGCAGCGCCGCAAGGCGGCCGGCGGTGGCCTCACCGCGCCGGAACTGGCGGTGGTGGTCGCCAACGTCAAGAACCGCTTCAAGCGCTTGCTGGCGGCCTTGCCGCTGACCGGGCTGGCGTGGGCCGAGCCGGTGCTTAAACCCTACTTCCCGGCACAGCTGGTGGCCACCCGCAATGCGCTGGACCACCCGCTGGCCAATACCATCCTGGCTACCGTGCTGGCCAACGAAGCGGTCAACCGCTGCGGTCCGCTGATGATCCGCGAGCTCGCGCTCGAACACGGCGTCGACGACACCGCGGTCGTGCTGGCCTGGGGCCAGGCATGGGCGGCGCTGCACCTGGCGCCGATCTTCGGCGCGCTCGACGCCGACGCCATGAAAGTGCCGCGCGCGGTGTCGATCAAGGTCGACCAGCGCACCCGCGTCCTGTTCAAGGCAGTGCTCGAAGGCGTGCTGGGCGTGGCGCAGGGCCAGTCCGGCGGCATGGAAGAGCTCTCGCGCCTGTTCGCCCAGCCGGCCATGCTGCAACAGCTGGCACCGACGCAGGCCGAAGCCGATGCGGTGGCGGACCTGCCGCCAGCTTTTGCCCAGGCGTGGAAGGCGGTCGATGCGATCGAATCGGTCGCCACCTTCCTGTTTGCCGCGGTATCGGTGCAGCGCCCTGACGGCATGTCGCTGGCGCAGTTCCTGCAAGTGGGGATGGCGCTGCGCGGCGAGGCCGGCATCGACACGCTCGAGCGCGGCCTGAAGCTGGCGCCGCACAGCAAGTCGCAGGAACAGCTGCGCAACTACGCCGCCCAGGCGCTGCGCCGCACCCAGCAGCGCCTGCTGCTGCAGGTGTTGGCCAGGTCGGCCGGCGGCACCGAGCCGCTCGATGCGGTCGGCGCGGTAACCCACGGCCTCGGCCTGTCGGGCTACGCAGCGCCGACCGACCTGGAGCAGGCAATGCTGGACGTGTGGTCGCTGTCCGAAGCGACCAGCGCCGCCGCCTGATGGCGACCACCGCCATTTCGGCGGCGGTCCGTGAGCTGGCCGCCGCCGACTTCAGCGCACTGGCGCAGCGCTTCTCGCAGGCCGGCTTCACCGTCGCGCTGCCGGCCTCCGGCATCGTGACGATCAAGGCCGCCGGCGGGGCCGCGCGCGCCAGCGTGCTGGTGTCGGTCGGCGTGCACGGCGACGAAACGGGGCCGATCGAAGTGCTGGCCCACGTGCTCGACGCGCTGTCGCAGCAGCCGGCGGCGCTGCACGTGGACCTGATGGTCTGCGTCGGTAACATCGGCGCCATCGCCGCCGGCAAGCGCTTCATCGACGCTGACCTGAACCGCATGTTCCGCGCCCAGCGCGGCAGCCTGGCGACGGCCGCCGAAGCGGCGCGCGCCGATGCCATGATCGAGGCCACAACGGCGTTTTTTGCCGGCGCCGGCGACGAGCGCTGGCACCTGGACCTGCATACCGCGATCCGTCCGTCGGTCTACCCGACCTTCGCGGTGGTGCCGGACCTGGTGGCCGAGCGGCCGAAGGCAGCGCTGATCGACTGGCTCGGCCAGGCGGCGATCGGCGCCATCATCCTCAATCCGCAGTCGGCCGGCACCTACAGTTACTACTCGGCCGAACACCATGGCGCCGCCGCCAGCACGGTGGAACTGGGACGGGTCGGCACGCTCGGCCAGAACGACCTTGGCCAGTTCGCCGACGTCGACCGCGCCCTCTCGGCGCTGCTGCGCGGGGCTGCGGCTGGCGCCGTCGTAACGGCGCCGCACGTGTTCCGGGTGGCGCAGGAGATCGTCAAGCTCAGCGACGACTTCCGGATGGCATTCGGGCGCGACACCCATAACTTCACGGCGCTCAAGGAGGGCGCGGTGATCGCCACCGACGGCGCCACCGTCTACCGCGTCCAGCACGCCGAAGAGCTGGTGGTGTTCCCCAATCCGGAGGTGCGCGTGGGCCTGCGCGCCGGCCTGATGGTGGTGCGCGCGGCTTGAATGGCCGCTGCGGTAGACTACCGGATCGATCACTTTCCGGAGTCACCGTGAGCCTGCTCTACTCTCCCTTTTCGCTAGGCCCCCTGCATCTCGCCAACCGCATCGCCATCGCGCCGATGTGCCAGTACTCGGCCGAGGAGGGCCTTGCCACCGACTGGCACATGATCCACCTGGGCCACCTGGCGCTGTCGGGCGCGGCCATCCTGTTCCTCGAAGCGACCGCGGTGACGCCGGAAGGGCGCATCAGCGGCGGCGACCTGGGGCTGTGGTCGGACGAGCATGCGGCGGCGCTGGCGCCGGTGATCAAGGCGATCCGCCGCTATTCGCCGATCAAGCTGGCGATCCAGCTGGCGCACGCGGGCCGCAAGGCCTCCTCCGCGGTGCCGTGGGAAGGCGGCGCCAACCTGGCGCCCGGCGACGGTGGCTGGCAGACGGTGGCGCCGTCGGCGCTGCCGCATGCGGGTGGCGAAAGCGTGCCGCACGCGCTGGACGGCGCCGGCATGCAGCGCATCCTCGACGGTTTTGTCGACGCCGCGCGCCGCAGCCACGCCCTCGGTTTCGACGCCATCGAGCTGCACGCCGCGCACGGCTACCTGCTGCACCAGTTCCTCTCCCCGCTGGCGAACCAGCGCAGCGACGAATACGGCGGCTCGCTTGAAAACCGCATGCGCTTCCCGCTGGCCGTTTTCAAGGCGGTGCGCGCGGCGGTGCCGGGGGCGATGACGGTGGGCGTGCGCATCTCGGCCTCCGACTGGGTCGAGGGCGGCTGGGACATCGAGCAGAGTGTGCGCTTTTCGCATGAACTGGAGCTGGCCGGCTGCCACTTCATGCACGTCTCCAGCGGCGGCATCTCGCCGCTGCAGAAGATCCCGGTCGGCCCGGGCTACCAGATCGAATTCGCCGAACGGATAAAGAAAGAGACCGGCATGCCGACCATCGGCGTGGGCATGATCACCGAGGCCGGCCAGGCCGAGCGCATCCTCGAAAAAGGCCAGGCCGACATGGTGGCGCTGGCGCGCGCCATACTGTTCGACCCGCGCTGGCCGTGGCACGCGGCGGCCCAGCTGGGCGCGCAGGTGCAGGCGCCGCCGCAGTACTGGCGCTCGCAGCCGCGCGAATACAAGGACCTGTTCGGCGAGACGCGGCTGGGCCAGCGCTAGGCGACCGCCTGTACCCCGTTTTTTGCAGTCCGTCGCAACCCCTCATCGGCAGGAATGGGCTTTTGATAATGTGCGGGGACTGGCGCTGGCGCGCCACTCCTCTCAACGACAACAAAGGTCCATCATGCGTTCACTGCTTACCGTCGGCTGCCTTCTCGCCCTTTCCGGCTGCGCCATCATCGTCACCGGCAACGACGACGTCCAGGTCAAATCCGTCTTCAGCGGCTCCGCGGTAACCGGCAACGGGCAGCTGGCGCAGGAGGCGCGCCCGATCGGCAATACCCGCGCGATCGACGTGCGCGGCCCGCTCGACGTGCATGTGCGGATCGGCGCGGCGCCTTCGCTGTCGGTGGAAGCGGACAGCAACCTGCTGCCGATGATCCGCACTGAAATCATTGGCGGCACCCTGCGCATGTGGGTGGAGGGGAACGTACGCAGCTCCAGCGGCCTGCGCGTGACGGCGACGATGCCGGCGCTGACGCAGGTGGCGGCGTCGGGATCGGGCCGGCTCACCATCAGCGAACTGAATGGCGCCTCGATGGCCTTTACCAAGAGCGGCTCGGGGGCGGTCAACCTGTCCGGTCACGTCGGCCGGCTCGACTTCCAGCACAGCGGCAGCGGCCAGGTCAACGCCAGCGCGCTGCGCACCGGCGACGCCAACATCATCCTTAATGGGTCCGGCCGCATGAGCCTCGGCCAGGTCGAGGGCGGCGCCATGACGGTCAACCTGCACGGCTCCGGCTCGCTGCAGGCCGGCGGTGCGGTCGGTTCGCTGACGGCGCGCGTGAATGGCTCGGGCGGCGCCAACCTGGCGGCGCTGGCCAGCACCCAGGCGGACCTGGTCAGCAACGGTTCCGGCGAGATCGCCGCGCGCGTGAAGCAGACGCTGGTCGCGCAGAACAACGGCGCCGGCACCATCACGGTGTACGGCAACCCGCCGCAGCGTGAAGTGAGCGGCAAGCGCGTGCTGGTGCTGAACTAGGCGCGCGATCGGCAGGGGCCCGCGAAGTGAGCCCTTGACCAGGCAAAAGATGTTCGTAAGTTATGTTCGAAAGTAAAGCAGAAGGTCATATAATCGCTAGATTTTTCGCGGTTCAGTGATCGCCGCCCATCCAGAGAATGTGACACAAGGACAACTCCGTGAACCTGACCCTCGGCCAAAAGCTGATCCGTACCAAACCGAACGAGCGCGTCGCCGAACATGGCCATGCGCCGGTCGCCGGCCGGCTCGCGCGCAGCATCGGACTGTTCCCGCTGACCATGATCGGCGTTGGCGCCACCATCGGCACCGGCATCTTCTTCACCATGGTCGAGGCGGTGCCGAAGGCGGGGCCGTCGGTGATCCTGTCGTTCATGATGGCCGCCATTACCGCCGGCCTGACGGCGCTGTGCTATGCGGAGCTGTCGTTTCGCATCCCGGCGGCCGGCTCGTCCTACTCGTTCGCCTACGCCACTGTCGGCGAATTTGCCGCCTTCATCATGGCCTTTTGCCTGCTGCTCGAATACGGGCTGGCGGCCAGCGCCACCGCGATCGGCTGGTCCGACTACCTCAACAATTTCCTCACGAACGCGATCGGCTGGCAGATTCCGGAGGCCCTGCGCACGCCGATGCTGGTATCGGGGGCGAACGGCGTCGAAATCCACGCCGGCCACATCAATCTGCCGCCGGTGCTGCTGGTGCTGATGTGCGGCGCGCTGCTGATCCGCGGCACCCGCGAATCGGCCACCACCAATGCCGTGATGGTGATGATCAAGCTGGCGATCCTGGTGTTTTTCGTCGTGATTGCCTTCTCCGGCTTCGACATCAAGAACTTCCACCCCTTCTTCAACGGCGCCACCGTGCATGGGCCGGGTGGCATGGTCGGGGTGACGGCGGCGGCGGCCACGGTATTCTTCTCGTTCATTGGCCTCGACACGGTGGCCACCGCCGGCGAAGAAGTGCGCGACCCGACCCGCAACGTGCCGATCGGCATCCTGGCAGCGCTGGTAATCGTCACCGTGTTCTACATGCTGGTGGCGGTGGCGGCGATCGGCGCGCAGCCAGCGCACCTGTTCGAGGGCCAGCAGGCCGGGCTGTCGGTGATCCTGCAAAACGTCACCGGCAAGACCTGGCCGGCGCTGGTGCTGTCGGCCGGCGCGGTCATTTCGGTGTTCAGCGTGACGCTGGTGACGATTTACGGCCAGACGCGCATCCTCTACGCGATCAGCCGCGACGGCCTGATTCCGAAGGCCTTCCAGAAGGTCAATCCGCGCACGCTGGCGCCGGTGAGTAACACCATCATCGTCTGCATCGTGGTGGGGATCGTTGCCGGGCTGGTCGATTCGACCTTCCTGTGGGACATGGTCAGCATGGGCACGCTGACGGCGTTCATCGTGGTGTCGATCGCCGTGCCGGTGCTGCGCGCCAAGGAAGGCGCGGCCCGCACCAAGGGCTTCCGCGTGCCGTTCGGGCCCTACCTGGTGCCGGGGCTGAGCATCGTCGCCTGCCTGTACCTGATGTACGGGTTGTCGATGACGACCTACCGCGTGTTCGCCATCTGGATGACGGTGGCGGTGCTGACCTATTTCATCTACGGGATCCGCAATTCGCGCCTGAACAAGGTTGCCGCGTGATCACCCATTTCGCGCAATAGAGACCCCTCGGCCAACAAAAAAAGCCACGTCACCTTGCGGTCACGTGGCTTTCTTCTTTTTGCCCCATCGCGTAACGAGGGAGGCAGGCCCCGGTTGTTCATTTGGGGGACTGCCCCCGGTGTCGATAACGCCAACTCAACCGGGGTCTGACCCTCAACAGAACCACCAGGGTCAGACCCCTCGGGCGACAGTGGCTTTTGTCTTGCTGCGGCGTCCGTCGGACGCCGCCCCGTCGATTACTCGACGCTCATTTCCTTGAGCAGGTTGTCGGCGTGGTCGACATGCTTCATGTTCCACAGGATGTAGCGCACGTCGACCTGGATGTCGCGCGTGTTGGCCTTGTTAAAATCCCAGTCGGAAATGATCGAGTCGAGCGTGCCGTCGAACGCCAGGCCGATGAACTCGCCCTTGCTGTTGAGCGCGGCCGAACCGGAATTGCCGCCGGTGATGTCCAGCGTCGCCAAGTAGTTCACCGGAACGGTCTTGAGCTTCGGATCGACATACTTGCCGAAGTCCTTGGCCTTGATCGCCGCCAGCTGGTTCGCCGGTGCGTTGAACTCGCCTTCGCCGGTCGCCTTCGCCGCCACGCCCTTGACCGTCGTGAACGCCGTCCAGCTGCCAGTGCCGTCGGCACCATGGTCGCGGCCGGCAATGCGGCCGAAGGTCACGCGCAAGGTGCCGTTGGCGTCAGGATAGACGGCCTGGCCTTTGCTGTTCATGTAGGCAATCTTCGCCTTCATGTAGTTGGCGTAGGCTTGCTGCAGCTTGCCGCCCAGCTCTTCGTCTTCCGCTTCGCGTTTCAGGCCGCCGTCGTACATGGCAACCGCTGCCTTGATGAAGGGATCGTTGCTGGCCTTGAAGTCGGCCGGGGTCTTCTTCAGCCAGGCGCTGCGCTGGGCAGGGTCGTTCAGCGTGGTCGCCCCGTACATGCGGTCGAGCAGGGCGGACAGGTCCGCGGCAGACATGCCGTCGTGGATGCCCATGGCGGCATCAAAACTGGCGTTGCGCATCGCGGCCGGCTGGGCGGCGTACTTGGTCAGGTTGTTCATCACCAGCGCCTTGTCGACCTTGGGGTCGTAGGTGCGCTCGAGCGAGCCTACGCTCGAGGTGAAGCGCGTGCGATCGCGTTCCTGGTAGCCCGACTTGCGCTCGGCGTCCGGCTTGGTGCTCTCGTTGGCCAGGCGGTACATCGCACGGGCAGTGGCCAGCAGGCGCGGCGACGACGACATGAAGTAGTAGTCGCGCTTCTGCTGGGCATCGCGCTCGGCGATGAGTTTTTCGACCTGCTCGATGTCGGCCGCGTATTCCTTCTGGCGCGCCGGGCTGGCGCTGACCCATGCCTTCATGTCGGCATGTTCCTTCGTCTTGCGGGCCAGGAAGTCGCTGCCTTCATAGCTGTTGAGCATGCCCTTGCGGTTCTTGTAGTAGTTGTTGACGCCGGCGACCTGGCCTGCGTACTTGAGCTTGAGGCCAGGCTCGTTCTTGGTCTCGCGCTCGATGATGGCCAGCGTTTCGCCCGACGACTTGATGAACGCCGGGTAGTTCCAGTCGAAGGTCGACGCCACTTCGGACGGCAGGCGGTGACGGTTGGTGCGGCCAGGGTAGCCCAACGCCATGATGAAGTCGCCTTCCTTGACGCCTTCCTTGGCGATTTTCAGGAAGTGTTTAGGTGCGTAAGGCACGTTGTCCTTGGAATAGTCGGCGGCCTTGCCGTCTTTGCTCACATAGGCGCGGTAGAAGCCGTAGTCGCCGGTGTGGCGCGGCCACATCCAGTTGTCGGTGTCGCCGCCGAATTTGCCCACGCCGGCTGCCGGCGCGTGCACCAGGCGCACGTCGCGGATCTCGAGCTGCTTGATCAGGTAAAACTCGAGACCGCCGTAGTAGCTGGCCACGGTGCAACGGTGTCCGGAATCTTTTTCGCACTCGGCAACCATGCTTTTTTCGTTCTTTTCGATGCCGTCGATGCGCGCCTTGCCGTTCAGCTTGGCAACTTCTGGGGTGATGATCTTGCTGCTGACGTTGGTCACTTCCTTGGTCACGAACACGCGCGAGTTCGGCGCGGCCGGCAGTTCTTCGCCGAGGGTCTTGGCCAGGAAGCCGTTCGCCAGCAGGTCGCGCTCCGGCGTCGAGTTGACCGCCACGCTGTTGTAGACGCAGTGGTGGTTGGTGGCGACCAGGCCTTGCGGCGAGACGAACGAGGCCGAGCAGCCGCCCAGGCTGACGATCGCGCCCATTGGAAATTCGGTCAGTTTGGTCAGCGTGGCCGGGTCCAGTTTGAGGCCGGCGGCCTTCAGTTGCTTGGCTACTTGTGGCAGCTGCTGCGGCATCCACATGCCTTCGTCGGCGTACGCGGCGGAGGTGCTCAGGATGGCGAGCGTAAGGAGAGTCTTTTTCATTCGTGTGGTCTCGGATTTGGGTCGATCGGAACAGGGCCGCTCCGCGGAGCGCCCTAGAGTATCCGTACCGCTTCCCCAATAGTCAACCGGAATCTGTATGTGTCAATACAAACGTTTCCCGGCTCGCCACCACACTACAGCTGCGCCCCGATCAGGCCGGCCAGCTTGCCCATCATTTTCGTCGTCCACGGCCGCGCTTCCCACGCCGCCAGCGTGATCAGCTTGGTGTGGCGCCAGTCTTCGTTGAAGACGGCGGTCTGCTGCTTGGCGAACTCGGCGTCGATGACGTTGAGGTTCGCCTCATCGTTCAGGCTGAACGAGCGGTTGTCGAAGTTGGTGGAGCCGACCGACACCATCAGCTCGTCGACGACCAGCGCCTTGACGTGGAACATGGTCGGCTGGTACTCGGCGATCTTGACGCCGGCACGCAGCAGCTCGCCCCACAGTTCGCGCGAGGCCGACCGTACCAGTTCCGAATCGATGTCGGTGCCGGGGGTGATGATCTGCACCGCCACGCCGCGCCTGGCTGCTGCCACGAGCGCCTTGACGGTCAGTTCGTCCGGCACGAAATAGGCGCTCGAGAGCTGGATGCTGTGGCGTGCGGCGGTAATGGCCATCAGGTACATCAGGTGCATGCTTTCGCTGCCGCCGGTGGGCGAGCTGCTGAACATCTGCGCCGCATGGCCGCCGTGCGCGCTGAGCGCGGGGAAGTAGGCATTGCCGTCGAGTACGGCCCCGGTCGACTTGGTCCAGTTGTCGGTAAACACGGCCTGGATCTGGCCGACCACCGGGCCTTCGACGCGGAAATGGGTATCGCGCCAGTGATCCTTGTCCTGGGCCACGCCACGCCATTTGTCGGCGATGCCGACGCCGCCCGTGAAGCCGACCTTGCCGTCGACCACCAGCAGCTTGCGGTGGGTGCGGTTGTTCATGCGCGCCAGCTTCCACCAGACCGGCTTGTGGTAGCGCTGCAGCTCGATGCCGGCCTGCTTCATGGCGGCCATCGAGGCATCGTCCATCTTCATGCTGCCGATAAAGTCGAGCATGACGTGCACCTTGACGCCGGCGCGGGCGCGCTCGATCAACGCGTCGGAGAATTCTTTGCCGATCGTTTCCGACCAGTAGATATAGGTTTCAAACGTAATCGTTTTCTGGGCGCCGCGGATCGCCGTCAGCATCGCCGGAAAGATCTGGTCGCCGTTCAGCAGCACCTCGATCTTGTTGCCTTCGACGATAGGAGGGCCCAGCAGCACGCCCATCGAGCGGCGGAACTGCGGGTCGGCGGCGTCGTATTTGCGCACCAGCTGCTGCTCGATTTTTTTCTCGCTCGGCAAGAACGTCAGCAGCAGAAATCCCGCCAGCAGGGTCACGATGCTGCTAATGATGGCTATGACCACGGGCTTTTTTCTCATCAGATAATCCAGGGATAAAAAAACCAACGCCGAAGCGTTGGTTATTTGGGTGAAAACATATTAACGTGTCCGGCCGCGGCGGAACAGGTTGACGATTGCCAGCAGGATCACTGCGCCGAGGAAGGAAACCAGCAGCGACGTGACACTGAAGTCGTCTGAATTGATGGTGCCCGTGCCGAACAGTGGCGACAGCAGCCAGCCGCCCAGGAAGGCGCCGACGATACCCACGACCACGTTGAGGATCATGCCTTGCTCTGCGTCCGTTTTCATGACGAGGCTGGCGAGCCAACCCAAGATACCGCCGATGACGATCCAGATAATGAATAACATGTTGATTCTCCTTAAGTTGAAAGACATTCCTCCAGACCAATGAATATCGCTGGCCTTGTGAAAAAGTCTAGTCACTGCATGCCCCGTGGTCGGTGCGGCAACGAACGTAAGACGAACGATTGCAAAAAAACAAGTTAACTGCGATCCGGAATGAATCTGCCCCGGCGCGGACATCACATTACCATGGAAAATAGTGCCGTCTGGAATTTCGAGAGGATGGTGCGTCAACGTACAGAAGCTCTGCCGTAGAGGCCGTAAGGTTGCACCACTGGCAACGATTTCCAGGACGTTTGCGGGCCCCGCAGATTCAAAACTCGAAAGGAAATTACTATGAGCAACTACGACACAACGACAAAAGACTCCCGTATGGTTACCGGCCTGTTCCGTGATCGCGACAGCGCAGAACGCGCCTACAATTCCTTGTCGGAGCGTGGTTACAGCCGCGACGACGTCACCCTGATGATGTCGGACGACACCCGCAAGACCCATTTCAACGACACCGACACCGAGCTGGGCAGCAAAGCGGCTGAAGGCGCCGGCGTTGGCGCCGGCATCGGCGGCACCATCGGCGCCGTGCTGGCAGGCATCGCCGCCGTCGGCACCACGCTGGTGCTGCCAGGCATCGGCCTGGTCGTCGCCGGCCCGATCGCCGCGGCGCTGGCTGGCGCCGGCGCCGGCGGCCTGGCCGGTGGCCTGGTCGGTGCGCTGATCGGCGCCGGTATTCCGGAAGAGCGCGTCGTGCACTATGAAGAAGGCATCAAGAACGGCGGCATCCTGATGGGCGTGACCCCACGTTCGGACGAAGACGCAGCGCACATCGAGCGCAGCTGGACTGACAGCGCAGGCGAGCACATCATCGGTACCGGCGTCGGCGCCACCGGCGGTGCGCTGACCGGCGCGGCCATCGGCTCGGTTGCCGGCCCGATCGGCACCGTGGCAGGCGCGGCAATCGGCGGTATCGCCGGCGGCCTGGCTGGCAAGGGCGCAGCGGAAGTGGTCAATCCTAAGAGCGGCGACGACCTCGGCGAGCACCATTTCGCCAAGGGCGTGGGCGCAGGCAGCGGTGCTGCGATGGGCGCGGCCGCTGGTGCGGTCGGCGGTCCGATCGGCATGGCAGCCGGCGCGGCAATCGGCGGTATCGCCGGTGGCCTGGCTGGCCGCGGCGCGGCAGAAGTTGCCAATCCACAGGGACAGGACAACCTGTCGGGCCACCACCTGGCTGAAGGTGTCGGCGCAGGCGGCGGCGCGATGGCTGGTGCGGCAATCGGCGCAGTCGGCGGCCCGGTAGGCATGGCAGCTGGCGCGGCAATCGGCGCACTGGCCGGCGGCGCAGCAGGCCACGCGGCAGGCAGCCTGGTCAATCCGGCAGCGGAAGACGCTTACTGGAAGAGCTCGTATCAGAGCGCGCCCTACTACTCGCCGCAGTACAGCTACGACGACTACGCTCCTGCCTACGCGCTCGGCTACAACAGCCGCGGCCGTTATGTGGGCCAGCGCTTCGACAGCGTCGAAAACGACCTGTCGAACGACTGGAACTCGGTCAAGGGTGCTTCGCGCCTGAGCTGGGACCAGGCCAAGTCGGCTACTCGCGCAGCGTGGGACAAGGTTGAGCGCGCCATTCCTGGCGACAGCGACCGCGACGGCAAGTAATTTGCCCGGTTAGAAACTAAAAAAGCCTCGCCTCCGAAAGGAAGCGAGGCTTTTTTATTAGCGCGCCGGAATTACTGCTTGACTGCTTCGACCTGGATCGCCAGCTTGACCGCCGGAGAGAAGCCCATCTGCAAGCCATAGCCGATGCCGAAGTCGCCGCGGTTGAATTCGGCCGATGCATCGGCGCCGCACACTTCGCGCTTGAGCATCGGGTGCT
This sequence comes from Burkholderiales bacterium, assembly GCA_038248405.1. GTDB lineage: Bacteria > Pseudomonadota > Gammaproteobacteria > Burkholderiales > Burkholderiaceae_D > JAFCUW01. The sequence continues at coordinate 48,632 of JBBRXM010000010.1, forward strand.
GGATGCACTTGAACTTGTTGATCGTCAGCACGACGGGCTTGGTGACGCCGTGCAAGGTTAGCTCGCCGTTGACCGATGCCGGCACGTCGCCCTTGAAGGTGATCGAGTTCGACTTGTAGGTCGCGGTGGGGAACTTCGCCACGTCGAACATGTCCGCGCCCTTGGCGTGGTTGTTCAGCTTGTCATGGCCGAAGTCGAGGGTGCTGGCGTCGATCGTGATGTCGAGGGCGCCCGTCTTGGCGGCGCGGTCGACGGTCACGGTGCCGCTGGTCTTGTTGAATTTGCCGCGGAGGATAGACAGGCCGCCAATGTGGTCCGCTTCGAAGCTCGGATACGTGTGGCCCGGGTCGATGGCGTAGGTGTCGGCGGCGAACGCCGAGGCGGCGCTGGCGGCCAGGACGGTGACGATCAGGTGCTTGAAGTTCATGTTGTTCCTTGTTGGTTGAGATGTTGTTTACTGCGCCGCGATGACGCGGAATTTGATGACTACTTCGTCGGCGACCATGCTGGTGTCCTTCCATTCGCCTTCGCCGACATTGAACGCCAGCCGGCGGATCGGCAGCGCGCCCTCGAACACCTGCTTGCCGCCTTCGGCCTTGACCGTCAGCGGAAACGCCACGTCGACGCTCTTCCCCTTGATCAGCAATTTGCCGGCGACGTTAAGCTTGCCGGCGCCGGCCGGCTTGATCGACGACGACACGAAGCTCGCTTTCGGGAACTGGGCCGCGTTGAACCACTCCTTCTTGGCCACTTCCTTGTTCATTTCCGCGTCGCCGACGTCGAGGCTGGCGGTGTCGATGTCGACCGTCGCCTTCGACGCCTCCGGCCTGGCCGCATCGTAGTCGATCTGGGCGTTGAACTTCTTGAATTTCGCTTCCACCGGCACGTTCATCTGCTTGAAGACGGCCGCCACGCTGCTATGGGCGACGTCGGTTTTCAGCGGCATCGCGCTGGCGGCAAGGGCAAGGCCGAGCAGCGCGGCGGGAAGCAGGAGGCGTGTGTTGTTCATCGATTTTTCTCCAGGAGGGGTGTTCGGTTCAGGGCAGCATGCGCTTGAAAACGCCGTCGCGGTCGATGACGAGGTGCTTGAGGGCGGCGGCGATGTGCAGGCATACCGCCGCGGCCAGGCCCATGGTGAGCCAGTAATGAACCTGCTTGAGCACGGGTTTCCATTCGGCGTTCGCCTCGATCAGCGCGGGCAGCTTGAACAGGCCAAAATAGACCACCGGCACGCCGGCCGACAGGGTGTAGAAATAGCCGGACAGGGGCACCGCGAACATCAGCACGTACAGCAGCGTATGCAGGTGGTGGGCGGCCGATTGCTCCCAGCGTTTCATGGTGGCCGGGTAGACCGGCGGCCGGTGCGCCAGGCGCCACAGCAGGCGCAGCGCCGCCAGCGCGAGCACGGTCACGCCGGCCCATTTGTGCCAGGAATAGTATTTCAGCTTGGTGGGGGTGAGGCCGGGGATGTCGGTCATCACCAGCCCCAGCGTGAAGGCGCCGATGATCAGCAGGGCGATCAGCCAGTGGAACAGGATGGCGGGACGGGTGTAGCGGAGCATCGGAACCTTGGGTACTTAGTACGTGTTAGGACTATAGTACTGCAAAAACCCCGGAGGCGCTCTGGATGCTGCCGAGAAAAGCTGGTGTCAGGTCTGACATTCGGACATTTGAACATCCAAATGTCCGAATGTCAGACCTGACACCGGAACTTAGATTTCCGCGGCCAGCTTGGCGGCAATACCGATGTAATTGGCCGGCGTCATCGCCAGCAGCAGATCCCTGGCTTCCTGCGGCACCGCCAGCGTCAGGATGAACTCGCGCAGCGCATCCTTCGAAATGCCCTTGCCGCGCGTCAGTTCCTTCAGTTGCTCGTACGGGTTGGCGATGCCGTAGCGGCGCATCACCGTCTGCACCGGCTCGGCCAGCACTTCCCAGTTGGCGTCGAGGTCCTGCTCCAGCCGCGCCGCGTTCACTTCCAACTTGTTCAGGCCGCGCAGGCAGCTGTCGTAGGCCAGCAGCGAGTAGCCGAAGCCGACGCCGATGTTGCGCAGCACGGTCGAATCGGTCAGGTCGCGCTGCATGCGCGACACCGGCAGCTTCTCGGCCATGTGCTTGAGCACGGCATTGGCCATGCCCAGGTTGCCTTCGGAGTTCTCGAAGTCGATCGGGTTGACCTTGTGCGGCATCGTCGACGAGCCAATTTCGCCAGCCTTCAGGCGCTGCTTGAAGTAGCCCAGCGACACATAGGTCCAGATGTCGCGGTTCAGGTCCAGCAGGATGGTGTTGGTGCGCGCGATGGCGTCGAACAGCTCGGCCATGTAGTCGTGCGGCTCGATCTGGATGGTGTACGGGTTGAAGGTCAGGCCCAGGCGCTGCTCGATGACGTTCTTCGAGAAGGCCGCCCAGTCGAAGTCGGGATAGGCCGCCAGGTGGGCGTTGTAGTTGCCGACCGCACCGTTCATCTTGCCGAGGATTTCGACGTCGGCGACGCGCTTGACGGCGCGCTGCAGGCGGGCAACCACGTTGGCCATTTCCTTGCCCAGCGTGGTCGGGCTGGCGGTCTGGCCGTGGGTACGCGAGAGCATCGGCAGGCTGGCGTTGTCATGCGCGATCTCGCGCAGCTTGTCGACCAGGCCCTGCAGCGCCGGCAACATGACGCCGTCGCGCGCGGCCTTGAGCATCATGCCGTGCGAGGTGTTGTTGATGTCTTCCGAGGTGCATGCAAAGTGGATGAACTCGGTCGCGGCGACCAGTTCCGGCACGTCCTTGACCTGCTCCTTGAGCCAGTACTCGACCGCCTTGACGTCGTGGTTGGTGACCGCTTCGATGGCCTTGATGCGGGCGGCGTCGCTTTCCGTGAAATCGGCGGCCATCTTGTCGAGCAGGGCGGTGGCGTCCTTCGAGAACGGCTTGATCTCGGCAAAGCCGGCCTGCGACAGCGCCTGCAGCCAGGAGATTTCGACTTTCACGCGGTGATGCATGAAACCGGCTTCGGACAGGATCGGGCGCAGCTTGTCGGTCTTGGCGGCGTAGCGGCCATCGAGGGGGGACAGGGCGGACAGGGTGGAGTAGGGCGTGGCAGAGGTCATGGGGAGGCGGAGGCGGGGTGTGCGAAACAGCGATTTTACCACCGGCGACGTGGCCGGGCCCGGTGTTGCAGGCAGACCGCAATCGCGCCGCCGGGGCGACCAACCGGTCGCGGGCCGATGCTATACTGGATGCTAATCATTTATTAAAAGCGTCTATGAAACTTATCGGTTCGGTTACCAGTCCCTATGTCCGCAAGGTGCGTGTTGTGCTGGCGGAAAAAAAGCTCGAGTGCACCTTCGAGCAGGAAAATGTCTGGAGCGCCGATACCACTATCCATCTTTCCAACCCGCTCGGCAAAGTGCCCTGCCTGGTGATGGAAGACGGCAGCGTCATGTACGACTCGCGCGTGATCGCCGAATACCTCGATACGCTCACGCCCGTGTGCAAGCTGCTGCCGCCGAACGGGCGCGACCGTGCGGACGTCAAGGTCTGGGAAGCGCTGTCGGACGGCGTGCTCGACGCAGCCGTGCTGGTGCGCCTGGAAAAGACGCTGCGTCCGGCCGAGCAGCAAAGCGCCGCCTGGATCGACCGCCAGATGGGCAAGGTCCACGCCGGCCTGGCGGTCATGTCCGCCAACCTGGGCGAGTCGCCTTTCTGCAAGGGCAACCATTACACGCTGGCCGACGTCGCCGTCGGCTGCAGCCTGGGCTGGCTGCTGTTCCGCTTCCCTGAAATCGACTGGCGTTCGGACTACGCCAACCTCGCGCGGCTGTTCGACAAGCTGTCCGAGCGGGCGTCGTTCAAAGACTCCGTGCCGCAGTGATGCCCGCCGGCGTGGGCGTGCGCCCGGTGGCGACCGTCGTCTTCGGCGAGGCGCTGGTCGACGATTTCGTCACCGAGCAGCAGGTCGGCGGCGCGCCGTTCAACGTGGCGCGCACCCTGGCCGCGTTCATGTCGCCGCAACTGATGGTCACGCGCATCGGCGACGACCACAACGGCGCCGTCGTGCGCGCCGAGTTCGAGCGCTTCGCCATGTCCGACAGCGGCCTGCAGCTCGACCGGCTGGAAGAGACCGGACGCGTGCTGGTCGAGCGCCGCCCGGGCGGCCACCGTTTCGTCATCCTGCCCAAACAGGCTTATGACTTCATCGATCCGGTCCAGGCGATGGAGGCGATCGGGACGGTGACGCCGGCGACGATCTACTTCGGCACGCTGGCCCAGCGCGGCCAGCGCTCGCACGATACCCTGTACAAGCTGTTCGGCGCCGCGGGCGCTACCCGCTTTCTCGACCTCAACCTGCGCGAGGGGCAGACCGACCGCGACTGCGTCACCGAGTCGCTCAATGCGGCCGACATCGTCAAGGTCAACGAGGAAGAGCTGCAGGCGCTGTTCGGCTGGTACTTCCAGATCGATCCGTCCGCTTCGCTGTCGAGCGACGAGGTGCGCGCCTCCTGCCGCGCGCTGCAGCGCATGTTCGCGCTCGAAGCGCTGATCGTCACGCTGGGTCACCGCGGCTCGGTGTATTTCGGCGCCGACGACGTGCTCATCGTCAACCGCGACAATCCGGCGCCGCCGTTCGTGATCGACACGGTGGGGGCGGGCGACGCGTTCTCCGCCATCTTCCTGCTGGGGCGCGCGCGCGGCTGGCCGCTGGAGCAGACGCTGGCGCGCGCCAACGAATTTGCCGGCGCCATCTGCGCCGTCAGCGGCGCGGTGCCGCGCGACATCGGTTTCTACGACAAGTGGATGGCGCGCTGGCGCGCGGGCTGACCGAAATGCAAAAACGTCGTCCTCGCGCAAGCGGGGACGACGTTAATCTATATGAGCGCTGAGCCGCCCTTGCAGTATCTGCGAGTGCGGCCGCTTACTCGCCCAGCTGACTCTGGATATAGTTCTGGATGCCGATCTTGCCGATCAGGTCGAGCTGGGTTTCCAGCCACTCGATGTGTTCCTCGGTATCCTGCAAGATCACCACGAACAGCTCGCGCGAGACGTAGTCTCCGGCCTGCTCGGACGCGAGCACGCCTTCCTTGACCGTCACCTGCGCCGCTTTTTCCAGCTGCAGGTCCAGTTCCAGCATCTCCTGGGTGTGTTCGCCGATCAGCAGCTTGTGCAGCGCCTGCAGGTTGGGCAAGCCGTCGAGCATCAGGATGCGGTCGATCAGCTTGTCGGCGTGCTTCATCTCGCCGATCGATTCCTCGTATTCCTTCTTGCCCAACTTTTCCATGCCCCAGTGACGGTACATGCGCGCATGCAGGAAATACTGGTTCACCGCGGTGAGCTCGTTGGTCAGCTGCGCGTTGAGCAGACGGATGATGTTGGGATCGCCCTTCATGGAGTACTTTCGTGTGATGAGATAGCAGCCATCATATCAAACGACGGCTGCGGCACTGTTTAAAGTGTACTTTTTCAGGCTGCCTGGCGGTCGCGAAACGACAGTTCGGTGACCTGGACGGCGGCGCCGGCGCGCTCGAAGTGGCTGGTGAAGACTTCCTCGGCGTAGCTGGCGCACTTGCCGCAGCAGGTGGCAACGCCCAGGTCGCGGCGCAGCTCGTCCATCGAGGAAAGGCCGAGATCGACGGCCTGGCGGATTTCACGGTCGGAGATGTTGTTGCAAACACAGACGATCATTATGTCAACCTTCGAAAGAGGGGCGATCCGCACAGTTGCCGTTTCGTCCAGAACGAGAATCATTCTCATTAAGATTTGTATTCTGTCGTAACTCGGCGGCCATTGCAAGCGCTTTGTTTGCGTAACCCCAAGCGCCGCAGGGATATTTGCCCCCGAGGCTGCCTGTTTTTGTTGCAGATACACCGAACCGGACAGGCAAGTGATAGAATCGTAAATAGAAATAATTCGCATTACCGTTTAAGATGCTAGTATGTGCTACGTGTCGCGTTAGCGCGACAAACCAACCGACCAAAGTTCATCATGACTCTCGCTTCGACATTGACCACACTCGACACCCTCGCGGCAGGACAGGGCGGCACGGTGATCCACCTTGCCCCGACCGAGCTGCACGGCGGCGCCGGGGACGTCTCGCGGCGCCTGATGGAACTCGGTTTCGTCCCCGGCGAGCGCATCCGCGTGCTGCGCCGCGGCATGCAAGGCGGCCCGCTGGCGATCAAGGTTGGCCAATCCACCTTCGCGCTGCGCCGTTTCGAAGCCGCGCTGGTCTCGATCAAGCCGGAATAAATCATGGGTGCTGTAGAACGGCGCGCCCATGCCGGCCCGCTGACGCCTTCGACGCCGCTGATCGCGCTGCTGGGCAATCCCAATTGCGGCAAGACGGCCCTGTTCAACCGCCTCACCGGCGCGCGCCAGAAGGTCGCCAACTACGCCGGCGTCACCATCGAGCGCAAGGAAGGCAGCTTCACCTCGCCGGCCGGGCGCCACTTTCGCGTGCTCGACCTGCCGGGCGCCTACAGCCTTTCCGCCCACACCCCTGACGAAGCGATCACGCGCGACGTCGTCGCCGGCCTGCGCGCGGGCGAACAGGCGCCCGACGCCATCGTCTGCGTCGTCAACGCCACCAATTTGCGCCTGAACCTGCGCCTGGTACTGGAAGTGCAGCGCCTCGGCCTGCCGATGGTGCTGGCGCTGAACATGGTCGATGTCGCCCGGAAGCGCGGCATCGCCATCGACGCCGACAAGCTGGCCGCCGAACTGGGCATGCCCGTCGTCGAAACGGTGGCGGTGCAAGCGGGCGGCGAAAAGTCGCTGCTGCGCGCGCTCGACCTGATGCCGGAGGCGCCGCCGCGCGCCTCGAACGCGCTCTCCGCCATCGACGCCATCTCGGTCGAAGACACCCAGCGCGAAGTGCGCCGCATCCTCGACGCCTGCACCAGCCATGCCAACGACACCGGCAACCTGACCGAAAAGATCGACCAGGTGGTGCTGCATCCCGTTATCGGCCCGATCCTGCTCGCCGCATTGATGTTCCTGGTGTTCCAGGCCGTGTTCAGCTGGGCCGCGGTGCCGATGGAGATGATCAAGAGCGGCGTCGACGGCTTCGGCCAGATGCTCAGCACGCATATGGCCGACGGCATGCTGCGCAGCCTGCTGGTCGAGGGCATCCTCGGCGGCGTCGGCAGCGTGCTGGTGTTCCTGCCGCAGATCCTGATCCTGTTCTTCTTCATCCTGGCGCTGGAAGACTGCGGCTACCTGCCGCGCGCGGCATTCCTGCTCGACCGGCTGATGGGCGGGGTGGGGCTCTCCGGGCGCGCCTTCATTCCGCTGCTGTCGAGCTTTGCGTGCGCGATCCCCGGCATCATGGCCGCGCGCACCATCCAGAACCCGCGCGACCGGCTGGTCACGATCATGATCGCGCCCCTGATGACGTGTTCGGCACGCCTGCCGGTATACGCGCTGGTCATCGCCGCCTTCATCCCCGACCGCGAGGTGGCCGGCATCATGAGCCTGCAGGGCGTGGTGCTGTTCCTGCTGTACTTCGCCGGCATCGTCAGCGCGATGGCGGTGGCCTGGTTCTTCAAGCGCACCATGGGCGCCAGCGGCCAGCAGCCCCTGATGATGGAGCTGCCAAGCTACCACTGGCCGCATTTGCAGAACCTGGCGCTCGGCCTGTGGGAGCGCGCCAGGATTTTCCTGTCGCGGGTCGGCACCATCATCCTGACGCTGATGGTGCTGGTGTGGTTCCTGTCGAGTTTTCCCGGTGCGCCGGAAGGCGCCACCCAACCGCCTATCTATTACAGCATCGCCGGCATGATCGGCCGCGCGATGGCGGTGCTGTTCGAGCCGATCGGCTTCGGCTGGCAGATCTGCATCGCGCTGGTGCCCGGCATGGCGGCGCGCGAAGTGGCCGTCGGCGCGCTCGGCACGGTGTACGCGCTGTCGCAAAGCGGCGAGGCGCTGGCCACCTCGCTCACGCCCATCATCGCCAAGTCGTGGTCGATGGCCACCGCGCTGTCGCTGCTGGCCTGGTATGTGTTCGCGCCGCAGTGCCTGTCGACGCTGACGGTGGTCAAGCGCGAAACCGGCGGCATGCGCTGGCCGCTGATCATGGCCGGCTACATGTTCGCGCTGGCGTACGCCGCCTCGTTCATCACCTACCGCGTCGCGCTGGCGCTGGGGAGCTGAGATGGTCCAGAACCTGATCGTCGCGCTGATCGTGCTCGCCGCGGCGTTGTACGTTGCGCGCAAGTACATGCCCGCCGGGTGGCGCCAGAAGCTGGTGTACGCGCTCACCGCGCGCGGGGCCAGCCAGTCGAAGATGGCGGCGTGGCTCAATACCGAGTCGAGCTGCGGCAGCGGCTGCGATACCTGCAAGGCGTGCGCCGAGCCGGAGCCGGATGCGGCGGCCAAGCGCGTCATCAAGATCCACGTTCGCCGCTAAGCTACGGAAATGGGGTCGCCGCGTTCGCGAGGACGACGTGCGTGAGCCGTTGGCTTGAAGACCGTCATCCTCGCGCAAGCGGGGATCCATAACCCGCAGGTATTCACCCGGGCGGTGTCGGTCCCAGCGGCGTCAAGCGACCATCAGGATCGAGCTCGAGCTTCTCGATCAGCCGGCGCGCATCGAACGGCGCGCGTACCTTGACGTCATTGTCGAAGTAGCAGAAGACATCGCGGCTGGCCCGCTTCGGCGGCGCTTTCGACGACACCAGCTGCGCATCCGCCGGCTGCCCGCCCGCGGCCCACGCCCGGATCCGCTCGGCCCAGTGATCGAGCGATGCGTCGGTGTAGCCGCTGGCGTACAGCTCCTTCTCGCCATGCAGGCGCAAATACATGAAGTCGGCCGTCACGTCCTCGATGTGCGGCCATTTGCCGGCCGTGTCGGCCACCACCACCGCCACCTTGTACTTGCGCAGCAGCGCGATGAATGCGGGATCGAGGAAGCTGTCGTGGCGTACCTCGACCGCGTGGCGCAGCTTGCGCTTCTTGTCGACCTCCAGCGCGGTCCGGCCCTCCATGCGCGCTTCGTGCTTGCGCGCCAGCGCCAGTGCGGCATCGGTGTCGTGCGGCAGGAGACTGAAGAAGTGTTCCATGCGCGCGGCATCGAACTGGAAGTTGGGCGGGAACTGCCACAGGAAAGGGCCGAGTTTTTCGCGCAGGTTGAAGATCCCCGACGCCATCACGTTGGCCAGCGGCCCGTCGATGTCGACCAGCCGCTTGGTGTGCGTCAGGAAGCGGTTGCCCTTGTGGCTGAAGACGAAGCCGCGCGGTGTCTCGTCGTACCACTGGCGGTAGCTTTCGGGCCGCTGCAGCGAGTAGAACGAGCCGTTGATCTCGATCGTCGGCAGCGCGCGCGAGGCGAATTCGAGCTCGCGGTGCTGCGCCAGGCCCTTCGGGTAGAAGCCGCCGCGCCAGGGCGGATAGCGCCAGCCGGAGATGCCGATGCGTATCTCGCCCATGCGCCGGTCCTCCCTATTTGGTCACCACCGGCAGCTCGATCGTGCTTTCCATTCCCGCCGCGTGATACACGCGCTGGGTGGCCTTGCGGTAGTCGCCCGCCTTGGCGTAGAAGATGTTCGGCACGAAGGTCTGCGGATTGCGGTCGTACAGCGGGAACCAGCTCGACTGGATCTGCACCATCACGCGGTGCCCCGGCAAAAAGACGTGGTCGGCGTTGGGCAGCGCGAAGCGGTAGTTCTCCACCTTGCCGGCCGGGATGGCGAGCGGCTTGTCGAGCCCCTGGCGGTAGCGGCCGCGGAAGATATCCATCGCGATGCCCAGCTGGTAGCCGCCCAGCTCCGGCTGCGACGCCACTTCGTCCGGGTAGACGTCGATCAGCTTGACGACCCAGTCGGCATCGGTGCCGCTGGTGGAGGCGAACAGGTTGACCAGCGGCTGGCCCGAGATCTGCAGTGGCGCGCGCAGCGGCGCCGTCACGTACGTGAGCACGTCGGTGCGGTCGGAGTAACCGCGCTGGTCGGCCACCAGCCACGGCTTCCACACGGCACCGTCGGCCATGCGCACCGGCCGGTGCACGAACGGCACCGGCTTGGCCGGATCGGACACGTATTCGTCGAACTGCGCACCGGACTGCCCCCCGCCGGCCGGCTTGTCGAAGCCCAGGCCGAAGCCGTCCTTGAGGTAGATCGGTGCGCTGGCGGCGGCCAGCGGCCACTTGGCCAGGCGCTGCCACTTGTTGGTGCCGGTCTGGTACGAGAACACCGGCGGCGTGTCCGCCTTCGGCGCGCCGTCCTTCAGGTACTGGTCGAAGAAGGGCTGCATCACCTCGTGCCGGAACTGCGCCGCGGTGTCGCCGGTGAACTTCAGCGGCCCCAGGCTCGAGCCGTCGTAATTGACGCCGCTGTGGCGCCACGGACCGACCACCAGGTGGTTCATGTCGTTGCGCGTGTCCTTCGGCTCGGTCGCGGCATAGGTGGCATAGGCGCCGTAGATGTCTTCCTGGTCCCAGCGGCCCACCACCGTCATCGTCGGCACCTTGAGCGGGCGCTTGCCGAGGATGCGGTCGAGCGCCTGCTCCTGCCAGTAGCTGTCGTAGGCCGGGTGCTCGAAGATCTTTTTCGAGAAATTGAGCGCGTCGACGCCGAACTGGCCGGCGAAATCGGCCATCGAACCGGCCCGCAGCATCGCTTCGTAGTCGTCGTAGACGCCGGTGGCGAGCTGGGTGCCGGCGCCGCGGGCGGCGGTCTGGCCGCCGATGTATTCGAAGTTACTGGTGCGGAAAGCGCCGTTGTGGAACCAGTCGTCGCCGCGCCAGCCGTCGACCATCGGCGACATCGGCACCGCCGCCTTGAGCGCCGGGTGCGGGTCCGCCAGCGCCATCAGCACCGTGAAGCCTTCGTAGGACGAGCCGACCATGCCGACCTTACCGTTACTTTGTGGGACGTTCTTGACCAGCCAGTCGATCGTGTCCCAGGCGTCGGTCGCGTGGTCGACCGCGGTGGCGTTGAGCGGGCCGCGGATCGGGCGCGTCATCACGTAATCGCCTTCCGAGCCATACTTGCCGCGCACGTCCTGGAACACGCGGATATAGCCGGCGGCGACGAAATCGGCGTCGCCCTCCGGCAGGATCGACGCCATCCGCGGGCTGATGTTGCGCTCGGCGCGCTTGGCCGCGTTGTACGGCGTGCGGGTGAGCATCATCGGCGCATGCGCCGCGTCCTTCGGCACCACGATCACGGTGTAGAGCTTGACGCCGTCGCGCATCGGGATCATCACCACCTGCTTGACGTAGTCGGCGCCTGGCATGCGCGCCTCGAATTTGGCGGCCGGGATGTCCGGCGCCATCGCGGCGGTCTGGGCGAAGGCCGGCGCGTGCAGGGCCAGCAGGATCAGTGAGAGCGAGGACAGTTTGGGCATGTTGTATATGGATAAACGTTGGCGTTGCTCAATAGTATCCATTCCCGCGGCGGGGCGCAATTGCAGCCAAGCGCGCGCCCGCCATCGGCCGCCCCCCCCCCCCAAACCTGTCAACAATGCTAAGCTGGCGGCCATTCCCACCCGCGCGAAAGACCCCGATGATCGTTGTCCACCACCTCAACAATTCGCGCTCCCAGCGCATCCTCTGGCTGCTCGAAGAGTTGGGTCTCGACTACGAGATCAAAAAATACCAGCGCGACCCCAAGACCATGCTGGCGCCGCCCGAGCTGCGCGCCATCCACCCGCTGGGCAAGTCGCCGGTGATCACCGACGGCGACGCCACCGTGGCCGAGTCGGGGGCCATCATCGAGTACCTGCTCGAGCGCTACGGCAACGGGCGATTCGTGCCGGCGGCGGGCACGCCGGACAAGCTGCGCTACACTTACTTCCTGCATTACGCGGAGGGATCGGCGATGACGCCGCTGCTGATGAAACTGGTGTTCGACCGCATCGAGACGAGCCCGATGCCCTTCTTCGTCAAGCCGATCGCGCGCGGCATCGCGCAAAAGGTCAAGAGCAGCTACATCGCACCGCAGATCGTCCAGCACCTGGCCTACCTCGAAGCGGAGCTGGGCAAGTCGAAGTGGTTCGCCGGCGACGTCTTCACTGCCGCCGACGTGCAGATCAGCTTCGTGCTCGAAGCGGCGGCCTCGCGCGGCGGCCTCGGCGAAAAATATCCGAAGCTGATGGCTTTCCTCGAACGCATCCACGCGCGCCCGGCCTACCAGCGCGCCCTCGATCGCGGCGGAAAGTACGATTTCGCCAAATAAGGAAAACAAGATGGGCAAGCTGCTCGCCATCGACGGACTCAATATCGTGCGGCGCGTGTACGAAGCCAGTCCCGAACCCGATTCGGCCGAGAAGGCCGCGGTGGCGCTGCGCCATGCGCTGTCGTCGTTTCGCAAGCTGCTGGCAGCGCACGAGCCGAGCCACGTGCTGGCGGCCTTCGACTTCGGCGGCCCCACCTGGCGCCACGAACTGTATCCGCGCTACCGCGAGCAGCGCGCGCCGATGCCGTCGTTCCTGCGCGAGGCGCTGCCGGCGTTTCACGACAAGCTCGCGGGCGTTGGCCTGCGCGTGCTGATGCTGCCCGGCGTCGAGGCCGACGACGTCATCGGCACCGGCGTGATGCGCTGGCTGACGGAGGGGCGCGGCGAAGCGGTCATCGCCAGCACCGACAAGGACCTGCACGGCCTGATCGCGCACGGCGCGCTGGTGTGGGACCACTTCAAGGGCGAGTGGCACGACGACGCCTGGGTGCGCAACAAGTTCGGCGTGGCGCCGGAGCTGCTGGTGGACCTGCTGGCGCTGATGGGCGACGTCACCGACGGCGTGCCGGGGGTGTCGAAGGTCGGCATGAAGACCGCCGCCAAGCTGCTCAACGCGTACGGCGACGTCGACGCCGTGATGGCCGGCGCCGGCATCCTCAAAACGCCGATCGGCGAGCGGCTGCGCGCGGAGCGGGAGATCCTGGCGATCTCGCGCAAGCTGGTGCAGCTCAAGACCGACGTGCAGCTGGGCGTGACGTGGAAGATGCTGGCCTATGAATCGTTCTGACGCCGACCCGAAACCGCTGCCGCCGACGCGGCCGGACAGCAACGACTGCTGCCGCAGCGGCTGTGTGCCGTGCGTGTTCGACCTGTACGAGGAAGAACTGGCGCTCTACCAGGTGGCGATCAAAAGGTGGCAGCAGCGGCAGGACGCAAACGCTGGCAAGAAGGGAGGCGGGTGATGTTGAAAGCGGTGATCATCGACGCCAGCGCGCTGTCGCGCGACCTGTTGAACACCGTGCTCACCGACGGCGGTTACGAGGTCGTCGGCCAGAGCTACGCCGCCAGTCAGGGTTACGCGCTGGCGCTCAAATTCAATCCGCATTTCGTCTGCGTCGCGCAGCCCCAGGCCGACGACGGCCAGCAGGTCATCGAACAGCTCCGCGCCAACCTGCCCAAGACGATCATTTTCATGGTCTCCGGCGCGCTCGATGCGGCCACCCTGCAGGCGGCGCTGGCGCGTGGCGTCCATGGATTCATCATCAAGCCGTTCAAGGCGGACGCCGTGCTCAAGACGATCCGCAACACGGTGCTGGCGACGATCAGGAAGCAGCAGGGGGCTGGGTCTGGGGTCTGACCCCGCGGGTCAGACCCCGGTGCGGCCGGTTAATCAGGCTCGCGTGGCGCTGTCGATGATGCCGCCGCCGAGGCACACGTCGCCGTCGTACAGCACCGCCGACTGGCCGGGCGTGACGGCCCACTGCGGATCGTCGAAGCGCAGCTCGAATCGGTCGTCGCCGTTCGGCACCAGGCCGCAGGCCACGTCGGCCTGGCGATAGCGCGTCTTGGCGGCCATCATGCGCGCTTCAGGCGCGCTGCCTGCCACCCAGCTCGCCTGCGCCGCCACCAGCGACGACGACAGCAGCCACGGATGCTCATGCCCCTGCACGATGTAGAGCGTATTGGTCTCGATGTCCTTGCGGGCGACGAACCATGGCTCGCTGGTGCCGTCGGCATTGCGGTGCGACTTCAGGCCACCGATGCCGATGCCCTTCCGCTGACCCAGCGTGTAGAACGACAGTCCCACGTGCTCGCCGACGGTGGTGCCGTCGTCGAGCTTCATGGGACCCGGCTTGTACGACAGGTAGCGGTTCAGGAAATCGCGGAACGGCCGCTCGCCGATGAAGCAGATGCCGGTCGAATCCTTCTTCGCCGCGTTCGGCAGCGCCAGCTTCTCGGCCAGCTTGCGCACCTCGGTCTTCGGGATTTCGCCCAGCGGGAACAAGGTCTTGGACAACTGCGCCTGGTTCAGCCGGTGCAGGAAGTAGCTCTGATCCTTGCTGGCGTCGACCGCCTTGAGCAGCTCGAACTTGCCGGCATTTTCGCGCACGCGCGCGTAGTGGCCGGTCGCGATCAGGTCCGCGCCCAGATGCATCGCGTGGTCCAGGAAGGCCTTGAACTTGATCTCGGCATTGCACAGCACATCGGGGTTCGGCGTGCGGCCGGCCTGGTACTCGCGCAGGAATTCGGCGAACACGCGGTCCTTGTATTCGGAGGCGAAATTGACCGCCTCGATGTCCACGCCCACCACGTCGGCCACGCTGGCGGCGTCGATCCAGTCCTGGCGCGACGAGCAGAACTCGGAGTCGTCGTCGTCTTCCCAGTTTTTCATGAACAGGCCGATGACTTCGTAGCCCTGTTCCTTCAGCATCCACGCCGCGACCGAGGAGTCGACCCCGCCCGACATGCCGATCACGACTTTCTTCTTGCTCATGTCGCGTCCGTCTTGATAGTGAGCCCGCCCTCGAATACCGAGCCGTGGGTGTGCAGCAGGGCCAGCGGCGCGCGCAGGCCGGCCAGGTAGTCGTCGACGCAGCGCAGCACGATCGGGCTGCGGTGGCGCTCCTCGCAGGCGGCGATCTCGTCGCGCGTCATCCACAGCGTGCGAATGATGCCGTGATCGAGCGGCACGTCGTGCTCCTTGCCGGCGGTGCCGCAGAAGGTGAAGCGCAGGTAGGTCACATCGGTGCCGCGCCGCTTGGAGCTGTAGCGCGACATGTACATGCCCACCAGCGCGGTCGGCGTGAAGTCGTGCGCGGTTTCTTCCAGCACCTCGCGCACCACCGCCTGTTCGAGCGACTCGAGCGGGTCGAGGTGGCCGGCCGGCTGGTTAAGGCGCACGCCGTCGCTGGTCTCTTCTTCGATCAGCAGGAACTGTCCGTCGCGCTCGATGACGGCGGCGACAGTGACGGAGGGTCTCCAGGTATTGGGCATGGGCGCTCTTTCGAAATGAGCCGACATTCTACCTTGGCCCCTGCGCTCGCGCTTTGCGCGGCCGAGCGGACGCCGTCGATGATGTGTTTTTGTTGCATTTTGGCCGCCAATGGTCGATTTCTTGACGCCTGTGGCATGCATGCGGCAGTGCGGGATTATTCGGCCAAATCCTCGGTCGAAGGGGCGGCGGCAACGGTTTTCCGTGTAAGATCGTAGACAGTTTATCAATTAGGAGGCATTTATGAGAATAGGCATACCGGCCGAAACGCGGCCGGGGGAAACCCGCGTCGCTGCCACGCCAGAAACGGTCAAGAAGCTGGCCGCCAAACACCAGGTCATCGTGCAGTCCGGCGCCGGCCTCACCGCCGCCGCCACCGACGACGCTTACGCGGCCGCCGGCGCCACCATCGGCAGCGCCGCCGACGCCTTCGGCGCCGACATGGTGCTCAAGGTGCGCGCGCCCGATGCTGCCGAACGCGCCATGATGAAGCCGGCCGCGGTGCTGATCGGCATGCTCAATCCCTTCGACGCCGACAACATCGCCGCCATGGCGGCGTCGCAGCTGACCGCGTTCGCGCTCGAAGCGGTGCCGCGCATCACCCGCGCGCAGTCGATGGACGTGCTGTCGTCGCAGGCCAACATCGCCGGCTACAAGGCCGTCATCGTCGCGGCCAACACCTACCAGCGCTTCATGCCGATGCTGATGACCGCGGCCGGCACCGTCAAGGCCGCCCGCGTGCTGATCATGGGGGTCGGCGTCGCCGGCCTGCAGGCGATCGCTACCGCCAAGCGGCTCGGCGCCGTGATCGAGGCCTCCGACGTGCGCCCGCCCGTCAAGGAGCAGGTCGAGTCGCTCGGCGCCAAGTTCATCGACGTGCCTTTCCTCACCGACGAGGAGAAGGAAATCGCCCAGGGTTCCGGCGGCTACGCGCGCGCCATGCCGGCCGACTGGATGCGGCGCCAGGCCGAGCTGGTGCACGAACGGGCCAAGCTGGCCGACATCATCATCACCACCGCGCTGATCCCGGGCCGCCCGGCGCCGGTGCTCATTTCCGAAGAAACGGTCAAGGCGATGAAGCCCGGCTCGGTGATCGTCGACCTGGCGGTCTCGCAAGGGGGCAACTGCCCGCTGTCGGAAATGAACAAGACAGTCATCAAGCACGGCGTCTATATCGTCGGCGAGCCCGACCTGGCCACGCTGGTGGCGGCCGATGCGTCGGCACTGTACGCGCGCAACGTGCTCGATTTCCTCAAGCTGATGATCGACAAGGACGACCAGCTCGTCATCGACCGCGAAGACGAAATCTTGAAAGCGTCGCTGGTCTGCATGGCCGGCGAAGTGCTGCGTAAATAATTCGAAAATAGGGAGGCAATATGGAAATTAGTCATACCGTGATCAACCTGATCATCTTCGTGCTTGCCATCTACGTCGGCTACCACGTCGTCTGGACCGTCACCCCCGCGCTGCATACGCCGCTGATGGCGGTCACCAACGCCATTTCGGCCATCATCATCGTCGGCGCCATGCTCGCCGCGGGCCTGACCGAAGGCATGACCGGCCAGGTGGCCGGCACGCTGGCGGTGGCGCTTGCGGCCGTGAACGTCTTCGGCGGCTTCCTGGTCACCCAGCGCATGCTGGAAATGTTCCGCAAGAAGGAACCGAAGGCCAAGCCAGCGGCGGGGGAGAAGGCATGATGCAATACGTCAGCATGAACCTCGTCACGATGATGTACCTGATCGCCTCGGTGTGCTTCATCCAGGCGCTCAAGGGACTGTCGTCGCCCGCCACCGCGCGCACCGGCAACGCCTTCGGCATGGTCGGCATGGCCATCGCCGCCGTCACCACCGTGGCCTTGATCTTCAAGATGAAGGCGCTGATCGGCACTGCCGGCATCGGTTTTCCGCTGGTGATCGTCGGCCTGGTGGTCGGCGGCGCCATCGGCACCTACGCGGCCAAGAAGGTCGAGATGACCAAGATGCCCGAACTGGTGGCGGCGATGCACTCGCTGATCGGCCTGGCCGCGGTCTGCATCGCCATTGCCGCGGTGTCGGAACCATGGGCGTTCAATATTACCCAGCGCGGCGTCGCACTGCCGTTCGGCAACCGGCTGGAGCTGTTCATCGGCACCTTTGTCGGCGCGGTGACCTTCTCCGGTTCGGTGATCGCATTCGGCAAGCTCGCCGGCAAGTACAAGTTCCGCCTGTTCCAGGGCGCGCCGGTCAGCTTCCCCGGCCAGCACATGATCAACCTGGCGGTGGCGATCGCCATCATCGCGCTGGGTCTGGTGTTCTGCTTCTCCGCCGGCACCGAGCCGGCGTGGACGCCGTTCATCATCATGGCGGCGCTGTCGTTCGTGCTGGGCGTGCTGATCATCATCCCGATCGGCGGCGCCGACATGCCGGTGGTGGTGTCGATGCTCAACAGCTACTCCGGGTGGGCGGCGGCCGGCATCGGCTTCTCGCTCAACAACGCGATGCTGATCATCGCCGGTTCGCTGGTCGGCTCTTCCGGCGCGATCCTGTCGTACATCATGTGCAAGGCGATGAACCGTTCGTTCTTCAACGTCATCCTGGGCGGCTTCGGCGGCGCTCCGGCGGAAGCGGCCGGCGGCGCGCAGGAACAGCGTCCGCACAAGGCCGGCTCGGCCGAGGATGCGGCCTTCATCATGAGCAACGCGGAAACCGTCATCATCGTCCCGGGCTACGGCCTGGCGGTGGCGCGCGCCCAGCATGCACTCAAGGAACTGGTCGAAAAGCTCACCCACAAGGGCGTCATCGTCAAGTATGCGATCCACCCGGTGGCCGGCCGCATGCCGGGCCACATGAACGTGCTGCTGGCCGAAGCCGAGGTGCCCTACGACCAGGTGTTCGAGATGGAAGACATCAACGGCGAATTCGGCCAGACCGACGTGGTGCTGGTGCTGGGCGCCAACGACGTCGTCAACCCGGCCGCCAAGGATCCGAAGTCGCCGATCGCCGGCATGCCGATCCTCGAGGCGTACAAGGCGAAGAGCATCATCGTCAACAAGCGCTCGATGGCGTCCGGCTACGCGGGCCTGGACAACGACCTGTTCTACCAGCCGAACACGATGATGGTGTTCGGCGACGCCAAGAAGGTGATCGAGGCGATGGTCAAGGCCGTCGAGTAGTCCGTTTCCCGCATCGATACAACGCGCCGGCCGTTTCGTCCGGCGCGTTTTTTTCGACTATTCTGTTGCTTTAAATAAGCATTTGTTGTTGCTAGGCACAAAAAGCAGTACATTGGATTGGTACCGCACACGCAGCGACGAAAAGGATCCGCATCATGGACAAGGCCAGGTTCAGTCTCAATATTTTCCACAAGCTGTGCCTGACGCTGCTGGTCGTCACCCTGGTTCCGCTGGTCAGCCTGTGGTACGTGGGCAGCAGGGAAGCGCAGGAAGTACTCACTTACAATATTTCGCAGAACCTGGTGGGGACCACCAACACGGTGGCGGCGTCGATCGGCGGCTGGGACGACACCAACCTGCGCGTGCTGCGCCAGGTGGCCAGGCTCGACGACATTCGTTCGATGAAGGCGGAGCGCCAGAACCCGGTGCTCAAGACGGTCGGCGCCGGCTACGAATGGCTGTCGCTGGTGTTCACCATCGCCCCGGACGGCGCCAACATCGGCCGCAACGACGACAAGCCGCAGCTGCAGTATGGCGATCGCGTCTATTTCAAGTCCGTCATGGAAGGCAAGGAGAACGGCCGCCAGGTCATCATCAGCAAGACCTCAGGCAAGCCGGCGCTGGCGCTGTCGGGCCCGATCCGCGACGATTCCGGCCAGCTGGTCGGCGTGATGGCGATGACGATGAACCTCGACGTCGTTTCGAAGATCATCGCCTCCACCCGGATCGGCGCCACCGGCCACGCGATCCTGCTCGACGCCGACAACAAGGTGATCGCCCACGGCCGGCCCGAGCGCGTCAAGAACGTGCTGCAGGACCTGAGCCGTTATCCGGCGCTGGCGCTGGACGGCGTGGCCGAGCGCCCGACCGTCTACAGCGCCGGCGGCAAGCAGGTCGTCGCCTTCGTGCGCAAGCTGCCGCAAGGGTGGACGCTGCTCGTCGAGCAGGACTACGACGAAGCCTACGCCGCGCTGCGCACGATGGAGCGCAACGCCCTGATGCTGATCCTGCTGACGGCCGCACTGGTCAGCGTGGTGGCCTTCTTCCTCGGCAAGCAGCTGAGCCGCCCGATCAAGCAGCTGACCGCCATCGCCCATGAACTCTCCACCGGTAACTTCGACGTCAAGATCCCGCAGACCGGGCGCGGCGACGAGATCGGCGAGCTGGCGCGCGCCATCGACCGGCTCGGCATCAGCATCCGGCTGGCGATGGATCGCCTGCGCAAGAAGGCCTGAATGAGGAGCGGTCATGGCCCAGGCTGAACTTGTTCCCTTCCTGCGCATCGTCGACGCCCTGCGGCAGCTGTGCGCGCAGGGACGCAGCGGCACGGTGTTCCTGGTCAGCGACGACAACCGCATGGCCCAGGTGCGGCTCGACAAGGGCAACATCGCCTCGATGCTGTGCCGTAACCGGCGCGGCGTCGAAGCGCTCGGCATCATGCGCAGCATGGCCAGCGCGCGGCTGCGCTTCGACGAGTCCTTCCTCGTCAAGGACGAGCACGACAACCTGTCGACCGAGGCCATTTTCGATGCGCTGGCGGGCAGCCTGGCCGGCGTGGCAGCGGCCGCGCCCGCCGGGCCCCGCCCGGCGGGCACGGCGGGCATGGCGCTGACGCCCGCGCTCAAGGGCACCATCGAGCGCATCATGACCGGCTACATCGGGCCGATGGCGCAAATCATTTGCGAGGATCACTTCGCCGCGGCTGGCAATCTGCAAGCGCTGGTGCAACTGCTGGCGAACGAAATCAGCGTGCCGGCCCAGGCCCTGAAATTTCGCGCCGAGATGGCTCGGGAGCTCGGCCTGGTGACATAGTATTGTCGCGTTGCTACCTTTTATTTGTTATTCTCCGGCGTATCCATTTTCGGGAAACGCCATGAAGAAGCCCCGCTTGCTTGCAGTCGCACTGGTCGTGGCGGTCGCCGCCGCGTATGTCGTCGTCGCCACCAGGACCGAGGAGAAGCGCATGGCGGCGGCACTGCCCTCGGCCAGTGGCGCAGCGCCGGCGGCGGTCGACGGCGCCGTGTTGCTGGGCGACCTGCGCACGCTGGCCTCGCCCGCGTTTGCGGGCCGGCGCACCGGCACCGACGGCAGCCGCAAGGCGCAGGCTTTCCTGCAAAGCCGCTTCGAGGCGCTCGGGCTGAAGCATTTCGGCGCCGGTTATGCCCAGCCGTTCGCGTTTTCCCACCACAGCGTCAAGGCGATCTTCACGCCCGGCCGTCCGTACAAGACGGAGTACCCGTCGGCGGTGAACTACATCGGCTACATTGCCGGCAGCGCGCTGCCGGAACGGGTGATGGTGGTGTCGGCGCACTACGACCATCTTGGCCTCGAGGACGGCAAACTGTACCTGGGCGCCGACGACAATGCCTCCGGCGTGGCGGCGATGCTGGCGGTGGCGGCGTGGTTCAAGGCCCATCCGCCGCGCCACACCATCGTGTTTGCCGCCTTCGACGGCGAGGAATTGGGCAAGCAGGGCGCGCGCGCCTTCCTCGCCGCGCTGCCGTTCCCGAAAGCGCAGCTGGCGTTCAATCTGAACCTCGACATGGTCAGCCGCAACGACAACAACGAGATCTTCGCCTCGGGCACCAGCTACACGCCGTCGCTCGCGCCGCTGGTGGCGCAGGCGGCGGCGCGCCATACGGTCAAGGTCAAGCTCGGCCACGACCGGTCGCAGCTGGTCGCCGGCACCGTCGAGGACTGGACCGACAGCTCGGACCACGGGCCGTTTCACGACGCCGGCGTGCCCTTCCTGTATTTCGGCGTCGAAGACCACGCCGACTATCACCAGCCGGGCGACACCTTCGAGCATATCCAGCCGGCGTTTTTTACCCGCGTGGCCAATCTGCTGGTGGACGTGGCGGCAACCGCGGACGCCACCCTGCCATGACCGGCGCCGTTCCCTACCTGATTGGCGCGGCGCTGGCCGCCGCGGTGGGTCTTCTGGCCACTGTTGTCGGCTTCGACCGCGACCGCGCGTTCTATCCGACAGTGATGATCGTCATCGCGTCGTACTACGTCCTGTTCGCCGTTTCCGGCGGCGCCACGTCGGCCCTCGTCACCGAGGCCGCAGTGACGGCGCTGTTCGCGGCCGCCGCGATCGCCGGCTTCAGGCGCTCATTGTGGCTGGTGGTAGCGGCACTGGCCGCCCACGGCATCTTCGACTGGCTGCACGGGGCCATGATTGCCAACCCCGGGGTGCCGCCCTGGTGGCCGCAATTTTGCCTCGCTTACGATGTCGTCGCAGCTATTTATTTGGCAACCCGCCTGACACGACGGACGCCAACGCCTGCCGAGTGAAGGTGGCTGTGATCCCTACTTAAGAAGACGGCTTTTCCGAATTCTTCACGGCAGTAACCGATGGGCTCTCAGCCGCTGCTCCTCCCACAAGTTCCTCTTTATATAGGGAAAATTCTGGAATGAAGACCCTCGATTTGCCGAAAACTTGCGACACCTTTCCCTGCGGTACAGGCTTGGAATCTGACTTCGATACGGTCACCTTTCCGTCCTTGGATACGGTAATGCCATCGCTAGTGAAATTGCCGGCGTAAGTGGCAGGCATCTGTTGCACGCGATGCTCGCTCGAACCCGGGAGATCGTCGACTTTCAAGACGCTTGATGCACGGTGCGACCGCGCCCGCAGCTTAAAGGCCTCAATGGCTTCCAGTGCAGATTTGTTTGGGTCAGTCATGGTGTCACCTCCAACGCGGTGTAAAGGTAGTCTAGCAGGATTCGCCACGAGCGACTGTCCGGACGCAGGTCGAACGACATATCTCGACCTGAGCCGTGCTTTGCCCACCAGGCACGGTCAAGCGACATGACGTCCTGGACCGACCTGCATCCTCGCAGGTGGTCCACGCCCTGCAACTCTACGAAGTCGAGAGGCGCATTCAACCCAAACTTCGGCCATACCCAAAAACCTACCAACTCGTCGGGCTCGTCGCTCGTAATTGGCCCGCGACCGGCGGCATAAAGAGTAATCTCACGAAACCCGAGCGAGTAGGCCGTGACGGCCATGAGGCCGAATGCGACCGTTCCCCAGCGCTTCGGCGCCGCGTTATCCAGCAAGAGCCTGCTCACGTGAAGGTTACTGACTTGAAGGGCCGCACCGTTCTCGCTCTGATACACAATGACTTCGACCGGTTGCCCCGGTTGTACAAATGGGTTATCCGAGCGAACACTCAACCCTGCCGGCGATCCATCGGATTGATCGGTACGCCTCGACACCCGCACCAGCGATTGGTCCGGTGCCATGAACAGCCGGGCGACCTGCCTGGCGTTCAGGACGACCGGGGGCGTGTTGATTTGACGAAGTTCAAGGGAGGTGAACTTTTCATCAACGCCACGGAATAACTCGCCGGTGAACATTGCGCCGAGCGGGTGCGCGAGCAGCAGCGCCTCCATTGGGTGGATTGACTCCACAAGAAATGCGGAACGGTCGGACATTATCTGATCCGGTAGTAACGTCTGGCGAGCTTAGCACGGAAGCCGCCGACACAAAACCGCGCCTTGGTAAAGCTGTCGGCGGCGAAATGTGCCGCCTTTTAGTCGCCACCGCTGCGTTGGCGTACGAACAGAACTGGTCCGATTAGCGCCGCCCGAACATCATCAGCTCCGCCAGCAGCATGCGCGCTGGCGCCACCGCGTCGAGCACGCCCAGCGACAGCCCGAGCAGCGTCTGCGCCGGGCCGGTGTCGGCGAACACGCGCGCCATCGCATCGGTCAGGCCGACCGTGACTTTGCGGTCGGCCTGGCGCGCGGCGGCAAACGCCAGCAGCTGGTCCGGACCGGCCTCGCGCGCCAGCAGCCGCGCCAGCACCGCCGCGTCGCGCAGCCCCAGGTTCAGCCCCTGGCCGGCCACCGGATGCAGCGTCTGCGCCGCGTTCCCGATCGCCACCGTGCGCGGCGTCGCGCGCGGTTCCGCGTTCAGGCCCAGCGGATACGCGGCGCGGCTCGACACGCGCGTGAAGCGCCCGAGCCGGCCGCCGAACGCTTCGCCCAGGCGCGCCATGAAGTCGGCGTCGCCCAGCTCGAGCAGGCCGGCAGCCTTGTCGGTCTGCACGCACCACACCAGCGCGTACTGCAGGCCGTCGGCGCCTTCCTGCGGCAGCAGCGCCAGCGGCCCCTCGTCGGTGAAGCGTTCGTAGGCGCGGTGCGCGATCGGCGCGCTGGTAGCCACGCGCGCGATGACGGCGCTTTGCCCGTAGTCGCGCTGCAGTGCGCGCGGCGCCTGCTTGCCGAACACGCCGCCCTCGGCCTGCACCGCCAGCGCGGCGGCGAGCGCGCGGCCGTCGTCCAGGTGCAGCGTCACGCCGTCGCCCTGTTCGTCGATGCCGGTCACGCGCGCCGGCCGGATGGTGGCAATGCCGGCGCGTTCGCAGGCGTCGGCCAGCGCCGACACCAGCTCGCCGTAGCGCGTGACGTAGCCGAGCGCCGGCAGCGCGTGCTCGTCGCGATCGAGCATGCTGCGCCCGAAACGGCCGCGGCGCGATACGTGGATCTGGTGGATCGGCGTGGCCGGCAGCGGCCAGGCGCCCACTTCCTCGAGCAGCAGCCGGCTGCCGTAAGACAGCGCGATCGAGCGCGGATCGGTGATCGCCTGGCCGAGCGACTTGCCGTCGACGAGGGCGATGCGATCGGCCGCCATGCCGCGCCGCGCCAGCAGCGCCGCCAGCGCCATGCCGACCGGGCCGGCGCCGCAGATGGCGACGTCGAAGGTATGCGCGCCGCTCATGCCTGGCGCATCACGGCTTCGATATCGGCGGCCAGCCGCGGCGCGCCGTCGGTCAGCACGCTGTGGCCGTCGGCGGTGACGATGACGTCGTCCTCGATGCGGATGCCGATGTGCCAGAACTGCTCCGGCACGCCGGCCGCCGGGCGCACGTAGATGCCCGGTTCCACCGTCAGCGCCATGCCGGGCGCCAGCCGGCGCGACGGCTTGCCGTCGGCATTGACGTCGCGGTAGGCGCCGACGTCGTGCACGTCCAGGCCCAGCCAGTGGCCGGTGCCGTGCATGTAGAACTGCTGGTGGGCGCGTTCGGCGATCGCGTTGTCGGCATTGCCGTACACCGCCTTGTCGAGCAGGCCGACGTCGAGCATCCCTTGCGCCAGCACCGACACGGCGGCGTCGTGGATGTCGCTGTAGCGGCGCCCGGGCCGCACCGCCGCCAGCGCCGCCGACTGCGATGCCAGCACCAGATCGTAGAGCAGCTTCTGCGGCGCCGTGAAGCGGCCGTTGACCGGATAGGTGCGGGTGATGTCGGCAGCGTAGCTGTCGAGCTCGCAGCCGGCGTCGATCAGGATCAGGTCGCCGTCGCGGCTTTGCGCGCTGTTGGCGTTGTAGTGCAGCACGCAGGCATTCGCGCCGGCGGCGACGATCGGCGTGTAGGCCGGATACTGGGCGCCGCTGCGGCGAAATTCGTGCAGCAGTTCGGCTTCGATCTCGTACTCGAACATGCCGGGACGCGAGGCGCGCATCGCGCGTTCGTGGGCGCGCCCGGAGATGACGGCGGCGCGCAACATCAGCGCCTGCTCGCCGTCGTCCTTGAACAGGCGCATCTCGTCGAGCATCGCCAGCAGGTCGTGGGCGACGGCGGGCGCGGTGACGCCGCTGCGCGCCTGCCGCCGCACCGCCTGCAGCCAGGTCTTCATCTGCACATCGAGCGCGGCGCTGTGGCCGAGCGCGTAATACGCCGCCGGCGCGTTGGCCAGCAGCCTGGCCATCTCGCCGTCGAGGTCTTCGATCGGGAAGGCGGCGTCGAAGCCGAACGCCGCGCGCGCGCCCTCGGGGCCGTAGCGAAAGCCGTCCCAGATTTCGCGCTCGAGGTTTTTCTGGCGGCAGAACAGGATTGCCTGCGCCGCCTGCGCGCCGCTGGCGGCCACCAGCACCACCACGCTGTCGGGCTCGGTGAAGCCGGTCAGGTAATAGAAATAGCTGTCGTGCCGGTACGGATAGTCGGTGTCGCTGTTGCGCATCGCTTCGGGCGCGGTCGGCAGGATCGCCACCGCGCCCGGCTGCATCTGCGCGCACAGGCGCGCGCGGCGCGCGGCGTATGCGGCGTACTGGCTCATGCGCCGGCCTTTTTCGCCAGCGGCGCGTTCAGTTCCTCCAGCTGGGCGATGGTGCCGACGTTGACCCACTCGCCTTCGTACACTTCGCCGCCGACCTGGCCCAGGTCGGCGTAATGGCGCATCAGCGGCCCCAGCCTGGCTTGCTCGCCCGGCTTGATGCCGGCGAACATTTCAGGCCGGTAGACGCCGATATTGCCGAAGTTCCACTTGGGCTCGCCTTCATTGGACACCGAATACATGTTCAGCGCGAAGTCGCCGTCCGGATTGTGAAAGGGATTCGGCGTCAGGTACAGCCAGCAGACGTCGCGTTGCTCGGGCGCATACAGGTTGCCCCAGATGTCCTTGTCGTGCAGTACGTCCTTGACCTGGGAGAAGTCGAAGTAGGGGCAGTAGATGTCGCCCGACACCGCCAGGAAGGGTGCCTCGCCCAGCAGGTGCAGCGCGTTGGCGACGCCGCCGGCCGTCTCCAGCGCCACCGCTTCGTGCGAGTAGCGGATGGACGCGCCGTACTTGCTGCCGTCGCCCAGTTCGGCCTCGATCATCTCGCCCAGGTGGGCGTGGTTGATGACGATCTCGGTGATGCCGGCGCGCACCAGGTTCAGCACGTGCCAGGTGATCAGGGGCCGGCCGCGCACTCTCAGCAGCGGCTTGGGGCAGGCGTCGGTCAGCGGACGCATGCGCTCGCCGCGCCCGGCGGCAAAAATCATCGCTTTCATGTCGGTCCCGCCATCAGAAGGTGTAGCCCACTTGCGGCGCCTTGTCCTCGAACGCGTCGAGCAGGCGAGCCAGCGGCTTGAGCTCGATGTAGCGGTTCGCGGTCTTGCGCACGTAGTCGAGTACGGTAGGCAGGTCGCCCATGTAGATGGCCTTGTCGTCGCGGTAGTTGAGGCGGCAGAAGATGCCGAGGATCTTCAGGTGGCGCTGCAGGGCCATGAACTCGAAGTCGCGGTAGAAGGCATCGATGTCGGGATTGACCGGCAGCCCGATCTTCTTGGCCGCCTGCCAGTAGCGCACCACCCAGTCGAGCACGATCTCTTCGTCCCACTGGATGTAGGCGTCGCGCAGCAGCGAGGCGAGGTCGTAGGTGACCGGGCCGAACACGGCGTCCTGGAAGTCGAGCACGCCGGGATTGTTCTGGTCCATCCACATCAGGTTGCGCGAATGGAAATCGCGGTGCATGTACACCTGCTGCTGCGCCAGCACGTTGGCGGTGATCGCCTCGAACACCTTGTCGAGCTGGGCCTGCTGCACGTCGGTCATCGTCACGCCCAGGTGCTTGCCGACGAACCATTCCGGGAACAGGTTCATCTCGCGCAGCACGAAGGCGCGGTCGAAGTCGGGCAGCACGCCCGGCTGGCTGGTCAGCTGGAACTTGATCAGCGCGTCGACGGCGTCCGAATACATGAAGGCGGCGTTGTCGGCGTTCAGGCGCGCCAGGTAGGTGGTGGTGCCCAGGTCCGACAGCAGCAGAAAGCCGTTCGGCACGTCGCGCGCGACGATCGCCGGCACGTTGACGCCGGCTTCCTGCAGCAGGCCCGCCACGTGGATAAAGGCGGGCACGTTTTCACGCGCGGGCGGCGCGTCCATCGCGATCAGGGTCGCGCCCAGTTTGCCTTGCAGGGCGGGCAAGACGTCGAAACGGAAATAGCGGCGAAAGCTGGCGTCGGACGAGGCAGGGCGGCGGCTGTCGGCCTGGACCAGCCCGAGCGTGTCGAGCCAGCCGGTCAGTTGTGCCAGGCGCTCGTCGGCGGAGGTCGGTGTTGCGGGAGGGTGTAACGAAAAAGACATGAAGCGACCTGTAGAGAATCCGGAGGAATGTGTAGATTCCCATATAATAAGGGATTAGCCCCAAAAAATCGCCTCCAATGGTGTTTGCCCCCGCCTTTCATGAGTAGGTTTCCCGCCCCACCCCCTTCGCAACGCTGGGCATATGCCCTGAGTGCGCTCGTCACCGTCACCTCGGGGCCGCTGCATGCGCAGACCGCGCAAAAGCGCGTCAAGGTCGATGACCCGAATGCGCCGGTCATCGTGCGCGCCGAAGAAATCACCGGCCGCCCCGATCGCGAAGTGAATCTCGAGCGCAACGCCGAGCTGATCAAGGGCGAGACGCGCATGACCGCCGACACCGCCTGCTACAAGGTGGTCGAGGACGAGGTCAGCGCGCGCGGCAACGTCAACATGTGGCGCTTCGGCGACCGCTACAAGGGCGATGCGGTGCAGCTGAACCTCGATTCGGGGCAGGGCTGGGTGCTGCACCCGGAATACCGCATGCAGCTCAACAACGCGCAGGGCAAGGCCAACCGCATCGACTTTATCAACGAGGACGTGGCGGTGGTGGCCGACGGCACCTACAGCACCTGCGAAGGCCCCAATCCGGACTGGTACCTGAAAGCGAACACGCTGCGGCTCGATTCCGGCCGCGACGTCGGCCAGGCCGGCAAGACGGTGGTGTACTTCAAGGGCGTGCCCATCATCGGTACGCCGGCGATGTCGTTTTCGCTGTCGGGCGCGCGCCGCTCGGGCTGGCTGCCGCCGACCGTCAGCTTCGGTTCGAAAGGCTCGACCGAAGTGATGGTGCCCTACTATTTCAACATCGCACCGAACCGCGACCTGACGGTGTTTCCGCGCGCGATACTGCGGCGCGGCCTGCAGCTCGGCGCCACCGGGCGCTATATCGGCACCACCGACGCCGGCCCTTACTCGGGCGAAACCCACGCCGAGCTGCTGGTGCACGACCGCGTCACCAACACCGACCGCTGGTACGTCAATTCGATGCATTCGCAGGTGATCACGCCGGGATGGTCGTATGGCTGGATCCTGCGCGGCGCCTCCGACAACGAATACCCGAGCGACTTTTCGAAGTCGGTCGCCGCCAGCGCCGAGCGCCAGCTGCTGCGCGAGCTGCGCACCGACTACCAGAGCAAGTACTGGAGCCTGACCGCGCGCGCGCAAAACTACCAGGTGCTGCAGGACCCGGCGGCGGCCAGCAATCCGAGCCTGGCGGTGCCGCGCCCGTACGACCGCCTGCCGCAGATCAACTTTCACGCCGGCCGCTACGACGTCGCCGGTTTCGACTGGGCCTTCGACGCCGAGATGACCCGCTTCTGGCATCCCGACCTGATCCGCGGCAACCGCGCGGTGGCGGTGCCGCAGCTGTCCTACCCGATCATCCGGCCCGGCTACTTCATCACGCCGAAGGTGATGGTGCACGCCAGCCGCTACGACCTCGACGGCGTCGGCAACAACCTTGCCGCCGTGCCCGGCACCTCGCTCACGCGCGTGCTGCCCACTTTCTCGCTCGACAGCGGGCTGGTGTTCGAGCGCGCAAGTTCGCTGTTCGGCCGCGCCGTCACGCAGACGCTCGAGCCGCGCCTGTTCTACGTGCGCACGCCCTACAAGGACCAGAGCCAGTTCCCCAATTTCGACACGGCCGAGGCGGGCTTCAACTTCGCCCAGATCTTCACCGAGAACCGCTTCATCGGGGCCGACCGCATCTCCGACGCCAACCAGGTGACGGCGGCGCTGGTGTCGCGCTACATCGAGGGCAACGGCGCCGAGCGCTTGCGGCTGGCGCTGGGGCAGCGTTTCTACTTCAGCCAGCAGCGCGTTCAGCTCGACCCCAGCACCAAGCTCAACGTCAGCCGCTCGGATGTCTTGCTGGCCGCATCGGGCCGGGTCGCCGATAACTGGAGCTTCGACAGCGCGATACAATACAATGCGAGCGCGCGCAGCGTGTTCAGTTCGAACTATGGCGTGCAATGGCAGGCCGGCCCCAAGCAGGTTGTCAACGCCGAGTACCGCTACCAGCGCGACAGCTTCAAGAACATCGACCTGTCGAGCCAGTGGCCGCTGGCGATGCGCTGGTTCGGCGTCGGCCGCGTCAGCTACTCGCTGCGCGACCGCAAGGTGCTCGAGAGCCTCATTGGCCTCGAGTACAAGGCCGATTGCTGGGTGTTCCGGATGGGCGCGCAGCGCTTCGTCACCGCCGCGCAGTCGATTTCGACGCCGGTGTTTTTCCAGCTTGAACTGAACGGCCTGTCGAAACTTGGACTTGGCAATCCGCTGGAGTCGTTTTACAAGAGCATTCCCGGCTATTCCCGCCTCAATCCGGAGAGCGGTCGCTGACACCGGGCGCGCCGATGCCGATTTTTTTCATTCACCTGAATATGAGTCCCCCAGATTATGCGTAATATCCGTATGCACCAACTGAAACTCGCAGCTGTTTTGCTGTGCACGCTGGCAGCGGGCCAGGCTGCGGCACAGGCCGGCGCCCCCGCCAAGCCTGCCGCGCCGGCCGCCAAGCAGGGCGGCTTCCTGCCGCCGGCGTCGAGCTCGGCCACGGTGATCGATTCGATCGCCGTGGTGGTCAACGATGACGTAATCACGCGCAATGAAATCGCCGGCCGGGTGCGCTCGGTGGAAGCGCGCATGAAGGCCAGCAATGCGCCGATGCCGGAGGCGGCCGACCTGCGCCGCCAGGTGGTCGAGGCGATGATCGTCGAGCGCGCGCAGAATCAGCTGGCCAAGGAAATGGGCGTCAAGGTATCCGACCAGGAACTCGACCGCGCCATCGGCCGCATCGCCGAGCAGCAGAAGATGAGCTTGCAGGAAATGCGCAACCAGATGGAAAAAGAGGGCATGACCTATCCCGCCTTCCGCGAAGAGATCCGCAACGAAATGATGCTGCAGCGCCTGCGCGAGCACGAAGTCGACAACAAGATCCAGATTTCCGACGCCGAAGTCGACACCTACCTGGCCGCCGAGCAGGCCGCCGCCGCCGACCAGGTCGAGCTCAACATCGCCCAGATCCTGGTCAGCATTCCGCCCAATGCCTCGCCCGAGCAGATCGCCGCCCGCAAGGCGCGCGCCGACGACGTCGTCCGCCAGCTGCGCACCGGCGCCGATTTCGCCAAGATTGCCGCCACCTATTCGGACGCGCCTGACGCGCTCAAGGGCGGCGACGTCGGCTGGCGCGACCCCAACCGTCTGCCGCCGCTGTTCGCCGAACAGCTGGTGAAGATGTCGCCCGGCCAGATCACTCCTGTCATCCGCAGCAATACCGGCTTCCACGTCCTCAAACTGGTGGGCAAGCGCAGCGCCGCCGAATCGACCAAGGACAAGAGCGCCGAGCAGCAGCAGACCCACGTGCGCCACATCCTGCTGAAAGTGACGCCGACCATGACGGCGGCCGACGCCAGGCGCAAGCTGACCGAACTGAAGGAACGGCTCGACAACAAGGCCGCCAAGTTCGAGGAACTGGCGCGCCTGTTCTCGAACGACGGCTCGGCTGCCAAGGGCGGCGACCTCGGCTGGCTCGCCCCGGGCGACGCCACCCCGGAAATGGAAACGGCGATGAACGCGCTCAAGCCGGGCGAAGTGAGCGGCGTGGTCGAGACCCCGTTCGGCTTCCACCTGATCGAGGTACTCGAGCGCAAGACCGACGACGTCTCCAAGGAACGCCGCCGCGTCGCCGCCCGCCAGATCATTCGCGAGCGCAAGATGCAGGAAGCGAGCGAAGACTGGGCCCGCCAGGTGCGCGACCGTGCCTACGTCGAGTTCCGCGAGGAGAAGTAAAGCCATGCCCGGCACTTCCCGTCCGGCCATCGCCATCACCACCGGCGAGCCGGCCGGGATCGGGCCGGAGATCTCGCTGCGCGCCGCCTGGGCGATGCGCGGTGACGTCGATTGCGTGCTGCTGGGCGACGCCGCCTTCCTCGCGCTCACCGCCAGCCTGATCGACCCGGCCATCAAGGTGGCCGCGCTGTCGGTGCAGGCCTTGCGCAACGGCGGCCTGCCGCAGTTCGGCCCCGACCGCCTGGCCATCGTCGACGTGCCGCTGGCCGCGCACGTCATCCCCGGCAAGCTCGACCCCGCTAACGGCCGCGCCGTGCTGGCCACGCTCGACCTCGCCGTCGAAGGCGTCAAAGCCGGCTGGTTCGAGGCGATGGTCACCGCGCCGCTGCAAAAAAGCACCATCAACGACGCCGGCGTCGCCTTTTCCGGCCATACCGAATACCTGGCCGAAAAGACTGCCACCCCGCTGGTGGTGATGATGCTGGCCGGCGAACCCGGCCACGGCCAGGCGACGCTGCGGGTGGCGCTGGCCACCACCCACCTGCCGCTGCGGGCGGTGGCCGACGCCATCACGCAAGACGGCCTGGCGCGCGTGCTCGACATCATCGACGCCGACCTCAAGGGCAAGTTCGGTATCGCCGCGCCGCGCATCCTGGTCGCCGGCCTGAACCCGCACGCGGGCGAAAACGGCTACCTGGGACGCGAGGAAATCGAGGTCATCGCGCCGGCCATCGCGGCGGCGCGCGCACGCGGCATCGACGCGCATGGCCCGTATCCTGCCGACACCCTGTTCCAGCCGAAATACCTGCAGGACGCCGACTGCGTGCTGGCGATGTACCACGACCAGGGCCTGCCGGTGCTCAAGTACGCCACCTTCGGGCGCGGCGTCAACATCACGCTGGGCCTGCCGCTGATCCGCACCTCGGTCGACCACGGCACCGCGCTCGACCTCGCCGCCCAGGGCCTCGGGCTGGCCGATTGCGCCAGCATGGAGCAGGCCATCCACAGCGCGCTGCAGATGGCCGCCGCCAGCCAGCTGGCCGCAGCGGCCAACATTCACTCCATAAAGTAGACCATGAAACACGTAGCCCGCAAACGCTTCGGCCAGAATTTCCTGACCGATAAATTCGTCCTCTCCGACATCATCGACGCCATCGGCCCGGCGCCCGGCCAGGCAATGGTCGAGATCGGCCCCGGCCTGGCCGCCATGACTGCCTTGCTGCTCAAGCGGCTGGACCACATGCACGTCGTCGAGCTGGACCGCGACCTGGTCGCCCGGCTCGAAAAATCCTTCCCGCGCGACAAGCTGACGATCCATTCCGGCGATGCCCTCAAATTCGATTTCGGCCTGATCCCGGTGCCGGAAGGCCAGAAGCTGCGCGTGGTCGGCAACCTGCCGTACAACATCTCAAGCCCGCTGCTGTTCCACCTGGCCGATTTCGCCCACCTGATCGAAGACCAGCATTTCATGCTGCAAAAGGAAGTGGTCGAGCGCATGGTGGCCGAGCCGGGCAGCAAGACCTACGGCCGCCTGTCGGTGATGCTGCAGTGGCGCTACGACATGAAGCTGATGTTCATCGTGCCGCCGACCGCGTTCGAGCCGCCGCCGCAGGTGGAGTCGGCGATCGTGCGGATGGTGCCGGTGGCCGAGCGGCTCGCCTGCGACGGTGCGACCCTGGAAGCGGTGGTGCTGAAGGCCTTCTCGCAGCGACGCAAGGTGATCCGCAACTGCCTGGCCGGCATGTTTACCGAGCCGCAGATCGTCGAAGCGGGCATCGACCCGACCGTGCGGCCGGAAACGATTGCGCTGGCGCAATACGTCGCGCTGGCCAATTTGCTCAAGCCGGCGGCGTCATCGCCGGCGGCGTGATCGTTTTTTCCTCGATCATCGACACCGCCGACTTGCGCGCTTCGGCTTCGGCCTCCGCTTCCGTGTCGAACACGCGCTCGACCGCCACCCGCTGCGACGGCACGATACTGTTGCGGTGCATCGGATTGGCCGACGGTCCGTAGATCGTCACGTACGCGGCCCAGCCTTCGACATCGGTCATCTTCACGCCCGAATAGTCGATCTCGTATTCTCCAAGTTGCTCTGTCGGCACGGCGCCCCCCCAATGGTGTGATGCCCATCATGCCATTGTTGGCGGCGAGGCGGCGCACCGTCACTGCCTGGCTTGCGCCGGTTCCGGCACAGGCGCCGGCGCCGGCTGCGGATCCGGCTCCAGGTTGGCGCTGCCGTCATGGGCGCCGCCGCATGCCGCCACGGCGCCGCCCGCCATGGCGCCGATGCCAAGTTTCAAGAATGTTCGCCGCTGCATGTCGTCCCCCGGATCGCTGTTTGCCACTGTCGAGTATGCGCAGTGCGCAGTGGCGCCGTTTGAGGGCACGCATCGCCCGCGGCGGAACTGTCGAGCTTTCGGCGGATCGGAAAACCAGGCGAAAAAAAAGCCCGCTGTTGAGCGGGCTTGAAATCCAATTCTTTTAACGGAGTTGGAGGAGACAAGTGAATTATGCTGCGTTACAGCATATAACTCCAATTTATCTTTCGCATAGCAGATATTCGTCTTTGGTATATCTCACTTCGGCACGCAGGTGACCGCGATATTCGTGACCGCGGCGTCGCCCATCACGCCGGTGCCGTTCGGGCCCACGCTGCAGGTTTCCGTGGCCGGCTGCGCCAGCACGGTGATGCCGTACGAGACGCCATAGGCAACTGGATTGGGCAGCTTGTAGTCAACCGGGGAGAAGTCGGCGGCGGGAACCGGCTCGACGGTGCCGCCGACGCTGCCGTTAGTGAGCTTCAGGCCGGCCGACTTGAGGCCGGTGACGGTGCCGCCCACGGTGAAGGCGTTGGTGGTGCACACCACTTCGATATTGATGGCGGCGAGCCGGCCGGCCGTATCGGCGCCGCGCAGCACGGTACTGCAGTCCTGGTGCGCCGGCGGGCTCTTCTGTGTCACCGCATACACGTCGCCGTACGACAGCGTGTTGGGGAAGGTGAAGGTGGTAGCCTTGGCCGGCACCGCCAGGGCCATGCCGTTGCTGGTCAGCACCAGCCCGTCGTAGTTGAGGCCGCCGGTGATGGTGCCGGTGATCGGGAAGGTGGCTTTGCCGCCGCAAGCGGCCAGGCCGAGCGCGAGCGCGAGCACGAGGGCGCGGCGCAGGATAGTGGTTCTCATGTGTTCTCCAGGGTAGTCGAGGCGGTGGGTCAGTTGCAGGCGACCACGATGTTTTTGATATCGGCCTTGGCCATGGTACCGACACCGTCGGTGACGCGGCAGGTGCGCGGCGCCGGCTGGGTCAGGATCGTCACGCCGTACGGGGCGCCCTCGCCGACCTTGGCGAAGTCGAAACTCTGCGCGCCGGCGTTGACGGTGATCTTGTCGGCGCCATTGACCAGCACCAGGCCGTTGGTGTCGAGGCCGGTGATGGTGCCGCCCAGCGCGTGCGTCTTGACGATGCAGCTGACGTACACCGAGGAGATGTTGTAGGAACCGGTCTTGCCCTTGCCGTTCGTCACCGTGCAGTCGGCGTTGTCTGGCGGGGTGGCGATGGTGATGTCGAAATTCTCGTCGCTGTTGAGCAGTTTGGTGAAGTAGAACACCGACTGTCCGGCCGCGATCTCCAGCTTCTCGCCGTTGCTGTTGTTGATCAGCACCAGCCCGGCCATGGTCACGCCGGAAACGGAACCGGCCAGTTGCAGGTTGCCGCTGCCGCCGCCGCAGGCGGCAAGGCTCAGTGCGCAGGCGAGCGCCACGCTCGAACGCAGGGTCAGACTTTTCATGTGTTCTCCAAAAAACAGACAGGGTAGTGCGGGGGAGGGCTGGCGCCGTTGCCGCGGGACAGACGAGTTGGTCGCCATTTTAGTGCATTTGGCAAGCGGCAGCCTCATTCCTCATGTATCACGGTGTAACCGGCGCGCCGGCGCCGCTGGATTTTCCGCTATGCTGGTCGCGCCTTGACCAACTTTTCCCGATATGAACGACGACCGTAACGATGACCGCACCGACAGCCGCCGCGCCTGGCCGAAGGCGGTGCTGTTCGACCTCGACGACACCTTGTGGCCGATCGCGCCAGTGATTGCCCAGGCCGAGCTGTCGCTGCACGCCTGGCTGCAGCAGCACGCGCCGCGCGTGGCCGCCGCCTTCTCGGTCGAGGCCCTGCGCCAGGCCAGGCTGGCGCTGCTCGAACGCCAGCCCGAGTTCCACCTCGACCTGGGCGCCCTGCGCCGCGCCGGCCTCGTCGACGCCTTCGCCCACGCCGGCGAGGACAGCGCCAAGGTCGAGCAGGCGATGGCGCACTTCTTCGCCGCCCGCAACGCGGTGGCGCCCTACGACGACGTCCTCGCCGGCCTCGAACGGCTGAACCAGCTGGTGCTGGTCGGCTCCATTTCGAACGGCAACGCCGACCTGCGCGCGATCGGCCTGTCGCACCATTTCAAGGTGTCGGTCGCGGCCCACCAGCTCGGCTGCGCCAAGCCCGACGCCGCCATCTTCCTGGCCGCCTGCAAAGAGCTCGGCGTGGCGCCGGCGGACGCCGTCTATGTCGGCGACGACGTGCTGCTCGACGTGCGCGGCGCCCAGCAGGCCGGGCTGCGCGCTGTCTGGCTCAACCGCACTGGCAGCACCCGCCACCTCGAGCACGGCGTCGTGCCCGACGCGATCTGCGCCGATTTCGGTGAATTGATGGACTGGCTACAACGCGCGCACGCCTGATCCGGCAGCTGTCGCGGCACGCCAACCGGGAACTGCACAGCGGCGCCGCGAACGTGCATAATAAGGGTGTCCGCCTTTGCGCCCATACCATCCATCATGCAACTCGATACCCGCGCACAAACTTTGCTCAAGGCTCTCGTCGAGCGCTACATCGCCGACGGCCAGCCGGTTGGCTCGCGCGCACTGTCGAAGATCTCCGGGCTCGACCTGTCGCCGGCGACGATCCGCAACATCATGGCCGACCTCGAGGAAATGGGCTACGTGTCCAGCCCGCACACCTCGGCCGGACGCATCCCGACCCCGCGCGGCTACCGCATTTTCGTCGACACCCTGCTGACGGTGCAGCACATCGACGAGCACGCCGTCGAGTCGCGCATGCGCATGCCCAACCAGCAGCCGCAAAAAATCATCTCCAACGCCGCGCAGATGCTGTCGTCGCTGTCGCAGTTCGCCGGCGTCGTGCTCAGTCCGCGGCGCGAGTCGGTGTTCCAGCAGATCGAATTTCTGCGCCTGTCCGAAAAGCGCATCCTGCTCGTCATCGTCGATCCGCGCGGCGACGTCCAGAACCGCCTGCTGCTCACCGACGTCGACTACACTCCGAGCCAGCTGATCCAGTCGGCCAACTACATCAACCAGAACTACGGCGGGCTCTCGTTCGACCAGGTGCGCGCGCGCGTCACGGGCGAACTGCGCCAGCTGCGCGACGACATGGGCCGGCTGATGCAGGCGGCGGTGGAGGCCGGCAGCGAGGCGATGGCCGACCATTCCGACGACATGGTCATCTCGGGCGAGCGCAACCTGCTCAGCGTGGCAGACCTGTCGTCGAACATGACGTCGCTGCGCCAGATGTTCGACATGTTCGAGCAAAAGACCGGGCTGATGCAGCTGCTCGACGTCTCCAGCAAGGCGACCGGGGTGCAGATTTTCATCGGCGGCGAATCGAACCTGGTGCCGATGGACGAAATGAGCGTCGTCACCGCGCCCTACGAAGTCAACGGCAAGATCGTCGGCACCCTCGGCGTCATCGGCCCCACCCGCATGGCCTACGAGCGGGTGATCCCGATCGTCGACATCACCGCCAAGCTGCTGTCGAACGCCCTCAGCCACGGTTAGTTTTTCGCGCACTCTTTTTCAAGCATTGTCGCTGCGGCGGGAACGGCGCGCGCGCCACCTTCATCTAATGCCCCAGACCAGCCAACCACGGCGCAGGCGAGGAGACGCGATGAACACCAACCAGGTACTACGGACCGGCAGTGCCGGCATGCTGATATGGCTGGCCAGCTGCGGCGGCAGCCATGGTCCGGCCGAGCCGCCGGACGATCCGGCCATGATCGAGCAGGGCAAGCAGATATTTCGTTTCGACACCTTCGGCGACGAGGCCCAGTGGACCGACGCCCTGCGCCTGCACGAAGTGATCCCGGTGGCGGTCGACCCGGTGACGGCGCTGTCGGTCGGCCTGAAGGTCGACGCCGAGGCGCTGCCGGCGGCGCTCGTGAAAGGCATCCAGGACGGCACGGTCGACCTCAAGAGCCCTGCTACCACGGTCGCGCTGATCAAGATCAACGCCGTGGTCGGGATTGTCGGCAAGGTCGAAACGGTCGGCGGCAAGGACACCCTGACGCGGCTCGGCGTCACCTGCGCGCTGTGCCACTCGACGGTGGACAACTCGTTCGCGCCCGGGATCGGCAAGCGCCTCGACGGCTGGGCCAACCGCGACCTCAATCCCGGCGCCATCATCGCGCTGTCGCCGGCGGTGAACGCCGCCCTCAAGCAGGTCTACAACTCCTGGGGCAAGGGCAAGTTCGATCCGCGCTTCAACCTCGACGGCAAGAACGGACCGCAGGTGATCCCGCCGGCGTACGGCCTGAAGGGCATCCACCGCATCACCGCCACCGGCGACGGCGACGACATCGCCTACTGGAACCGCTATGTCGCGGTGACCCAGATGGGCGGGCAGGGTTCGTTTTCGGAGCCGCGCACCGGCGTCAGTGTCACCCACGGCACGGTCGACCTGGTCAGCCCCAAGCTGCCGGCACTGCAGGCCTACCAGTTGTCGCTGGCGGCGCCGCCGGCGCCCGCCGGCAGCTTCGACGTGGCCGCGGCCGCCCGCGGCAAGCTGGTGTTTTCGAACCGCGGACAATGCATCGGCTGCCACAGCGGCGCCGACTTCACCGACGCCAACCTGCGCCTGCATCCGGTGGCCGACGTCGTCAGCGAACCGGAGCCGAACGGCGTGCCCAGCTATGCATCGCGCAGCGCCACCAAGATGTACCGCACGGCGCCGCTGCGCGGCCTGTGGCAGCACGCGCCGTACTTCCATAACGGCAGCGCGGCGACGCTGAAAGACGTCGTGACCACTTACAACACGCGCAAGTCGCTCGGCCTGACCGCGGCTGAAATCGCCGACCTGGCCGAGTACCTGAAGTCGATCTAGGGGTCAGACCCCGGTTGTTCAGCTGGGGGTCTGACCCCGGTTGAGTTGCCGGGGAAAAACCCGCTCTAGTGCCTGTGCGGACAAGCCGGCTTGATGCAGTTGCCGTAGATCGCCAGCGCGTGCTCGGCGATCTTGAAGCCGCGCTCGACGGCGATCTTGTTCTGGCGCGACTCGATTTCCTCGTCGAAGAATTCTTCCACCCGTCCGCAATCGAGGCACACCAGGTGGTCGTGGTGCGAGCCTTCGTTCAGTTCGAATATCGCCTTGCCCGTTTCGAAATGGTTGCGGTTGAGCAGGCCCGCCTGCTCGAACTGCGTCAGCACGCGGTAAACGGTGGCCAGCCCGACGTCCATATTCTCCGTCAGCAGGATCTTGTAGACGTCCTCGGCGGTGAGGTGGCGCACTTCGCTGTTCTGGAAGATCTCGAGGATTTTCAGGCGCGGCAGGGTCGCTTTCAGGCCGCTGGCCTTCAGATCGCTGGGGTTGTTACTCATGTTTGTTGCTCGTATATTGGCATAGTGCTTTATGATATAGCGTTTTGGAGCTAGCGCTCAAACGTTTTGAGGTCACTTATGCGCGTCAAGAATGTTGTTTTGCACGGTTTTAACACCCGGACTCCACTGCTGGCGGCCGCCGTTTGCGCCGTGCTGACCTTGTCCGGCTGCGCCTCCTGGCGCGGCCGGCCGGCGGCAGCTGCGCCGGTGGCGGTCACGCCCGAGGCGGTCGCCGCCGACGCCAGCAAGGCCGCCGCGACCGCCAACGCCGGCGCCCAGACCACGAGCGCGTCCAAGCTGCAAAAATTCCTCTGGGTGTTCTCGCCGTACCGGCCCGATATCCAGCAGGGCAACTTCGTGTCGCAGGAAATGCTTGCCCAGCTCAAGGCCGGCCAGACGCGCGAGCAGGTCAAGTTCATCCTCGGCACGCCGCTGCTGACCGACGTGTTCCACCCGAACCGCTGGGATTATCCCTTCTACCTGGCGCGCGGCAACGGCGAACTGACCAAGGCACGCGTGACGGTCTACTTCAAGGACGACAAAGTCGAGAAATTCGACGGCGGCAACCTGCCGACCGAGCGCGAGTACATCGCCCGTATCGCCGGCCCGGCCAAGGCCCTGCCGAAGGACGCGCCCAAGAAGGAAGAGGCCGGCTCGGCCAGCATCCAGATCAAGAAATAAGCGAACGTTCCATCATGACTGAACTGAACATTGCGGTGGCCGGCGCCAGCGGGCGCATGGGCAAGATGCTGGTCGAGGCGATCGGCAAGGCGCCCGACGTGCGCCTGTCGGGCGCGCTCGACGTCGCCGGTTCGCCCGCGCTCGGCACCGACGCCGCCGCCTTCCTCGGCCGGCCGGCCGGGGTTGCCATCGAGTCCGACATCGCCACCGCGCTGGCGGGCGCCCGCTGCCTGATCGACTTCACCCGCCCGGAGGGCACGCTGGCCCACCTGGCCTATTGCGCCGAGCACGGCATCGCCATGGTCATCGGCACCACCGGCTTCGACGACGCCGGCAAGGCGGCCATCCGCGCCGCCGCCGGCAAGACCGCGATCGTGTTCGCTCCCAACATGAGCGTCGGCGTCAACGTCACCCTCAAGCTGCTGGAAATGGCGGCGAAAAGTTTCGCCGAAGGCTACGACATCGAGATCATCGAAGCGCACCACCGCCACAAGGTCGATGCGCCCTCCGGCACCGCGCTGAAGATGGGCGAAGTCATCGCCGACGCGCTCGGGCGCGACCTCAAGGAGTGCGCCGTGTACGGCCGCGAAGGCGTCACCGGCGAGCGCGACCCGTCCACCATCGGCTTTGCCACCATCCGCGGCGGCGACATCGTCGGCGACCATACGGTGCTGTTTGCCGGCGACGGCGAGCGCATCGAAATCAGCCACAAGTCCAGCAGCCGCGTCACCTACGCCCACGGCGCGCTGCGCGCGGCGCGCTTTTTGGCCGACAAGCAAACTGGCCTGTACGACATGCAGGACGTGCTGGCGCTGGGGCGCTGAGGAGAAATCATGGCTACCGCAGAACTCGACGGCGCCGTCATCGACGGCTGGGAAAGCTTTCATGCCGAATCGCGCAAGGCGTTCGGCTTCCCTGATTCCTACAGCAACACCATCGACGGCTGGGTCGACTGCCTCAGCTACCTGCGCGACGCCGACGGCATGAGCAAGTTCCACCTCAAGCCCAACGAGATGCTGGAAATCGTCATCAAGGATTCCACGCTGCTGCGCGCCAAGGCGCCGGATCTGCTCGAAGAGGTGACCTTCTGCGTCGCCGGCATCAACGAGCGCTACGAAGATTACGGCGAAAAGCCCGCGCTGGCGCTCGTGCTGCGCTAAGCGCCGATTTCAGGGAAAGTAGACTTTCACGATCATGGCGATGAGCATCGCCGTGTTGGTCGCCGCCATCCACTGAAGCACGCGGTTACGTCCCTCCATCTTTGTCAGGCGCAGTTCCACTCTCGCTTCGAAAGCATCCATACGAGCTAATATTCGCGCTTCGAAAGCGTCGAGGCGTGCCGTGATGCGCTGTTCGAACATGTCCATTCTGGTCGAGAGCCGCTCGTCCAGCGCTTTTAGGTCGGCGCGTGACGCCGCGCAGCTCGTCACTGCGAGCGAGAGCATTTTGGCATGCACCTCGGCCTGTGCCGTCGGTACGCCCGCAGCCTCGAGCTGTTGCGCGTAATCGATGGCGTTGAATTGACTGTTCATTCTTTTTAGACCAATCCGACGCGATATGGTTCAGGCGTCAGGTCCCGGATTCGCCCCCGCCGTCGCCCCGGCCCCGCCCGGAAAGAACCCGAACCAGTATAATGTTCGGTTCAACTCTACTTTCCTGGCCTTTTGATCATCATGCAAGATAAATATAGTCCCGCCGACGTCGAACAAGCCGCCCAATCGCACTGGAAGGCCATCGATGCCTACAGGGCGGTCGAAAACGACCCGCGTTTCCCGAAGGGCAAGTACTACGCTTGCTCGATGCTGCCTTACCCTTCCGGCAAGCTGCACATGGGACACGTGCGCAACTATACGATCAACGACGTGATGTACCGCTACCTGCGCATGAACGGCTACAACGTGCTCATGCCGATGGGCTGGGACGCGTTCGGCATGCCGGCGGAGAACGCCGCGATGGCCAACAACGTGCCGCCGGCGCAGTGGACCTACGCCAACATCGCCCACATGCGCGAGCAGATGGAATCGATGGGCCTGGCGATCGACTGGTCGCGCGAGATGACCGCCTGCAAGCCGGAATACTACAAGTGGAACCAGTGGATGTTCCTCAAGATGCTCGAAAAAGGCATCATCTACAAGAAGACCGGCACCGTCAACTGGGACCCGGTCGACCAGACCGTGCTGGCCAACGAGCAGGTCGTCGACGGCCGCGGCTGGCGTTCCGGCGCGCTGATCGAAAAGCGCGAGATCCCGATGTACTACGCGCGCATCACCGACTACGCCG
>JBBRXM010000011.1:0-87812 GCA_038248405.1 Burkholderiales bacterium
ATCGTGTGGGTGACGCCGGAAGGCGGCGGCGGGCCAAACTACCCGAACATGTAGTGGAATACAAAACGTCGCCGAAGCCGCCATCCAGGCACTTCGGCGACGCGCATTGACGTCGTGCTCGCGAACGAGGTTGTCGCGAAAGGGGAAATTATTCTCCATCCCGCGAAGTCGCCGAAGTCGATGAACCCAGAACTAAGCTAACAAAATCAACGTCGTCCTCGCGAAAGCGGGGACCCATGCTGAGCAAATTCAGTATGGGTCCCCGCGTTCGCGAGGGCGACGTGTTTTAATTGTCGAGTTTCCGTAGCGTTGCGATTTCAGCCGGCAAAAGAGCTGGCCAGGCGCTTTGCAGCAGCCTCATGCGAGGACGACCCCGCAGACGCCTATAGCACCAAGCCACCCAGGCTGGTCCCGCCGCACACATACAGCACCTGCCCCGTCACGAAGCTCGCCTCGGCCGACGTGAAGAACTTCACCGCGTGCGCCACGTCCGCCGGCTGTCCCAGCCGCTTGACGGGGATGCTCGCCGCCAGCGCCTCCACCTTCGGACTGCCCACCGGTACGATCTCGTGGAACATGTCGGTCTGCACCGGACCCGGCGCCACCACGTTCACCGTCACGCCGTGCGGCGCCAGCTCCAGCGCCCACGTGCGCGCCATGCCGAACATGCCCGACTTGGTCGCACCGTAATTCGTCCGCCCCGCCAGCCCCAGCGCCCCGCGCGAGGACAGCAGCACGATGCGTCCAAAGCCGCCCGCCTTCATCGCCGGCAGCATCGCTTGCGCCAGCAGGATTGCCGCCGCCAGGTGAATCTCCACCAGCGTATCGAGGTCCTCCAGCTTGACGTCTTCCAGCCTGGCCGGCAGGATCACGCCGGCGTTGTGCACCAGCGTGTCGGGCGCATAGCGCTCCGCCACCTCGCGCGCCGCGCTGGCGGTGGCAGCGCGGTCGGCCAGGTCGACCTCGATCGAATGGAGCCGCTCGTGCGAAAAGGCCGGTGCGCGCCGCGACAGCGAAACCACCTCGTAGCCCTCGGCCAGCAGCTGGTGACAGATCTCGGCGCCGATGCCGGCGCTGCCCCCGGTGACGACCGCACAACGTCGTTGCGGGGCCGTCATGCCGCGCCCTCAACCATCGCCAGCACCCGCAGCGGGCTGCCGCTGCCGTTCTGGATCTTCAGCGGTGGGCAAATGAGCACGCTGCCGGTGGCCGGCAGCAGGTGCAGGTTGGTCAGGCACTGCAGGCCGTAGCGGTTTGCGCCATGCATATAATAGTGGCACGGGTAAGGCGGGCGCTGATGGAAACCCTGCCCCGCATCGGTGCCGATCGCTTCCGATCCAAACCCGAGCACGTCGCGCTCTTCCACCAGGAAGCGCGCCACTTCCGCGCTCGGCCCCGGCGTGTGCTGCCCGGTCTCGTCGTAATTCTGGAACGCTTCCGGGTCGAGGTGGCGCTTGGACCAGTCGGTGCGCATCAGCACCCAGCAGCCGGCCGGCACGCGGCCATGCTCCGCTTCCCACGCCAGCACGTCGGCGACCGTGAGCAGGTAGTCGGCATCGGCCTCGGTCTGCATCACGCAGTCGATGACGATCGCCGGCGCCACGAAGTTCTGCACCGGGATCGTGTCGACCGCGTTGTTGGGCAGGTCGCGCCCGGAGATCCAGTGGATCGGCGCGTCGAAGTGGGTGCCGGTGTGTTCGCCGCAGGAGAAGTTATTCCAGTACCAGGCCGGCCCGCGCTCGTCGTAGCGCGACACTTCCTCCACCCGGAATGGCCAGCACTGGCCAAATTCGGGCGGCACCGTGATTTGCGGGAATTCGGGCGTGAGCGTCTGCGTCAGGTCGATCACGCGGATCTGGCCGTTGCCAAGGGCGCCGGCCAGCGCCTGCAGGATGTCGTTCGGTTTCATCATGATCCTCCCGCCGCCAGTTCGCGTTCGAGTATTTTGGGGTTGTCCATCCAGCGCTGCAGCCACTCCTGGGCGACGTCGCCGGGATACACGTCCTCGACGCCGTCGCGCAGCGCCTTGACGATGGCGCTGGCCAGCGCCGCCGGCGACACTTTGGGCGCAGGCATCAGCTGGTTCCAGTCGTCGTCGATCGGACCGGGAAACACGTTGACCACGCGGATGCCGGCCGGGCGCATCTCGGCGCGCAGGCACTGCGCCAGCGACAGCGCCGCTGCCTTGGACGCCGAAAAGGTGCCGTGCGCCGGGAAGTTCGACAGCGCGTAAATCGACAGCAGGTTGACCCAGGCGACCGCGCTGGACTGGCCGTCGGCGCCGCGCCCGCGCAGCGCCGGCCCGAACTCCTGGGCCAGGCGCAAGAGGCCGAAGTAATTGACGTCCATCTCGGCGCGCGCCACGTCGGTGCCGCGCCGCGCGCTGATGCCGTAGGTGCGGTGCACTTCGGCCGTGTTGATGACGATGTCGACCTTGCCGCCGATCGAGCCGGCCGCCTCGGTCACCGACTTCGCGTTCGTCACGTCCAGCGGCACCAGCGATACCTGCGGCAGGTCGGTGATGCTGTCGAAGCCCGGCGGGTTCTTCCACGGCTCGGCGTGGCCGACCCAGATCAGGTCAGCGCCTGCCTTTGCCAGCGCGCGCACCATCGCCTGCCCCACTTCCGACTTGCCGTCGGTGACCAGCACCTTGCGAAATTTCGGGTCGCAGCTCATTTCGCGCATCACGCGGTCCTCGTTCATGTTCTCAGTCTCCGTTTCGGGTAATCCCAGCAGCACCGCCTGGCCGGCGCGGTCGAGCCGCACGCCGACCCGCATGCGCGTCGGCGGCGGCGGTACGTCACCCAGCAGGTGCACCATGACGGTCGGCCCGCTGTCGAGTTGGGCGAGCCCCAGCCGCCATGGCAGGCGCTCGCGGAAAAACAAATCGTTACTGTGATGGAGCACGGTTTCGCTCAGCAGCGTCGCCGCG
Organism: Burkholderiales bacterium; assembly: GCA_038248405.1. Classification (GTDB taxonomy): domain Bacteria; phylum Pseudomonadota; class Gammaproteobacteria; order Burkholderiales; family Burkholderiaceae_D; genus JAFCUW01. The sequence continues at coordinate 2,933 of JBBRXM010000011.1, forward strand.
CCGGCTTCCGGCTTCCATTCCAGCGCCGCCGACAGGCACACGTGGCAGGCCTCGCGCGGCGGATACTGCACCGCGCCGCAATCGGCGCACTTCTGCAGCTCGAAGCGGCCGATTGCCGCCGCCGCCGTCAGTCCGAGGGCAACCCGCCCGCGGCTGTATGGCGGCAGCGTCGGCTGGCGCGTGCGCAGGATCGGGTTCTTGCGCTGTGGCCGGGTCAGTGGCGCGCTCATTGGGTTCTCCCGAGGATGACGGCGCCGGTACACAGACAGCGGTCGTAGGTCACCATGCCGAAGCCGCACACCATGCCCAGCTGCGCATCGGGCACGGCGCGCGCGCCGGCCTGGCCGGTCAGCTGGCGGATCGTTTCGGTCATGCCGATGAAGCCGCCCGCGGCGCCCGCCTGGCCGGCCGACAGCTGGCCGCCGCTGGTGTTGTTGGGGAAGCTGCCGGCATGGGTCATGCCGTGGCGGCGCACGAAGTCGGCGCCCTCGCCCTTTTCGCAGAACCCGAGGTCTTCGAACTGCATCATCACGATCACCGGGTAGTCGTCGTAGGTCTGTATGAGGTCGATGTCCTGCGGGGCCACGCCGGCCTGCGCATACAGGTCGGCGCGGTCGACCTGCCAGCCGCCGCGCGTCATGATCGGGTCGTCCGCGAAGGCGTTGTGGCGCTCGATGGCGCCGCGCACCAGCACGTGCGCCAGCCCGAGGTCGCGCGCGCGCTCCTCGCTCATCACCAGAAACGCTTCGGCTCCGGCGCACGGCATCACGCAGTCGAACAGGTGGATCGGGTCGGCGATCGAGCGCGCCGCCATGTATTCTTCGAGCGTCAGCGGCTTCTTGAACAGCGCGTTCGGGTTCAGCAGCGCGTTGCTGCGCTGGTCCACCGCGATGCGGCCGAAGTCCTCGCGCGTGGCGCCGTAGGTGCGCATGTAGTTCGAGGTGATGAAGGCGAAGATCGAATTGGGCCCGCCGGCGCCGTACGGGTAGCTGGCGTCGCGGGCGAAATCGCTGAAGCTGCCCAGCGTGGCGCGAAACGAGTCGACGTGGTTGGTGTCGCCGGCAATGCAGGCCACGACGTCGGCGTCGCCCGCCTGCACCGCGCGGGCGGCACGGCGCAGCGCCATCACGCCCGACGCGCCGCCGGTGGGAATGTGGTCGAGCCAGCGCGGCGACATGCCCAGGTGCTGGGTGACGCCCACCGCGGTATCGGGCGCCAGCGAAAAACTGCTCACCGTCAGGCCGTCGATCTGCTCCTTGGCGATACCTGACTCCTGCACCAGCGCGCGCAGCGCCTGGCCCAGGAACCAGTGCGCGCCGCGGGTGGAGTAGCGCTCGTAGGGCACGGTGACCGGCACCGTTACTGCCACGCCCTCGTACGATTGTCGCTTGCCCATGCTCAGTTGCCGAAAGCGGCGATTCCGGTTTGGGCGCGGCCGAGGATCAGCGCGTGCACGTCGTGCGTGCCCTCGTAAGTGTTGACCACTTCGAGGTTGACCATGTGGCGGATCACGCCGAATTCGTCGGAGATGCCGTTCCCGCCCAACATGTCGCGCGCGACGCGGGCGATGTCGAGCGACTTTCCGCATGAGTTACGCTTCATCATGGAGGTGATTTCCACCGCCGCGGTGCCGGCATCCTTCATGCGCCCGAGCTGCAGGCAGCCCTGCAGGCCAAGCGTGATCTCGGTCTGCATGTCGGCCAGCTTCTTCTGCACCAGCTGGTTGGCGGCCAGCGGCCTGCCGAACTGGTGACGGTCCATCGTGTACTGGCGGGCGATGTGCCAGCAGGCCTCGGCCGCCCCGAGCGCACCCCAGGCGATGCCGTAGCGCGCCGAGTTCAGGCACGTGAACGGGCCTTTCAGGCCGCGCACGTCGGGGAATGCGTTTTCTTCCGGGCAGAACACGTTGTCCATCACGATCTCGCCAGTGACGGAGGCGCGCAGGCCGAATTTTCCGTGGATCGCAGGGGCGCTCAAACCGGCCATGCCTTTTTCGAGCACGAAGCCGCGGATCGCGCCTTCGTCGTCCTTGGCCCACACGACGAACACGTCGGCCACCGGCGAATTGGTAATCCACATCTTGGCGCCGGACAGCGCATAGCCGCCGTCGACCTTTTTCGCGCGCGTGATCATCGAGCCCGGGTCGGAGCCGTGATTCGGTTCGGTCAGGCCGAAGCAGCCGATCCATTCGCCGGATGCGAGCTTGGGCAGGTACTTCTGGCGCTGCGCTTCGGTGCCGAATTCGAAGATGGGCACCATCACCAGCGACGACTGCACGCTCATCATCGAGCGGTAGCCCGAGTCGACGCGTTCGACTTCTCGGGCGATCAGGCCGTAGCTGACGTAATTGAGGCCGGAGCCGCCGTATTCGGTCGGGATGGTCGCCCCCAGCAGGCCCAGTTCGCCCATCTCGCGAAAGATCGTGGTGTCCATCCGCTCGTGGCGGAACGCCTCGAGCACGCGCGGGGCCAGCTTGTCCTGGCTGTAGGCGTGGGCGGCGTCGCGCACCATGCGCTCGTCGTCGGTCAGCTGCTCCGACAACAGCAGCGGATCGTCCCAGTGGAATGCGGCTTTAGGTGATGCCATGGTGGTGCTCCTCGATGTATTGGTTAGACGCGTAATCAGTAAATTAATTCGATACGTGCAGCAGCGACAGGCCAAGCTGCGCGCGTCGCGTGAGCCATGGGCTAGGACGGTAGCGCGGGTCGCCGCTGCTGCGCTGCAGGTTGCGCAGGATGGAAAGCACGCGGCCGGCGCCCAGATGGTCGCCCCAGGCCAGCGGCCCGCGCGGATAGCCGAGCCCCAGCACGACGGCGCCATCGAGGTCGGCCGGGCTGCAGATGCCCTGCTGGACGATGTCGCAGCCGATGTTGACGATGGACGCTAGCACGCGCTGCACGATGAAGCCGGCGCTGTCGTCGATCAGCGTGACCGCCTGCCCGCCGCGGGCAAACAGGGCCTGCGCCTGCGCCGCCACCGCGCTGCAGGTGGCCGGATTGCGCATCAGCGTGAGGCGGCCCACGCAGTCTTGCAGGGTGTCGATGCCGAGCGTGCGGACCGGGTCGAGCCCCTCGCGCTCGACGCAGGTCGAAACGTCTTCGCCGAGCGGCGCGACGATGCACAGGGCCCGGGCCGACGGATAGGCGCCCGCCTCCACGGCCGCGCCGCATCTGGCGGCCAGTTCGACCAGTTGAGTACGCATGTGTGCGGGGCCGGCCCCGATCCACACGGGCCCGGTCCACGCCGCGCCAGAGGGCGCCGGCACGGCGGCCGCGGCGTCGCCGTCATAGCGGTAGAATCCGCGCCCGCTCTTGCGGCCCAGCAGGCCGGCGCTCTGGCGGCGCGCCGTGATGATGCTCGGGCGGTAGCGCGGCTCCTGGTAATATTGTTCGTAGATCGACTCCATCACCGGGTGCGACACATCCAGGCCAGTCAGGTCCAGCAGCTGGAACGGGCCCAGTTTGAAGCCGGCGGCGCCGACGAGCACTTCATCGATCTGCGCAAAGGTGGCCACATTCTCCTGCGCGACGCGCAGCGCCTCGGTCAGGTAGCCGCGGCCGGCGTGGTTGACGATGAAGCCCGGCGTATCGCTGGCGCGCACCGGCCGGTGGCCGATCCGCTCGGCGAGCGCCGTCAGGCTCTCCAGGCTGGCGTCATCGGTGAGCGCGCCGGCGATCACTTCGACCACCTTCATCAGCGGCACCGGATTGAAGAAGTGGAAGCCGGCGACGCGGCCCGGCCGGGCGCAGCCGGCGGCAATCGCCGTCACCGACAGCGAGGAGGTATTGGTCGCCAGGACGCAATCGGCGCGCACGATGGCCTCGAGCGAAACGAGCAGCGCGCGCTTGACGTCGAGCTTTTCGACAATCGCCTCGATGACGATGTCGCAGTCGGCGAACTGCGCGATTGCGTCCACCGGTTCGATCGCGCCGGCCGCCGCCGCGACGGCCGCTTCGGTCAGCTTGCCCTTGGCCTGCATCTTCTGCAGCTGCGCGAGGATGGTGTCGCGCGCCTGGCCGGCGGCGCCCGGGGCGACGTCGAACAGCCGTACCTGCACGCCGGCCTGCGCCGCCACCTGGGCAATGCCGCGGCCCATGGCGCCGGCGCCGACCACGCCGAGCACTATGCGGGGAGAGGTCAGCATGCCTAGTCTTCGACGATGGCGGTGACTTCGATCTCGACGCGGGCACGGTCTTCGATCAGCCCGGCCACCTGCACCGCGCTCATGGTCGGATAATGGCGGCCGATGACGTCGCGGTAGGCTTCGCCGATGGCGGGATAGGCATCCACATATTCTTTTTTGTCGAGCACGTACCACGTCATGCGGACGATGTGCTGGGGACCGGCGCCGCCTTCGGCCAGCACCTCGACGATGTTCTGCAGCGCCTGGCGGACCTGGCCGGCAAAGTCGTCGGTGTGGAATTCGCACTGCGCGTCCCAGCCGACCATGCCGCTGACGCATACGGTACGCCCGCGTGCCGCGATGCCGTTGGAGTAGCCGCGTGCGCGCGGCCAGCCGGGAGGTTGAAGGAAGTCCATGTCGTGCCTTTCAGTTCGTATGTTTTTATTCGGGGGTGCAGAAATGCGCGATCCGTTCGCGCATCGGGTCAGGGATGCGCACTGCGGCGGCTTGCTTGATATCGATCAGCACCAGCACCATGCGGGCGCGCACGCGCTCTTCGCCGCCGGCGCCCAGCAGGCTCACCGTCAGCGTCAACGACGAACTGCCGACCTTGACGACGCGCAGCTGGGCCGTCAGCTTGTCGCCCAGGGTGCTGGTGGCGATGAAGTCGGTCTGGATGTTCACCGCCGGCAGGCCAAGGCCGCGTTCCATCACCAGTTCGCGAAAGCTGGCGCCCAGGCCGTAGGCGCACCACTCCTCGACGAGGTTGTTGAACATTTCGAAGTAGCGTGGATAGAACACGATGCCGGCCGGGTCACAGTCGCCGAAACGCACCGTCACCGGCATGCTGAAGGCGCCGCTGGCTGTCTCGTCAGGCATCGGGGGCCGCCATTTCAGCAAGCAGTTCGCGCGCGATGATCAGCTGCTGCACTTCGGTTGCGCCTTCGTAGATCCGCAGCGAGCGGATCTCGCGGTACAGGCGCTCGACCGGCTGTTCGCTGACGACGCCCAAGCCGCCGAACATCTGCACCGCCGCGTCGATCACTTCCTGCGCCGTTTCGGTGGCGGTCAGCTTGGCCATGGCCGCTTCTTTCGTCACGCGCTGTCCCTGGTCGCGCTGCCAGGCGGCGCGGTAGGTCAGCAAGGCGGCGGCTTCGATGCCGGTCGCCATCTGGGCCAGCTTGGCCTGGGTCAGCTGGAAATCGGCCAGCGTCTTGCCGAACATCTTGCGGGTGGTGGCGCGCACCAACGCCTCGTCGAGCGCGCGGCGCGCAAAGCCGAGCGCCGCCGCCGCCACCGAGGTGCGGAAGATGTCGAGGGTGGCCATCGCGACCTTGAAGCCCTTGCCCGCCTCGCCCAGGCGGTTGGCTGCCGGCACGCGGCAATCGGTGAACTTCAGGCGCGCCAGCGGATGCGGTGCGATCACGTCGATACGCTCGGCGATCTCGAATCCGGGGAGCCCGGCATCGACGATGAAGGCCGAGATGCCGCGCGCGCCCGGCGCTTCGCCGGTGCGCGCGAACACCACGTACAGGTCGGCGATGCCGCCGTTGGAAATCCAGGTCTTTTCGCCATTGACAATGTAGTCGTCGCCGTCCTGCACCGCGGCGCACTGCATCGCCGCGACGTCGGAGCCGGCATCGGGCTCGGACAGCGCGAACGCGGCGATGGCGTCGCCGCGGCCCACGCGCGTCAGGTACTTTTGCTTGTTCTCTTCGCTGCCGAAGAGGGTGATGGCGCCGCTGCCCAGGCCCTGCATGGCAAAGGCGAAATCGGCCAGGCCCGAGTGACGGGCCAGCGTTTCGCGGATCAGGCAAATCGCGCGCGTGTCGATCGCCTCGCTGTCGGCGCCGTACGCGGTGCCGCCGATGGCGTATTTGAGCCAGCCGGCGTCGCCCAGCTGGCGCACCAGCGCGCGGCAGGCGGCGTCGACGTCATGGCCGTGCTGCTGGTCGATATTCTGCGCCGCCCACGCATCGAGCGAGAGCGCCAGCTCGCGGTGGCGCGGTTCGAGGAAAGGCCACTTCAGGTAGTTTTGGTCTGCCATGTCTGTCTCAGTTGCCTTCGAATGCCGGTTTATCCTTGGCCACGAAGGCGTGGTACGCCCGGTGGAAGTCGTTGGTGGCCATGCAGATCGCCTGCGCCTGGGCTTCCGCCTCGATGGCTTCGTCGACGCCCATGTTCCACTCCTGCTGCAGCATTTTCTTGGTCATGCCATGGGCGAAGGTGGGACCTTGCGCCAGCTGCAGGGCGAACGCCTGGGCCTCGGCGAGCACCGACTCCGGCGCGCACAGGCGGTTGAGCCATCCCCAGCGCTCGCCCTCTTCGCCGCCCAGGCTGCGGCCGCTGTAAAGCAGGTCGGCGGCGCGGCCCTGGCCGATCACGCGCGGCAGCAAGGCGCAGGCGCCCATGTCGCAGCCGGCCAGGCCCACGCGAGTGAACAGGAAGGCGCTCTTGCTGCGCGCGGTGCCGTAGCGCAGGTCCGAGGCCAGCGCCATTAATGCGCCGGCACCGGCGCAGATGCCGTCGATGGCGGCCACGATCGGCTGCGGGCAGGCACGCATCGCCTTGACCAGGTCACCGGTCATGCGGGTGAATGCCAACAGGCCCGGCATATCGAGCTTCGTCAGCGGGCCGATGATGTCGTGGACGTCGCCGCCGGAGCAGAAGTTCTCGCCGGCGCCGGTGACGACGATCGCCTTGACGTCGTCGGCGTAGACCAGAGCGCGGAACAGGTCGCGCAGCTCGGCGTAGGACTCGAACGTGAGCGGGTTCTTGCGCTCCGGCCGGTTCAGCGTGAGCGTGGCGACGCCGGCTTCGACCTGGAACAGGAAATGCTCGGGTTGATAATCGGCGAGTGTGTTACGGCCGCGGGGCAGCTGGTGTGGTTCGCCTGGCAGATAGCGCATGAATGTCTCCTATTTCCGTTCCGGGTCCGACTGTTTGGTGAGGTGCTGCTTCATCTTCGACATCAGCTCGATGAGCGTGCTTTTTTCGGTGGTGGACAGGCCGCCGAGCAGTTCCGAAATCCAGCCTTCGTGCACGGACGCCATGCGCGTAAAGGCGCGCCGGCCGGCCGCGGTCAGCTTGACGCTGTAGGCCCTGCGGTCGTCGGCCACCGGTGCGCGCAGCACCAGGCCTTCCTGCTCGAGCTGGTCGGTGATGCCGGTGACGTTACCGCCGGTGACCATCAGGCGCTTGGACAGTTCGCCCATGCGCAGGCCGTCCGGGTGGCGGTCCAGCTGCGCCATCAGGTCGAAGCGCGGCAGCGTGATGTCGAATTCGTTGCGCAGGCGAGTGCGGATCTCCGCTTCGATCAGCGTGGTGCACGAGAGCATACGCAGCCAGAGCTTGAGCGACTGGTGATGCTCCTCGGTGAGGCGGCTCTCCATGTCGAATGGCGCCACTGCCGGCTGCGTGCTGGCGGCGTCGCTCTCGCTGTCTTCAAGGACGTCGCTTTTGCGGGCCATGTCGATCTCCTCTGATTATTTGATTGGTGCTGCGTTCCATAGTTTTCACATTACTTCGCCGCCGGCCACCGCCAGCGATTGTCCGTTCATCGCGCCCGACGCCGGCAGGCAAAGCCACAGTACCGTGCTGGCCACTTCGTCCGGCTGCACCAGGCGCTTCTGCGGATTGCCGGCGGCCAGTTCGGCGTGCGCCTGCGCTTCGCTGCGGCCGGTCTTGGCGACGATGTTGGCCACCGCTTCCTTGACCATGTCGGTCTCTGTATATCCGGGGCAGACGGCGTTGACGGTGACGCCCTTGGCCGCCACTTCCAGCGCCAGCGAGCGCGTCAGGCCAATCACGCCGTGCTTGGCCGCGCAATAGGCGGCGACGTAGCCGTAGCCCGTCAGGCCCGCGGTGCTGGCCACGTTGACGATGCGGCCCCATTTTGCGGCGAGCATGTCGGGCAGCGCTTCGCGCGTGCACAGGAAGGTGCCGGTCAGGTTCACCGCCAGCATCTGCTGCCAGACTTCGTCGTCGGTCTTGAGGAACGGCGCCGATGCGGCCTGGCCGGCATTATTGATCAGGATGTCGATGGCGCCGAAGCGCGCGCGCGCCTGGTCGAAGGCGTGCTTGACCGAGTCGCCCAGCGCCACGTCGGCGGCAAAGCCATCGACCTCGCCATGGCTTCGCAGCTCGGCCACCGCCGCCGCCAGCGCGCTTTCGCTGCGCCCGACCAGGCTCACGCGCGCGCCAGAGTCGAGCAGCTGCCTGGCGATGGCGGCGCCGATGCCGCGCGCGCCGCCGGTGACGATCGCGTGCTTGCCGGCCAGGGTGTGAGCGTTATCCACGCCTAGCCTTCGAGCAGCTTGGCCGCGACCTGCTGCGGCGTGAGCCCGCTGTTGGCGGCGGCGATCTGGCGATCGCGGTCGAGATTGCGCTCGAGCTGGCTCTTGCCGGCGTAGTACTGCTTCGGCCACGGCAGGTCGGTGTAGCCGATCTTCGCCGTTTCGGCCAGCGTCCAGGCGGGGTTGGCCAGGTGCGGCCGCGCCACCGCGCACAGGTCGGCGCGGCCGGATGCGATGATGCTGTTGGCGTGATCGGCCTCGAAGATGGCGCCGACCGCGATGGTCGGGATGCCCACTTCGTTGCGGATGCGGTCCGAGAACGGCGTCTGGTACATGCGGCCGTACACCGGCTTTTCGAGCTTGCTGACCTGGCCCGACGAACAGTCGATCATGTCGGCGCCGGCGGCCTTGAACAGGCGCGCGATCGCCACCGCGTCGTCGGGCGTGATGCCGCCCTCGACCCAGTCGTGGGCGGACAGGCGCACGCTGATCGGCTTATCCTCAGGCCACACCGCGCGGACCGCGGCAAACACTTCCAGCGGATAGCGGCAGCGGTTCTCCAGCGAGCCGCCGTATTGGTCGGTGCGCTGGTTGGTCAGCGGCGAGATGAAGCTCGACAGGAAGTAGCCGTGGGCGCAGTGCAGTTCGAGCCAGTCGAAACCGGCTTCGGCCGCGGCAGCGGTGGCGCGCACGAAATCGTCCTTGATGCGCTGCAGGTCATCGGCCGTAGCGGCGCGCGCCGTCTGCGACACGCCTTGCAGGTACTGCTGCTCGGAGGCCGACACCAGCGGCCAGTTGCCCTCTTCCAGCGGCAGGTCGGTGCCGTCCCAGGCGCGCCGGGTCGAACCCTTGGCGCCGGCGTGGCCGATCTGGATGGCGATCCTGGCGTCGGTGCTTTGATGGAAGAAGTCGACGATGCGTTTCCATGCGGCCGTGTGCTCGGGCGTGTAGAGGCCCGGGCAGCCCGGGGTGATGCGCGCATCGGCCGACACGCACGTCATTTCGGCAAACACCATGGCGGCGCCGCCGAGTGCGCGGCTGCCCAGGTGGACCAGGTGGTAGTCGCCGGCGACGCCGTCGACCGCCGAATACTGCGCCATGGGCGAGACCACGATGCGGTTCTTGAGCACCGTGCCGCGCAGTTTGAAGGGAGTGAGCATCGGCGGGATGCTGCGCTGCGTTGTTGGCAGCGGCAGGCCGGCCTGCTCGAAGGCGCGGGCAGCGATCCAGTTTTCGTAGCGCTCGACATAGCCGGCGTCGCGCACGCGCAGGTTCTCGTGCGACAGGCGCTGGCTGCGCGTGAGCATGGAGTAGGCAAACTGCTCGGCTTCCATGCCGGTGTAGCGCTCGACGTTCTCGAACCACTCCATCGAGTTGCGGGCCGCGCTCTGGATCTTGATCACTTCGATGGCGCGCACGTCCTGGTACGCCGCCATCACCTTGTCGATGCCTTCGGCGCCGCGCTGTTCGAAGCAGCGCGCCAGTTCGATCGCGTCCTCCAATGCGAGCTTGGTGCCGGAGCCGATCGAAAAGTGGGCGGTGTGGACGGCGTCGCCCATCAGCACCACCGGCACGCGCCGGGCGCCCAGCTGGTTCCAGTGCACCCACTGCTGGCAGACGATGCGCGGGAACTTGATCCACATGGCCGAGCCGCGCAGGTGCGACGAATTACTGAGCAGCGGATTGCCGTCCAGGTATTTGGCGAACAGCTTTTCGCAGAACGCGATCGACTCCGGCTGGCTCATTTCGTCCAGGCCGGACGCGCGCCACACCTCTTCGGGCGTCTCGATGATGAAGGTGGAGGTGTCGCCGTCGTACTGATAAGCGTGCGCCTGGAACCAGCCATGTTCGGTCTGTTCGAAGGCGAAGGTGAAAGCCTCGAATTTTTTCTTGGTGCCGAGCCAGACGAAGCGGCAGTGGCGGGTATCGATGTCGGGCTGGTAGGTGTCGGCGTAACGGGTGCGGATGCGGCTGTTCAAGCCGTCGCAGGCGATCACCAGGTCGGCGTCGTACTGCGTGGCGATGGCCTGGTCGTCGGCGACGTCGGTCTCGAAGACGAGATTGACGCCCAGCTCCTCGCAGCGCTCCTGCAGGATGTTGAGCAGGCGCTTGCGGCCGATGCCGCAGAAGCCGTGGCCGCCGGAGGTGACGGTGCGGCCTTTGAAGTGAACGTCGATGTCGTCCCAGTGATTGAACGACTGCAGGATGGTGCGCGCGGTCTGTTCGTCCGCGCCGACCAGGTTGCCCAGGGTCTGGTCGGAAAACACCACGCCCCAGCCAAAGGTGTCGTACGGGCGGTTACGCTCGATGACGGTGATCTCGTGCGACGGATCCTGCTTCTTCATCAGCAGACCGAAATACAGCCCCGAAGGACCGCCTCCTATGCAGACTATCTTCATTCCCCACTCCCGATCTGTAATGTGCACGCCCGCTGGGCCCAACCCGTTTTCGGCTGCCTCGAATGCAAAATAAATTTACTTCCAGGCTTGCATCGGATTAAACTTGATGTACTATTACATACCTAAACATTTTAGATGTCAAGTATTTTTGGGAGATGGGCTTGGACCTTACCTTTGTATTCGAAAATGTGCTCAACGGGCTGCAGTTCGGCCTCATGCTGTTCCTGCTGGCCGCCGGCCTGACGCTGGTGTTCGGCATCATGGACTTCATCAATCTCGCACATGGCTCACTGTACATGGTCGGGGCCTATTTCGCCGCTACTTTCATCGCCCTCACCGGCTCGTTCTGGCTGGGACTGGTGATGTCGGTGGGCGCCACGGCGATCCTCGGCGCGCTGCTCGAGATGACGATCCTGCGCCGGCTCTACAAGCGCGATCACATGTCGCAGGTACTGGCCACCTTCGCCCTGATCCTGATCTTCAACGAGGGCGTGCGCATGGTGTGGGGTCCGCAGCCGCTCACGCTCAACACGCCGGCGGTGTTCTCGCAGCCGGTTGAACTGTTCCACGGCTTCTTCTATTCGTCGTTCCGACTGTTCATCCTCGGCGCCGGCCTGGCGGTGGCGGTGCTGATGTACTTCATCGTCGTCAAGACGCGCCTGGGCATGCTGGTGCGCGCCGGCGCCTCGGACCGCGAGATGGCGGTCACGATGGGGGTCGACATCAAGCGCGTGTTCACGCTGCTGTTCGCGTTCGGCGCGGCGCTGTGCGCGGTGGCCGGCACGCTGCTCGGCTCCATCCTGGCGGTGCAGGTAGGCATGGGCGAGAGCATCCTGATCCTCGCTTTCGTGGTCATCGTCATCGGCGGCATCGGTTCGATCCGCGGCGCGCTGGTCGGCGCCATCCTGGTCGGCGTGGTCGACACCATGAGCCGCAGCCTGCTGCCGGCGATCCTGCGCGCCATCATGCCGGCCGATTTCGCCTCCAGCGTCGGCCCCGCCCTGGCATCCATCCTCATCTACGTGCTGATGGCCGCCGTCCTGTTTTTCAAACCGCAGGGCCTGTTCCCAGCGCGCGGCTAAGGAGTCCCATCCCCATGATCAGTCAAATGCACCACCCATTGTCGCGCACTACCGGCATCGTCCTGCTGGCCGCGCTGGCCATCTTCCCGCTGGCGGCGAACTACTTCGGCCAGGAATTCTACGTCGGCATGGTCAGCCGCCTGCTCATTTTCGCGCTGGCCGCGACCAGCCTGAACCTGCTGCTCGGTTTCGGCGGCATGGTCAGCATGGGCCACGCCGCCTACCTCGGCGCCGGCGCCTACACGGTCGGCATCCTGATGCACCACGGCGTGATGTCGGCCTGGGTCAGCTGGCCCGCGGCGGTGCTGGTGGGCGCGGTGCTGGCCTTCCTGATCGGCCTCGTGTCGCTGCGCACCAAGGGCGTCTACTTCATCATGATCACCCTCGCCTTTGCGCAGATGATCTACTTTATCTTCGTCGGCCTGAAGGAATACGGCGGCGATGACGGCTTGTCGATGCCGCAGCGCTCCAGCACCGGAATGCTCGATCTCTCGACCGACGTCAACTTCTATTATGTGGTGCTGGCGGTGACGGCGGTATCGATGTACCTGGTGTACCGGCTGGTGAACTCCCATTTCGGCAGGGTGCTGCAGGCGGTCAAGCAGAACGAGGGACGCATGGAGGCGATCGGTTTTTCGGTCATGCGCTACAAGCTGGTCTGCTTCGTCATCACCGGCGCCCTCGCCAGCCTGGCCGGTGCGCTGCTGGCGAACCAGAACATGATGGTCAGCCCGAGCCTGGTGCACTGGACCCAGTCCGGAAGCCTGATGGTGATGGTGATCCTGGGCGGCACCGGCTTCTTCTTCGGCGGCGCGATCGGCGCAGTGGTGATGCTGATGCTCGAAGAGATCCTGTCGGCCTACACCATCCACTGGCAGATCATCGTCGGCGCCGTGCTGCTGGGCGTGGTGCTGCTGCTGCCGCACGGCCTGGCCAGCCTGTTCCAACGCAAACGCGGAGATTAAATGTTGACCCAATCGACTGATACGCTGCTCGAGCTGCGCCACCTGGTCAAGCGCTACGGCGGCCTGGTCGCCACCGACAACCTCGACCTGACTGTCACGCGCGCCGAGATTCACGCCATCATCGGCCCCAACGGCGCCGGCAAGACCACGCTGATCCACCAGATCTCGGGCGCCATCGCTCCCACCTCGGGCAGCGTCCTGTTCAATGGGCGCGACATCACGCACGCGACGATGCATGAACGCGTCAAGCTCGGGCTGGCGCGCTCCTACCAGATCACCAATATCTTCAAGGAGTATTCGGTGCTCGACAACATCGCGCTTGCGGTGCAGGCGCGCAGCAGCAGCAGCATGCGCTTCTGGCAGCCGGCGGTGTCCGACCGCGCCTTGTTCGACGAGGCAGCCGCCATCGGCGCGCAAGTGGGACTGGGCGCACGCCAGGACGTCATCGCCGGCAGCCTGGCGCACGGCGAACAGCGCCAGCTCGAAGTGGGCCTGGCGCTGGCGACGCTGCCGAAGCTGCTGCTGCTCGATGAGCCGATGGCCGGCATGGGCCCGGACGAATCGGCGCGCCTGATCCCGCTGATCAAAAACCTGCGCAACGAGATCGGCGTCGTGCTGATCGAGCATGACATGGATGCTGTGTTCCAGCTGGCCGACCGCATCACGGTGCTGGTTGCCGGCCGCGTGATCGCCACCGGCACGCCGGACCAGATCCGCAACGACCCCGAAGTTAAGAAGGCCTACCTGGGCGACGAGGCAATCGCATGAACAGCATCCTGCGCGTAGAAAATATCGAGACCGCTTATGGCAGCAGCCAGGTCCTGTTCGGCGTGAGCCTGGACATCAAGCAGGGCGAAACGGCCACCCTGCTCGGCCGCAACGGCGTCGGCAAGACCACCACGCTGCGTTCGATCCTGGGCCTCACGCCCGTCAGCCGCGGTGAAGTAATCTTCCGCGACCAGCGCATCGACCGTCTGGCCACCGACAAGATCGCGCGCCTGGGCATCGCCATCGTGCCGGAGGGCCGCCACATCTTCCCCAACCTGACGGTGCGCGAAAACCTGGTGGCGTTTGCCGGCAACCGCAGCAAGACCAGCGATCCGTGGACACTGCAGCGCGTGTACCAGCTGTTCCCGCGACTGAAAGAGCGCGCCGAGAACCTGGGCAACCAGCTCTCCGGCGGCGAGCAGCAGATGCTCGCCATCGGGCGCGCGCTGATGACCAATCCGCACCTCTTGATCCTCGACGAAGCGACCGAGGGCCTGTCGCCGCTGGTGCGCGAGGAGATCTGGACGTGCCTGCGCCACCTGCGCGAACACGGCCAGACCATCCTGGTGATCGACAAGTATGTCGATCGCCTGCTATCCTTGGCGGACCGGCACACGGTGATCGAACGCGGTCGCGTGGTGTGGGCCGGCAGCAGCGAGCAGCTGCGCGCAGAGCCGGATATCTGGCACCGATACGTCGGGGTGTAACGGCCGACGGACAAGCAAGGACGCACAACGATTCATGGCCGACAAACAGACAGCTGCCCCCCAGGCGCCACCGGAACACTTTGTCGACAGCTACCTTCCCTACCTGCTGGCGCGCACCAGCCGCCTGATCTCGGCCGAATTTCACGCCGAGCTGGCGGCGCGCCAGGTGCCGACCATGCACTGGCGCGTGCTCGTCACGCTCTACGACGGCGCCATGCACATGACCGACCTGGCCAAGATCGTGCTGGAGAAGCAGCCGACGATGAGCAAGATCATCGACCGCATGGAAAAGCTGGGGCTCGTGCAACGCCAGCCTGGCCTGACCGATCGGCGCAGCACGCTGGCGAGCATCACCGGCGAAGGTCTGCGGGTGGTCGAGCCCTTGCTGGAGGTCGCACGGCAGCATGAACGCGACGTGCTCGCGCCGCTCGGCGAGAAAAATTCCGCAGTGCTGGTCGAGGTGTTGAAGAAGCTCATCGCCCTGCACGCCGGCTAGCTCGCGCCCCTCACCCCTTCAGCGTCTGCTGCGGCGTTTCGCCATAGCGCGCACGGTAGCTCGATGCGAAGCGCCCAAGGTGGGTGAAGCCGCAGGCAAGAGCGATATCGGTCACCCGCGCGCCCGGCGCTGCCGTCTGCAGGGCGCCGCGCGCCGCATCGAGGCGCGCCTGGCGTACATACGCCATCGGCGAACAATCGTAATGCGCGCGGAAGGCCTGGCACAGGCTGCGCAGGCTGGCGCCGCTGGCGGCGGCGATCTGCTCGAGCGCGATCGCCTCGAACAGGTGGCTGCGGATGAATTCTTCGGCCACCCTCAGCTTGCGGTGCGGCGCCGCCGCACCCTGGCGCCACAGCCTGTCGCTGTAGTTGCTCGGCTGGCGCAGCAGCAGGTGATGGATCAGGGTCTGCTCCTGCGCGCGGATCAGGGGCCGCGCGTGCCCCTCGCCGGCGAAGGCATGGTTGGCCAGCAGGCCGCCGAGGTGGTGCTGCCAGGCGCGCCCGACGTCGCCGTCCATCGGCATCTCGGGTGCGAATTCGATCGAGCCGTCTTTCAGCTCGTCGTCCAGCAGTTCGCGGCAGGTCTCCTCGACACGCTCGCGCGGGATCTTGACCAGCAGCTGCTCACAGCCCTCGCTCCAGTCCAGCTGCAGCGGCAAGGTCGGCGACACCAGCGCCCCCATCCGCGGCGTAGCGGCCACGCTGTGGCGCCCCACGCGCAGGTGGGCGCTGCCCGACAGCGGCACCTGGAACAGCATGAAGCCGTTCAGCCGGCCAGCCTCGATGTGGACCGCGGCGCCGTAGCGCAGGATGAAGAAGGACAGCGCGCCCAGGTCGGTGCGATGCAGCGCTGCGTCGACGGCGCCGCCGTTCCAGCGCAGCTCGTGCTCCTTGAATGCCTGGCCGGTGCGGGCGCGCGTTTCGTGCGGATCGGAGGACGCGAACAGCGGCGCCTTGTCGTACAGATGCTGCAGTTCGCCCTTCAGCCAGGTCTCCACTTTTTTCACTCCTCCTTGCGATTAATTCTACCTCAGATATACGCCCGAAACGGCTTGCGGATGCCTGAATCGGATAGTGGCGAAAGGCTGCGCGGCCCACAATCTAAGCACATCCACGCATCCTTGAGGGGAACAACAATATGGGCAGCTACGTAACCATCGCAGCGAACGACGGCAGCGGCGAATTTCGCGCCTACCTGGCAGTGCCGAAGGCGGGCAAGGGGCCAGGCATCGTGCTGGCGCAGGAGATTTTCGGCATCAATGACTTCGTCCGCGCGACGGCCGATTACTACGCCGAGGAAGGCTACGTCGTGATCGCCCCTGACCTGTTCTGGCGCCAGCAGCCCAACGTCGACCTGGGCTACACGCCGGAAGACTGGCAGGCTGCGTTCGGCCTGTTCCAGGGATTCGACGTCGACAAGGGCGTGGCCGACATCGACGCCACCCTCGCCGTGCTGCGCGCCCGTCCTGAATTCGAAGGCAAGGCCGGCGTGCTCGGATTTTGCCTGGGCGGCAAACTGGCCTACCTGGCCGCGTGCCGCTGCGACGTCGACGTCGCGGTCGGCTACTACGGCGTCGGCATCGAAGGCCTGCTCGACGAAGCAGCCAACATCCGCGGCGCCCTGGTGCTGCACTTCGCCGAACAGGACAAGTTCTGTCCTCAGCCGGCGCGCGCGGCGATCTTCGAAACCCTGCAGGGCCGCCCCAACGTCGCGCTGTACCTGTACCCGAACGTCGACCACGCGTTCGCGCGGCCGCCGTCGGAACACTACGACAAGCCCTCCGCGCTGGTCGCGCACGAACGCTCGGTAGCCGCTTTCCGCAAGGCGATCGGCCCGCACTTCGACCTGTCGGCGCTGTGGGACAAGCACTGCGAATACGAGTTCGGCACCCGCAACGTCGACGACACGATGGCGACGATGGTGGCCCAGCCCTACGTCAACCACATTCCGACCATGACCGGCGGCGTCGGCTACGACGACCTGCACCGCTTCTACAGCGACCACTTCGTCAACAGCAATCCGCCCGACACGAAGCTGGTGCCGATCTCGCGCACCGTCGGCGCCACCCAGATCGTCGACGAGATGCTGTTCTGCTTCACCCATACCTGCGAGGTGGACTGGATGCTGCCGGGCGTGGCGCCGACCGGCAAGTACGTCGAGATCCCGCTGGTGGCGATCGTCAAGTTCAGGGGCGACAAGCTCTATCACGAACATATCTACTGGGACCAGGCGTCGGTGCTGGTGCAGATCGGCGTGCTCGATGCGGCCGGCCTGCCGGTGGCCGGCATTGAATCGGCCAGGAAGCTGCTCGACGAGACCCTGCCCTCCAACACGCTGATGGGGAAGTAGACCAGATGGCCTATACCAACGAGCAGATCGCGTCGCTGGTGCGCGAGGACAGCGTGCACAAGTCGGTCTACACCGATCCCGACCTCTACCAGCTGGAGATGGAGCGCATCTACGGCCACGCCTGGATCTACGTCGGCCATGACAGCCAGGTGCCCAACGCGGGCGACTTCTACGCCACCCGCATCGGCGACCAGGACGTCATCATGGTGCGCGCCAGCGACAAGCGCGTGTACGTGCTGTACAACCGCTGCCCGCACCGCGGCGCCAAGCTGGTGCCCGACGGCTGCGGCAATACGGGCAAATTCTTCCGCTGCCCGTATCACGCATGGACCTTCAAGCTCGATGGCGCCCACCTGGCCGCGCCGATGAAATCCGGCTTCGAGGGCACCTGCTTCGATCCGAAGCATCCGGACTTCTCGATGCGCCAGCTGGCGCGCGTGGAGAACTACCGAGGCTTCGTGTTCGCCAGCCAGGCGCCTGCGGGCCAGGGCCTGAAGGACTTCCTTGGCGGCGTCATCACCTCGATCGACAACCTGTGCGACCGCTCGCCGGTGGGCGAAGTGGAAGTGGCCGGCGGCGTCTTCAAGGTCTGGCAGAATTCGAACTGGAAGGTTTTCTACGAAAACCTGCACGACACGATGCACGCGCAGGTGACGCACGAATCGTCGGTGGTGGCGGCGCGCGACCAGGCGAAGGAAATGGGCGAAATGCCGCTCGAGCTGCACATCATGGACGGCAACGGCGAGCCCTACTCGTTCTGGGAAAAGCTCGACCTGTGCGCCTACGACAATGGCCACGGCTACATGGAAGGCATCTTCAACCCGGGCGCGGCTGAACGCGACCCGGTCACGCGCGCCCACTTCGAGGTGCTGGAACAGGCCTGCGGCCGCGAGCGCGCGCTCGAGATCCTCGGCGTGAACCGGCATAACACGATCATCTACGGCAGCGGTTCGCCGCATACCGTGTTCCAGCAGTTCCGCGTGATCCGGCCGGTGGCGGTGGACCGCACCATGATCGAGATCCAGACCTTTCGCCTGAAGGGCGCGCCGGAGGCCGTGTTCAGGCGCAGCCTGATGTACGCCAACGTCATCAATTCACCGTCGTCGAACGTCATGGCCGACGACGTCGAAGTCTACAAGCGCTGCCAGGAGGGCAACCTGACCGACGGCGGCGACTGGATCAGCCTTCACCGCTATCTCGGCACCGACCGCGCCGTGCCGGGCGGGATGATCTCCACCAACGGCACCAGCGAGCTGCCGATGCGTAACCAGTTCCGGGCATGGAAGCAGTACATGCTCGCCACCGACGGGGAGACCGCACATGCTGCTTGACCTCGACTTCGACGTCTCGACCGACGGCTTGCAAGCTGTCGACGTATCGCTCGACCTGCAGCACCGCCTGCAGCAGTTCCTGTATCTGGAAGCACGCCTGCTCGACGAGCGGCGCCTGGCCGACTGGCTGGCCATGTGGACCGACGACGGCATGTACTGGATCCCGCAGGCGCACGGCCAGCAGAGCCCTTACGACCATATCTCGCTGGCGTGGGAGGACAAGATGCTGCGCGAGGTGCGCGAGAAACGGCTGTCGAACGTGCGCAACTGGTCGCAGCAGCCGCCGACGCGCACCGCGCGGCTGGTCGGCAATGTCAGCGCCGCGGGCCTCGACGCGAGCGGCAAGCTGGTGGTGCACTCGGTATTCCAGCTGACCGAATGGCGCCAGGATACGGCGCGCCAGCTGGCCGGCCGCCTCACCCACAAGCTGGCCGCGGACGGCGACGGCTGGAAGATCCACATGAAGCGGGTCGACCTGGTCAACTGCGACGCCGTGCACGACAGCCTGCAGGTATTCATCTGATGGACGCGCCATTTGACGGCTGCGCGGTGCTGGTGCTGCACTACCAGAACGACGTGCTGCACCCGGACGGCAAGATACGTGTGGGCCTGTCGGCCGACAGCGCGCTGCGCGACGGCGTCGTCGCCGCCGCCGGCGAACTGCTTCGCCAGGCCCGGGCGCGCACGCTGCCGATCGTGCACGTGCGGGTGGCGTTCCGGCCAGACTATGCCGACCTGCTGGCGAACGCGCCGATCCTGCGCAACGTCGCCGCCATCGGCGCCGTGGCCGAAGGCAGCTGGGGCGCAGACTTCTACGACAGCCTGGCGCCGCTTCCCGCCGATGCGCGCGAGTTCGTCGTCACGCACAAGCGCATCAACGGGTTTTACGAATCGTCGCTCGAGACTGTGCTGCGGGCGGTGGGTGCGCGCCGCCTGGTGATCGCCGGCGTCGCCACCCACTCGGTGGTCGAGAGCACGGTGCGGCACGCGGTCGACATGGGCTACGACGTGACGGTGGCGGCCAATGCCTGCGCTGCCGGCAAACCCGGTGCGCACGATGCCGCGCTCGAGAGCATGCGCCTGGTCGCGCGGGTGTGCGACGTCCGGGAGGTGTGGTCATGAACGACGCCTTCAAGCCCGACACCTCGATCGCCGGCAAGGTCGCCATCGTCACCGGCAGCACCCAGGGGCTGGGCGCTGACATCGCGCGGGTGCTGTCCGCCTGCGGCGCCCACGTGGTGGTACTCGGGCGCGGCGCCGAGGCCGGCGCGGCGATCGTCGGCGAACTGCTGCGGCGCCCCGGCGCGCAGGCGCTGTACTGTGCCGCCGATATCGCCTGCGACGAAGACATCGACCGCTGCATCGCCGCCACGCTGGAGCGCTTCGGCCGGCTCGACATCCTGGTCAACAATGCCTGCATCTACACTGACGCCGGCCTCGATTCGACGCGCGAACAATGGCACGAGACGCTGGGCGTGAACCTGGTGTCCGCGGCTATCTTCGCGCAGAAGGCGGTGCCGCACATGGAGAGCGGCGGTGTCGTCATCAACCTGGGCAGCACCGGCGGTAAATTCGGCGCCGCCGGCCGTGCGCTGTACCCGGCATCGAAGGCGGCGCTGCTGCAGTTGACCAAGAACCTGGCGGTGACGCTGGCGCCGCGCGGGATCCGCGTCGTCGCGGTATCGCCGGCGTGGACCTGGTCGCCGGCGATCGAAGCGCTCAGCGGCGGTTCGCGCGAGCGCGCCGATGCGGTCGCCGCGCCGTTTCACCCGCTCGGGCGGGTGGGAATGGGCAGCGAGGTCGGCAACGCTGTCGCCTTCCTGGTGTCGGGTGCGGCGTCATGGATCACAGGTGTCGACATCCCGGTCGACGGCGGCTTCTCGGTGCTCGGGCCCGACCGCGGCATTTCGCCGCGCGCCTGGTTCGCGCAGGACGAGCCGGAATAAAAAAACGGCCAGGATTGCTGGCCGTTTCTATTTTCCCGTTGAGAGCTCTTACATCTTGCAGGACGCCGCATAGGCGTCGCCGTGGTTGGTCAGGATGGCACCGAGGGTGCGGTTGGTGACGCGCCCCTGCTTGTCGGTGCCGATCACGCGCGCATAGTAGTCCTGCACCGGATAGTGGTTGTTGTTGAACTTGAACGCGCCGCGCACCGATTTGAAATTGGCCGCCTTCAGCGCCTTGCCAAGCGCTTCCTTGTCCTCGATCTTGCCCTTGACGCCGCGTACCGCCGAATCCATCAGCATCGCCGCGTCGTAGCCTTGCGAGGCATACAGCGACGGCAGCCGTCCGTACTTCTTCTGGAAGTCGGCCACAAAACGCTTGTTCTGCGGGTTGTCCATGTCGTGGCCCCACTGCGACGCGTTGAACATGCCCAGCATCGGCGCACCCACCGCCTTGATGATGTCCTCGTCGGCCGAGAAGCCCGGTCCGAACAGCTGCGAACTCTTGGACAGGCCCGAGTCGACGAACTGCTTGATGAAGTTGATCCCCATCCCGCCCGGCAGGAAGATGAACACCGCATCGGGCTTTGCCGCGCGGATCTGCGACAGTTCGACGCCGTAGTCGAGCTGGCCCAGCTTGGTGTAGATCTCGTCGGCGACCTTGCCCTTGTAGTAGCGCTTGAAGCCGGTCAGCGCGTCCTTCCCGCCCGGGTAGTTCGGCGCCACCAGCACCACGTTCTTGAAGCCCTGGGCGGCGACCTGCTTGCCGACTGCCTCGTCGAGGTTATCGTTCTGCCATGCGACGTTGAAGAAATACGGATTGCACTGCTCGCCCGCATACTGCGACGGTCCGGCATTGGCGCTGACGAAGTGGGTCTTGGCGGCGAACACGCTCGGACCCACCGCCAGCATCACGTTCGAAAACACGATGCCGGTCATGAAATCGACCTTTTCCTTCTTCAGCATGCGCTCGGTCATCTGCTTGGCCACATCCGGGCTTTGCTGGTCGTCGCTGGTGAACATTTCGACCGGCAGCGTGCCGAACTTGTTATCGAGGTGCGTCAGCGCCAGCGAGAAGCCGTCGCGGATGTCCACGCCCAGGCCGGCGCCGGCGCCCGACAAGGTGGTGAGCATGCCGACTTTGACTTTGTCGGCGCCATGCGCCGCACAAGCTGCGGTCAGCGCGAGAACTGCTGCGGAAAGGCGTAGTAATTTCAATGTCGACTCCTTGGTTGAACAATCATGTGACCCGTACAGCGGCCGGTATTAGCCGGTCTTTACGCCTGGCCGCTTGCTTCCTGGCGCAGCCTGAATCGCTGCAGCTTGCCGGTGCCGGTGCGCGGCAGGCCGCTGCGAAATTCGATCTTACGCGGATATTTGTACGGCGCCACTGTCTTCTTGACGAAATCCTGCAGTTCCTTCGCCAGTTCAGGCGTCTCGTCGGTGCCCGCCCTGAGGACCACGTACGCCATCACGATCTGGCCGCGCTCATCGTCCGGGCGGCCCACCACGGCGCACTCGGCCACCAGCGGATGCAGCAACAGCGCATCCTCCACTTCGGGGCCGGCGATGTTGTAGCCGGCCGAGATGATCATGTCGTCCGTGCGCGCCTGATACCAATAGTAACCGTCGGCGTCGACCTGGTAGGCGTCGCCGGTCAGGTTCCAGCCCTTGCACACGTAATCGTTCTGGCGCGGGTCGGCCAGGTAGCGGCAGCCGGTCGGCCCTTTGACCGCCAGCCGCCCGGTCACGCCCGGTCCGACCGGCTCGCCGTTGTCGTCGAGGATGCAGGCCTGGTAGCCGGGAATCGGCTTGCCCGTGGCGCCCGGACGGATGTCGTCACCGGCGGCCGAGATAAAGATGTGCAGCATCTCGGTGGCGCCGATCCCGTCGATCATGGCCAGGCCCGTCGCCTGCTGCCAGCTGATGCGCGTGGCCAGCGGCAGCGCTTCGCCGGCCGACACGCTGCGCGTCAGGCTGGAGAGGTCGTATTCGTGCGCCAGCGACGCCATCTGCCGGTAGAAGGTAGGCGCCGTGAAGCAGACCGTGGCGCGGTATTTCGTGATCGCCGCCAGCAGCAGCGCCGGCGTCATCTTCTCGAGCAGCACCGCGCAGGCACCGTAACGCAGCGGGAACAGCAGCAGGCCGCCGAGGCCAAAGGTAAACGCCAGCGGCGGCGTGCCGATGAAGACGTCGCTGGGCTGCACTCTCAGCGTCGAGCGCGGGAAGCAGTCGCAAATGGCCAGGATATCGCGATGAAAATGCATCGTGCCTTTCGGCCGTCCGGTGGTGCCGGACGTGAAGCTGATGATGCAGACGTCTTCGGCCGACGTGTCGACGGCGTCGAAGCTGGCCGGCTTTGCCGCCATCAGGGTCTCCAGCGAGCCGGCGCCGGCCTCGTTGAAATACACCACCGGCGCCGGCTGCGCGGACTGCCCCAGCGCGCCTTCCATCTCTTCTTTCAGTTCGCCGGCGCACAGCACTGCGTCGACCCTGGCCAGCTCGATGATGGTGGCCAGCTCCTTGGCGCGCAGCAGCGGCATGGTCGGCACCGCGATGCAGCCGGCCTTCCAGGCGGCCAGCACGCAGGCGGCCATCATCGGGGTGTTCGCCCCGCGCAGCAGCACGCGGTTGCCGGTAACGAGCCTCATGTCGGACGCGAACACGTGTGCGATGCGGTCCACCTTTTCGAGCAGCTCCTGGTAGGTCCAGCACAAGTCGGCGCCGCGGATCGCGACCGACTGCGCGTGACCGCCGGCGACCATCTTGTCGAGCAGCTCGACGCTGCAGTTCAGGCGTTCGGGATAGGACAGCTCGTCCAGGTCGAACAACAGCTCCGGCCACAGCGACCGGGGCGGCAGGTTGTCGTTGGCGAAGGTATCAAGATAGGCGGTCGGGGTCATGCGGTCTCCGGCGAATCGGTTATTGCGGGGCGTCAGGCGCCCGAGCCGGGCGGCGTCTGCCCGCGCTTTTGCCGTATTACTTTAAGCCTAAAGTATATAAAGAGCAAGCGATATCGCGCCGCCGGGGCACGCCCCGCGCAGCAGCCGGCACAAGCATCAAATGTTTATTGACAGTTAAATAGTTTAGACTTAAATTATCGTTCAACTGCATGAAACTTCATGCAACTTGAGGAGACGGCTTTGAAGATTGCGATTCTGGGCGGCGGACATGGGTGCTATGCGGCGGCTGCCGATTTGTCGGAACAGGGACACGAAGTGCGGCTGTGGCGACGCGACGCCGCGGCGCTGCAGGCCGTCGTCGACAAGGGCGGCATCCGCATCAAGGACGCCGACGGCGAACGCGACGTCGCCATCGCGCTGGCCACCGGCGACATCAAAGCCGCCCTCGACGGCGCCGAACTGATCGTGCTGCCGACGCCCGCGCTGGCGCAGGCCGACATCGCGCGCGCCATGGCGCCGCACCTGGTCGACGGTCAGGTCGTATTCCTCCCGCCGGGCACCCTGGGCGGCTACCTGATGGCGAAGATCGTGCGCGACAGCGGTAACCACGCCGCCCTCACCTTCGCCGAAACCGGCACCCTGCCCTACCTCGCGCGCAAGCACGGGCCGGCGGAAGTGGCGATCACCATCCGCGCCACGCGCCTGCCAACCGGCGTTTTTCCCGCCAGCCGCGCCGACCACGCGCATGCCGTCATCGCCCGCGCTTACCCGGCCGTCGAACGCTGCGGCGACATCCTCTCCGGCGCCCTGATGAATGCCGGCCCGGTGATCCACCCGCCATTGATCATGATGAACGCGGCGCCGCTGCAGCACTTCCCCGAGTGGGACATTCATAATGAAGGCACCCAGCCGGCGGTGCGCAGCGTGACCGACCGCCTCGACGCCGAGCGCATCGCCGTGCGCGAGGCCCTCGGGTACGGCGCGCCGCACTTCCCGCTGGCCGACCATTACAACAACGACCAGTGGATGTACGGCGACGCGCACAAGAAGCTCGTCGACAGCGGCGACTGGCGCGAGCATATCGACCTTCACACCCACCGCTACATGCGCGAAGACACCGCCATGGGCCTGGCCCTGCTGGTGTCGGTAGCACGCTGGGCCGGCGTCGACGTGCCGGTCGCCAGCGGCCTGCTGGCGATGGCCGGCGCCATCGTCGGCGAAGACCTGGCGCGCGGCGAGCGCACCCTCGAGGCGCTCGGCCTGGCGTCGCTTGACAGGCGCGCGATGAACGACCTGCTGCAGAACGGCTTCCAATGAGCACGCCCGCGCTGCAGCACATCGCCGCCGTCGGCGCCGGACGCATGGGGCGCGGCATCGCCATCGCCTTCGCCTATGCGGGACACGAGGTCGACCTGATCGACATCAAGCCGCGCGCCGACGAAGCCGTCGCCCGGCTCGAACAGGAAAGCCTCGGCGAAATCGCCTCCAGCCTGCAGATGCTGGCCGGACTGGGCATGTTCGGTCCGGCCGAGGTGGGCATCATCATGGCGCGGGTGCGCTTTGTCGCCCTCACCCAGGCTCCCGAAGCGCTGGCCGGCGCCGACGTCGTCTTCGAGGGTGTGCCCGAAGTGCTGGACGGCAAGCGCGACGCCTTCGCCTTCATCTGCAGGCACGTGCGCGACGACGCGATCCTCGCCTCGACGACGTCCACCTTCCTCGTCACCGACCTGGCTGCATTCGTCACCCATCCCGAGCGGCTGCTCAATGCGCACTGGCTCAATCCGGCCTACATCGTCCCGCTGGTCGAACTGAGCCCGCACCCCGGCACCAGCGCCGAAGTACTGGGCGCGATGAAGGCCATGCTCGAGCGCGCCGGCAAGAAGCCCGTCGTCTGCGCCGCCGCGCCAGGCTTCATCGTTCCGCGCCTGCAGGCGCTGGTCATGAACGAGGCGGCGCGCATGATCGAACAGGGCATCGCCACCGCCGAAGACATCGACACGGCCACGCGCTACGGCTTCGGCTTTCGCTTCGCCTCGATCGGCGTGGTCGAATTCATCGATTTCGGCGGCAACGACATCCTCTATTACGCCAGCCGCTACCTGGCGCAGGAGATCGATCCAGCCCGCTTCGCGCCGCCCGCCATCGTCGAACAGTACATGCAGGAAGGCCGCATCGGCCTAAAGAGCGGCAAGGGCTTCTACGACTACAGCGCGGTCGACACCGACGCTTACCGGCGCGCGGTGCTGGGCCGTTCGCTCGGCATGCTGCGCCACCTCGACCTGCTGCGCGCACCCGGCGCAGCGCTGCTGCCGACTCCTTCCTCACCCGAACAATAAGATCTCCCCGCCCGCCGGGGAGAGACAACGAATAGCGACGCAACGGTTGCCAAGGGGGACTCGCCCCCATTTTTCAATCCACCATTGAACTGGAAGACCCATGAAGAAGATAGTCATCACCCTCGCAGTGCTCGGCGCGGCTGCAGGCGCGGCGCAGGCTCAGAGCAACGTCGTCATCTACGGCGCGCTCGACGCCTACGTCGAATCGGGCCGCAACGGCCAGTCTTCGGTGACCCGGGTGCAGAACGGCGGCGCCACGCCGTCCCGCATCGGCTTTCGCGGCGCCGAGGACCTGGGCGCTGGCGTGAAGGCCATCTTCTCGCTGGAAACCGGCATCAACGTCGACGACGGCACCGCGGCCCAGGGCGGCCTGCTGTTCGGGCGCCAGGCATTCGTCGGCCTGTCCGGCAGTTTCGGCACCGTCACCGCCGGCCGCCAGTACACGCCCTTCTTCATGACGAACCTTCTGTACACCCTCGGCGGCGGCATGGGCTGGGGTAACGCCGCCAACTACTTCCTCGAACCGCCGTCGGCGCGCGCCAACAACGCCGTGCAGTACGCAAGCCCGAACCTGAACGGCTTCGTCTTCAAGGCCATGTACGCGCTGGGCGAAAATTCGGCGCCGGGTGCCGGCAAAGTGGGCAACGTGCGCGCGATCTCGGGCCAGTACGACAGCGGCAAGTTCTCGGTCAACGCATCGCACATGAACCGCACCACCACCGACACCAATGCCGACAAGTGGAGCGCGCTGGGCGCCTCCTACGATTTCACCGTCGTCAAGACGGCGCTGGTCTACCAGGTGCGGCGCGACGACGCCAACCTCGCGCGCAACGATTACTTCGACCTGAGCGCGACCATCCCGATGGGCGGCGGCGCGCTGCTGCTCGACGTCGGCGGCCTGCGCAACAAGGCTATCAGCGACGCCGACGCCGTCACCGCCAGCATCCGCTACGACTACTTCCTGTCGAAGCGCACCACCGTCTACGGCGGCCTGTCCGCGGTGCGTAACGACGCCAGGGCGCGCTTCGGCATCACCGGCGCCGGCGGCGCGCCGATGGTGGCGCTGGCCGGCGCCGATCCGCGCGCGCTCGCGGTGGGCGTCCGACACTTCTTCTGATGGCCGGTGTCTGGCCAAGGGTGCGGGCACCGGCAAAAAAACCGGATCCGCACCCCGCACAAGCAAAATAGACTTGACTGAAAATTAGTTCAGGTGTCAAATAGATTTGCATGATTATTCATGCATTTACCTTGCACGGCAACCAGCGACTGGAGACGTAAAGTGGCGGAGCGGTCTTTCAAGAACGAAGTCGAGAAATTACGCCTCGGCGCCGGCGAAGAGTTCCATGGCGAAGGCATCCTGGCCGTGACCAAGGCGCTGCTGCAGTCGGGCGTGTCCTACGTTGCCGGCTACCAGGGCGCGCCGATCTCGCACCTGATGGACGTGCTCACCGACGCCAACGACATCCTCGAGGAACTCGGCGCCCGCTTCGAGCACAGCGCCTCGGAAGCGACTGCCGCCGCCACGCTGGCGGCGTCGGTCAACTATCCGCTGCGCGGCGCGATCACCTTCAAATCCACCGTCGGCACCAACGTCGCCTCCGACGCGCTGGCCAACCTGGCCTCGGGCGGCGTCACCGGCGGCGCCCTGATCATCGTCGGCGAGGACTACGGCGAAGGCTCGAGCATCATGCAGGAACGCTCGCACGCGTTCGCCATGAAGTCGCAGATCTGGCTGCTCGACCCGCGCCCCAACCTCACGTCGATCGTCAACGCCGTCGAACAGGGCTTCGAGCTGTCCGAGGCGAGCAATACGCCGGTGATGCTGGAACTGCGCATCCGCGCCTGCCACGTGCACGGCCGCTTCATCGCCAAGGACAACGTGCGCCCGGCGTTCACGCTGAAGGACGCGCTCGAGAGCCCGCTGCGAGACGTCAGCCGCATCGTGCTGCCGCCGGCCAGCTTCGTGCACGAACAGGAAAAAGTCACCCAGCGCTGGCCGGCCGCGGTCAGGTTCATCGAGCAGCGCCAGCTCAACGAATTTTTCGCCGAAGGCGTCCAGGACTTCGGCCTGGTGCTGCAGGGAGGCCTGTACAACACCGTGATCAACGCGCTGGTCCTGCTCGGATTGTCGGACGCCTTCGGCAACAGCAAGATCCCGCTGTACGTCATGAACGTGACCTACCCGGTAGTCGACAGCGAGATCCACCGCTTCTGCAGCGGCAAGCGCGCGATCCTGATGATCGAGGAAGGACAGCCCGATTACATCGAGCAGAACCTGCACGCGCTGCTGCGCCGCGCCGGCATTCCGACCACCCTGCACGGCAAGGACATGCTGCCGATGGCCGGCGAGTACACCGCCGCCGCCATGCTCAAGGGGATCCTGCGCTTCGTGCAGCAGTACGCGCCGCACCTGATCGACCAGGACGCGCTGCCGGCGGCGGCACGGCCCGTGACGGCCGGATCGAAACCATTCCCGCTGCCGGTGGTGGACCAGCAGGTGCACGCGCGCCCGCCGTCGTTCTGCACCGGCTGTCCGGAGCGGCCGATCTTCACCGCGCTCAAGCTGGTCGAGCGCGAACTGGGCTCGCACCACGTCAGTTCCGACATCGGCTGCCACCTGTTTTCGATCCTGCCGCCGTTTAACCTGGGCGCCACCACCATGGGCTACGGCCTGGGCGCGGCCGGGGCGGCCGCCTTCAATACCCGCGAAACGTCGAAGCGGGCCATCAGCTTCATGGGCGACGGCGGCTTCTGGCACAACGGCCTGACCAGCGGCGTCGGCAACGCCGTCTTCAACAAGAGCGACAACCTGCTCGTCATCGTCGACAACAACTACAGCGCCGCGACCGGCGGCCAGGACCTGCTCTCGTCCAGGGCGACCAATCCGCTGCGGGTAACCCAGGTGCCGATCGAGAACGCGGTGCGCGGCGTCGGCGTCAAGTGGGTGCACAAGGTCACCAACACCTACAAGCTCGCCGACCTGCAAAAGAGCATGCGCGAGGCGCTCACGACCAGCGAACGGGGACCGAAGGTGATCATCGCCCAGAGCGAGTGCATGCTCAACAAGCAGCGGCGCGAAAAGCCGCTGGTGCGCCAAGCCCTCAAAAATGGCGAGCGCGTGGTGCGCGAGCGCTTCGGCGTCGATCCCGACACCTGTACCGGCGACAAGTCCTGCATCCGCCTGTCCGGCTGCCCTTCGCTGACCATCAAGCCCAATCCCGACCCGCTGCGCCAGGATCCGGTGGTGACGGTGCAAAACAGCTGCGTCGGCTGCGGCCTGTGCGGCGAAGTGGCCCACGCGGCCGTGCTGTGCCCGTCGTTCTACCGCGCCGCCACGATCAGCAATCCGACCCGCTTCGACCGGTTCAGGTCACGCGTGCGCGGCGCCGTGATCGGCTTCCTGCAGGACCGTATCGAACGACGCCTCGCCGGCATCGAAACCTCATTGAAAGCGCCGACGTCATGAACACCATCGAAGCGAGCTTCAAGCGCAGCAGCCCGGCGCCGCGGGCAATCAAGATCGCCATCATGGCAATGGGCGGCGAAGGCGGCGGCGTGCTGGCCGACTGGATGGTCGACATGGCCGAAGACGCCGGCTACTTCGCGCAGACGACGTCCGTGCCGGGCGTGGCGCAGCGCACCGGCGCCACCATCTATTACCTCGAGATGTTCGCGCCGGTCGCCGCTTCCGCGCCCGGCGCTGCGCCGGTGCTGGGCATGATGCCCACGCCTGGCGAACTTGACATCGTGCTCGCTTCCGAACTGATGGAAGCGGGACGCGCGGTGCAGCGCGGCCTCGTCACCACCGACAAGACGCTGCTGATCGCATCGACCCACCGCGTTTATTCGATGACCGAAAAAACCGCGATGGGCGATGGCCGCGTCGACGCTCCCCGCCTGATCGAAGCCGGCCGCGCCGCCGCGCAGCGCTTTGTGCACGCCGACTTCGCCCGGCTCGCCGAGCAAAACGGCAGCGTGATCAGCGCCGCGCTGTTTGGCGCGCTGGCCGGCAGCGGCAAGCTGCCGTTCGCGCGCAGCCAGTTCGAGGCGGCGATCCGCCGTGGCGGTGTCGGCATCGACACCAGCCTGGCCGCATTCGATGCCGGTTTCAAGGTAGCGTCAAACCCGCCGGCGCCGGCGCCGGCAGCGGCCAGCCAAGCCGGCGCCACCGGCGTAATGCCAGGGCCGCGCCTGCAAGAACAGGCGACGCGCGTGGCGCGCGACTTTCCGGCGGCGGTGCAGCCGACGCTGGTGGCCGGCATCATGCGCATGGCCGACTATCAGGATGCGCAGTACGCCACCGAGTACCTCGACCGCCTGGCGCCAATTTGCAGCCTGGACCGCCGCTACGGCGCCAACAGCTACCACCTGCTCGAGGAAACGGCGCGCTACCTGGCCCTGTGGATGAGCTACGAGGACACCATCCGCGTGGCCGACCTGAAGACACGGCGCAGCCGCTTTGCCCGCGTGACGCAGGAAATCGGCGCCGGCGCGGCGCAGGTCGTGCAGATCAACGAGTTCATGCACCCGCGTGTCGAGGAAATCGCCGACACCCTGCCCGCCCCGATGGGCCGCTGGCTGCTGGCGACGGGCTGGGCGCGCGCGCTGGTACAGCGCTTCGCACACAAGGGCCGCGTGATCCAGACCACGTCGCTGCGCGGCTATTTGCTGCTGTACTGCGTGGCGGCCCTGAAAGGAATGCGCCGCAAGTCGCTGCGCTTTTCGGCCGAGAATGCGAAGATCGGCGAATGGCTGGCGCACATCCAATCCCAGGCCGGGACCGATTATGCGCTCGCCGTGGAGGTGGCCGAGTCGCAGCGGCTGGTCAAGGGTTATGGCGACACCCACATCCGCGGCACGCGCAACTTCGACACGCTGATGGCCTCGCTGCCCCGGCTGCGCCATGGGATCGATGGCGCCGGCCAGCTGCGCCGGCTGCGCGAGGCCGCCCTGGCCGACGACAGCGGCAAGCAGCTGGCGGCGATGCTGAACGGGCTGGCAGCATGAGCGCCCGGCTGATTGACCTGGTCGTCGCCGAGGTGCGCCCCCTGACCTCGCACGTCAGCGCACTGCGCCTGCGCCACCCTGGCGGCGCGCCGCTGCCGCCATGGCAGGCCGGCGCCCATATCAAGGTCGGCGTCGAGATCGACGGCAAGGCCGACTGGCGCCATTATTCGCTGATTCGCACCGGCGCGTGCGACGATCCCGCCGAGTACCTGATCGCCGTGCGCCGCGAGGAGCGCGCGGCCGGCGGACGCGGCGGATCGCTGTTCATGCACGCCCTCGCCGCCGGCGCCACGCTGCAGGCCAGCATGCCGATCGACGGCTTCCGGCTCGATCCCGCGCACGACGACGTGCTGCTGATCGCCGGCGGCATCGGCATTACGCCGCTGGTGTCGATGGCGACCGCGCTGCGCGAAGGCGGCAAGCGCTACGCCCTGCACTACACCGCCCGCAGCCTGGACCAGCTCGCGCTGGTGCCCGAACTGCAGGCCGGCGCCGCCGACGCGCTCACCCTGTATGCGGACGATTCCGAACGCCGGCTCGACCTGCGCGCCCTGCTGGCGGCCAGCCGGCCGTCGCAGGCGCTGTACACCTGCGGGCCGCGGGGCATGATCGACGCCGTGCGCGACATCGCGCTGGAGCTGGGCTGGCAAAGCAGCGACATCCATTACGAGCTGTTCGTCGAAGCGGCCCCAGAAGCGGGCGACCAGGCGTTCGAGGTGGAGCTGGCGCAGTCGGGCACGCGGCTGCAGGTCGCGGCCGACCAGACCATCCTCGATGCCATGATCGCCGCGGGTCTCGACCCGATGTTCGACTGCAAGCGCGGCGAATGCGGCGTGTGCGCCGTGCCGGTGCTGTCGGGCGACATCGAACACCGCGACAACTGCCTCACCGCGTCCGAACGCGCGGCCGGCAACGTCATCCAGATCTGCATCTCGCGCGCCAAAGGCAGCTGCCTGGTGCTCGATGCATGACCAACCCGCCCGGAGATATTCATGAACAATAACTATCGGGACAACCCGGCCGCGGTAACCGCCCTGGTGCAGGACGACCAGGTGCACCGCGACGTCTACCTCGACGGCGACATCTTCGACCTGGAGATGGCGCAGCTGTGGTCCAACACCTGGATCTACGTCGGCCACTGCAGCCAGGTGCCGGAAAAAGGCGACTACTACTCCACCGACGTGGCGATGCAGCCGGTACTGATGGTGCGCCATACCGACGGCTCGGTGCGGGTGATGATGAACCGCTGCGCGCACAAGGGCGCCAAGCTGGTGTCGGACACCTGCGGCAACACCGGCAAATTCTTCCGCTGCCCCTACCATGCGTGGACCTACAAGACCGACGGCTCGCTGCTGGCGATCCCGCTCAAGAACGCCTACGAGGGCACGCGCCTGAAGGAATGCGAGGCCAGCAAGGGCCTGGTCACCGTGCCGAACGTGGAGATCTACCGCGGCTTCGTGTTCGCGCGTTTATCCGCCGAGGGACCGGGCTTTCACGAGTTCTTCGGCGATTCGTTGTCCTCGATCGACAACATGGCCGACCGTTCGCCGCAGGGCGAACTCGAAATCGCCGGCGGCTGCCTGCGCTTCATCCACGACTGCAACTGGAAGATGTTCATCGAGAACCTCAACGACACCATGCACCCGATGGTGGCGCACGAGTCGTCGGCCGGCACCGCGAAAAAACTCTGGGAAGGCAAACCGGCGGACGAACCGAAGCCGATGCCGATCGAGCAGTTCGTGCCCTTCATGTCGGACTACAAATTTTTCGACGACATGGGCGTGCGCGTGTTCGCCAATGGCCACAGCTACTCGGGCGTGAACTTCTCGATCCACTCGAACTACGCCGCCATCACCGAATACGAGCAGGCGATGCAGGAGGCCTATGGCGAAGAACGCGCGCGCGCCATCCTCGGCACCGCGCGCCACAACACGGTGTACTACCCGAGCCTGACGATCAAAGGTGCGATCCAGTCGATCCGCGTGGTGCGCCCGCTGGGGCCCGACAAGACGCTGGTCGAGTCGTGGACCTTCCGCCTGAAAGGTGCGCCCGACAAGCTGCTGCAGCGCACGCTGATGTACAACCGCCTGATCAATTCGCCGATGTCGGTGGTCGGCCACGACGACCTGCACGTGTACCGCGCGATGCAGGAAGGCCTGCGCGCCACCGGTAACGACTGGGTCAGCCTGCACCGCGATTACGCGCCTTCCGAGCTGGAACAGGACGACCTCACCACCAAGGGCACCAGCGAAATCTCGATGCGCAACCAGTTCCGCGCCTGGCGCAAATACATGCAGCCGCAGGAGGCCAAATGAGCACACCGATTCCCGAAGCGCTGGCGCAGGAGCTGCGCGCATTCGTCTACAGCGAGGCGCGCGTGCTGTGCGAGAAGCGCTTCGACGAGTGGTACGAGCTGTTTACCGAGGACGCGTTCTACTGGATCCCTCTCGCGCCTGGCCAGGTCGACGGCCTCAATCACGTCTCGCTGATGTACGAGGACAAGCTGCTGCTCAAGCTGCGCATCGAGCGGCTCAAGAACGCGCGCTCCTATTCGCAGCACCCCGCCTCGCGCAGCCACCACCTGTTGCAGATGCCGGACGTCGAACATGTCGACGAAGCGGGCGGCGTGTACGTCACCCGCACGCAGTTCATCTACACCGAGGTGCAGGGCGACACGCAGCAGGTGTACGCCGGCACCGTGTTCCACACGCTTGCGCGCGAAGACGGGAAGCTGAAGATCAGGTTGAAACGCATCGACCTGCTCAATTGCGACGCCTCCCTTCCCGCCATCCAGCTGTTCATGTAATCGAGGAGCACACTTTTGACCCCAGCAACGGTATATGCACGCTTTGCCGACAGCGCCAGCCGGTACGCCACGCGCCCCTTCCTGCACATCCTGCCGGAGACGGCGGCCTGCTACGGCATCGCGGCGCAGACCCTGTCGTACGGGGAGGCGCTCGGCCAGGTCGAGCAGCTGGCCGAGCGCTACCGCGCCGCCGGCTACGGCCACGGCCACCGCGCCGGCCTGATGCTGGAAAACCGCCCGGCCTTTTTCCTGCACTGGCTTGCGCTGAACACCCTCGGCGTGTCGGTGGTGCCGATCAACACCGACATGCGCGCGGCGGAGCTCGACTACCTCATCGGCCACAGCGAAATCTGCCTGGCCGTGGCGCTGCCCGAGCGCGCCGCGGAACTGGCGGCCGCCGCCGCCAAGGCAGAGCGCCCACTGGTCATCATCGGCGCGGATGCCTCCGAATCGCCGGCGCCGGCGCCGTTTGCGCCGCCGCTGGCCGGCGCGCCCGCCATCGACACCGAATGCGCGCTGCTGTACACCTCCGGCACCACCGGGCGCCCGAAAGGCTGCGTGCTGACCAACGACTACTTCCTGCTGGCCGGCGCCTGGTACAACGCCGTCGGCGGCCTGTGCGAGCTGGCGCCCGGCGAGGAGCGCCTGATCACGCCGCTGCCGATGGTGCACATGAACGCGATGGCGTATTCGACGATGGCGATGATTTTCGCCGGCGGCTGCATCATCCCGCTCGACCGCTTCCACCCGCGCAGCTGGTGGGACAGCGTGCGCACGTCGGGCGCCACGGTGATGCACTACCTGGGCGTGATGCCGGCGATGCTGATGGGGGCGCCGCCGACGCCGCGCGACCGCGAGCACAGCGTGCGCTTCGGCTTTGGCGCCGGCGTCGACAAGCTGCACCACGCCTCGTTCGAGGAACGCTTCGGCGTGCCGCTGATCGAGGCGTGGGCGATGAGCGAAACCGGTGCCGGCGCCGTCATCATCGCCAACCGCGAGCCTCGCCACGTGGGCACGGCGTGCTTCGGAAAACCGGAACC
This sequence comes from Burkholderiales bacterium, assembly GCA_038248405.1. Lineage (GTDB taxonomy): Bacteria > Pseudomonadota > Gammaproteobacteria > Burkholderiales > Burkholderiaceae_D > JAFCUW01. The sequence continues at coordinate 37,483 of JBBRXM010000011.1, forward strand.
TGCGCTGGAGATCCGCCTGGTCGGCGATGCCGGCGAAGATGCGGCAGGCGGGCAGCCGGGCGAACTGTGGGTACGCGCCAGCGGCGCCGATCCGCGCCGCGGCTTTTTCCGCGAATACCTGAAGGATCCGCAGGCCAGCGCGAATGCATGGCAAGATGGGTGGTTCCGCACCGGCGACATCGTCATGCGCGACTCCCAGGGTTACCTGCACTTCATCGACCGCAAGAAGAACGTCATCCGCCGCAGCGGCGAGAACATCGCCGCCGTGGAGGTGGAATCGGTGCTGCGCCAGCATCCGGCGGTGCTGTCGGTCGCGGTGGCGGCGGCGCCCGATGCCGTGCGCGGAGACGAGGTAATGGCGCTGGTAGTGCTGCACGACCAGCACGCCGACCTAGAAGCGAGCGCCGTGTCGATCACCGAATACTGCCTTACCCAGCTCGCGTACTATAAAGCGCCCGGCTATGTCGCGTTTGTCGAGCAGCTGCCGCTGACCACGTCGCAAAAGATCCAGCGCGGCGTGATCAAGGAATGGGCACAGCAATTGCCCGGCACCGCACGCTGCATCGACACGCGCGCGCTGAAAAAACGCCAGACCTGATTTTTTTCGCATCACCGCAACAAGAGCACCGCAACTGAACCACGCAGTACCTTCGTCCACAAACTTTGATTCGAGGAATAAGAGAACATGTTCAAGAAAACGGTAGTCGCAGCACTGGTGGCGGGAGCCATGATGTCGGCCCACGCCGACGACAAGGTCAAGATCGGCTTCGTGAGTACCCTCTCGGGACCGGCCGCAGCGCTCGGCACCGCGGTGTTGGACGGCTTTAACCTCGCCCTCAAGAAGAACGGCGGCAAGCTCGGTGGCGTGCCGGTCGAGATGATCGTGCAGGACGACCAGAGCAAACCGGACGTGGCGCGCCAGATCGGCGAGAAATTCATCAAGAAGGACAAGGTCGATTTCGTCACCGGCGTGATCTTCCAGAACATCCTCGGCGCGATCGACCAGGCCACATTCGCCTCACAGACCTTCCTGGTGAGCCCGAACTCGGGACCGTCCTACCTGGCCGGCGAGCGCTGCAACCCGTACTTCTTCGCCGTCTCCTGGATCAGCGACAGCTACGCCGAAGCGGCCGGTCAGCTGGTGAGCGAGAAAGGCCACAAGAGCGCCTACCTGATCGCGCCGAACTACCCGGGCGGCAAAGACGTGGTGGCCGGCTTCAAGCGCTACTACAAGGGCAAGGTCACCGACGAAGCTTACGTCAAGATGGGCGAACTCGATTTCGCCACCGAACTGGCGCAGATCCGCTCGACCAAGCCGGAAGCGGTCTTCATGTTCCTGCCGGGCGGCTCGGGCATCAACTTCCTCAAGCAGTGGAACCAGTCCGGCCTGAAGGGCCAGATCCCGCTGTACGCGACCGGCTGGAACTTCGACCAGGACACCCTGACCGTGCTCGGCGAGAGCACCCTGGGCAACCACCATGCGGCGCACTGGAACACCGACCTCGATAACGCGCAGAACAAGGAGTTCGTCACCGCGTTCGAAAAGGAATACAAGCACCTGCCGTCGGTGTATGCGTCGCAGGGCTACGACACGGCGATGCTGCTCGACGCCGCGGTGCGCGACACCAAGGGCAAGCTGGGCGACAAGGTCGCGCTGCGCAAGGCGCTGGAAGCGGCCAATTTCAAGTCGGTGCGCGGCGACTTCAAGTTCAACGTCAACCACTTCCCGATCCAGACCTACTACTCGCAGATGGTGGTGAAGGACACCAAAGGCCGCGTGGTCAACAAGACGACCGGGAAAATCTTCGAAGCCCACCCGGACGCCTACGTCGCCGCCTGCAAGATGCCGAAAGCGTAAGGAACGCTCCGCCGCCGCCCTCGCTCTAACGGGCCGGCGCGCGCGGCGGCGGCATCGAGCGGACCATCGCCTCCAGCTGCACCGCGTCCATCGGGCGCGCGATTATAAAGCCCTGCGCGTAGTCGCAGCCGGCGTCGGCGAGCATGGCCCGCTGCACCTTCGTTTCCACTCCCTCCGCCACCACCTTCAAGCCAAGCTTGTGCGCCATCGCGATGATGGCCTCGCACACGGCGAACTCGCCGTCGTCGGCGTCGAGGGTGGCGACGAACGACTGGTCGATCTTGACGTAGTCGATGTCGAAGCGCTTCAGGTGCGACAGCGAGGAGTAGCCCGTGCCGAAATGCTCGAGCGAGACCTGCAGCCCCATCGCGCGGTACTGGCGCAGCCGCTCGACCACCTTGTCGACGCCTTCGAGCAGCACGCTCTCGCCGATTTCGATGACGATGCTCTGCGGCGGCAGCGCCAGCACGGTCAGGTAGTCGAGCCACACCTGGTACAGGGCGGCGTCGCGGCGGAACTGCACCGGCGACTTGTTGACGCTGACCTGGAACGACGGGTCGATGCTCTGCTGCCACAACTGCACCTGGCGCGCCACCTCGCGAAACACCCAGTCGCCGATGTCGACGATCAGCCCATTCGACTCGGCGAACGGGATGAACTCGGCCGGCCCGAGCAGGCCGCGCGTCGGATGGCGCCAGCGCAGCAGCGCCTCCGCCTTGCGCAGTGCGCCGGTGGCCAGGCAGACGATAGGCTGGTAGACGATCTCGAACTGCTGCGCCGCCAATGCCGCACGCAGGTCGGCGGCGATGCTCTGGCGCGCCAGCGCCGCCGCCTGCAGCGCCGGCGTGAAGCAGCTGAAGCGGTTGCCGCCGGCCTGCTTGGAGGCGTACATGGCCTGGTCGGCGCGCTCGAGCAGCTCGCCGACGCTGGCCGCATCCGGCGGATACAGGGCGACGCCGACGCTCGACGAGACGAACACGCGCTCGCCCTCGATGTCGAACGGGCGTGCCAGGGCCGCCACCAGCGCCTGTGCCACACGCTCGACGCTGCCGACATGGTCGATGCCGGCCAGGATGACGGTGAATTCGTCGCCTCCCAGGCGCGCCAGGGTGTCGGACGCGCGCACGCAGGCGCCGATGCGGCGCGCCGCCTCCACCAGCAGCGCGTCGCCGGCGGCGTGGCCAAGCCGGTCGTTGACTTCCTTGAAGCGGTCGAGGTCGAGGAACAGCAGCGCCAGGAAGGCGGCGCCGCGGTCGGCCTTGCGTGCCTCCTGGCGCAGGCGGTCCATGAACATGTGGCGATTCGGCAGGCCGGTGAGCTCGTCGAAGTTCGCCTGGTGCCAGATCAGTTCCGCCGACCTGCGGCGCTCGCTGATGTCGGTCACCAGCGCCAGCGCGCCGACGTAGGCGCCGGCTCCGTCGAAGATCGGATTGGTCGCCATCGTGGTCCAGGCGTGGCTGCCGTCGCGGCGCACCAGCTTGAACTCGTGGCGCTCGGCGACGCCCTCGCGGCGGCGCGCCAGGTTCGCGCCCAGCGTGTCCCATCCCTCCGGGTCGACGAAGGCGGCCAGCGGGCGCCCCACCATCTCCTCGATGCTGTAGCCGAGCATGGCGGCAATCTTCGGATTGACGAAGGTGGTGCAGGCATCGGCGTCGATCTCCCAGACGCCTTCTTCGGCGCTGTGGACGATGCGGCGAAAGCGCTCCTCGCTGCGTTCGAGCGCGGCGAGCTTGCCCTCGGCGTGTTCGACCACCACCCGGCAGGCCTGGCCGCTGCCGTCGGCGCTGGCCAGCAGCGTCGCGGAAAATTCGGCACCGTCGGCGCGCCGCATGCGCACCACGCATTTTTCCGGTGTCGCGCTGTTCAAGGCGCGGCCGATGAACTGTTCATATTCGCGCAGGCCGGCGGTGGCGATGAAATCACGGAAGCGGCATGCGCCCGGGTTGGTGCGGGCAATGCCGAGCATCGCGGCGCCGACCAGGTTGGCCAGCAGGATGCGGCTGTCGAAGCCCACCACGAAATAGCCGACCGGCGCCAGCAGATACAGCTCGTTGAACCAGGCTGCCTCGTCGTCGCGGCGCATGCGCTCGACGCTGAAGCCGCTGCGGTCCATGGTTGGCTGGGCCAGGTCGCGATCGTCGTCCATATCACCCCACAGGTGCAGAAATCGGTCGTAGTTGCCTTCAAAACAAGACTAGCATGCGACCGGCGGGCGTGTCGAGTTTATTGATGCGCGCGGTTCAAACGCCGTTCCGCGCGTCGCTGCACAGCCTCAAACGCCAGGCTCATGCACCAATAGATGGCGGCCGCGGCGATGTAAAGGGGCAGAGGCCGGAAGGTGGTGGCGATCACTTCCTTGGTGGTGAGCATCAGCTCGGTCATGGTGATGACCGAAACCAGCGAGGTATCCTTGATCAGGCTGATGAGGGTATTGCTCATCGACGGCACCGCCACCCGCAGCGCCTGCGGCAGCACGATGTGTCCGAGCGTTTGCCAGTAGCCCAGCCCGAGGCTGAAACTGGCGCGCCACTGGCCGACGCCGATGCTCTCTATCGCCCCACGCAAGCTTTCCGACAGGTAGGCGCCGGCGTTGAGCGAGAGCGCCAGCACGCCGGCCGTGACGGGGGTAAATTCGATACCGATGCTCGGCAGGCCGTAATAGATGACGAATATCTGTACCAGCAGCGGGGTGCCGCGCATTACGCTCACGTACAGGGTGGCCGGCCAGCGCAGCAGCCGGTACGGCGACATGCGCAGCACCGCCGCCGGAAAGCCCAGCACCAGGCCGCCGACCATCGACGCCAGCGCGAACAGCAGCGTGTAGCCGGCGCCCTGCAGCATCACCGGCGCGGCGTCGCGCAGCAGGTTGATCAGGTCCATCGAATCGCTTATGGCGCCGGCCGGCTGACGTCGGTGCCGAACCACTTCACCGAGATGCTCTTCAGGCTGCCGTCGGCGGCGGCGTCCGCCAACGCCTTGTTGACTGCCGCCTTGAACTGGGGATTACCCTTCTGGAATGGAATACCCATGCGCTCGACATTGCCGACGCGCGCGCCGGCCTTGATCGGCAGCTTCGAATTACTCAGCAGGTAGGCGACCATCAGGCTGTCGTTGAGCGCGGCGTCGATGCGCCCGACCGCCAGGTCCTGCAGGTTTTCGGGCGCGGCCGGATAGCTCCTGACGTCGATGCCCGGCACCGCCTTGGCTTGCTGCTCGAACACGCTGCCCTGCCCCACGCCCAGTTTCTTGCCTTTGAGCGCGGCGAGCGTGGCGTAAGTTGCCCGTTCATCCTTGCGGACGATCAGCTGCGGGCTCGAGTACGTGTAGGGCTCGGAGAAATCAAAGGCCTCCAGCCGCTTGGGCGTGATGCCGACCTGGCTGACGATGGCGTCGTACTTGCCGGCGCCCAGGCCCGCCAGGATTGCCGCCCACTCGGTGGTGACGAACGCTGGCTTGAGGCCCAGTTTGCTGGCCAGCAGGCGTGCGACATCGACGTCGTAGCCGGCCAGCTCGCCCGTCTTCGGATCCTTGAAATTGAAGGGCGGATAGGTGCCTTCCATTGCGATGCGCAGCGTGCCGCGCGCCTTGGCGGCGGCCAGCAGGTCGGCTGCCGCCGCGGGGAAGGCAAGCCCGGCTGCCAGCAGCGCCGTCAGTGTAAGGGCATGACGGCGTCGTTGGTTCGCGGGTTGCTGGCGCATGGCGTGGTCCGATCTGAAGTAGGTAGGTGGCTTACGCCATCTTGCGGTTGCGCGAGCCAAACTTGTGACCGCTGACGAGGGTGGTGCTGTCGACGAGGCTGGAAAGACCGATGATCAGCTGCACCAGCCGGTCTTCCGGCAACACCCACAGCTGGCCGGCCGGCTGCACGCCGGCGGTGGCGGCGACGATCAGCGGCGCGACCCATTGGGCGTCGGCGTCGACGTCGAGCATGATGGCGTCGCCGGCGGTCTGCATATAGATATTGCCGCCGACGGCAAGCGTGAAGCAGACGCCGTAGCCGGTCTCCTGCGGGCCGATGTGCTCCTGCAAGCTCTTGTTGTGCTCGTCGATCCACAACTCGACATCCTGCGGCGTTTCCAGCGCCGTCCACGGCACCGGGCGAAAGCGCGGCGCCGGCTCGGCAGGCGGCGATTCCTTGAGTAATTCTTCGTTCATTGCGACTTCGAAATTGGCGACTGACGGCGCGTATCGTACGGCATTTCCAGCATGCAGTACATGCAAACAGGACGTGCCTACCTGTCCGCGAAGAACTAATGGCGCTGTCTGAGGTCAAACATGGGTAAATGGAGGGAACTATGAGCGCGAAACGTGAGCAGTACCGTACCGGCCACGGCGGCTACGTATCAGAATTCAGTCAGTTCATGAACGATTTCCTGGGGCGCCATCCGGAAGTGAAGGCAAAGCAGAAGCGTGGTTGGTATCTGCTGTGGGACCACAAGATTGACGTCAAGGACCTCGACGAACACCCGAAAGATGCAGTTCCGGTAAAACCCTATCAATATGACTAAATTCCGTGAAAGAATTAATATTGATTTTCACGAATTTTTGTTGTGCATCAGGAATTTTGCAGTAGTATTCAGTTGCGAGGTTCGCTTATTGGTAAAGCCCAGTCCGAGTCGGTTCCAGACCTAAAGACTGATAACCAGGTTCGATTCCTGGACCCCGCACCAATTTAAACCACTCCAGACCATCGCGGACCCATAACAATCAGCGACTTAGGTTTTCTCAACTGGTCCGGAGTAGCCTCCAAAGGCTCACGTTTTCACCAATTTTTCGCCAAAGTTTGCCAGTCTGCGCGCCCTTGCGCAACCTCCGCAATCCGTTTGTTTACCGTCATCACGAATTTCCACCAGTCAACGAAACTGGCGCCTCACACAAGGAGGCTCCATGCCATCCGTTTATCCAGCGGTAGACAGTTTAGAGAAGAGCGCACTCGTTGGAGGCGGCGATTGCGTCGATCTGGTCAAGGCCTACGCGCCCGGATTGAGGGCGCCCCATACGCCCGAATGGCGCGCGGGTCCGAGGGTGATCGATATGCCGAACCTGAAACGTGGCACCGCGATTGCCACGTTCATCAATGGCAGGTATCCGGACAAACCATCGGGCCAGCACGCCGCTTTCTTCCTCAAGCACGCGGGCGCAGCAATTCGGGTCATGGACCAGTGGAAAAATGACGAGAAGAAGCCGCGCGGTTCGAAGCGCATCATCTACCCTGGCGGCCCAGTGAGCGCCGAGACGAGCCTGAGCAACAATGCCGATGCCTTCTACGTGATCGAGTTGAAATGAGGCCATTCCCCTATCTGCTGCTCACCGCGGCGATCCTGTTGCCGCTCGCTGCGATGGCCGAGACGTGCCCCCTGACGCTGCCGCAGGATGCCGTGACCGTGCGCGGCCCGGCTGGCTGGCGTGGCTACTCTCCGTCCGATATGCGCCTGACCGGCTTCGGCATGATGGGCGGCGACCCGCAGTCGATGGCCTACCTCGTGCCGGCCAAGTCGACCAAGACGAAATCGGGTGGCGCGATCACATGGACGCACCCGGAACTGTGGCTTTTCTGCACCTACGACGATTCAGCCGCTATCCAGATATCCCGGCGCCTTGAGGGGAAGACTTGCACGATCCGCTATAGCAAGAAGGATGGCGCAATCACTTCGATGAGTGCCGACTGCCTCTAGCAACATGGCCATGGCCTTTCCCTAAAATTGCTAAATAATACGCGCTCGTTATCGCATTCCGCCTTTCGTCCGACGCGCCATTTCAAATGCAGGTCGCGATTCTTATTGCGCTTGCCACAGCACTTCTATTGCTGGCCTTCCACCTGATCGAGCAACCGATGATGCGACTCGGCCGGCGCTTCACTTCGGATAAGCCGGCGCCGCACGCACTTGCGGCTGAGGCATCTGCCGCCTAATCCAGCTTCGGGAATTCCTCCGCGCACGGCGCGCCCTTGAGTTCGTGGCGCGGACTCCCCAGCATCTCCCCTTGAATGCCTCCCACCGGGCCTGGAGCGCGCTGACCCTGATCGGCGCGCAGATGCTGCGCAGGCTTTTGACCTCCCATAGCAGGGCTATGACATCGGGATTGCCATTGGCGCGGAAGCCGATTTCGTGCAGTGCGGACTTGGTGAGTTTGGGGCGCATCGGGACCTGAGCGGCACCGCGCTGGCGCGGCTGCGCCACAAGTCCAAGTGGCTGGCCTAGCTCGACTGCATGCTGCAGTCCGCCACGGTGCGGCGCGCCGCCACGGCGGTCAATGTCCACAAGAACACCAGCTTCCGCTGGCGCCACCGTTTCTTGCACGACACCAAGCACGACCGCAGCGTGCCGCTGGCGGGCATCACCGAGGTGGATGAGACCTACCTGCTCGAATCCCAGAAGGGCTCGCGACGGTTGACGCGGCCCGCGCGCCGGCGCGGCGGCAGGGCCAGGCGGCGCGGCATCTCCCACGAGCATGACTGCATCCTGGTCGCGCGCGACCGCTCCGGCAGGACGGTCGACTTCGTCACGGGTCGCGCGCCCCTGCGGCCGGCCCACCTGCACAGCTGCCTGCCGCCGGTGGTGGCGGCCGATATCCTGCTGGTCACCGACGGCCATGGCGCCTATCGCAGTTTTGCGCGCAAGGCCGGCATCGCCCATCGCGCCGTCAACCTGTCGGCCGGGGTGCGGGTCGCCGGCGCGCTGCACGTGCAGAACGTCAATGCGTATCACGGCCGCTTCAAGCAATGACTGCGCGGTTTCAATGGCGTCGCCAGCCGCTACCTGCCCAATTACCTGGGCTGGCGCTGGGCGCCCGACAACAAAGGGATCAGCTTGCCCGAAGCGCTTCCCCGACTTAACGGTGACATAGCCTTGAAATATGGCGGTCACATACGTCGCGTATTCTGACGCAGTTGCAAGAACATTCACGAGCTGCAATTTACCGGGAGATGGCCATGGATACCCAGCGAACATTATCGGATCCGGCACTGGCGGAGGAATTCCGCAGCGCCCATATCGTCTGGACGGCGGCGGTCGCTGCATTTCACGACAGGTTCCAGGAAATCATCATCGCGGGTCAGTGGCAGAACCTGGACTCCCTGGCCCAGGACCTGACCATCAAATTCGACCATTTCATGCATTGTTCCAAGGCGCTCGTCGCCGGCGACAGCTCCTGAAGCGCGTCGCTCCTGCGCAGCACTTTTGCGGCAACCGCCGGTCCAACGCTAGCCAGGCCGGCGGCGGCGCAATGCTGCAGTCACAACCACGTTCCCGGAGTGTATGTCCATGAACCCGAATCGCCAGGCACCGACCGCCACCGACGCCGGCCTCGCGCAGTCACGCGAGGCCGCTGAACGACAGCGCGCAAAGCGGGAGATCGACAGCATCGCGCGCGACCTTGCGCGACCCGCCGAAGAAATCGCCGAGGTGTACAACGTGTTGTACGCCGACATGAAGGCGCACGCGCGCGTTCCCGATTACGTCCGCGTGTTCACCGCGCGCAAGGTCCGCGCACGCTACCAGCACGGCTCGCCGGACAAGCATTGACGACCGGCGACACCGCCCGCATGTCATCAACCTGTCATCTGCGATCGGCAGAATGACGGTTCGATGCGATGAAGCACGGCGCCCTGCCCCGCAGCTTTCCACCCTGGAGAGACATGTTCCACAATCAACGACTCGTCATCCTCGATGCCGACGGAACGACGATCGATGCCTATCCCGCCATCGAACGGGCCTTTGCCCTCAATGGCATGACGCTCGGTGCCGAAAGCAGCTTCCAGAAGCGGCATCACCTGTTCAAGTATCTGGGCGGCCTTAAGGAATTCCCGTCCATTCTCAAGAAGAACATGCGCCACAGCGGCAGGAAGAAAATCCTGGCCTCGCTGACCGACGTCTATCGGTCCGAGGCGTGCCTGTATCCGGGTATCGCGGACCTGATCAAGTCGCTCATCGCCGCGCCCGACATCGTGGTCGGGATGGTGACGCGCAATGTCACCGACGAGCCACTAGAGACCCTGCGGCTGCTGTTCGCAAGACACGACATCGATGTCGGCGCCTTCGATTTCTTCAACCATGTACCGCTCAGCCAGGGCAAGACTGCACAGTTCCGGCTGACCCGCGAGCACTTCGCGGTCAACCCCGCGCGCGCCTACGTGTGCGGCGACGAATACAAGGATTTCCACGCCGCGATCAGCACCGGCATGCATCCGTTCATGGTGTCGTACGGCTTCGAAGACCATGGCCGCCTGACGGAAAAGTTTTGCGTTCCGGGCGAAGTGATCTCACGCACGTCCATTGAATTGTGCGCGCGCATCGGCCACGCGCTGGACCTGCCCGCTTCCGGCTGAACGGCGCCGCGCGCCTGCCCGGTTCAGAATGAATATGCCATCAGCGCGGCACTGACAGCGAAAAATATCCAGTAGTCGACCGGCGCGCCGCAGAACCAGTGCTTGTGCCACGGCACGCATTGTGAACTGAAACGGGCCCAGCCGAAGGCCGGGTTGATGAGGAACCAGAAAAAGTCCTCAGCCACCCAGAACAGCATGATGGCCGCGACAATCCGCGCCTCCATCGGCAGCGACCATTCGGCGCCGAAAAAGAGCGGCGCGTGGAAGAAGAGCGCGATGAACGGAAATACCCACGCGTGGTAGCCCGTCATCGCCCGTCCGCCCCAGAACAGGTCGAGCAGCCAGTGCGACTCGATGCGCCAGGTCGGCAGGTTGGCGGCCCAGCCGGCCTCGCCTTCAACGTGGATTTCGACCTTGGCGAAGAAAAAGGCCAGCACCAGGACGAATCCGCAGGTCGAGGCCAACTGCAACAGGGGTGATGTCATGTGGGCGATTTTCCCGTAGCGATGTCGAGCACGCGGCCGGCCGCCCCCGGGCGTCCGAGCGCTTTCGCCCTGATCCGCATGTCCTCCAGCTTGGCCGGATGCGCCAGCAGGTAAGCGACGCGGTATTCCAGCGTCACCAGGTCGAAGGCCTGCAATGCCACGCCCCGTTCGAGCAGGTAATTGGCGTTGTGTTCTTCCTGGCCGGGAATCGGCGCGATGACGATCATCGGCAAACCCATCGCCAGCGATTCGGCCGTGGTGAGTCCACCCGGTTTCGTCACGATCAGGTCGGAACAGGCCATCAGGCGCTCGATGCGCCCCGTGTAGCCAAGCGCCGCCAGCCGGCCGGGAAAGCGCGCGCCCAGTTCGCGCAAGGCGGCCAGGGCCGACGGATCCTTGCCGGCCAGCGCGATAATCTGGAAATTGATGTTCAGCGCCAGCAGCCGCCGGGCGACGTCGCTGACGCTGCCCAATCCCGCCCCGCCGCCCATCAGCAGCACCGTCATGACGTTCGGCTTGATCTGCAGCTCGCGCGCACAGCCGTCGCGCTCGAGCGGGCGCGCGAACGCCGGCATGATCGGGATGCCGGTGACGTGGATCGCCTCCGCGGCGATGCCGCGCTGGCGCAGGCGGAACGCCACTTCGTCGTTCGGCGCGAAGTAGCCTGCCATGTGCGCATGCACCCACATCTGGTGCAGGTCGAAGTCGGTGACCTGCACCCAGACCGGGCAATGCAGCACGCCGCTGCCCGTCAGGTGCGACAATATTTCCGCCGGCAAGAAATGGGTGCAGATAATCAGGTCGGGCCTGCGCTTGTCAATTTCCCGGCATAAGGCGCGGCTGTTCATGCGCTCGGTCCAGCGCCTGAATGTATGACCCGGCCCTCTCGGTTCGGCGTGGTTGGTGACACGGTACAGCCGGCTCCACAGTGCCGGCGCCCGCTTCACGATGAGATCGTACAGGCCGGTGTAGACGGTACGCAGCAATGGCGTGACGAACTGGAGGACGTCGAGGTGGACCGCGGCGAGCCCGGAACCCGGCGTCGCCGCGTAGCATCGCAACGCTTCCGCGGCGCGGGTATGACCGCTGCCTGCCGAGGCGCTCAGTACCAGAATCCGTGTTTGCTTCATGGCCGGCCCACCGTGAGTTAGCACTTGCGACCGGCGCCTACTTGTTGCGCTTCGGTGCACCGGGATGGCGCACCGACGGCAGCACCGCCGCTTCCAGCGCGGTCTCGGGCAGGCCGGCGAGAAGCTGCAAGCCTGCCGCCAGCAGTTCGCCCTTCTTGGCCTTGACGCCAAAGAACAGGCAGCGCTTCTTGAGCTCACCCAACAAAACCAGCTGGCTCTCCGGCAGCGTGAAACTGGTGCGGACCCGTTTCTCTTTCTTCGCCGCCGGCACCGCTTCGAGCGATGTCGCTGCAGGCTTGGCCGCCGCCGCGGGACGTTGTCGCGTCCGCGTTGCTGTAGCTTTAGTGGCCACGCCAGGAGGCGTTACCGCCGGTTTTCTCTTTGTCGCTGTCATCATTTTCTCTCTCATATAAATTCACTTCAATGGCGTTTGCTTGCCGACATCAAAAACTGAGCGCTTCCTGCGGCGTGAACAGGAAGCGCCTTTCCATCACCGCGCGCATGTCGTCGGCGGCCATGGGGCGCGCGATGAAGTATCCCTGGACCTCGTTGCAATCGAGTGCCTGCAGGATCGCCAGCTGCTGGGCGGTCTCGACGCCTTCGGCTACCACCGACATCTCGAGGGCGTGAGCCATCGACACGATCGCCTGGAAAAACACCCTGCCCTCGCGCGATTTGCCCAACTGCGCGGTGAAGGCGCGATCGACCTTCAGCACATCCATCCTGAGCCGCTGCAGCTGAGACAGCGAGGAGTAGCCGGTGCCGAAATCGTCGACGTGAAGCTTGACGCCGAGCGCGCGGATGGCGGCCAGTTCCGCAATGATGTCGTCCTGGTCGCCCATCATGGCCGACTCGGTGATTTCCACCTCGAGCAGGGCGGCAGCAACGCCGTGCCGATGCAGCGCGGCAGTGAGGTGCTGCTCGACGCCGCCGCGGCGGAACTGGTTGGGCGAGACGTTGATCGATACCGGCACCACGGGCGCGCCCTCGCGCTGCCATGCGGCGATCTGCGCGCACGCCATGTCGATCACCATTTCGCCGATCCTGAGGATGATGCCGCTGGCCTCGGCCAGCGGAATGAACTCTGCCGGCGGCACCATTCCCAGGGTCGGATGGCGCCAACGCAACAGCGCTTCCATGCTGAGCATCTCGCCGGTCCGGGTGTCCACCCGCGGCTGGTAATAGAGGACGAACTGCCGGTGTTCGATCGCCTCGAGCAAACCGTGTTTCAGGCGCGCCCGTGTCTTGAGCGTGGCCGACAGGGCTGGATCGAAGAAGCGGAACTGTCCCTTGCCCTCGCTCTTGCCGGCGTACATCGCGATATCGCTGTGCTTGATCAAGGTTTCAGCGTCGCCGCCGTCGCGCGGGAACACGCTGATGCCGACCGAGGCGCCCACCGCCTGGGCGTCATCGGCGATCGAAAACGGATCGGCAAAGGCGGCGACGATCCGCGCGGCGACGGCGGCCACCTGCGCATCGCTGTCATAAGGGTCGAGAAAGACGATGAATTCATCGCCGCCGAAACGCACCACGTGATCGGTTGGCCGCAGCAGTGCGGAGAGGCGCCGCGCCGCCGCCTGCAACAGCTGGTCGCCGACGGCGTGGCCTTGCGCATCGTTGACCTGCTTGAACTCGTCGAGATCGATGAACAGGATGGCGAACGAGGTGCCTTTGGCGCGCGCGTTGTCGATCGCGCGCGGCATGAAGTCCAGCAGCCAGTGGCGGTTCGGCAGGCCGGTCAGGCTGTCTTCGTTGGCCATGCGCTCGAGCTGCGCCTGATACGCCTTGCGCTCGCTGACGTCCTGCAAAGTGACCGCCAGGCCGTTACCGACCCGCACGATGCGGCGATGGCCCCAACGAATGTTGAGCCGGTCGTCGCTCGGCATGCGGCGATCATCTTCGTAGAACCCAGTTTCCATCGCCGTGCGGTAGATCGACAGCAGTTCTTCGCCGAACAGGCCGCTGTCGATGCGCGAGAGCCGCGTGCCGATCAACTCGTCGCGCCCCATGCCGTAGAAAAAAGCGCCCCGCTCATTGCAGTCGACAATCCGGAAGTCGACGATCCTGCCGTGCCGGTCGCGCATCGCCGCGGCCATGTAAAAGCCATCGTTGGCGCTTTCGGTGGCGGTGCGGTACGCTGTTCTCACCTCGTCCTGCTCGCGTCGGCGGGTGGTCGCGCGCAGCGAAAAGAAGCTGGCCAGCGCGCCCAGCACGAGCAGGCTGGCGCTCGCCAGCATCGCGCGATTGCGCGCTTCCTGCCAGTACAATTGCGCTCCGGCCACGGCGTCGCCATGCGACAGGGCCACCAGCGCTACCAGCGGATAGGCCGGCGAACGGCGCCAGCCGAGCACGCGCGGCACGCCGTCGGCAAAGCCGGCCTGCGCGCCGACCAGGCGCACGCCATTGCCGTTGCGCCACAACGCGGCGCCGGCTGGCAGAATCGACCTGGCGCCGCCATCGACCCTGGCGACGCCGCCGCGCTGTTCGACGCGCAGCCTGCCCTCGCTGCCGACCAGGGCGACGACGCCGTCCTCGCCCAGCGCCGCCGGGCCGACGAAGGAAGTGAAGTAACGCGCATCGACGGCCAGCAGCAGCACGCCGTCGAATTCGTCGTCGCCGGTGTCGAGCCGCCGGGTGAAGAGCACCACGTCCTGGCTGTAAGCGAGCTCGGCTGGCGGCGCGCCGATGCGCAGCGCGGTGGAAATGCTGTCGCGGTGCTGGGCGAAGAAGCGCGTTGCGGCCAGGTTCGGCACGGGCGCGTCGGCATGGGTGGTGGAGCGCACGGCGCCGTGGCGGTCGACCACGCTGACGGCGACATAGGCGCTGTCGGTGAACATGCCGTCGCGCTTGAGTTCTTCGATCAGGCTGGCGTTGTGCGTATGCTCCCAGCTATGCTTGAGCTGCATCGTCACCTGGTCCATCTGGCCGACCGAGCGCGTGATGTACTGCTCGTAGGCTTCGGCGTACGCGCCCGCCTCCTTGATGACCAGGGCGTTGGCGCGCTGCCATTCGAGGTCGGCGCGGGCGACGGTACTCCACCAGACGGCGGCGGCTGCCAGCAGTGCCAGCGCGGGCCAGACAAATCGCCCCGGTTGGCGCAGAAATCGGGTAAGCAGCATCAACATTGAATCCTAAAAACTGCCTGTGTGGGAACCGCAGACCAAGCGCAATGCATCGTGCCTGTGAATTGCTTCAGGATAATGACAACGATGACCGGCTGGTGTCATGGAGACAGCACATAACCGACGTTGCGCACTGTTTTGACCAGGTGACGGGCGCCGCGCATCGCCTTGCGCAAGCGCAGCACGTCGACGGTGCGCTCGAGCACGAGAAGATGCGGGCGCCGGACGCGAATGAATTCCCAGGCGGCCGTCACGTCAGCGACCGCGCAACAGTCCCAGCCGCCCTGCTGCAAGGACCAGGCCACCAGCTCGGCGATGGCCGGCTCGTCTTCGACGAAAAGAATGAGCGTGCGGGACATGCAGCGGGGCGGACTGGCGGGGCGTTGAGGCGATGGCGGTGCGGCCGATGGCGCCGCCGGCGAGTGGCCGGCGACGTCGCTGGACTAATTGACGGCTTTGCCGGCGGCGTCTTTGGACGATACGACACTGGGGCCAGGTCTGACATTGGTACAAGAGCTCGCCCCAGGAAGCAGCCTCATGTACCAATGTCAGTGCGCCAGCCCGTTTTTCACAGCCCGAGATCGGTGCGCAGCCGCGCTATCATTGCATTGTGATGCTCGGCCACTTCAGCATTGCCCCATTCTTGGCGCTTGCGGGTGATCTCCGCCATCTGCTCGAGCTTGGGGCTCTGTTTCTCGATCGTCGTCCTGAAGTTATAGGCCTTGGCACTGGGCAGGCTATTGCTGAATTTCGAGTTTGCGCCTACGCTCACGAGAGCCAGGTTGCCCAGTCGATGGCGGTGTTCTTCGGAAACCTCTATTCCCGATTGCTGCTGGTCCGGATGCTGCGGATAGAAATGTTCGATCGAATTCCGGAAGGAGAACCGGAACTCTGGATTATGTCGGTCCGTCCAGAGCAAGTAGTCCAGGTAGGTAAAGACAATGCGGTTGATGCTGAAACCCCGGGGTTCGTCCCCCATGAAGTAGGCCTCCCTGACTTTGCCGCGGGCGTACTTGCGCAGGACGGCAGCAATGTCGGACTCCGACAACATACCGCGTTCGCTCTCGTGCAGAAGTTTCAGCAACTGGGTTATCCAGTGCATTGTCCGCGGAGAGGTGTAGGTCACGCGCAGCATCGATTGGAGCATCAACAGGTGCCTGGTGGCCGAATCAACGTCGCCGTCTTCCTCCACTTCGTCGCTGCCAAACGAAAACGTGTTTTTATACCCGGGAGTCGGCCGCCCCTTGGAGCTGCGCATGATGAGACGCTGGAGCGACCAGTCGCCTTCGTCGCTGCTCGTTGCGGTGTATTGCCGCTTGAGAACGAAACTGTCAAAGAGATTGCGGCACCGCAATAAATTGAAGGCGAACTTGCGAACCCACTGCGGCATCTCGCTGCGATGATTGTCAAGGATCAGGTCGAATCGCTTGATGAGGGCTTTGTCGTCCAAGCGCCCCTCTACCTCGTCGTTGTCGTTATTCACGACCTGGAGGACGTGCAGCAGAAACGCGGGGAACTCGATGGTGGAGCGGAACCGTACGTTATCCTGGTCCTCGCTCACCTCTGGCTTGCCCACTGCGGCGTACTTTGCCAGCGCAGCGTCGATCGTCAGCGATGCGTTTGAAAGGCTTTCTGCATTGGTAGCGGGGTCTGGTGTGTGAATCGTGACGAGATCTTCGAAGTTGGCGCGCGCGAGCCAGGACCAGTCGTCGCCGAAGATTTTCGTGCGCAGCTGCGGATCCCCTCGCGTCAGCGACATCTGGACGTACGAATCCATGTCCGAGCAAGCCTCCCAGATCCAGGCGAAACAAGCCCGCTGCGCATCGTCGCCAAGGTGCTGCATCAGTCGTGCCTTAACGATGTCGGCCTGCCGCAGCTGCTGGCCGCGGGTATTCATTATCTCGAAGTAACGGTTGAAGTCGGTCTTGCGCGGCAGGGATGCCCGCACCACTGTCACCGCAGTGCGCAGGAAGTCGGCAAATTCGCGGCGCTTGTCGTTGTCATTGACATGCTGGGCCATGAATTGTCGAATGACGTTGTATCCCTGATGAATCCCGGCGTCTTCCGTCTTCGACGACTGGGCCGACGCGCCCGCATGCGAAGACTCGGCTGAAACTCGCCGAAGGGCTTCGGTCGCGCGGGGTCGCGACTCGTAACGCAAACGGTCCTGGTGTCCTTTGCCCGCGCCGCCACTCTCAGCCAGGCAGGTCAGCAGAAGATAGAGTGTTGTAAGCCGTTGCTGGCCGTCGATCACCTCAAAGCAGGTGGGTGCACTCCGTAGTTCCGTGACCATGAGGTTACCGAGAAAGTAGCTGGCCTCCCCATCGTGGATCGCGTCCCGGATGTCCCGCAGGAGCTGCTCGATCTGCTCGGCTTGCCACGCATAGTTGCGCTGGTAGATCGGCACGATGTAGGTCGCGTCCGCGTCACCGAACAGTTCGCCGATGGTCAGCAGCTGAGGGTCGAGTCTGTTGTTGTTCATTACACCGCCGACTTGTTTAGAAGCGCGACGAGCTTTTTCTCGTGAACTTCGTTATAGGGCTTGCCTGGCGCGGACAGTTGGCGAAGGACGCGGCCAGATTCGGTTTTACGCATGAGTTCAAACGCAGAGGCCTTCGATTGATCGCCTCGCGCCCGATTGTCGATGGAGCGGAACTGCACACGTAGCAATTCTGTCCGCAGCGAGTATGCCCAGTTAAAGAGCCGGTCACGCGCGGTCGTCAGCTCCTCTTCTCCAAACTTGTTCGTGTAATACAGCAGCGCAGCGAGGTAAAGCTCAGAAACGAATCGATACCGACTCCGGGATGGGCGTTCCGCCAGAACGTCGTCGTCCTCTTCGGCATCGACATCGTAGAACGCAAATTCTGCGCGCTCTTCGGTGAACGACTCTCGCGCCACTCGCCTCAGCTCAGGCAGCATGAACGCCACCATTTCAAAGAATGGTCGACCGACGAGCAGCGGAGCGTCTAGCTGGAAGCGGCTTCGGCCGGCATCCCGATCCTCGAGTCCGGAAGTCGAGGCGCCCGCGCCCCACACTGCCAGCATCGGTATAGCGACCTGCGCGGCGATATGGTAACGCGCACTCGGCGACCGGCTACTCCTCGGCGATATCCCCTTAAACATGCTGATATCGTGAATGCTGAATCCAGGTGCGCTCTCTCCACGAGACCAGCGCGCAATGCGATAGAGGTAGGTCGAGAACAGTCGATCTAATTCAGCGTCCTTAACCGACTCCCAAGCCTCAACGACCGCCGCTTTCATGGCGGCTGTTTCGTCCTGCATCGCGCGCAGATGGTGAGCCTTCAGAAGATCATGCGGCGCCAACGGCTTGCCACGGTAGTTCTGAGAGTCGAACACCCGAAAAGCCTCATCAACGTCGTCAGTGACGACGCGGACCAGTTCACACTGCTCCCGGATGAACTGGGCAAGTTCGCCGCGATGTTCTCCCTGCAGGGCGTTGATATGGCGACAAAGAGCCTCACGCACGCGGCCGATCGGGTTATCAGCATAGTCGCGGTCGCCGGAATCGCCAGTGCTCTCCGAAAGAAGCAAGATCATGCGCAGCGTGAGCAGCCTCTGCTGGCCATCGACGACGTCCAGGCTCACACCAGTGTCGTGAAGAATCACCGCACCCAAGACATACGGAACGTCGCGCCGGTCGTGGTCTGTGATGGCCGCCTGGATATCGTCAAGCAACTGCAAGGCCGTCGCCGGTTCCCAGCTGTAGGGGCGCTGGTAGTGCGGAATCCGCAGATTTTGGCCGAGCAGGTTGCCGACTGTGATTGCACTGACGCCGCTTTCGAGAATGGTCACACTGATCTTCCATGTTAATGAACGCAAGTCAAAAATTAAGCCTGGGTCTGACTTTCTGCGGACTGCGCAGGTAAGACGCGATGACCCGCGTTTCGGAATGTGCGGCGCACCGCAAGCGGACGCCCCCGACACTCGGGACGCGCCACGTCGGCGACAGCCTAGCTTGTATTCGCTCACCAGGCGCCGTTCCGAGGATGGGATCCGGGGGGAGATGGAGTTACTGCCGGCATTCTTACACGTGCTCGGCTTTTGCGGGTCCCTTTCGGTTGACCGCTGAGGCCGTGTCCAAATGTCGGCACTGACCCTCGTCGCTTTCGCTGAGGCCGTGTCCAAATGTCGGCACTGACCCTCGTCGCCTTTCGGTTGACCGCTGAGGCCGTGTCCAAATGTCGGCACTGACCCTCGTCGCTGACCCTCGTCGCTCCTCGTCGCTCTGCTCGTCGCTCTGCTGACCCTGGTCGCTCTGTCCCTTCCGAAGAAGAAAATCGTCCAGCTGAGTCTGGCGCTCGCCAGATTGACTCATATTGGTCGAGCAGTTTGCAGCGTCGTTGCAGTAGTCGGCCCCCAAGCGAACGGGGAAATATTGGTCAAAGTCAGGGGCGTCGACCACACGACGAGGTCAAATACGTCATGATTGCCGCCGGAAAACCATTCGACTTGCTCGTAGTGCGCAACGCCGGCGCGGAAAAGGCCCGCACCCGCCAGGGTCGGGGCCGGTGCGAGCCGTATCGAGAACGGTTCGCGCCCTTAAAGCCCGCTTCGCCCCGCCCCGATCTCGAACACCTTCCCCGGATTGAGGATGCCGCGCGGATCGAGCGTGCGCTTGAGCGCCCGCATCACCACCAACTCCTCCTCCGTCCTGGAGTGCCGCAGGTAAGCACGCTTGAGCATGCCGATCCCATGTTCCGCCGAGATCGATCCCTGCCATTGCCGTACCAGGTCGTAGACCAGCTCGTCGAGCTCGTGCTCCGGCTGTTCCCCTTCCCCCACTTTGACGGCGATGTGCAGGTTAGCGTCGCCGACGTGGCCGAAAAACACCATGCGCGCCTGCGGCCAGCGTCCAAGTAAAGCCGCACGGCAGGCGTCGACGAATTCGCCCAGCTCCCCGGTCGGTATGCTGACGTCGAAGCCGACATGCGGCCAGAACACGCGCCGAAATTCCCCCGAGCCGTCGCGGATGGCCCACAGCGCGCGCGCCTGCGTCTCCGATTGCGCGATCACGGCGTCGACGACGATGCCCTCCTCCATCGCAGCCGCCAGGGCCGCTTCGAAGATGGCCTGGTCCTGGACCTGGTCGGCGCCGAGCGCCTCCACCAGCACGTAGGCGCCGTACCCACGGGGCAAGGCCGGTGGCCGCTCCGGCAACACGGTGATCAAGTCGTAAAAATCGGGCCACATCATTTCGAACGCGGACAGGCTGTTCGCCAGCGACTGGCGCAAGTGTTGCAGCAGGCGCAGCACGCTGGCGTAATCGTCCAGCGCGCACAGCGCCGTGCAGGTGCTGCGCGGCTGCGGCTGCAGGCGCAGCACCGCGCGGGTGATCACGCCCAGCGTGCCCTCGCTGCCGATGAATATCTGCTTGAGGTCGTAGCCGGCATTATTCTTGAGCATTTTGTTGAGCGTGCTGACCACCGTCCCGTCGGCCAGCACCACCTCGAGTCCCAGCACCTGCTGGCGCGTCATGCCGTAGCGGATCACGCGATTGCCGCCGGCGTTCGTGGCGATGTTGCCGCCGATCTGGCACGAGCCGCGCCCGCCCAGGTCGACCGGATAGAACCAGCCCGCGGCCCATGCCGCCTGCTGGATCTCCTCCAGGATCGTGCCGGCCCACACCGTCATCGTGGCCGAGGCCGCATCGATCTCCTCGATGCCGCGCATGCGCTCGAGCGACAGCACCACCCAGCCTGCCTGTGGCGTGCCGCCGCCCGCCAGGCCCGTCATGCCTCCCTGTGGCACCACGGCAACGCCAGCCTGGTTGCACAGCGCCAGGATGGCCGACACCTGCGCCACGCTGCCAGGCCGCAGCACCGCCAGCGGCTTGCCGTCGGCCAGCGCCAGCATGGTGTCGGCCATGTAGCGCGGGCCGATATCGTCGCCGGTCAGGCATTGGCCCTCGCCGGCGGCGCTGCGCAGGTCGCTCAGGAAGTCGTCCATCATCGCCCCATGGTTTGCGGCAGGTACAGCGCAATGATAGGGAACGCGATCAGGATCAGCAAGCGGATCAGGTCAGTGATCACGAACGGGATCACGCCCTTGAAAATGGTCGAGAAACTGACGTCCTTGACCACGCTCTTGATGACGAACACGTTCATCCCCACCGGCGGATGGATCAGCCCCAGCTCCACCGTCATGACGATGATGATGCCGAACCAGATCGGATCGAAGCCGAGGCCCGTGACCACCGGGAAGATGATCGGCACGGTCAGGATGATCATCGCCATCGCGTCCATCAGGCAACCGAGCAGCAGGTACATCGCCATGATCAGCGCCAGCACGCCATACTTGCCCAGCCCCAGTCCCGCCAGCAGGCTGGTCAGGTGCTGCGGCGTTTGCGTCACGGTCAGGAAGTAGCCGAACAGCAGCGCGCCGATCAGCACCGTGAACACGGCCGCAGAGGTGCGCGTGGCCTGCAGCAGCGCTTCGCGGATCTGCGAGCGCGACAGCTTGCCGCGCGCCAGGCCCAGCAGGAAAGCGCCGCCGGCGCCCATGCCGCCCGCTTCGGTCGGCGTGAACAGGCCGCCGTACAGGCCGCCGATGACGAAGGCAAACAGCGCCAGCGGGGCCCAGACATCCTTGAGGCCCTGGAAACGTTCCTTCCACGAGGTCTGGGGGCCGGCCGGCAACAGGTCCGGCTTCAGCTTGACCAGCACGGCGATGGTGATCACGTACATCGTCACCGCCAAGAGGCCCGGGATGACGCCGGCCATGAACAGCTTGCCGATGTCCTGCTGGGTGATGATGGCGTACACCGCCAGCACCGTCGACGGCGGCAGCATGGCCCCCAGCGTACCGCCGGCGGCGATCACGCCGGTCGAGAACGCTTGCGGATAACCGTAGCGGCGCATCTCGGGATACGCCACATTGGCGAAGGTGGCGGCCGTGGCCACCGAGGAGCCGCAGATGGCTGCAAAGCCGCCGCAGGCAACCACCGTGGCCACGCCCAGGCCGCCTTTGAGGTGGCCAAGGAAGCTGTTGGCCGCCTTGAAAAGTTCGTTGCTCACGCCGGAGACGGTGACGAATGCGCCCATCAGCATGAACATCGGGATTACGCCGAAGGTGTAATCGGTGACGGTGCGCATCGAGGTCTGGCCGATCAGCTTCATCGCCGGCCCCACGCCGACGACGAAACTGTAGCCGACCACGCCTACCAAACCCATCGCCATGCCGACCGGCACGCGCAACACCATCAGTAAAAACAGGACAATAAAGCCGATCAAGGCGACTGTATCAGGACTCATTACTTCGCCTTATTCATTGAAATGCGCGTCTTCCGGAACTTCCAGCAGCGCGGGATTGAAGATCAGGCGCCAGGTGCGGATCGCGATCAGGATCACCGCGGCGACGTCGCCCAGCCAGCCGACCGCGAAGAACGGCCAGGTCGGGATACCCAGGTCATAGGTGAGCACGTTGTCGAGGTAGGTCTGGCGCACCTTGTCGAACAGCATCACCGTCTGGGTGGTGACGACCAGCAGCAGCACCAGCGTGGCGAACACGTCGATCCAGCGCTTGCCGTTCGGCCCGGCATTGGTCCACAACAGGTCGACCGTGATGTGGGCGCCCCGGTAACTGGTCGCTGCAATTCCCCAGAAGATCAGGATGCCGAGCAGCATGCGACCGAAATCGTAGCTGTCCGGAATCGAGGTATTGAAGAATTTTCGCAGTAGCACGGAAACGAAGATGTCCAGCGCGACCAGCCCGACGAAAATGGCGGCAAGCCATTCAATGGTGTCGATCGCGCGGTCCATGATGTTGCGTTTCGGGCGCGCTCCGCCTGTCGCCGCCGGTTTCACAGCCCGGCCTTGTACTTCGCCAGGCTCTGCTTAAGAGCATGCATGGCCGCGGCCGGGTCCTGGCCGGCCTTCTTGACGGCGTCGGCCCACTGCGTTTCGGCCGGCGCCACCGCCTTGCGCCATTGATCCAGCTGCGCCGGGCTCAGCTTGACCAGTTCGTGGCCAGGCAGCGCGGCCATCTTGGCGCGCCCGCCGAATTCGAAGTCGGCCCATGGCGCCGCCACTTTTTCAGCCCAGGCAGTGGTGCAATGGTCGTCGATGACCTTCTTCTGCGACGCCGACATGCCGGCGTAGGTAGCCTTGCTCATGCCCCAGACGTAAGGGGTGGTATACAGCGGCGCATCGAGGTGGTACTTGGTCACCTTGTCGATGCCGAACAGGCCGATCGACGCCCATGGGAAGGTAATGGCGTCGGCCACGCCGCGTTCGAGGATGTCGCGCGATTCCGGCGCCGATGCCTGCACGTTGGTGCCGCCCAGCGCGGTGACGACCTGGCCGACGGTGGCGGTGGCCGGACGCACCTTCATGCCGCGGATGTCGGTCGGCAGCGTGATCTTCCTGGTCGAGTGCAGGGTTCCCGGATCATGCACGAAGGCCATGCAGACCTTGATGTCCTTCATCTCGGCGGCGGCGTACGGCCGGTACCAGGCGTCCAGCGCCGAAGTGCCGCCCCTGGCGTTGGAGAACAAGAACGGCAAGGCGGCGCCGCTGATGACGGGGAAGCGGCCAGGCTGGTAGCCCGGGCTGATGTAGGCCAGGTCGGCGATGCCGTCGCGCACCATGTCGTAATGGTCGAAGGCCTTGCCCAGCTGCTCAGACGGGAACAGGGTCGCGGTGATGGTGCCGCCGGAGGCCTTCTTGATGTCATCGGCCCACGCCTGCAGCGCCGGGTTCAGCGGATGCTGGGCCGGCACCCAGGTCGACATGCGGAGGTTGACCGGCTTGTCCTGCGCCTGTGCCGTCACGCTGCCCAGTGCCAGTACGGCTACCGCGAGTTTCCATGCTTTCATGATGATCTCCTGTGATGTAATTGTTATATTTAGTATTGTAATTGCCCGGCTGCATCGCCGGGCGCCGTGCTCAGAATGGGTAATGGCGCGGCGTGGTCTGCAGCGTGATCCAGCGCAGGTCGGTGAACTCGGCGATGCCGGCCTTGCCGCCGAAGCGCCCCACCCCGCTGCCTTTGACGCCGCCGAACGGCATCTGCGCCTCGTCGTGCACGGTCGGACCGTTGACGTGGCAGATGCCCGATTCGATGCGCCTGGCCACCGCCAGCGCGCGCGCCATGTCGCGGCCGAACACGGCCGACGACAGCCCGTATTCGTTGTCGTTGGCGCAGGCGATGGCCGCCTCGACGCCGTCGACGCGCACGATCGGTTTGACCGGGCCGAACGATTCCTCGTGGAAGATGCGCATCGCCGGGGTCACGTGGTCGAGCAAGGTGGCCGCCATCAGCGTCGAATCGGCTTTACCGCCGCACACCAGCGTGGCGCCCTTGGCCAGCGCGTCGTCGATCAGTTCGTTGCAGCGGTGCACCGTGCTCATGTCGATCACCGAGCCGAGCACGACCGGGCCGTTGCGCGGGTCGCCCAGCGGCAAGGCGCTGGCCTTGGCCGACAGTTTGGCCACAAACGCATCGGCGACGCTGGCGTCGACGATGATGCGCTCGGTCGACATGCAGATCTGGCCGGAATTGGCGAAAGCGCCGAAGGCGGCGGCGTTGACGGCCGCCTCGAGGTCGGCGTCGTCGAGCACCAGCAGCGGCGCCTTGCCGCCCAGTTCCAGCAGGGCCGGCTTGAGATGGCGCGCGCAGGCGGCGGCAATGACCTTGCCGACCCGGGTCGAGCCGGTGAAGTTGACGCGCCGCACCGCCGGATGGGCGATCATCGCATCGACGATCTGGCCGGCGTCAGGCGCGGCATTGGTGATGAAGTTGACCACCCCGTGCGGCAGGCCGGCATCCTGCAAGGCCTCGACGATCAGGCCGTGGGTGGCCGGGCACATTTCCGAGCCCTTGAAGACGACGGTGTTGCCGCAGGCCAGAGGCATGGCGATGGCGCGCACGCCGAGGATGATCGGCGCATTCCACGGCGCGATGCCCAGCACCACGCCGGCCGCCTGGCGCACGCCCATGGCAAGGCTGCCCGGCACGTCCGATGGAATCACCTCGCCGCTGATCTGGGTCGTCATGGCCGCTGCCTCGAGCAGGATGCCGGCGGCCAGGTGAACGTTGAAGCCCGCCCACATCGCCGAGCCGCCCGTTTCGGCCGCCACCGCCGTGGCGAAGTCAGGCCCCTTCGCCTCGAGCGCGGCGGCCGCCTTCATCAGCAGCGCGCGGCGCGCGCCGGGGCCCATCGCGGCCCAGGCCGGGAAGGCTTTGGATGCGGCCTCGACGGCGGCAAGGGCGTCGGCAACGGTCGCCGCAGGCGCGGTGGTGGCAACGCTGCCGTCGAGCGGGTTGAGGCGCTGGAACGTCGCGCCGGAACTGGCCGGCACGCGTTCGCCGTTGATCAGCATGGAAATGGTTTGCATGTCATGTCTCCTTTTTTTATATGTTCAATAACGTAAGTCGTCAGGCTACTTCAACTTCGAGCAGGATGGGACCCGGCGAGGCGAGCGCTTCCCCGAGCGCGGCGCGCAGGTCGGCGGCGTGCGCGACGCGCATGCCGGCGCAGCCCTGGCCCTGCGCCAGGGCGACGAAGTCGATGTCGGGCAAGTCGGTCCCCTGCACCGGGTCGCCGGCGGCAAAACCGAATACCGGCGCGAAATCCTGCAGCGCGGCGTAGCGGCGGTTCTTGACGATGATGAAAGTGATCGGCAGCTTTTGCTGGGCCGCGCTCCACAGCGCCTGGATCGAATACATGCTGGAGCCGTCGCCGATCAGCGCGATGACCTTGGCCCCCGGCTTGGCCATCGCGATGCCGACCGCGGCCGGCATGCTGTGACCGAGGCCCCCGCTGCACATCGTGTAGAAGGTTTCGCTGCGCAGGATAGGCAGGTAGGCGTGCATCACCGACCGCGCGCTCGGCGCTTCCTCGACGATGATCGAGTCCGGGCGGCGCAGTTCGGCCAGCGTCTGCAGCAGGAAGGCAACCGACATGCGCTGCGAGGCGTCGTCGGCACGCGGCGCTTCGGCGCGCGGCGGCGCCTGGCGCGGCGCCGGCATGGCGCGCGGCGGCGGGCTGGGCCGCGCCAGCAGGTCGAGCACGCCGAGGCGGATGCTGGCCACCGCGGCGGTGCCGACCGGCGCCCAGGCGGCGCTGTTCGGATCCTCGATCAGCTGGTAGAGGGCAGCGCCGGCCGGCAGGTGCGGACCCGCTCCTTCGATATGGTAGGTGAAGGCCGGCGCGCCGATGACGAAGATCATGTCGTGGCCGGACAGGTTCTGGACGATCTTTTCGCGCATTGCCGGCAGGAAGCCGGCGAACAGCCGATGGTCTTCCGGAAAGCCGCAGCGGCCCGACATCGGCGCCGAAAACACGCGGGCGTTGTGGCGCGCGGCCAGTTCGACCACTTCATTCCAGGCATTGCCGCGGTCGACCGCGGCGCCGATGACGAACACCGGCCGCTCGGCCGCGTCGAGGGCGGCGCCGATCTGGCCCAGCACGACCGGATCGGGGCGCGTCTGGGTGCTGACGGTGCGCGGCGTCACCCACTCGGCCGGCTGGTCCCAGTCGTCGGCCGGAATCGACACCAGCACCGGGCCCTGCGGCTCCTGCATGGCGATGTAGTAGGCACGGGCGATGGCCAGCGGCACGTCCTCGGCGCGCGCCGGTTCGCAGCTCCACTTCACGTACGGCTTGGGCAATTCGGTTGCCTGCGCCGAATACAGGAATGGATCGAAGGGCATGATCGAGCGCGCCTGCTGGCCGGCGGTGATGACCATCGGCGTGCGGTTCTTGAAGGCGGTGAAGATGTTGCCCATCGCGTGGCCGACACCGGCGGCGGAATGCAGGTTGACGAAGGCGGCGTTGCGGGTGGCCTGGGCGTGGCCGTCGGCCATGCCGACGACGACGGCCTCCTGCAGGCCGAGCACGTAGCGGAAATCGGAGGGAAATGCGCGAAACAGCGGCAGTTCGGTCGAGCCCGGATTGCCGAAAATGGAGGTCATGCCGAAATGGCGCAGCAGTGCGATGACGGCGTCGCGCACGGTCGGGTTGGCGATGGCGGGGGGAGTAAAAGTCTGCATGAAATGCCTTATGAATATTTTCAAGGTTGTCAGCAGTATCATCACATCCGCCATGCCTGACAATTGCCTTGTGAGCGAAAAGTCATTACACTTGGTTATGGATCTAGACCGCCGCGAACTTGCCGCCTTCCTCGCCATCGCCACCCATGGCAGCCTTGGCCGTGCCGCCGAGGTGATGCACATCACCCAGCCCGCGCTCAGCCGCACCGTCAAGCGCCTCGAAACGCAGGTCGGCGCGCCGCTGTTCGAGCGCAATTCGAAGGGAATGCTGCTCACCGCCGTGGGCGAGATGCTGCTGCCGCACGCCACCCTGATGGCGCGCGTGGCCGAGCACGCGGCCGAAGAAATCAACGCCATGCGCGGCCTGGCCAAGGGCACCATCAAGGTCGGCGGCATCGCCAGCGCGGTCGGGCTGATCCTGCCGCTGGCGATCCAGCGGGTGCTGACCAACTGGCCGAACCTGCAGGCCAAGATCATCGAGGGCGTGTGGGACCGGCTGGCCGAAGCGCTGACCAAGCACGAGATCGATATCGCCCTCGGCGTGGCCACCGAGGAAAGCGAGGCGATCGTGCCGATTCCCGATTGCACCTGGCAAGACTTCAGCTTCGTGGTGGCGGCGGGCGACCATCCGCTGCGGCAAAACCCGCACCTGCAGCTGGCCGACATCCTCGACCAGCGCTGGGCCTGCACGCCGCGCGGCACCGCGCCCTTCGTCCACATGCAGCAGACCTTCGCCGCGCATGGCCTGCCGTCCCCGAACGTGGTGGTGGAAACGCGTTCGATCATCGCCATGAAGAGCCTGATGATCCACGCCGGTTTCGTCTGCTGGATGGCCGGCCCGATGTTCGAGGACGAGCGCCGCGCCGGGATGATCGACGCCCTGCCGCTTCCCGACCTGGGCGCGGCGCGCACGCTGTCGGCATTCCGCCGCCGCGACGGCATCCTGCCGGGGCCGGCGATCAAGCTGATCGACGAACTGAGAAAGCTGGCCAGGGAGCAGCGCGCCGTCGCCGGCGTCGCCACTTGAAACGGCCGCTCACGGACCAATATAGTCAATAAGACATTTTTCCATCAGGAGAGCGCGACGATGATTCCGCAAGAGAGACAAGTGCTGCAGGACTTTTTGAATCAGCTGGTGCAGGTGCGCGGGCTTGCCAAGGATCCGGAGGCGCAGGCGATGATCGCGCACGCCCTCGCGCAGCAGCCGGATGCGCCGTATCTGGTGGTGCAGCGCGCATTGCTGCTGGACCAGGCGCTCAACAGCGCCAGGCAGGAAATCGCCACGCTGCAGAACCAGGTGCGCGCCAACCCGCAGGGCTCCGGCTCCTTCCTCGACGCCAACGCCTGGGGCAACAGCGGCACCATGCGGCCAGGCTACTCCGCCCAGCCGGCAACGCCCGCCCCGCAGCAGTACCAGACGCCTGCCCAGCCACAAGCGGCTGGTCCAGGCTTCCTGCGCGGCGGCATGGGTGGCATGCTGGGGACGATGGCGGCGACCGCGGCAGGCGTCGCCGGCGGCGCCTTCCTGTTCCAGGGCATCGAACACCTGATGGGCGGGCAGCACGGCGCGGGCCACGGCTTGCTCGGGCAGCAGGACAGTACTTCCGGTCCATCCCTGCACAATGCCTTCCCGGGGCTGACCCGTCCCGGCGAAGAGAAGGCCGGCGCCGGGCACCTCGCCAGCGATACGCCGCCGGACGCGGGCAGCGACACCGGCAGCGGCCTGCTCGATGACGTCGACAGCAATGATGTCGACGGCGGCGATGACAGCCTGTTCAGCTGATCGAGCGTAGCCCACTTCCGCGGGCACTTTTTTGCCCGGTTGCGTCCCGGCATCAGGTGCGCGAGGTCGCCATCTTGCTCGCCAGGTAGATCGAATACAGCGCCGCCACCCCGACCAGCAGGTAAATCACCCGCGTCGCCGCGCTCATGGCGCCGAACACCGTCGCCACCACGTCGACGCTGAACAGGGCCACCATTGCCCAGTTCAGCCCGCCGATGATGAGCAAAGCCATCGCTATGTAGTCGAACACCGACAGCTTCACGCCATGCCGCTCGCCGCTGGGCGTCGTGCGCCGCTCGGGGATATGGCGGCGGTCGGTGGGTACGTTCATGGTTGCCATCGCTTCCTCCTCATTTCTGCTGATCACAGTCCGCCGGGAGGCGGACATTTATTAGACATCAGGCACGGAAACAAGTTTTGCCCGCTCCGCCTCGCGGCTAGTCCGCCACGGGTAGCGTGATCACCACGCACAGGCCGCCGCCGTCGCGGTTGCTGGCAGAAATGGCGCCGCCGTGGGCGCCGACGACGCGCTGGGCGATGGCCAGCCCAAGGCCATGGCCGTCGACGCCGGCGGCGCCCGGACCGGAGCGGTAGAACGGCGCGAAGATCGCCTGCAGTTCGGCCGGGTCGACCCCGGGCCCGCGGTCGCGCACGGCGATGCGCGCCATGCCCCGCTGCACACCGAGCTCGACGGTGACAGCGCCCCCATCCGGGCTGTGCTTGATGGCATTGCGGATGACGTTCTCGATCGCGCTCCACACCAGGTCCGGCGCGCAGCGCACGGCGACCGGCGCTTCGCCGTGCACCGCGATGTGCCGGCCCTGCTGCCCGGCCTCGAAACGGGCGTCGGCGACGATGCCATCGACCAGGTCCATCAGCGCCACCTCTTCGGTGGCCGGGATCTGCACCGACGCTTCCAGCCGCGACAGCGTCAGCAGTTCGCCGACCAGCTTGTCCATCCGGATGCTTTCGCGCTCGATCCGTTCGAGGGAGGAAGCGACCTTTTGCGGCTGCTGGTTCGCCAGCCCGATTGCCGCCTGCAGGCGCGCCAGCGGCGAGCGCAATTCATGGGAGACGTCGTGCAGCAGGCGCCGCTGGCCGTCCATCAGCGCACCCAGCCGCGCCGTCATGCGGTCGAAATCGCGCCCCAGGTCGGCCAGCTCGTCGGCGCGCGCGCCCGGCAGATTGGCGAAGCGCGGCGCCAGGTCGCCGGCGGCGGCCGCTTCGAAGGCGTTGCGCAGGGCGCGGATAGGGCGCGCAAAATACCACGCCAGCAGCGCCGCGAACAGCAGGCTGGCAACGGTCGCCACCAGAATCACGATGTACGGAAGGAAATGGCGCCCCGGCGGCGGACCGCCCGGAAATTCGCGTCCTGGCCCTTGCCCCGGCAGCGTGGGCACGAACACCATGAAGCGCGCGCCGTCGGGCGCCGTCAGCATGCGCACGATGTCGCCGTGTTCCTTGAGCAGCTGCGCGGCCTGGCTGCGCATCGCCGCCGTCACCGGACGCTTGAGCAGGTCGTTGCCGGCCTCGTCGATGACGAACACGCTGTGGCGCCGGCTGGCGCCGGCCAGCTCGCGCAGGGCCGCGCTGCCGCCATGGGCCAGCGTCGCCGCGGCCGCGTCGAGCAGGAAGGCGGCCGGCGCTCCGGCGTCGATGGCATGCGCGCCCGACGCTTGCGCGCGCGCCTGGTCGCGCAGCCAGAAGACGGCGCCCACGCCGACGGTGGCAGCCAGCTGGGCCAGCAGGATGCACGCGAAGAACTTCCAGAACAGCCGGCCCATGCCCTACTCGCGGATCAGCTGGTAGCCGACCCGGTACACCGTCTGCAGGCAGGAGCGGCCATCGGCCAGCGTACCGAGCTTGCGGCGCAGGCTCGACAGGTGGACGTCGATGTTGCGGTCGAAGCGCGCCATCGCGCGGCCCAGGCCCTGTTCGGACAGCTCGTTCTTGCTGACCGGGCGCCCGGCATGGCGCGCCAGCACTTCGAGCAGGTTGTATTCGGTGCTGGTCAGTTCCAGCGCCTGGCCGTCCCAACTGGCGCGGCGCTGTTCCGGCTGCATCGACAGCTTGCCGACCGTCAGCGTGATGGCGCCTTCGTCGCGCGGGCGGTGGGTGCGCCGCAGGATGGCGCGGATGCGCGCCGTCAGCTCGCGCGGCGTGCACGGCTTGGTGACGTAATCGTCGGCGCCCAGTTCGAGGCCGACGATGCGGTCGGTATCGTCGCCGCGGCCGGTGAGCATCAGCACCGGCATGTGGCTGCTGGCGCGGATGCGGCGCAAGGTTTCCAGGCCGTTCATATGGGGCATCATCACGTCGAGCACGGCGATCGCATGCTGGCCGGTGAGCGCCTCGCGCGCGCCGGCGGCGCCGTCGTGCGCGCAGCTGCCGCGAAAGCCCTCCTGCTCGAGGTATTCCGTAAACATTCCTACCAGCTCGACGTCGTCGTCGATTAAGAGCACTTGATTCATGGAAAGGATCATAGCAAACAGCGTCGCCGCGGCTGTTCGCTGCCGTCTGCCTTTACCTGCCTTTACATTGACTGAGAGCGCTTTACACGCCGGAACAACAAGATGCCCCCCAACTGATCACGGAGTACACCATGCAATATCACGGCCCATGCTCAACCTGACGACCGCCGGTCAGTGAGGGATCAGACTGTAACGGACACGGCATTCCGAGTACTGTCGTCGGCATAGGCTTTCGACAATTGCGTCAGCAGCTTGTCGAGCGCGGCGTCCTTGCCGCCTTTTGCCGTTTCGGCGCGCTGGGCCTGTTTGGCGTCGTAGGCCTGGCGTTCTTCGGTGGTGACGGTGCCGTCTTCGTTTTTATCGGCGGCGTCGTACTGCGTGTCGCTCGACGAGGCCGGCGCGCCACCGGGCGGCGGGCCGCCCTCGGCATGCGTCGTGCGCGAGGAATTGAACTTCGCCTCGAACTGGTCGGCGAGCTTTTGCATGCCGGCGCTCAGTTCTTCCTTGCTGACCTGCTTGTCGCCGTCGGCGTCCAGCCCCTTCATCAGCGACGCAGCCGCGCTGCTGTCGGCCTGGCCCGTCCGGGTCAGCGCCGCACCCAGCTCGGTGGCGTCGATGGATCCCTGGCTGTCCGCGTCGAGCTTGTTGAACAGCTCTTCGCTCATCTTGGCGACATCGGGCCGTTGCGGTTTCCACGACGCGGCAGTTGCGCTGACATTGCTGATTGCACTCACGATAAGGCTCCATTTCAGTGAAGTAATGAGTCAATTATCGGCAAGGCGCCGGCCAACTTGCGCCCCGAACCGGTAAAGCGGCGTAAATCCGTGTAAAGGCGTCAGCCCTTCCAGGTACGCTTGAGGCCGGTATCGGCATGGATCCAGCCGCCGCGCGGGCCTTCGCGGTAATAAAAGCCGACCCCGCCCTGGCGGAAACTGCGCACCAGGCCGCCCAGCACCTCGGAATTCAGGTTGGCGACGCGGATGTCGGCGGCCTTGCCTTCGATGTGCAGCGACTGGCGCGCGGCCGGCACGCCCTGCTCGATGAGCCTGCCGTTCGACTTGGCGGTGCGAAAGCCCGACAGGATCTCCAGCGGCTGCTCGATGCCGTAGCGGGCCAGGAAAGCCTGGGTGCCCCACAGCGTCTCGAACAGTTTCGGGTCGATCGGCGCCGTTTCCTTGCCGACCACGTCGCGCATCAGGTGGCACAGTTCCTGGTAGGCCGAATCGATCACCTCGCCGTCGCGCCAGTACAGCACCCGGGCGCGCTCGCCCGACTGCGGCCGGGTCACCGACAGCGTGCGCGGCTTGAGCCAGAAATCCATGTCGAGCGCCTGGGCGTCGAAGATGTCCGGCGGCGGCGCCATGCCGGCCCCTTCGGATTCAGCCTGGGCGACCTGGCGGCTGGCGCTGCGCACCGGCGCGCTGCGCGCGGCGCTTTTTTGCGGCGCACCGGCCGGCGCGAGGGCCGGCTGCGCGCAGCCGATCAGGGGCACCGACAGGGCGCCGAGGGTGGACAGGCATAAACCATGCTGAAGAAATTCTCTGCGCGAAGCCATATTGCTGTGTACTCATCAAAACGAGGCGCCCACTA
The DNA here is from genome assembly GCA_038248405.1 of Burkholderiales bacterium. Lineage (GTDB taxonomy): Bacteria > Pseudomonadota > Gammaproteobacteria > Burkholderiales > Burkholderiaceae_D > JAFCUW01. The sequence goes on from JBBRXM010000011.1 coordinate 70,260, forward strand.
TAACGCAAGCGATGGGCTCGCTACAACGCGTTCGATTGGATGGCCCGCTGTTTTTACTGGGGGCCGCAGTTGCAGAAGCGCCTGGCCACGCCGCCGGCCGTCTCGGGCGCCGCGGCCAGCTGCTTCCAGAAAAAATCGCACTCGATGCCGTAGCAGCTTTTTTCCCTGCCGGCGTTGACATAGCCGTTGCGCGCGTAAAAGTCGCGGGCGGCGGCGGTGCTGTGCAGCTTGAGCACGCCGATGCCCCAGTCGCGCGCCTTTGCCTCCAGCCCGCCCAGCAGCGCCTTGCCGACGCCTTGGCCTTGCACCTCCGGCAGCACGTAGCACAGCGACAGCTTGCCCGACTGCGTCAGCAGCGCCACGCCGACCACTTCGCCGCCGCGCTCGGCGACCAGGGTGTAGTTGGTCGGGCTCGCCAGCCAGCCAGCCACCTTCTGCGGCGTCTTGTTGCCGAGCCAGGTGTCGAGGACGGCGGCGTCGTTGCGGTGATCCTCGACGCAGCATTCCTGGATCGAACGGCGCAGCACGACGCACGCGGCAGTCGCGTCTTCCGGTGTTGCCGCCCGAATCTGTGTACCCATGGTCGTGAACATTAAAGCAATGATAAATGGAATAAGTTATTGCCAACCTACAAGATACATATGAAAGACTATACACGGAAGCGCGTCCGTTTGCCCGCTGGGTCCGTATGGCCGGGCCGCAGGGCGCCGCCATCGCGCTGTCATCTAAGCATATGACGAAACTGTACTTCCGTTTTGCGCGGCAAATCCCGACCATGCTGTTCTGAATCCACTCGCGAGAACAAGATGACCAAATCAACACCGCTGCACCCCCGCCGTTTCATCGCCGCCCTGCTGCTGGGCGCGCTGGCGCTGCCGTTCGCCGCGCGCGCCGCCGACATCGAACTGCTCAACGTGTCGTACGACGTCGCCCGCGAGCTCTACAAGGACATCAACCCGGTGTTCGCCGCCGACTGGAAAAAGAAGACCGGCGAAACCGTCATCATCAAACAGTCGCACGGCGGCTCGAGCAAGCAGGCGCGTTCGGTGGCGGACGGGCTGGAAGCGTCGGTGGTGACGATGAACCAGGCCAACGACATCGACATGCTGGCCGACCGCGGCCTGGTGGCGCAGGACTGGGCCAAGAAGTTCCCGAACAACGCGGCGCCCTACTACTCGACCATGGTGTTCCTGGTCCGCAAGGGCAACCCGAAGCAGATCAAGGGCTGGGACGACCTGGCCAAGCCCGGCGTGAAAGTGGTGATCCCCAATCCCAAGACCGCCGGCAACGGCCGCTACACCTACCTGGCCGCGTGGGGCTCGGTGCTGAAAAAAGGCGGCACCGAGGCGCAGGCGCGCGACCTCGTCACCCGCATCTTCAAGAACGTGCCGGTGCTCGACGCCGGCGGGCGCGCCGCCACCACCACGTTCACCCAGCGCGAAATCGGCGATGCGCTGGTGACGTTCGAAAACGAGGTCAACCTGGTGCGCGCCGAATTCGGCGACAACTTCGAGGTGGTCTATCCGCCGGCCTCGATCCTGGCCGAGTCACCCGTCGCCGTCGTCGACAAGGTCGTCGACAAGCGCGGCGTGCGCAAGCAGGCCACCGCCTACCTCAATTTCCTGTACTCGGAAGCGGGCCAGGAAATCGGCGCCAGGCACTACATGCGCGTGCGCTCGCCGGCCGTGGCCAAGAAATTCGCCGCCAACTACAAGCCGATCGCGCTGTTTACCGTCGACGAGCTGTTCGGCGGCTGGAAACAAGCCCAGAAGAAACACTTCGACGACGGCGGCGAGTTCGATAAGATTTACCAGCCGAAATAATTAACGGTTCAGCTTGTCTATTTCCAAAGGCTCTGCCGCAAGGCAGGGCCTTTTTCTATGGAAATTACAAATAGAGACAGCTTTCTCCTCGTGCGCGGTAGACATACCCCAACGTTGGTGATATCTTCCCGCATAAGTTTATTGCCCCATAGCCAGACATTTTCGTCATTCGCGCAGCGCCCACGTCCCCGGCGCCCGATCCTGAACCGCAGTTCCACGAAAAAAAACATGAAAAAACTGTTCGTCACCGTCCTGTTGTCGATTTCCGCCGCCGCCGCCGTTGCCGGCCCGTACGGATCGCAATCGGTGCTCGTCATCGAAGACGACACCGGCAAGGTCCTGATCGAGAAGAACGCCAACGCAATCGTCCCGATCGCGTCGCTGACCAAGCTGATGACCGCCATGGTGGTGCTCGACGCCAAGCAGGACATGGACGCGCCGATCTCGATCGACAAGGTGGACGTCGACATGCTCAAGCACAGCACCTCGCGCGTGCCGGTCGGCGCCAGCATCCCGCGCCGCGACGTGCTGCAGCTGGCCCTGATGTCGTCGGACAACCGCGCCGCCGCCTCGCTCGGTCGCACCTACCCGGGCGGCACCGCCGCGTTCAAGGCGGCCGTCAAGGCCAAGATCGCCGCGCTCGGCATGACCCAGACCTCGATCGAAGAGCCGACCGGCCTGTCGCCGAACAACCGTTCGACCGCGTCCGATCTGGTCAAGATGGCGGTAGCGGCCTCCGCCTACCCGGAGATCGCGCGCATCACCACCGACGCCAAGGACATCATCAACATCAACGGCCGCGGCGTCGAGTACCACAACACCAACCGCTTCGTCGGCGCCAAGGGCTGGGACATCGGCCTCTCGAAGACCGGCTACACCGAAGAAGCGGGTCGCTGCCTCATCATGCGCATCAAGTCGGCCGGCCGTAACGCCACGCTGGTGCTGCTCAACGCGCGCGCGTCGTCCGTGCGTGCGTTCGACGCGCTGTCGATCCGCCGCTTCGTCGCCGGCGACTCGGCACCGAGCGTGCGCGCCCACCCGCGCGCCGAGAGCATCATCAAGGCCTCGATCCGCACCCGCGCCGTCAAGCACGTCAAGCCGCGCCGCCGGCACAACTGAAGCGCCGCCCGCATGTGAAAAAGCCACCGGCAGCATCGCGGTGGCTTTTTTGTTTCCGCCGCCGTCCCTGCGATTGGCAGCGACGACGGGGTCAGCTTCCCAGCATCTCGCGCAAGCCGCTGGCCCTGCGCGTGCGCCGCCCGATCGCCGCCGCCAGCATCGCGCTCGCCGGCGTCACCAGCGTAAACACCTGGCTGGCGCGCGTGATCCCCGTGTACACCAGTTCCCGCGCCAGCATCGTCCCGCCCGACTTGGGCAGCACCAGCACCGTGTGCGCGAACTCCGATCCCTGCGATTTATGCACCGTCATCGCATACGCCGTCTCCACGTGGCGCAATCGCGTGGCCAGCACGCTGCGCACCTTGTCGCCCTCGAGGAAGTAGACCCGCAGCGACTCAGGACGCGCCGGATCGGCCAGCGTCAGCCCGATGTCGCCGTTGAAGACGCCGGTGCCGTAGTCGTTCCGGGTCACCATCACCGGCCGCCCGACGTACCACTCGCCGCGGCGGCGGATCAGCCGCGCGCCCTCGAGGCGCTGCTCGATCGCCGCGTTCAGCCCCGTCACGCCCCACTCGCCCTCGCGCACGGCGCACAGCAGCCGGAACGACTCGAAGCTTTGCAGCACCGACCTCGCCCAGCCGTCGTGGCTGGCGGCGTCGCCGTCGCGCAGCAGCTCCAGGTAGGGCCGGTAGCCATCCAGCGCCAGCTGCAGCGCGTGATGCTGCTGCGCCTGTTCGATCCAGTGCACCGCCTCGTCGCCGCGGCGCAGCACTTCCTCGGCGCGCGCCACCGCGCCCGCATTGACCGCCAGCGCCAGTTCGCCGATCGGGCCGGAAAAGCGCCGGCTGTGGCGCAGCATCACGGTCCGCTGCGCCAGCGCGCCGGCGCCGCCCGCGAATTGGGCCGGGATCGTCTCGCCGGCCGCTTCCAGCGCGTAGGCCAGCGTGGCGGCGTCGTAGCCGCCGGCCTGCGCGTCGTGGCACAGGTCGCCCAGCACCGCGCCCGCCTCCACCGACGCCAGCTGGTCCTTGTCGCCCAACAGCACCAGCATGGCGCCAGCGGGCAGCGCGTCCAGCAGCGAGGCCATCATCTCCAGGTGCACCATCGACGCCTCGTCGACGATCAGCACGTCGACGTCGAGCGGATTGCCCTGGTTGTGGGCGAACGCGCGGGTGTCCGGGCGCGCGCCCAGCAGGCTGTGGAGGGTGCGCGCGGCGCCCATGCGCTCGGTCAGCGCGCGCAGCGGCAGCGCCGCGCCGACCTTGTCGGCCAGGTCGCCCAGGGCCTTGTCGATCGACTGTTTCAGGCGCGCCGCGGCCTTGCCGGTGGGGGCGGCCAGCGCGATGCGCAGCGCGCCGGCGTCGGGAGCTGTCGCGAACAGCAGCGCCAGCAGGCGCGCCACCGTGTAGGTCTTGCCGGTGCCGGGGCCGCCCGTGATGATCGCCACCGAGCCGCGCAGGGCGATCGCGCAGGCGAGCTTCTGCCAGTCCGGCGTTTCGGCCTTGCGGTGCGACGCGAACAGGATATCGAGCCAGGTGCGCGCCTCGCCGGCGTCCACCGCGCGCAGCTGGCGCGCGCGCGCGCCGATGCTGCCGGCCACCAGCGTCTCGTCGCGCCAGTAGCGGCGCAAGTACAGGCGCTCGCCGTCGAGCACCAGCGGCTGGTCGAAGCTGAGCTCTCCCGCCTGCCACACCTGCCCCGCGCCGGCCAGCAGCGCGTACCATCCCTTGACGTTTTTCGGCAGCGGCGCCGCCGCTGCGGCCAGCGCCTGCCACTGCTCTTCGCTCCAGCCCATCAGCGCGCACGGGTCGGCCGCCAGTTCGTCCAGCATCAGGCAGCTGTGGCCGCGCCCTTCCAGTTCGGACAGCAGCACGCAGGCCAGCATCAGAGGCGGCGATGCGTCGCCCAGCGAAGCGATGAAGCGGGCAAAGGCGCCGGACAAGCGGCGCAGTTCGCCCGCCTCGGTCAGCGCCGCCACCTGCAGCCACAGGGTATCCATGTCGGGCTTCATCGGGGTGCTTCCTCGTTGGTATCGTCGCCGAGCAGGCCTTCGAGCTGTTCGAGCAGCGCCAGGTCAGGTTCGAGCAGGTAGCAGCCGCGCGTGGACGTGTTGGCGATCCCGCGCAGGAACAGGAACAGCGCGCCGCCCAGTTGCTGCTGCGGGTCGTAGTCGTCGCCGAGGCGGCTGCGCAGCAGGCGGTGCAGCGCCAGCATGTAGATCGCGCCCTGGATGTCGTAGCGGTGCGCCGCCATCCCGGCCGCCATCGCCGCGCGGGTGTAGGCGGCGTCGCCGGCGCCGAGCGAATTCGATTTGTAGTCCAGCACCCAGTAGCGCCCCTCGTGCTCGAACACCAGGTCGGCAAAGCCCTTGAGCATGCCATGCAGCTGGCGCTCCGGCAGCACCGGGCGCGCCACACCGCCCAGCATGCGTGCGGCGCACAGCTGGTCGAGCTTCGTGCTGCGCAGGTGCCGGCTCGGAAACCAGAACTCCATCTCCGGCATCACGCCGTCCAGCGCGGCCAGCGGCGCGTCCAGGTGCGGCAGCGTCGTCGTCGCCACCTCGCGCAGCCAGGCGATGGCGTCTTCCTTGCGGTTGCCCCAGCCGGAGCGCTCGCAGCGCACTGCCAGGCGCGCATCGAAACTGGCGTCGAACACGGTGGCAAAGCCCTCCTGCCCCATCCACTCGAGCTGCTCGTGCAGGAAGTTGCCCGGCACCGAGCCGCGCGGAAAACGGTGCCACGGGGCGTCGTCGGTGCGCGCCGGCACCTGCGACGGTTCTTCCTCGAGCAGGGTTTCCTCCTGCGCGCGCATCGGCGCGGCACCCGTCTGGCGCGTCAGCGACGTGAAGGAGCCGACCGACCAGTTGCGTTCGAAGGTGCCGGTAAATACCGCGGCGTCGACCAGCGGCGCGCGCACTTCCTCGCGGGCGAGCAGGGTCAGGCCCTCCGGCGCCGCCAGGGCTTTGAGTTCGATCGCCTTGCTGGAGCCTTTCAGCGTTTCCCAGTGCGCGCGCATGTCGGCCGCCGCGATCGCCGCGCCGCCGCCGAGCAGGTAGCCGAGCGCCGATTCGTGCAGCTTGTTTTCGCCCGCCTTCTTGGCCGCCACCGCCGCCACGCCCAGCCACAAGAAGTGCCTGGAGCGCGTGAGCGCCACGTACAAGAGGCGCAGGTCTTCCTCGATGCGGGCGCGGTCGACCGCGGCCAGCGCCTCGTCCGACAACCCAAGGTCGAGCCGGCGCTCGCCGTTCTCGCCGGCGTATTCGAAAAAGCTGCGGTTGCGGCGGTCGGTCTTGCGGGCGGTGACGGCAAACGGCAGGTACACCAGCGGATACTCCAGGCCCTTCGACTTGTGCACCGTGACCACCTTCACCAGTTCGGCGTCGCTCTCGAGGCGCAGCACCCGCTCGTCGCCGCCTTCGCCGATGCCGGCCACCTGTTCGGCAAACCAGCGGAGCAGCGCCTGCTCGCCATCGAGCCCGCGGCTGGCACCCTGCAGCAATTCGGCCAGGTGCAGCAGGTTGGTCAGGCGCCGCTCGCCGCCGGGCTGGCGCAGCAGCGTCGACGGCAGGTTCAGTTCGTGCACGAAGCGGCGCAGCATCGCCAGCACGCCCTGGCGCTGCCAGACCACGTGCAGCGCCTTGAGCTGCTCGACGCGCTCTTCCCACGCCAGCTCGTCCGACGAGATGCGCGCCAGTGCCGCCAGCGAGAGGCCGGCGGTGCGGGTCGCGAACGCCGCCCGTGCCAGGCCGCCGTCGAGCGGGCTGGCCACCGCCTGCAGCCAGCGCAGCACGTCGGCCGCCTCTTCGCTGTCGATCACCGAATCCTTGTCCGACAGGTAGACGCTGGCCACCTTGCGCTGCGCCAGCGCGCGCCGGATCGCCGACGCCTCGCGGCGGTCGCGCACCAGGATGGCGATATCGGCCGGCATCAGCCGGGTGAAGGCGTCGCCTTCGCGAAAGCCCACTGCCGCGTCGTTAAGCAGCTCGACGATGTGCTCGGCGCAGTGGTGGGCGAAGAACTCGCGGTAGTCGTCCGCTTTCATGTCGTCGCGGTCGGAACTGCAGATCGCCAGCGCCTGGTATGGCCCCTCCACGCCGACCAGCTCCTGGCCGCGGCCCTTGGCACTGACCGATTCGAACGGCAGCGGGTTGACGTCGCCCTTCTTGAAGCGGAAGGCGCCGGCGGCATATGTGCCTTCGGCGTGCTCGAACAGCTGGTTGACCGCCTCCACCAGCGCTGCCGTCGAGCGATAGTTGGTGCCGAGCTGGTAATGGCGCCCTTCGGTAGCGCGGCGCGCGGCCAGGTAGCTGTGGATGTCGGCGCCGCGAAAGCCGTAGATCGACTGCTTCGGGTCGCCGATCAGGAACAGGCCGTGCGCGCGCTCGTTGTCGGCCACGCGGTACAGCAGGTTGAAGATCGCGTACTGGTCCGGCGAAGTGTCCTGGAATTCGTCCACCATCGCCACCGGGTACTGCGCGGCGATGCGCTCGCGCAGCGCGGCGCCGTTGGGTCCTTCCAGCGCCGCCTTCAGGCGCTCGAGCATGTCGGCAAAGCCGAACTGGCGGCTGCGCAGCTTCAGCTCCGTCATGCGGCGCGCGATGCTGGCGGCGGCATGGCGGTACAGCGCATGCGAGAGCGGCTCGATTGCCTTGAGCGCTTCCCAGAGGTCGGTGGTGGCGTCGAAACTGGCCGGAATGGCGGTGCTGAAGCCCTTGCTGCAGGCGTCCGTGATGCCGTCGGGCGTGAGGCGATGCCAGGCGGTGTCGGTCAGCGCCGGCATCAGCATGGACGGCTCGAGCGCCCAGGCGCGCAGGGCGTCGAACCACTTCACGAGCGAATCGGCGCGCAGCTTGTTGCCGTTGAAGCATTTGGGCGCCAGCTCGCGCTGGGCGGCGATCCACTGCTCCATCTGGCTGGCGCGCTCGAACCAGCCCTCTTTCAGGCGCGCCAGTTCGGCCATTTGCAGGCGTTCGACGCGCGCGATCAGGGCGGCGAGCGATTCGTCCGGGGTGTGCCCGGGGAGGATGCCGACGCGGCGCACCAGCTCGCGCACCGACTGCTTGAGCGCACCGACGTCCTGCCAGCAGCGCATCAGGCCGGCGAGTGCATTGCTGTTTAACGGATAGACGTTCTGGCGCCAGTAGTCGTGGGCGGCGTCCTCGAACAGCGCGTGCTCGTCGCTGACGAGCTCCTCGTCGAACAGGCTGCCGCTGTCGAAGGCGTGCTCGCGCAGCATGCGCTGGCACCAGGCGTCGATGGTGAAAATCGCCGCTTCGTCCATCGTTTCGGCGGCCAGCACCAGCCGGTACGCGGCCTGCTGGCGTTCGGCGTGTCCCGGGTAGGCCCCCGCCAGTTCGGCCAGGTAGGGGTCCGCGGCCTCGCCCTCGCCGCGGAAGAACGCGGCCGCTTCGACCAGGCGCTCGCGCACCCGGTTCGACAGTTCGCGCGTGGCGGCGCGGGTAAACGTCATCACCAGGATCTCGCTGGGCAGCAGCGCGCGGGCAAAACCGGCCTCGCCGCCGTGGCCGAGTACCAGGCGCACGTACAGCGCGGCGATGGTCCAGGTCTTGCCGGTGCCGGCGCTGGCCTCGATCAGGCGCGAGCCGTGCAGCGGGAAGCCGATCGGGTCGAGCAGTTCGCTCATGCCGCCTCCCCGACAAGCGGCGCCACCGCAATGTGCTGGTCGAGCCACCCGGCCAACGGGCCATACAGCGCCTGCGCCGTTCCCAGCCACTCGCCGCCGGCGGTAAGCGCGGCGAAGTCGGGCCACAGGCGCGCCAGGCACAGGTCCGTCACTTCGCCGGAAATCTCGAAACCGCCGTCGTAGGTGGCGCGGGCGTCGCCGCCGCGCAGCAGCGCCAGCGCCGTCTTGCAGGCCGCCGGCAAGGGCGCATCGAGGTTGCGGCGCCACAGCGCCACCAGCGCGGCCAGCTCGGCGCGGGCGCTGCCGGCGTCGAGCGGCGCCATCGTCACGGTGGCGTCGCGCGCGACCAGGTGGCCGGTGACGTGGTGGCCGCTGGCGGCGGCCGCCAGCTGGCGCAGCCAGGGGCCGATCAGCTTGTCGCCGCGCGGCGCGCCCTTTTTATCGAGCACCTTCGACGACATCTGCATCAGCCAGGCCTCGCCCTCGTCGCCGTTGCGCAGCTGGTCGATCCAGTCCTCCAACACGATGCCGCCCTCGAACTCGAGGTGCACGTGGCGCTTGGGCGCATGCTCGCGAAAACGCGCCGACAGCGCCAGCCACGCGGTGCGCACCGGCGCCACGCCCTTGATCAGCTCTTCCTGCCACTTGCGGCCGATCAGGCCGATCGGCAGCACGCCTTCGCGGCCGAGCCGTTCGGCGCGCGCGCTCAAACTGGCGTGCACGTCTTCGACAGCCTCCGGCGCGGCGCCGTCGCCCAGCATGTCGTCTTCTAAAAAGTAGCGCTCCAGCGCGTCGAGCGAAAACGGCTCTTCGTCCTGGCCCAGCGCGGCGGCGTCGGCGAACCAGACGCCAAGCCGGCGGCGGAAGAAGTAGCGCGCCGGCTGTCGCAGGAACTGCGCCAGTTCGCCCAGTTTGAGCCGGTAGTCGCCCTCCAGTTCGAACGGCGGCAGCGCCGCATCGGCGCCCGCCTCGCTGGCCGCGTGGGCGGCGCGCCACTCGCCGGCGTAGGTCGGCAGGCCGCCTTCCTCGAAATAGCGCCGGCTGAACGGCTGCAAGGCGTGTTCGGTCGTCATCGCGGCCAGGTCGAGATCCCAGCCGGCGGCCAGGTAGTCGCGCAGCTGCGACACCAGCACCGAGGCCGGCTGCTCGCTGTTGTCGCGCACGTTGCGCCCTACCCAGCTGACGTACAGCTTGTCGCGCGCGGCCAGCACCGCCTCGAGCATCAGGTAGCGGTCGTCGTCGCGGCGCGAGCGGTCGCCGGGGCGCGCCATGCCGGGCAGCGCCAGCAGGTCGAAATCGGCCTGGCGCGCGCGGCGCGGGAAGTCGCCGTCGTTCATCCCCAGCAGGCACACCACCCGGAACGGCACGGCGCGCATCGGCATCAGGCTGCAGAAGGTGACGCCGCCGGAGACGAACTGGTGGTTCAGGGTCGGCTCGTCGAGCGCGCCCAGCCACGCCTCGCGCAATACCGAAAGCGGCACCGCTTCGGCAAAGTCAGCGTTCTCGCACGTCTCGAGCCACGTCTGCAGCGCCTCGCGCAGCTGCGCCAGCGTGAGGCGGTCGGCTTCTTCCGAGCCGTCGAAGAAGGCCGCCAGCAGCGCCCGCGCCTGTTCGCCCCACTCGGCCGGGGTGCGCGGCTGGGCCAGGCTGGCGCGCCACGCCAGCAGCGTTTCGATCAGCTGCGCCAGCGAGCCGGCCAGCGCGGCGTCGAGCCCGGCCACCTCGGAGTACGGTTCGATGCCGCCGAAGCTGGCGCCGGCGCCGCTGGCGTAACCGAGCAGCATGCGGCGCACGCCGAAGATCCAGGCATTCTGCTCGCCGGCCGAGCCGAGCCCGAGACCGTCGCGGTGTTCCTGGTCCAGGCCCCAGCGCACGCTGGCCCCTTCGATCCACATGCCGAGCGTGGCGAGGTCGTCTTCCTCGAGGCCGAAACGGGCGGCCAGCGCCGGCACGTCGAGCAGGTCGCGCACTTCGCTCTGGCGACAGCGCTGCTGCGGCAGGCGCAACAGCCACTCGAGCGCCACCAGCAGCGGATTGACGCTGCGATCCTTGACGTCGCCGATCTCGAACGGGATAAAGCGCGGGTCGCCTCGCCGGTGCTGCTCGAACACCGCATGGATCGCCGCCGAAAAGGTCTCGATGTCAGGCACCATCACCACCACGTCGCGCGGGCGCAGCGCCGGTTCGGCATCTTCGGCGAACCAGGACAGCAGCTGGTCGTGCAGCACTTCGACCTCGCGCTGCACGCTGTGGGCGACATGGAATTCGATCGAGCGGTCGAGCGCAGCCGGCGCCAGATGCGCATGCTCGGCCAGCGGCAGCAGGTCGCGCACCGCCGCCTGCACCTGGCCGAGCAGCGTGGCGCCCTCGCCTTCGCTGAACAGGTCGACCCGCATGTTCTCGAAGCGGCCTTCCGAACTGCTGTCGAATTCGTCGAGCATGCGCACGAAGTCGCGCCCCTGCCGGCCCCAGCTCGCCAGCAGCGGATGGCTGTGCGAGTGCATGTCCTCGATCGGCACGTGCGACAGGTCGACGCCGCCGCGCGGCTGCTGGCGCCGGTGCCGGGCCTTGAGCAGCTCGTGCCCTTCGATGATGTCGCCCCAGTAGAACTGGCAGGGATTGGGCACGGCCAGCAGCACCTGGCAGTGGCGCGACAGGGCGGCGATCGCCTGCAAGGTCTGGTAGGGCAGCGCCGAGATGCCGAAGACTACGACGCGGCGCGGCAGCTTGCCGGCCGGCGCCGCCCCCTCCTCGCTGGCGCGCACGAATTCGCCGTGGACGGTGGCGCGGCCGGACTGGCGCAGCGCCGGCGCCAGGCTGTCGTTGACCGCGCGCCAGAGTTCGGCCTGCCAGAACTGGTCCGCCGGCAGCGCCACCGCCTCGCCGCGCGCGTTGCGCAGCACGTCGCGCCCCGCCGCCCAGTCTTCCAGCCAGTCGGCGCGGTACACCTGGTACTGGTCGAACAGGTCGGACAGGCGCTCGGCCAGCTGCAGCCGGCGTTCCGGGTCGCCATCGCCGAGGAAGTGGCGCAGCGGCGCGAAGGCGGCGGACGAGAGCAGCGCCGGCAGCAGGCGCATCAGGCGCCAGGTCAGCGGCGCCTTGTCGAACGGCGAGCGTTTCGGCACCCGCTCCGCGCCCAGCATGCCGCGGTAGGCTTCCCACAGGAAGCGCGCCGGCAGCGCCACCCGCGTCGCCGCGCACACGCCGGTTTCCTCGGCCAGCGCGATCTTGAGCCACTCGGCCACGCCGTTCGACTGCACCAGGACGATCTCCGACTCCAGCGGCGCGAGCGGATGATCGCGCAGCCAGCCGAACAGCGCGGCGCGCAATTGCTCCATCTGGTTGCCGTGCAAGATGAGAAGTCCGGGTGTGACGCGAGAAGCCATGGTGTTCCGTTAATGGGCCTGGTCGGCAGCGCCACAGCATACTATTTTTACGCTGCCGGCGGTAGAGCGGACTAGCCTTGCGCCGGCTCCCCCAGTTCGGCCGCCATGTGCGCGGCCAGCGCCTCGCGCAGCGCCAGCATGCGCGCCAGCAGGGCGCCGGCGTCGGCCACCGAGCCGCCCGCACGCAGCTGTTCGAGCAGCTGGCACAGGTGGGCAAAGTCCATCGCGCCCACCGCCCGCGCCGCTGCCTTCATCCGATGGCCGATATCGGCGGCGCGCGCCAGGTCGCCCAGCGCGACCGCCTCGCCGGCGTCGCGCAGGCCGTCGCGCGCGGAGTCGAGGAACATGAAGGCGTATTTACGCATCTTGTCCGGATTGCGGCCGAAGGTCGCCGCCAGCGCGTCCAGGTCGAGCATCGCGGACGGCTGCGCCGCCGCCGGCAAGGCCGCCGCCGCGCGCGCGCCCAGCGCGCGGGCGATCACTCCGAACAGCTGGCCGGGCGTGGTCGGCTTGGTGACAAATTCGTCCATGCCGGCCGCCAATGCGCGCGCCTGGTCGTCCAGCCCCGCATTGGCCGTCAGCGCGATCACCACCGCGTCGCGCAGGCGCGGATCGGAGCGGATCATGCGGGCCGTCTCGAAGCCGTCCATCACCGGCATCTGCAGGTCCATCAGCACGCAGTCGAAGCGGCGCCGCAGCATCAGGTCGATCGCCTCCTTGCCGTTGGCGGCCACCACCACGCTGGCGGCGGCCTCCTCCAGCAGCTCCTGCGCCACCTGCTGGCTGAACACGTTGTCCTCCACCAGCAGGATGGAAGCGCCGCCGATCTGCTCGAACACCTCCGGCGGCACCGGCTCGGGCCCGGCGCGCATGAAGGCGACGCCCTTGCCCAGGCGCGCGGTGAACCAGAAGGTGCTGCCCACGCCCGGCGTGCTGTGCACGCCCACGCTGCCGCCCATCAGCTCGACGAGCTGCTTGCTGATGACCAGCCCGAGCCCGCTGCCGCCGTATCTGCGCGTGGTCGACGGGTCGGCCTGGTGGAAGGACTTGAACAGCTCGGCCACCTCGGCCGCCGTCATGCCGATGCCGCCGTCGTGCACCTCGAAGCGCACCAGCGCGTCGCTGGCGCTCTCCTCCTCCAGGCAGGCATGGATGCGCACCACGCCGTCCTGCGAAAACTTGATGGCGTTGCCGGTGAAGTTGAGCAGCACCTGTTCGAGCCGCAGCGGGTCGCCGCGCATCTGGCGCGGCATGCCGGGGCCGCTATCGAACACCAGCGCCAGGCCGCGGCCGGCGGCGGCGTCGCCCAGCTGCTGCGCGATGTTGTCCATCAGCCCAGGCAGGGTGAAGTCGATCAGCTCGAGATCGACCTTGCCGGCCTCGATCTTCGAGAAATCGAGGATGTCGTCGATGATCCCGAGCAGGTGCTGCCCGGAGTGGTAGATCTTCTCGAGGTAGTCGCGCTGCTTGGGCGTGGTGGCCGCCTTGAGCGCCAGGTGCGACATGCCGATGATGCTGTTCATCGGGGTGCGGATCTCGTGGCTCATGTTCGACAGGAAGTTACTCTTGGCCAGGCTGGCGGCATCGGCCTGCTGCTTCAGGTTGTGCAGTTCGGTGACGTCGGTCGACAGGCCGATCACGGCGCTCACCTCGCCGGCCTTCCGCACCGGCACCTTCACCGTCCAGAACTGCCGCACCTCGCCATCGAGCTGGGTGAACTGGTGCTGGCCGGCGACGTCGACGCCGCGCTCGAACACCTTGCGGTCCTCCTCCCAGTAGGCGTCGGCCAGCCCGGCCGGCAGCACCTCGCGATCGAGCTTGCCGATGACGTCCTGCGGCTCGAGCCCCATCGCCTCGGCGGTGCGGGCATTGATGTAGGTGTAGCGCCGGTCGCGATCCTTCATGTAGACGTGCGCGTCGACGCTGTCGAGCACCGTGTCGAGCAGCAGGCGCTGGGCGATGGCGGTGCGGCGCGACCAGAACAGCGTGAAGAAGAAGGCGTACACCAGCATGCCGACCACCACTCCGATGGCCATCGCCACGAGCGGGAAGGCCCGGTCGAAGGGGCTGTACAGGTCCGCTTTGGGCAGGCTGAAGCGGGCCTGCCACAAGCCGCCGTTGAAGTCGACCGGCAGCACCGTTTCGAAGCGCGCGCCCTGGTGGGCGCCGCTGTCGAACAGCAACTGCCCGCCGCCGCCGGCCTGGAAGGCGCCGTCGCGGGTGGCGCCGGCCGCCGAATAGAGCGCCAGCTGCAGCCCCGGCATCGCCACCTGCCCCAGCACCCCGCGCACCAGTGCTGGCACGCCGAAACCGACGCCCACCGTGCCCAGGTAGGCGGCGCGGCGGGCGGCGGCGTCGGTCAGCGCCGCGCCGTTGCGGTAGACCGGCCGGCCGATGCCCAGGTCGATGTGCGGGGTCGGCCTGCTGATCCTGATCGGCACGCCGGACGAACTGCGCCCGCTGTCGCGCGCCAGCGCCAGCGCATGCCCCATCGCCGGATCGTCGGCGATGTCGGCGCCGGCATTGTCGCCGAAGGCGGATATCGGCTCGACGTAGGTCAGCACTTCATAGTGGGCGCGCCGGCCCGGCGGCCGGATGTCGAAGCCGGGATAGCCGCCCGGCTGCAGGCTGCGGTCGGCCCGCACGGCGGCCACGAAGGCGTCGCGCCGGCCGTCGTCGACGCCGGCGGCGAACGTGATCAGGTCCACCTCGGGGAAATTGCGGACGATGTCGAGGGCGCCGACGTAGCGGTGGAACTGCACCCGCGTGACGGGGGCGTCGGACGCTTCGAACAGCGCCGTCATCGCGCGTATCAGGTCGTTGAAGCTGGCCACCCGCGCCGCCAGCGCCGACTGCGCGCCGCGGGCGATGCCGTTGAAGCGCTGGCGGGCGTCGCCTTCGACGATGCGGGCGGCCATCGAATACGACAGCGCGCCGGCGAGCAGCGCGAACGCCAGACCGGCGGCCCAGAGTACCAGCCGTGCCGGCCCGCTGCCGGTCATGCCATTGCCCATGATTGCGTCATCGTCCTACCTTGTTCCAGGTCGCGCGGGCGCCGTGGCGGCGCCGGGCTTCAACTATATCGTATTGACGACCGCAAACACATCCCTTATGACAATTTAGCATTAGAGAAAGAATAGCCAGGGCGACGCATATCGGTGTTCCCTGTGGAAATTGTTATTCAAGGCTAGCCAGAATCCGTTAAATATCGGATTTGCATAACTAGTAGATGTGATAGCTGGAAAGCAAGGCGCGAGGTGGAATACTGCCCATATTGCTTCGGGGGGAAACGACATGGACAACGACTACAATCTCCAGACCACGGCCCAGAGCGAGCCGGGCACGCGCGCGGCCAACGACGCCGCGCGGCCTGGACGGGTAACGGGCCCGATCAGCCTGCGCCAGTTCCGCATCAGCAAACGCGAGAGCCAGGCCACCTTCTGGGCCCGCTTCGGCGTCACCCAGTCGAGCGGCAGCCGCTTCGAAACCGGCCTCGGGGTGCCGCCGCCGGTGGCGCTGCTGGTCAAGCTGTACGTCGAAGGCAAGCTCAGCGATGGGGATCTTCTGGAGTAATGATGCCCAGGGCGATGGCCTTGACCAGCGCCTGCTGACGCGTATTGACGTTGAACTTCTGGCGGATGTTGGAAATGTGAAAATTGATGGTGGCCTCGGCACAGTCGGTAATGCGCGAGATTTCCCACGACGACTTGCCCGCCGTCACCCATTTGATGACTTCGAGTTCACGCTTGGTCAGATGCGGCACCGGCTCGGCCTGCTGGCGCGCCTTGATGAACTTGAGCGAGGACTCGAACGCATAGTCGCGCAACAGAAACAGGTCGGCCATGTAGTGCGTCAGGCGGGCGTTGAACTCTGCGTCGGGCACCATGTCAGTGGCGAAACTGATCATCCCCAGCTCGCCATTGCATCCATGCATAGGGAACGTGATGCCGGAGCGCATGCCGAACTGGCTGGCTTCCTCGAACATATTGTGCTCGTCCTGCTTCTTGAAGGCATCGGGCTCCCACACCAGCGGCAGCACGCTGTTCATGCAGTGCCGGATGGTCGGGTCGACGTGGTGCAGCTTGTGGGCATCGTAATAGCGCCGCCACTCCTTCGAGTAATTGCTGTACAAAAACGAATTCTCGAGGCTCGCGTGCCGCGATGTCATCGCCGCATACAGCACGCCGTCAAATCCGAGGTCGTGAGCGATGTCGAACAGCACATTGCTCCAGACCGCCTCGGAAGGGGCCTCGATCATTTTCATTAATTGGCTCAGCTCAACCATCTCGTTCCTCCTGGTCCATTCTCGGCTTAACGCGTCCAAGAAATATCAACCGGACAATAGGTATTTTAGTTGACAATTTACCAAAACTCAATCGGCAATTGCTACCGGTACGGAATATTTTCCAGGCGCTGTCCGCGGCGCGCCGGCCAAGCCGCCGTTTACAGGGAGCTCCTGCTTCCAAGTAACAATCGGTAGGTTGCATGACCGTGCTCGGGACGCCACACGGATCGGGCACGCCGGCTGGCCGGCGCCGGCGGCTGGCTATCGTGCGCCCGGGAAATTTTAATTCAATTACGCTTCGCGGACTTTGCCTGCTGGGATTGCAGTTTGTTAAAATATGAGCATTCATTAGCATTCGACAACCCGGCTGTGAGCGACGTACCAATCCATAACAGGTCCTGTCCAGACGTGCAGATCCCTAAAGTATTACTTGTCAACGAAGATGCGGCGAGCCTGTTTGCGCTCGAGAGCCTGGCGGTGCCCCCCACGCGCGCCGGCGAGTACGAGCTCATCACGGCCCGTTCCGGCCACCGGCGGCGCCTTCGACAACGCCGCGCCGGTGGCGCGCAAGGGTGCTCGACACGCTCGGCTGCGACCAGTTCCAGCGCGCCCTGCTGGGCGGGCCGGCGCCGGCGAAGCCGAAGCTGCCGGCAGCACAAAACAAACCCAACCTACACCAGCCGGAAGCACGATCCGGCCACCCCTTTCACTTCCCAAGACCGAGGATATGTCGATGAATAACATGAGCGACTTCATTGAAGAGCTGGACGCCAAACTCCTGCTCTCGACGCTGATGGCGTTGAAGAAGGGCGACTTCACCGCGCGCATGCCGTCCGACTGGACCGGGGTGGCCGGCAAGATCGCCGACACCCTGAACGACATCATCGAGACCAAAGAGAAGATGGTGAAGGCGGTGACGGAAGTGTCGCGCGTGGTGGGCCGCGAAGGCCGCCTGACCCAGCGCGCGGCGGTGCCGAACGTGGCCGGCGGCTGGGGCACCATCATCAGTTCGGTCAATACCCTGATCGACGACCTGGTGCGCCCGACCACCGAAATGGCGCGCGTGATCGGCGCCGTGGCGAAAGGCGACCTGTCGCAGACGATGGCGCTGGAAGTGGACGGCCATCCGCTCAAGGGCCAGTACCTGCGCGCGGCCACCACCGCCAACACGATGGTCGAGCAGCTCTCCTCGTTCTCGTCGGAAGTGACGCGGGTGGCGCGCGAGGTCGGCACCGAGGGTAAGCTCGGCGGCCAGGCGCAGGTGAAAGGCGTGGCCGGCACCTGGAAGGACTTGACC